>CAYRYU010000091.1:0-16037 GCA_964428355.1 uncultured bacterium
AGATTCTTCCCGAAAAAACCGGCCAGATGGCCGGTTTTTTTTTTGCTCTTTTTGGAAACACATTGACGAATCTCGGTCATTCTCCTGATGAAAATCCCGCAAAACTTGAGGGTGGTTGAAGTCAGGAGTGAGGTGGGTCTCTTCTCCGACTCGGCCAAACCTCGGGTTTTTCCCGGCTATCGAGTTCCCCCCGGCCCGAAAGGCATCCGCTTGAAGGTTTCGAGGAGTTTCAGAAAATTGGGTGGAAGCCTGGGAGAGCCCGTCGGGGTTCCTGTTACCGGGAGGGGCTTCCCGGGAGATCGGATCCGGCGGGCGAGTTTGGTGGCCATCGAAGGATCGGTCTTGCGCAGAACGGCTTCCTCTGCCTTCGCACCCTCGATGTCGCCATACTGGAGAAGTGCCCGCCCCTTCTGGAAATGGGCCTCGGAGTTGTCAGGCTGGAGTTCGAGCGCTTTGGAAAAGGAGATGATTGCAGCCTGAGGTTGGTCGGTATCGGAAAAACAAAGGCCGATGTTGAACCAACCGTCAAAGTTGGCGGGATCAAGGCCGAGGGAATGCTCGTAGGCATCCTGCGCCTCGGCGGGCCGATGCATCTGGCCAAGGGAAACCCCAAGGTTGTACCAGGTTTCGGCATCCTTCGGATTGAGTTCCAGGGCTCTCCGGAACGGGAGGACGGAATCTTCCGGCCGACCGGATTTCGCGAAGGACATTCCCAACCGGATATGTGAACCGGGAAAGGTCGGATCGAACTTGATCGCCAGCCGGTATTGAACGATGGCTTCGGAAAGGCGACCCTTCTTCTCGAGGGAATATCCCAGGCTGTACCGGGCAAGGGCGTTGGTGGGATCGGATGCAACGAGACTCTTTCCAACCTCGATCTCGTCCGCTCCGGGCGCGGGGAAAATGGGGGTTGCCAGCGAGGCGGCCGGTTGTACAGTCAGGGTCTGGGCCTGTGCCTGTGCATCGAATCCCGGGGGAAAAAACACACACCACCCAAAGGAGGCCAGAAAAAGGGCTCTTCGCGCACCTGACCAGGTCATTTCAGCTGGTAGCCGAACTCGTCCGCCAGCTTACGTTGTGCGGCCTTGAGTTTCTCGGTCTTTTCCTTCAATTCGGATTTCGTCGTGAGTTCCATGATCTTCTTCGCCTTTTCCGGAGGTGAAAAAAAGGGATCGGAAAGGATCTTCAAGAGCTTTGGGAACTCCTCTCTGTAATCCCGGTCGAGTTCGTCCAGGATTTCCAGGTGGTATTTCAGGAAATCCTTGGCATTCTGGCTGTCAGGGACCTTGAAACCCCTTGCCTCCTCACGTAGTGTTGCCACGAGCTTCTTCTTCTTTTCTATGTATTCCTTCAAGGGTGCAGTCTTCGGAGGCTGGCTCTTGATGGAATCGGTTATCAACTCAACAAAAGCCTTCCCGTCGGCTTCAATGGCGTTTGTCTGTTTGGCGACACGGTCGTTGAAGGCTATAACATCGCTCTTGGAAGTGCACCCCATCGTCGCACAGAGGAGAACCAGCACCGGAAGCAGGACGGACAACCCCGATCGGTTTCTTGACCTCAAAATGTTTCTCCTGTCCCTGGAATCCAAGGGGATGATTTCAATGGTAACACATGCTAACATTTTTCCTGCGAAATCCGGATATCATCGAAAATGCCAGGAGGAATCCCATGGGAAAAGATTCACGCGAGGAAAAACGGAACAAGGTGATCGAAGTGCTCAACCAGGCGCGGGCAGGAGAACTTCACGCCATACACCAGTACATGAACCAGCATTACAACCTCGACAACCTCGATTACGGTGAACTGGCCGCCAAGATGAAGCTGGTTGCCATTGATGAAATGCGGCATGCCGAGCAGTTTGCGGAAAGGATCAAGGAGTTGGGCGGGGAACCGGTGACAGAGCCTTCGGCAAAGACCATCAAGGCCCAGAAGGTGGAGGAGATCTTTCCCCATGATGCGGGCCTCGAGGACGACACGATCGCCGAATACAACCGTTCCTACCAGATCTGTCGGGAAAACGGCGATGCCACCAGCGCAAAGCTTTTCGAGGCGATCATCGACGAGGAGCAGTTGCATTTCAACTACTTCGACAACATCGATGGGCACCTTAAGAAACTCGGAAACACCTTCCTGGCTCGGATTGCAGGAACTCCAGCCGAGGTCGGGCCGGTCAGCCCCGGCTTCGTCGGAAGCCAGGGCGGAACCCCCGGAACTCCAGCCTGACTTCAACCTGAACCGACCCTGGGGGGCCGCCGACCCGGGTTAACAAACCCCAGGTTCACCACGAAGGAACAAAGGGCACAAAGATCACCAAGAGGCACCCCTGAATTGGTTCAAATAACCTCTTGAAACGGATTCTTGATTTTGATCCAGGGGGGGCTTTGTGTGCTTCGTGACCTTGGAAACTTTGTGGTGATCTCCCGTTCAACCGAAAAGGGGGTCACAGGTCTTTCGATTTTTTTGGAATCGGAGGAGGGTTGAGCGGGGACCGTGCCGTTGGAGATGCTGTCGGAGCGGATCCGCTCGCAGCGGGCGGAACGGGGTTCACTGGCGCCGACGCGACCGGTGTCACGGGGAGGCTCATCGATGCGGGCGCTCCCGCCGGAAGCCTGTAAATGGGACTTTCAGGAGGTACTGCAGGAGTCATGAGGAAAATCAGCCCCGCAAGACTCAGGACTATGACGGCCTGGGTAACGCTCTTCGCGAGAGGGACGAGTTCGTCGTATCCGCGGTCGAACGCGGTTCGCGGACTTTCCCGGTTCCAGTCGAGGTCTCTGGGGGAATAGGGTGGCACCGGGACCTTTTTCCGGGTGTTTTCCTGACTCCAGCGCTTCTCGAGGTCCTTTTCGAGGTCCTCGACGGTCATCTCCTTCATCCGGCCGCTTTTGTGCAGCATCTCGAAGCACCAGTTCCGGGCCGTTTTCACAGGGCCGACTTCCTCGACCGGCATTTTCTTCTCCAGACGGAACAGGGAATAGACGCTCTCGGGGTCAGGGTCGGTCTGGTACAGGCACAAAGTGGTGGGGATGAACCGCCTTCCCCCCTCGGTCATGAGGAAATCCGTAAGGTCTTCCCTGATCAGGGCGAAATCCGTGGCCAGAAGCCCGTTCAGGGCGATCCGCTGGACTTGTGGATGGGGATCCCTGAGGTTCACGAGCAATTGTGAAGCGGCTTTGGCCGGATCGGTTTTCTGGAGAATTCGAAGGGCCGCAGCCTTCAGCTGGGGCCCGCCTCTTTTCAGGAAGTCGTCAACCTTTGGGGCCACGGTCTGACAGGAGAACCGACCGATGTAATCGAGCGCATGGGCGATCAACAATTCGTTAGCGCTTCCCAACCAGCTCTCCGCCAGAGCGAGGAATTCGGGATTCTCGACTCGCCCGGCCGCCGAGAGCGCGGCAGCCTGGACCTCTTCGAGTGTGTCCTTCTTCGAAAGGATGATCTTGAAAAGGGGCCCCGCTTTCTCCCGGTCAGACAGCTGAAGAAGGCCCAAAAACCGGAGTTGACCCTCGAGAGGGAGCTCGAAAAACCTTCCCCAGTGCTCGGGGATGAGGTAGAACCCTCGTTCCTGGTCGAGATCGGCGATTCGCGGCGACCGGTTGCTGTCAAGGTCGGAGGGATGGGCGGCGTCGGGTTTCGGAAACAGTATTCCCTCGATCCGCTTTTTGACCCGTGCGGAATACGGCAATTGATGAGCTTCTTGAAGGGATGAGGTGACGAAAGGCCGATGCATTGCCTGGGAAAGTTCGTATTCGAGGAGTCCAGCCTCGTTCTCGATGCGTTTCATTATCAGGTCCAGATCCGCAAGGCGGGAAATCTTCTGCCGTACGAGCAGTTGGGCTCCCCTTCGGGAAAACCACTCCGCCAGGTTCCGGGAGAAATCCTCGAATCTCGGAATGGCCCCGGAGGTTTTCAGCGTTTCCATGGCACCGTTAAGGATACCCTCGAGAACGGGAATTTCGGCGGAAGGGGCTTTCTCGATGATCGCTCCGATCCGGAAGGGGACTTCGGGGTCGGGGTTGCGTCGAAAAAAGGTTCCCGCCTGTTCAATGAGAGGAATCGGATGGCATGCCTCCAGAAAGGTCAGCAGGAGGTCCCTGACGCGGGGGAAGTTGAGAAGCCTGCAGAAAAGCAGCGCGTCGGTCTGGGATGAACTGTCCGCTCCCAGGATCATCGGCTCGAGGTGCTGAACGGTTACTTCCGGGTCGATCAGGGAGAGGGAAAGCAACCCCAGGAACCGGTTGGCTTGGTCTTCTGAGGTGAGGAGATCCGCAAGCCGCGTTTTGACCTTGTTCGGCTGACGCAGGGTCAAAGCCTCGAGGGCTGCCCAACGGACTGGAAAGGAGTCCGAATCGATGAAAGACTGGATCTTGTCGAGATTCCATTCGCTCCAATATGCGTAGAAAGCCCTGATGAGCGAATACTGGATGAGCGGGTTGACCTCTCCCTCGAGCCAGTGGCCGCCCTCGGACGCGAGGGACTTCGCCACCTCGCCCTGCATGGTTGAAAGAATCGAGAGACGCACGTCCGGGCTGCCGTTCGAATAAGTGGTCGCGATCTCTTCAGTCTGCCCTACAGGGGTGGTTTGCGGGGAAGGCTTGCGCAGACGGAGTTCCACGACATGAAGGGCGTGGGCCAAATACCTTTGGCACTCGAGGTCGGTCTCCGCGTCGATCCGTTCGGAAAGCTTCCGGTGGACACGTTCCGAAGACCCATACCGGATGACCTGCTCGATCGAAAACAACCTGAAGAAAACCGTGGGTGCGGCCAATGAGTCGATCAGGTCAGATTCAATGAAGAAACGGGGAGCGGAAAGACACTCTGCGCAAACTTCGGCAGCGGATCGGCATGGTTGGACAGTTTCCGTGGCGGGCTCACTCATTCCGGTTGTCATCCTCTCCTGCAAGCTCGTCGGGTGGAAAATTCGGAAGTGGAAGGTATCTTAGCACAGTTTTCCCGCGGCCGGAAGAAAACGAAAACAACATCGGGATTGACGGTCCTCGAAAAACGATCATGGGATGGGTGCGATTTTCATCGAGATGTCCAGGGAAGGGGCTGAATGTGTCAGGGCACCGACCGAAATGAAATCAACGCCTGTTCCGGCAATTGCGGCGACCGTTTCCAGGGTGATTCCCCCCGATGCCTCGAGCGGGACCCTCCCTGCAACAAGAGTCACGCAGGCTTTCATCTCCTCGGGCGACATGTTGTCCAGCATGATCATGTCTGCCCCGGCTTCCAAAGCGGCTTCCACCTCCCGAAGGGAAGCGGCCTCCACCTCTATCCGGAGGGAAGGGCCCAGGATTTTCCGGGCAGCCGAAACCGCGAGGGAAAGCCCACCCCCGAGTGCGGAGACATGGTTGTCCTTGAGCATGACCATGTCATAAAGGCCGAACCTGTGGTTTGTACCGCCGCCCGTCCGGACGGCATACTTCTCGAGGCTCCTGAGCCCGGGAGTGGTTTTTCGCGTGTCGAGAATCCGACACCGGGTTCCCTTCACGGCCTCGACGAACTTCCTGGTCAGGGTTGCCGTTCCGGAGAGCCTTTGGAGAAGGTTGAGGATCGTACGTTCCGACGAAAGGAGGATTCCGGTCGGTCCGGAGATCTCGGCCACGATGGTTCCGGCTTGGGTGAAATCCCCGTCGGAGGCTTTCAGGGAAATCGCGGCACGAATGCCCGGCCCTTTGGGGTGAGGAAAAAGCGATTCCACGAGGGATACCAGCGGTTCGATCAAGCCCAGGCCGCAAATGACGCCAGGGGCTTTAACCCGGACCAGCCCGCGGACAGGTTCCCTGGCCGCCGGTCCAAGGGCTTCCACCGAGACGTCGCGGCATGCCGGTCCGAGGTCCTCCAGAAGAAACGCTCGAAGGGCCTTCCTCATGTCAACTTCTCCCGTTTTGTGAATTCAGGTTCTCCCACCCCGCATTCGGGGTACCCTCGCCCGTTGGATCTGCTCCCGATCCGTTTGCTGGGAGGAGCGGTTCATGTTTCCCATGATATCCGCATTGCTTTCTCCGTGCAACCGAAATGCACGGCCAGGGGTTCCCGAGGGGAAATGGAACTCCGAACCCGGCTTTGGTTAAAAATTGTAAAGTGGGACAAGGGTTTTTGACTTCTTCCGATGCGAGTGGTACATTCCCGCCATGGCAAGGAAAAGGCATTTAATCGACATTCTGATCATCGTTTTTGTTTTCGCCACCTTTTCGGACAGGTGTTCGGGCCAGACGGCCTCCGAACCCTGGAGTCTGGAACGATGTCTCGAGTTCGGATTGTCCCATCATCCCGCGATACGCCAGACGGAAGGGGCGTTGGTTTCGGCAAAGGGGAAACTGACGACCACCCGGGCCGCCCGGGCGGTCACCGTCGGCGTTCAGAACTCCTTTTCCAGGCAGAAACAGGAGTTTCGCAGGGCAACCGCAGGGTCGTTCGGGGGGAAATCCGATGACCTCGTCGACAGCAACTCCGACTCGATTTCCGCGCGCAAGCTCATCACCGATTTCGGCCAGACCAGGATCAAGGAACGGATGTCCCGGACGAGCCTCCGGATCGCGAGGGAGAACCTGGACAGTCAGGCCATTTCCACGGCGGCGGACATCAAATCAGCTTTCTTTCGAGCGCTCCAGGCGAGGGCCTTGCTTCGGGTCCAGGAAGAAACCGTCGCCCGATACCAGGCATACCTGGAACAGGTCCAGGGGCTGGTCGAGGTTGGAAGCAGGCCTCCCTTCGACATCACCAAGGCCCAGGCAAACCTCGCTGATGCCAGGGTTTCCCTGATCAGGGCACAGAGCAACGTGCAGAACACGCTCGCCCTTCTTGCGAAATCCATCGGTTTCGAAGATGAACTTGAAATTCCCCCCCCCCGGGAGGAAGACCTTCTCGGGTTGACCTCGGCGATGATTTTTCCGCCAATCAAGAACCCCGGTCGGGAGCTTTCTTTCGAGAATCTTCTCAAGGAAGCCCTTTCCCGCCCTGAGGTCAAGGCTGTCGGGCTCCAGGTTGAGACATCGAAATCCTCCCTCGCCCTTGCCCGGAAGGGAAAGAATCCTTCGCTTTCGGGATCAGCGGCCTACTCTTGGTCGGGATCCGTTTCACCGCTCGACCGTTCATACTCGGTCGGGCTTTCCCTGAGCACTCCGCTCATCGACGGGGGATCGGCGAAAGGCCAGGTCAAGGATGCCCAGGGAGGGCTGATGACCTCCCTGGCCCGGTATGACCAGGTGCGACAGTCGGTCCGGACCGAGGTTAAAACCTCGCTGACCAACGTTCTGGATGCGCTCAACCGGTTCGATGCAACCCAGATCCTCGTCCGGCAGGCAAGCGAAGCACTTACCCTTGCCGAGAGCCGGTTTTCCGAGGGAGTCGGTTCCTCGCTCGAGGTCACCGACGCGAGGGCCAGTTATGTTTCAGCACGCGGAAGCAATGTCACGGCATACTATGACAGTCTCATAGCGCTTGCCTCTCTCGACCAGACCCTTGGCCGCCTCCCCGTCGAGTGCGGGGGTGGTGCAGGAGCCGGGACCGCACCGGATGAAACTGAAACGAAGCAGGAAGGAAACGGCAAATGAAGATCGGATGCGCCATTCTTGTGATTCTGGTTCTCGCTGGAGCGGGTTTCGGGGGCTGGTACTATTGGAAATCCACCAAGCCGGCGACGGTCTGGGTAACCGACGAGATCACGATGGGATCCATCCGCCAGACCATCTCGGCCACCGGGTCCCTCGCCGCTCTGACGACGGTGGCCGTGGGTTGCCAGGTCAGCGGTATCATCGCCTCGATTGCGGTCGATTTCAACGATCAGGTCAAGGAGGGCCAACTGATCGCGGTTCTGGATCCCTCGACGCTCGAAGCCCAGGTGCAGCAGGCGACGGCCAACATGGAAAATGCGCGCGCCAACGAAAGGAACGTCGCCGCCCAGATCGAGAACCTGAAGGCTTCCCTTCTTACCGCAAAGGCCGACCTGAAAGCCGGAGACGCAAACGTCGAGAAGGCCCGTGTCGCGCTCGGGGATGCCGAACGGAATCTCAAACGGATGGAAGGCCTCAGCGCAAAGAAACTCATCTCCACCTCCGACCTGGAAACCGCCCAGAGCGGTGTCAATACCGCAAAAGCCGCTCTGGAAGCGTCGAAAGCCCAGCTCGAAGCCCTCGGGGTGAAACCCCTCTCGATCGGGGCCCAGATCCGCGCCAGCGAAGCCCAGCATGACGGGACCCTGGCCCAGGTCCGGCAGACCGAAGCCTCCCTGAACGTTTCGAAGATCAACCTCGAACGCACCAAGATCTACTCTCCCATCGACGGGGTGGTGGTTTCCCGCGACGTGGATGTAGGGCAGACTGTGGCAGCGAACTTTTCCGCTCCGACCCTTTTCACGATCGCCAAGGACCTCAAACAGATGCGCATCAGCACCTCGGTCGACGAAGCCGATATCGGAAAGGTCAGGGATGGCCAGGAAGTCTCCTTCACCGTCGACGCTTTCAAGGGCAAGACCTTCCGGGGGAGGGTCAGCCAGGTCAGGCTTTCACCACAGGTTACCTCCAACGTCGTCACCTATCCGGTGATGGTCGATGTAGAGAACGACCAGTTGCTTCTGAAACCCGGAATGACAGCCAACGTCGAGATCCTCGTCGATTTCAAGCAGGATGTTCTCCGGCTTCCCACGAGGGCTTTATTCTACAAACCCTCCCAGGAGATTCTGGGAGGCTTCCGCCGGAACGGTGGGAGCGCGGAAGAAGCTTCCGGAACCACCCGGGTCTGGGGCTTCAACCGTGAGAAACAGCGCCCCATTCCTCTGGATGTCGTAGTCGGAATTGGAAACAACCAGCACACCGAAATCGTGTCGGGTGCCCTCAAGCCAGGGCAGGAGGTGCTGGTTCCCGGAGACAAGCCCACCAGCTCCGGTCGCCGGGGCGGGCCTCCGATGCGCCTATGACGACGGAAAGACCGGAAGAGGTCCCTCTTCTCGAGGTCAAGGGGGTCCACAAGACATATTTCATGGACGGTGTCAACGTCCGTGCCCTTCGGGGTGTCGATATCGAGATCATCACCGGGGAGTTCACCGCGATCATGGGAGCCTCGGGATCGGGAAAATCGACGTTGATGAACATCCTTGGCTGCCTGGACCGCCCCACCCGCGGGAAATACCTGATCGGAGGCGAGGACGTCTCGCATTTCCCCCGCGACGAGCTTGCCCGGGTCCGGAACCGGAAGATCGGCTTCGTTTTCCAGGGTTTCAACCTTCTTTCCCGTACCAGTGCCCTTGAAAATGTCGAAATGCCCATGGTCTACTCGGGAATCCATTCCGCGGAACGTCAAAGCAGGGCGTTCGATGCCCTCGCTTCGGTGGGTTTGAAAGGTCGCGAGCATCACCACCCGAACCAGCTCTCGGGCGGTCAGCAACAGCGTGTGGCCATCGCACGGGCGTTGGTGAACAATCCTGCGGTCATCCTTGCCGACGAGCCGACGGGGAACCTGGATTCCCGCTCGAGCCTGGAAATCATGGGGCTCTTCCAGCAGCTCAACCGGAAGGGAATCACCGTCCTGATCATTACGCACGAGCCGGACATCGCACTGTTCACGAAGCGAAAGATCCAGCTCCGGGATGGAATGGTGATTTCGGACACGAAGAACCCAAAGGTGTTGGATGCGGTCCGGGAGCTTGCCGCCCTTCCGCCCCTCGAAGAAAGCAATGGCGAGGACTCCCTCCCGGAGGTCGATGAATGAGCTTCCTTTCGGTTTTCCGCCTTGCCCTGGTGAGCCTGAACCGCAACAAGACCCGGTCCTTTCTGACCGCCCTGGGTATCATCATCGCGGTCGGATCGGTGATCACCATCGTCGGCCTCGTCCAGGGGGCGAATGCCTCGATCCAGGGCGAGATCTCGAAGATGGGAAGCAGCCTGATCATGATCATGCCCGGGAGCGGACAGGCGGGAGGCCACCGGATGGGAATGGGCACCATGACCACCCTGACGGAGGATGACGCCCACGGGATCCTTTCGGAGTGCCCCTCGGTCGTCCGGGTTTCCCCTATCGTCCGCTCCGGTGCCCAGGTCATCTTCGGAAGCCAGAACTGGTCGACCTCGGTAATGGGTGTCGGAATGCAGTATCTGGATGTCCGGGCCTGGAAGCTGGAATCGGGCGATTATTTCACCGAAGGTGACCTGAGGAATGCTGCCAAGGTCTGCGTTCTGGGCAAAGGGGTGGCCGACAACCTCTTCGGGTCGATGGATCCTGTTGGGAAGACAATCCGCATCAAGAAGATCCCGTTCGAGGTCCTGGGGGTGCTTGAGAGCCGTGGCCAGACGGGCATGGGCCAGGACCAGGACGATGTCATCATCGCTCCGCTGTCCACGGTTCAACGACGGCTCATGGGGGTCACCCACATCCAGATGATCATGGCGTCAGGGGCTTCGGACGACGTGGTGGAAAAGGCGAAGGAGGAGATCGCCAAGCTCCTCCGCCGAAAGCACAAGATCGTCGCGGGAAAGGATGACGATTTCAACATCCAGACCCAGGCCGACATCGCGGCGATGGCGGGTTCGACTTTGAAGGTCGTTGCGCTCCTTCTTGCCGGAATCGCCTCGGTTTCCCTCATGGTGGGCGGGATCGGCATAATGAACATCATGCTCGTCTCGGTCACCGAAAGAACCCGCGAAATTGGCATCAGGATGGCCATCGGAGCGCGGGGTAGGGATATCCTGACCCAGTTTCTCGTCGAAGCGATGGCCCTTTCCAGCGTCGGAGGCCTGTTCGGCATCGGTTTCGGGGTGGCGCTCACGAACATCATCATCAAGGGCTTCACCCAGTGGGAAGCCACCGTTTCGATCCCGGCGATCCTGGTTTCCGTAATCTTCTCCGCCGTCGTCGGAATCTTCTTCGGCCTCTACCCAGCGTGGAAGGCCTCCCAACTCGACCCCATAGAGGCGCTTCGGTTCGAATGATCGCGGTTTTCCGGGGTTTCTTTCCCGGATTTCCTGTGATAGATTTTCCGTGGAGTATTGTTTGTGGTTCCGCGAATATTGTTCGTGGTTCCGGTTCAGGGTTTTTGCGAAACCGGCATGGATAGAGGATTTTTCCCGCTGGCAAGCACCTGGCAATAATGACTTTTCAGGAGGAAACATGAAAAGATTCTTCAACTATGTCCTTGCGGCAGTGATCTTAACTCTTCCCGCCGTGGGGAACCTCTTGGGTGGAGAACCGCTGCCCGTTTCGGAAGCTGTTCAGAAAGCGCTTTCCTACAGTCCCTACATCAACGCGATGATTTCCGGCGAAAAGGCGGCCCGCGAGAAGGTCGGAGAAGCGCGCGCCATGAAGGGTCCTCACGTATCCGTCGGGGCCACTGCGAGCCGGCTGGACAGCCCGATGATGGCTTTCGGAACCAAGCTCAACCAGGGCCGGATAGCCCAATCAGACTTCTCCCCGGGCCAGTTGAACGATCCATCCGGAATCGACAGCATCCAGATGGGAGTTCAGATCGGAGTTCCGTTGTCCCTTGGAGGTATGGACCGGCACGCGGTTGGTGCCGCCCGGAAGGGTGTCGAGGCAGCCTCTTTCGACACGGTTCATGCCCGCGAGCAGGTCATCTTCCGGACGATCGAGACCTACCTGAACGTGATTCTCGCGCGGGAAAGCCTGGTGGTGGCCGAGAAAGCTTGCGAAGCCTCCAGGGAGACCGTCCGGAATGCCGAGGGAGTTTTCGAGGCCGAGAGGGCTGTCGAGTCCGATCTCCTGCAGGCGAAGGTCCACCACTCCCAGAACGAGGAAACCTTCCTCCGCATGAAGAATCAGCTGAAACTCGCATTGGAAGGGCTCGCGACCATAATGGGAATTCCAACCGCGGAGGGGTTCGAGCTCACCATGCCTTTCCTGCAGCAGGAGTGCACCTTGTGCGGGGAGGAACCCCGCGCCCTTCTCGACCTGGCCCTCGCCAAAAGGCCTGATTTCCTGAAGATGTCCCGCCAGATCGAGGCACTGGGACATTCCGAAAGGATGCACCGGGGTGCGGTACGCCCGCATTTCATGCTGGGAGTCGCCGCCGAAAACAACCGTGAGAGGTTCGGGAAGAACGGCCACGACAACTCCATGGTTTTCGCCCGGCTCGACTGGAAACTCGCCGACGGCGGCGAAGCCGGTCACAAGGCTGCCGGGGTGCGATTCCAGGAGGAGCAGATGAACCGGATGCAGGTCGCACTGGCGGATCAGATCTTTCTCGAGATCCGGGAAGCAGTGACGAACATCAACAACTCACTCGAGAGAATCCGTGTCAGCAGGGAGGCCATCCGCCAGGGATCCGAATCGCTCCGGATCCTCCGGGACCGGTATTCCGCCGGACTCGCGATCATGAGCGACCTTCTCGGGGCCGAGACCTCGCTGCTCTCGCACCAGATGAACCACCTTAAAGCGCTCTACGATTATTCCATAGGGAAAGCCCGCCTTAAGATGGCGGTCGGAGAGCTCGATCCCGAGCACTGTGAGATCCTGAGCACCTCCGCCGCGGTTGCGCCGGATTCGCTCCCTTCGTCAGTCTCGACGGAGTCCAACGGTCAAAAATAGGAGATCCGAATGGAAGTGTTTGCATAAGGTCTGCTGGCATCTGCCTTTCCGACCTTGGGAGCTTTCGGTGCAACTTCCCAATCCTTTACTTCATGGAAGCGAGCCGGGAGGTGGAAGGCACCAAACAGGCGTCCTGAGTTCCCGTCGCGAGGGGGGCGGGGAAGGATGCGCCCTCCTGGCCCCCTTGGCCCACTTCCAACATCGTGTCGGTCGGGGCCGCGGAGGATGCGCCCTCCTGGCGCCCTTGGCCCACTTCCAACATCGTGTTGGTCGGAATTGGGAGGGAGGCGAGGGAAAGGGAGGAGAAGAGGCCGAGAGCCCCTATTCCGGCATAGACGGCGCTCTCTTTGAGGCCGGAAGATTCTATGAACACGCTCGTCCCTTCGGTGAAATCCCGGAGCGAGGAGACGACTGAGGCCCACTTCCCTTCCGGCCCGGTGCCAGAACCCGCCGGGTCATCCTGGGAAGGGCTCAACCACGCTTTGATGGCCGAGGTGAGATCCCGGGCAACCCTGGCCAACGCTTCACGTCCCGCTTCATCGGGGGCGAAAGCCTGCGCCTTTACCATCCTTCCGTCGACCAGGAGCCGGAAAACCTGGATCTGGTTGAGCGGGAAAGGCAGATCGGGGGCCGATGTGCCCAACCCCGAAAGGAGCTGGACCAACCCCGCGACATCGGCTTCGAGTGCCAGGACGGGTTTGATGCGGGCCATTCCGCGAAAGGTCTTGAACTTCTCCCCAAGGTTGTCCTGTTCTGCCGCGAGGGCATCAAGGATGTTGCCCTCGATCTCGGCAGGGCAGAGGAAGATGAACCGGTTTCCGAAATGCAGGAGCGGCTGGCGACCCTGCAGCTTCCGGTTCGTTCCCGAAACGGAGAATCCGTCGGGCCTTGGAAGGACCATGGCAGGATCGAAGAGGGGCTGGAATGCTTTCGGAGAGCAACTGCCCAGGATAAGGAAGAGATACTCTCCCGGACTCTTGAAGTAGATAAGCAGGTCTTGGGGAAGGCAGACTCCCGTTTTCGCGAAATGCCCCAGGAGGGGAACCGGGTCGCTTCCTTCGCCCAGCACGACGGCTTTTCCCTTCCCTTTGCGGCCTGTCGCCTCCCTGACCGAGGCGCGGAAGCGGGACAGGGTGCTTCCGACTGACCTCAGGAAGGTGGCGGTTGGGGATTTCCCGGGTTCTCCGACAGAGGTGGAACCCCCGTTCTGCCCAAGATCCCGCGAAATCTGCTCGTAGCTTTCCTGAAGGCGGAAGTAGGCGCATACCAGGGGATTCCTGATCGGAGCGACCAGGCTGTCGGTGGCAAAGCTGGGAATGCAGAAAACGGCCGCGATGATCCCGAACGTACACAGGCAAACGAGTCCAAACACCCTTTTCAATCTTTCCATATACCAGTCTCCCTTTCCCTGCCTTCCAGTTTCGGCCGAAAGCCCCCTTTTTTTAACCGTACCACATTACTGATTTTTTCCCTGGCTCTGGCAGCGGGTCCGCGATACCCAACCTGTCCCCAATTTTCGAGCTGGGAGGTGATTCCGGAATCGGCAGATTCCAGGATCGGGAGATTCCAGGATCGGGAGATTCCGGAATCGGCAGATTCCGGGTGGGCTCGAGAAGGGGAATTCTATCAGGGAAATAGCGCAACCTGCCGATTGAATCCAAAATTTCCTTTTTCGGAGATCCCTCATGAAAATGAGATTTCGGGAGTTGTCCAAGTCGATGCGGATCCTCTTTCCGGGGATCGCATTCGTGCTTCTCATCGTTTTCTTCTGGTTTTCCGGAGCGAAGGTCCTTCAAGCCGGTGCCTGGGTTCTTTCCGGAAGCCGATGGACCGACAAGGACGAGCACGTCTATTCCGATTTCGTTTCGCGTCTGGGAGAATCGAAGCACGGAAACCTCAACAAGTTCATCAGGGACAAAACGGCAAACCCGTTGTATGGCGAGGAGGACCAGAAGCTGAATCTTTCAGCTGACTGTGCTGATTTCCCCTACCTTGTCCGGGCCTATGTCGCCTATAAATTGCGCCTTCCATTTTCCTATGTTTCTGCGATATCAGGAAGGGGGGGCGACCAGCGTTACAGCGATGGAAACCACCCGACCGGATTCAAAGATCACGATTATTTCGACACTCCCCAGAGGATGTTCTATGCCATCCCTCTTGTGAATTCCGGTTACTATCGTATGGCTCCACAGGTGGAAGATGGCGATTCATACCCGGTCAAAGTTTCCCGGGAATCAATCAAGCCTGGAACGATCTACTACGATCCGAATGGACATGTTGCGCTGGTTTATCGGGTAACCGACGATGGGCGGGTCAGATTGATCGACGCGCATCCGGACAGAACGGTGTCCCGGCCATGGTTCGGCTCGAAATTTGCGTTGGGAGGCCGGAACAATGGTGGGGGATTCCGGAGATGGCGACCACTCTGGTATTCTCCCGAAGGGTCCGTTAAACGTCTGGGAAACAGGAACATCCCGGACTTTTCCGGGGATGACCAGTACCGCAAATCATATCAGCTCGAGGGATTCTCATCTCTCTCATATTTCGACTACGTGAGGGTGAAACTCTCGAACCGCGGGGGGAAGGTCCGTCCTCTGGAGGATTTCAAGACCATGCTCGAGGACGCTTTCGAGGACGTCAAGTATCGTGCTGAGGCCGTCAACATTTGCGTTCAACGTGGAATCTCCAGAAAATCCCACCCCGGTGCACTGCCCTGGAACATCTACGGTACCGATGGGGAATGGGAAGAGTTCTCGACCCCGTCTCGTGATGCGCGCCTGAAAGTGGCTTTCATGGAAGTGTTCGAGAGAACCGTCAACATGGTCAGAATGGCGGAGATGAATGATCCCAATATCGAATACTCCGGTGGAGGTCAGAACCTCGCTTCAGAGCTGCTCAGCATCTACGATTCTCTTGCTCCCAGAATGACAGTGGCTTACCAGAATTCGGCCGGGAAAACGGTCACACTGGGATTGCACGATGTCATCATCCGTCTTTTCGACCTTTCCTTCGACCCATATCACTCGATCGAGCTTCGCTGGGGAGCCAAGGGGGAAGAGCTTGCCTCGGCGCCCGATGACGAGACCAAACGCAGGTTCTATTCGCTCGAACGCCGTCTTCGCAACCAGGCCGAGCGTCTTTACAATACGGCGACTCCGCATTCCCTCGGGCCGGAAAATCCCCCGGATGTGGATATTCGTGCCTGGCTGACCGGATACCTGGGTGGGATGCGGCCCTCCCCCTCAACCGTCGCCCGCGCCCAAGGGACAAGAGAGGTCCCCGCGCCGGAAATCCGGACCGCGGCGGAGATCGCGCCCGCGGGGATCGTCGTGCGGCAGCAACCAGAGGTGGAGAACATACCTTCGCAGGTGGCAAAAGTCCCGATACCTGCCCCTGGGCCACAAGTTGCCAGGGAAAACCCTTCCAGTCCAGGAATCCCCAAGCCTTCCCTGGACGACAGGTCGGGAAAAGCGTCGCCATCCGGGCGACATCCCGAC
>CAYRYU010000091.1:16137-29292 GCA_964428355.1 uncultured bacterium
GCCTTCCCTGGACGACAGGTCGGGAAAAGCGTCGCCATCCGGGCGACATCCCGACACGTCGCCTTCCCTGGACGACAGGTCTGGGGGAGGTCGGGTGGCTGCCACAGTCCCCGTCCCAGCTCCTGCACCCGCCTCGAAGAAAGCTCCCGGTGCGAAGAACCGGCCGGCGGGCAATGAACCTCTCGACGAGTCGGCAAGGGCTGTCTGCATGCTTACCGAATCCCTGCTCGAGGGAATCGACGAGATTGCGGTGAGTTTCGTTTCGGAAGGTGGGAAACCCCCCTCGACGGTTTCTGGCCGCTGAAAGGAAGGATTTTCCATTAACAAACCCTGTGATCCTTCCGATAGAGGGGGAAGTCCATGCGGTTTAAGTTCCTCGAGTGGCATACGGGCTTTCACAGCCCAGATCGGAATCCTATGGGGTTGGGTTCATAGGAGGAGAGAAGTATGTTCGTACTGTCCCTTTCTCTGGCGTTGATCCTTTTCCTGGTCGTCGTTGCACAGCCTGAGGAATGGCCTTCCCGCATCGTTTCCTTCCTGAGAGAACATCACATCCATCACGGGTGAAGCGATGACCATATCGGAGATCAGCCGTCTGACCGGCCTGTCGACATGCACCCTTCGATTCTACGAAAAGGAGTTCCCCAAATCCCTTTCGGTTGGAAGAACTTCAGGCGGACACCGGGTTTACGGGAAAGTCCACCTTCGCGCCCTTTCCGAAATCGTCAGGTTGGTCCGGGAGGAAAAGCTTTCGCTCAGGGAAGCCAAGATAAGGCTGGGCGAAATCTCAGACCCCGAGGTAAGGGAATCCAGCCCGAACCGGAATTCGGCTGAGGAACCGGTTGTTTCCCGCAAACTCAACCAGGTCCTCGACAAGCTGGAGGAGCTTGCTACCCGAAACCAGAGGATGGATCATCTTCTTGAAGAGTTGTTGGGGGAACGTTCCCAGTCGAAGCGGGACGAACTCCTTTCCCAGATAATGAAATGCCGGGATGAAACCCGGGAAGCCATCCGGCTCTATGACTCGTATCTTTCCCGGGTTCCAAAGGGGCCTCCCTCGCCTATTCCGGAGTTTCCCCGGGGGGGGGATGCCGTCCCCTCCTCGCCTGGTTCCACACCCGGGGTCGTATCCGGAAAGGACTGCTGAATGCGGATCGATGTCGCTTTCACGCCTTCCGAGGTCCAGGCACTTGCGACAAAGGTGTGCATCGTCGTCGACGTTGTCCGTTCGACATCCTCCCTGGTAGTGGTGATGTCGAGGAATCCGGGAAAGGTGATCCTGACCCCGACGGTCCAGAAGGCGGTCAAGTTCGCTTCCCAACAACCCGTGCACCCGTTGCTCTGCGGCGAGCGGGGAGGGCTTCCTCCCGAGGGTTTCGATTTCGGGAACAGCCCACGTGAGTACGTTCAGGCAGATCTGGAAGGGAAAACCATCATCTTCACCTCGAGCAACGGAACGAGAGCTGTGGCGGATGTTGGAATCGCCCCATTCGTGTTTCTGGGGTCATTCCTGAATGCAACCGCTGTGGTCACCGAGTCGTTGAGCAAAGCCCAGCCCCTGGGACTGGACATCATGATCGTCTGCGCGGGGCGGGAGGAGAAGTTCGCCATCGACGACGCATATTGCGCGGGTTTTCTGGTTGCAACGATCACGGCGAATCTCCCCGCGGACAGCTCCTTTTCGATTGGGGAGGGTGGCCAGGCTGCGCTGGCAATCTATTCCTACTTCCGTGATCCTTTGAGGCTCTTCGAATCATCGGGGGCGGGAAAAGCGATCATCGATGTGGGACTCGGAGACGACATTCCCTTTCTCCTTCAGAAGGACGTGTTCGATCTGGTTCCAAGGCTCTTTTCCCGCGAGCAACCTTCGGGGCCCGCGAGCTTTTCCCTTCTGGTCTGATTTCCCCCGGAAAAACAAACCGGAGCGGGTTGGTTCCGCTCCGGAAAGGCAAACGGGCTTTGAGTCCCTGCTCGATGGTTCAGGGCGCCACGAGGTGCATCCGGTTCCCGAGGCCCGTTATTTTTCCCTGTATCCGAAAACCTGGCAGTTCTTGATATTGTCCTTATCGTTCTGTCGGTATATCGTGGCCAGACCCACGCAGTTCCAGCGTTTGTTCAGAAGGTTGGCCCAATGGCCCTCGCTCTGGCTGTATTCCCAAATGCATACCGCGGCAAGGGCTTTCGAGTCGGGGCGGTCGAATACTTCGGCTGCATTCTCGTTCACGTCAGTCATCCTTTGTGCGGGAAAACCGCATTTCCTGGCCCGGTGGTGTGCCCAGACACCGTATCCTGACGCCTCCTCGGGGAAGGTTTGGTAGCCGAAATCCTCGGCAGGGCGGCCTTCGGTTCCCTTTGTCTGGTGCCCGCAGTATCTTCGCTTGTACATGTCGAGGGCGTGTTGGTAGGCGGCCTTGTGGAGGGAAGGGTCGAGGGTGACGGGCCCCGCTCCGGCCTTGGCCCTCGCTTCATTGATCAGGCGCATCATTTCATTGTCGACCGCCACCTCGAACTCCGTCCGGCTTCCCTTTACAGAATCGGGCGGAGGGGCGCTGGAGCCGGATGTCCCGGTCTGGGAACCCCCCCCCGTACCCGTTGAACCTCCCGTGGGATTCGCGGGCCCGGCAACGGTCGGTGGAGAGCCCGGAGACGGCTTTTCCGGAGGAGGGGAAGAGCCTCCGGCTGTAGAGGATCCACCCTGAACCGACGTTCCTTGGGTGGTCGAGGTTCCGCCCGGCGGGTTGGCTGAAGGTCCCGGGGTTCCACCGGTCGGGGAGGCGGCATCGATGAATTCGGTTCCCCCGAATACGTATCTCTTCATGAACTCGTAACGTCCGGGGTAGTATTTCTTCATCAGGGCCCCTTTTGCCCAGAAAGCCCGGCCGCATTCCGCCATGTCCTCGATTGCGCTGGTGCAACCGTATGCCGAGACCGAGCGTCCGCTTCTCCTGCCTCCGGGATAGAAGGTGCGGATGAACTGTCTGTAAATGTTGTCATTTTGAGCCTGGAAGCAGTGGACCATCTCGTGAACCAGGGTTCCCTGAAAGGTCCCAGGGGAAACGGCGGCACTTTCGATGTGAACAGTGGGGTTTCCGAGCATTACCCATCCAAGGACCCCGCCCTGCCCCCCATCCCGCTGGATGAACCTGGTGCACTTCCGGAAGCTTTCGGGAAGGGAGGAAAGGACGCGGAAAGCGGAGCGGAGCTGGGATTCGTCCCAGCGTCCGCTTCCATTCCGAGGGGTAATGTTGAACTTCGATTTCATCTCCGCCAGGATGGCGGCTGAACCGCTGGGAGGGGTCACGTTGTCACCCGGAAGAACTCCTCTTCGTGCCTGGGTCCAGTTTTCCGCCTTTGCGATCTGGGAAAAACCGCTCTTTTGGAGAGGCTGGTTGTAGGAAGCAGAAGCGGTTCCAGAAGCGGATTCTGTTCCTGAGGCAGACGGGTATCCCTGGGTCTCATTCTCCATCCCGAGGATGGGTTTCCCATGAGCGGGGGGGGGAAGCTGGTTGGTTGGACCGTCAGGGCAAGCTTCCGGAGATGGCTGGGTGTCGACAACCCCGTCACCGGACTGCAGGACCCCGTCAAGGAAGCTTCCGGGCGCAGTTCCGGCTGATTCCTGAGCAACGCCCGTTCCGAGGTAGATGAAAACGGGGACCAAAAAGGGAACCGCCCAAAACCGTAATTGTCGCCATTTCATTGGCAAACCCCCTGAGACATCTCTTTTTCCGGGAATCAAATCTCCGGGTCTCAAAATTATATACGCTGCCTGGGAGAATAATGGTTCGGAAAATTTTCCGATCGTTTGGGCGAGATCTCGGGGAGGTTTCCCTATAGTAAAGGGACCTTGTTGCTGGGGAACAATGCTGGCGAATGGACTTTCCTGATGGGTGTACCCCAAGGGTGCGTTTTGTGCCGGAAAACCGGCAGTCGGGCGAAAAGAATCTTTCAAGAGTTGGTGCGGGTTTTGAAACGCCCACATATTTTGTGAATCGGAGTCCTTGCCAAAAATCCCGCAGGCAGGCCCTGTGCCTGATGGAAAAGGCGCTTCAGAACAGGTGGAAAAAAATCCGGGGGGTTGGCAAGAGATTTGCATATATGGGTGAGATCCTGAAAAAAAATCATCAGAAGATGGGAGAATAAGAATGAAAAGCCGACTCTTCGCAGTAGTGATGGTGTTCTGCCTTTTGGCCGGGTCAAGTGCCTGGGCCTATTACAAGGATTATGACCTCCAGCGCGCCAACCGCATGAAGGATCGCGGAGACTTCTACGAAGCCCGCCGGCTGTATAGGGCCATCGCCGATGATTGGGGCACCAGCAACTATCTTCGCCGTGAAGCCAGCTACTACATGGGTTACTGCAGCGTCCGCCTGCACGAGTCCTGGAATGCGATCGACGACTATCGCAACTTCCTTCGCAGCTGGGACAACGGCGAAACCCGCTACATTCCTGATGCTCTCTACGTTCTCGGCCGGACCTACGAGGAAGTCCGCTACATCCGTGAAGCCAAAGAATGCTATCGCGATTGCATCCGCCGCTTCCGCTACGGAGAATTCCCTGACAAATCCCGCGACCGGCTCCGGTACCTTGGGGAAGACGGCTACTACGGCAACTACAACTACTCCATGAATATCGCCGAGGGTGCCGTTTCCGAACCCACCACCGCCAAGGCTGCCAAGACCGGAAACGATCCCTTCGAAGGATTCACCATGAAATCCACCCAGACCGACAAAATCGCTTCCGTCCTGGAAGCCGCCAAGAAAGGCAACCTCGACGAAGCTCTCCAGACCCTCACTCCAGAGGAAAAGGAGCTCAGCGTGGTCCGTGATCTCATCAAGCAGACCCAGGACCAGAACCGCTTCGAGCAACTCCACGAGAAACCCTGATGATCTGCCGGTTTTGACGAAGACCATGGAGCCGTGTTAGGTTCCATGGTCTTTTGATTTCCGGCAAGGAGGACTCCGATGGTTTCCAGATGGTTCCCTCAGAAAGCGAAGCGTCTTTTCCTTCCTTTGTTTGCGATGCTCGTCCTGGTTCCTTCGATTGTGGCGGCCCTGGCGACGGTGACCCGTGAATCCCTGGACAGGGCGCACGAGGCGCGGAAGAAGGGGGAATTCGAAAAAGCGAGATCCCAGTTCTTCTCGATAGTGAAGAACAAGGATGCCACCGCGGATTTGCGGGAGGAGGCTGGTTACTGGGTGGGGTACTGCAGCGTGATGCAGCAGACGTATGTCCGTGCGGTGGCTGATTTCAAATGGTTCCTGAAGAATTTCCCCAATGAGGAAGGCCAGTACCACGCCGATGCCCTTTATGTTCTGGGAAAAACCTACGAAATGATCGGGGACCTCCAGTCCGCGGCGACTTCCTACAAGCTCTGTCTTGGGCTGAAATCAGTCAAGGATCCTAAAATCCAGGCGAAAGCCCAGGGGGCACTCAACCAGGTTTCGGATTTTCTTCACATCGAAGCGACCCAAAAACGAATGGACCCGGCGTACGAGTCGATTCCCCAGGGGCATGGTGGGCCTGTCGATCCTTATTCCAAAAAACCTTTCCCAGCGGATCAACAAGCCAGGTTGAAAAAGTTTGCGGAAGCCATGAATCGTGGGAAGTCATTCGAAGTCTCATTGGGCCTTCTTTCCCAGGAAGATCGGGAGCTTGAAATCGTGAAAAAGCTTTGCGCCCAGTACGACCTGGACAAGAAAAAGAGCGGGGGAAAGGAAAAAATCCCTGGAAAGGGCGAAAAAAAACCGGAAAAACGAAAACAAAAGCCTTTAAAATGAGTATAATTATGAAGTCGAATTTTACATCGGGGAGGAAAAGAGTATGAACAAACGACTCAGGGTGTTCTTTCTTCTGGTGGTCGCCACGAGTGTCCTGTTGGCCGGTTGTGGCAAGGATCCCGACAAGCTGTTCAAGGAAGGCAAGTACGACAAGGCTTACCCGGAATTCATCAAGCGCGCCGGGACCAACGAGACCGCTCTGAAGACGGTCACGACCAATGCCGCCAATGCCGATTCCCGGATCGCGGCCGGCAACCAGGCCATCCATGACCTCTACTATGCGGCGGAATGTCAGAAGAAACTCGGGAATACCGCCGAAGCCAACGGATTGTACAAGCGGGTCGTCGACCTCAGCAACTACAAGATCCAGGTTCCCGCCGACAGGAGCGTCCTGTTGAAAGACTCTCTGGACAGCCTCCTTCGGGCAGCCCGGGACGTCCGATACCAGGAAGTCTCCTATGGTCAGGCCTATCGCGACTGGCAGAACCAACCCTCCGGAAACACTGATCCCTACGATGATGACGATACCGATCCGTATGACAACCATGGCAGTTCCGGTTCGAACACCGATCCCTACAACAACCATGGCAGTTCCGGCTCGAACACCGACCCCTACAACAACCATGGCAGCTCCGGTTCGAACACCGATCCCTACGGCAGCTCAACAGGCAGTTCCGGTTCGAACACCGATCCGTACGATGACGACGACGATGACGACACCGATCCGTATGCCTATTCTTCCAGTACCTCCGCTCCCAGCAGGTTCTGGCTGGATAACAGCATCTCCACGCTGGCCACCCGTCGGCGCGATTTCGAAAGGACCCTCTATTCCACGACCGCTGCCCAGGTTCCTGACATCGAAGCGGTAAAGAAGGAATACGAGCGGTATTCCAGGGCGCTCGACAGCTACCTGCAGTTCGCCTCTCCCGGCAACTTCCTGTTCTCCCCCGATTCCATCGCCTCCCAACTGGCCTGGAACACCCTGGAAGGAAATGCCACCTCCGTTCAGCGCGTGGCCTATGCCGCCAAGGGCAATGTTGTCATGACCGACTATCCCTTCACCCTGAAGGAACCCGGCCTCGTTGACGCCGCCAGGTCCGCCATCGGCGCCAGCGCCAGCGCTCCCGCCGCCACCACGCCCGCGGGTGCCACCACACCTTCCACCAACACCACCGGATCCAACTCCGGAACCGCCGTCCCGGTCAATACCAAGACCACCTTCGGCGAATGATCCGGGTTCTTTCGAAGTGACGATCCTCACCCAAGGATGACTCGGAGCCCCCCAGTGGGGGGGCTCCGTTGTCCCCGGGGGTTGGGGTTTTGTCCTCCGAAGACCAATTCCAGTATGGAATCCCTGTGGTGCCACAGGTACCCGGGGAAATCAGAAATCCAACCAAATAAGAAAGGGAGTCTAGAGCATGAGAAGAAGCCTGTTTTCCGTTCTTGTCCTGTTCATGGCGGTCGCCGCGATCGCCTCCGCCTACGGCGAAATGGACCTGGACCGCGCCCGGGACCTGATGAACCGCGGGGATTATCGTCGCGCGATCGACCAGTTCCGTTATGTGGCCCGCAATTCCAGTTTCGATTACGAAGTGCGGCGTGAAGCCTCCTATTACATCGGCTTCTGCTGCGTCAAGATCAGCGACCCGTGGGGCGCGATCGAAGCCTACCAGAACTTCGTCGACCGGTGGGACAACGGGAATTCCCGTTTCGTTCCGGATGCATTGTACGTCCTCGGTCGCACCTACGAAGAAGTCCAGAAAATTGACGAAGCCCGCCGTTGCTATCGACGCTGCATCGAGCGGTTCCCCCACTCCGAATTTGCCCGAAAATCCGAAGATCGCCTCCGGATCGTCGGCGGCGGCGGTGGCGGCCACGGCGGCGGCCATCATCCCCCTCCCCCGCCTCCTCCTCCCCATGGCGGTGGTGGACATCACGGTGGTGGAATCACCCCCGAGGTCTATGACATGATCCGCCTTGCCCAGCTCGACCCCAACTCCTATTCCGCCGACCAGATGCTCCTCAAGGCTGCCCGGCGCTGCCGGATGGGCCCCGATTTCGTGGCGGTCTCCAAGGCCACCCGAAATGCCTATACCCAGTCCCAGATCATCGGAATCGCCATGGAATCATCGGCTTTCCGCACCATGAGCCCCTACGATGTCGTCGACCTGGCCAAAACGACCACCAGCAGCTATGAACGTGGTCGTCTCCTTCTCGACTACGCCCGCAGGGTGGCCGACCGGTTCGAGGATTTCGAACTCCTCGCCAACGCCGCTCCCGAAGCCTACACCAAGAGTCAGATCCTCCAGATCGCGCGCGAGAAGCTCGGAAATGGCCACGGTCACGGCGGGCCCCACTACGACATCCAGATGTCTGTCCAGAATGCCGACGTGGGTCCCCAGGAAGTCAAGAAATCCGCTTCCGATCCGTTCGTGGGCTTCAAGTTCGACAGCGAGAAGGTTCGCCGGGTCCAGTGGTTCATCGATTCCGTCAGCACCAAGAAGAACATCGACGAGACCTCCAAGCTCCTCAAGAAGGAAGACATGAGCCTCGACGTCGTCCGGTCCGCCCTCAAGAACGCGGAAACCCAGCAGAAGTTCGACGAACTCCATCAAGGCAAGTAAAGGTTTTCCCAAGAACCTGCCCGGGTCTCCCGGGCAGGTTTTTTTTCCCCTGAACCCCAAGGCAAAGCCACTATCCCAAACCGATCTTCCGAAGCCGGCAGAAAGTTCCTTCCGACCAGATGCATTCGGACCAGACTACCCATAGGCGGTCCACAAAATCAGAAAGCGACCCAATAGCGATGACCACCCCCCAGACTCTCCTCCTCAACTGGATTTACTACCGCCCGGTCGGTCACGCGATCGAAGCCATCTCCGAAGCAGCAAACTACCATGCGGCCAACCCCAATCTGGATGTTCACCTGCTACTGAACTCCCAGACCGCAATGGAACTGGGGGAATTCTGTCCCTGGATTTAAACATAGCTATCCGATTGACGTCGATGAGGTCGCGGCAGATGGACCATCGGCCGCGTGTCTGAGGCATCTGCCAAAAGAGTGGGATTTCATCGTAGCTTCAAGGCGGTCGTTTGTGAATCGACCATGATATTCTTGAAAATCAAGAACCGAGTTCCCGTTCTCTGCATGGCCAACGACCTGTACACCCGCATCCCCGAAGTGTTAAAAGGAGCGAAACCCTCTGTTGGACCCGAGTTTTGACTTTCCCGCGGCCATCAAACAATTTGAACACCAGGCCCGGAAAAAGGGGGGCAAAATGGAACGGCTTTACACGCTGGAGGGGCTCAAATCAGTCCGGTGAATTTCCCGGAAAGTAAGACCCTCTTGCCACTCCACAGATGAAACCCAATCCGCAGATGGAAAAAACCGGATCGGATATGCGCCCATCTGCGAGATCTGGGGTGGACCCCGAAATACTCTCTTGCGGCGTCCGCAGGGGAAGGGGGTGGGAAGATGGCTAAAATGAAAAACCCCGGGTCCAGTGACCCGGGGTATTGGAAAGACGCTACTTGGCGTTGCTCTGCCGAAGGAGAGTGATGTATTTGTTATAGGCATTCCGGTAAGCGGTGAGGGCTTTCTGGGTATCGGACCGAAGCATGTTGCTCCTCATCTCTTCATCCGGGTTCTCGGTTCCACCGATGTTGGTCACGATGTTTATGTAGGCATTGTAGGCTTTGATGTACTCCGCATGGGCCGATTTGAGAGAGTCGGAAGCGGCGACGGAGGAAGTGGTGGTGGGAACTTCCGTAGAAGCCGGGGTGGTGTTTCCACTGACCGTGATTTCCGTGGTCGCAGGCTGTCCGGAACTGGTCGGGATTTCGCTCGAAGTGGTCGTTCCGACATCCCTGCTCACGACGACCTCACTGGTAGGAACGGAGACACTGGTGCTGACGGTCGAGGGGAGATTTCCACCATTGGAAATGGTCTGGGACTGCCTCTTGTACTTCTTCCACAACAGATAGCCGACGACGGCTGCGCCAATGATCACGAGGGCGGGAATGAACAAGGGGCTTCCGATGATCCCACCGATGAATCCGGCGATTCCGGAGAACATTCCACCGATGGCGGCTCCAAGAGAACCAAGGGCCCCGACGACGAATCCGCCTGCGGAAACGATTCCGCCCCAGATGGCGGTTCCGATTCCGGCGATTCCGGATCCGAGTCCGGCAACCGTGGCCACAGCGGCTCCACCACCGGCAACCGTCGCTCCGGAAGCGAATCCGACGGCGGAAGCGATGTAGGGTGCGGCGAGGATGGCCCCACCGGCAGCTGCTACTGTGGTGAGAACGGGATGTTTCTTAACGGTGTCTTTGATCTTGGTGAACAATCCGCCTTCAGCAGATGTTCCGAAGGCCGTAAGAAGCATCACCACGCTCAAGGTTGTCGCCAGAGTTTTCAGAAAACTTCTGTTCAACCTCATAAAACCTCCTTAAGGTTTTCACCAAAAAATGGGATTTCAGGACGTTTCTCTCCGGGTGCACCTCCTTCGTTAAAGGAAAAATGGGTTTGGGTAAGATTTGGTTGGGTAGTGGGTTGGGTAGAACGGGTATGAAGAAGAACCCCGCCTCGGGTAAAGCGGGGTTCCAGCTTCCGTGTACAATTTGGGATCGGAGGGCCGATCCTGACTGGTCTCGAGCTGGGTACCGATCGTTTTTTCAAGGATCAAGGGTTGTCTTGTATCCAATTATACGAACGGAACCCGGGACCGTCAACCGAGAGGGATTATTTTACAATTCCCATTTTGAGGGTGAGGTTCATGCGGGTGTCGATCTTTTCCTTCTTCCCGCCGCCCATGTCGTTTTCCATGATCATGACCATGCTGGAGGTGACTTCGTTCTTGACCATGATGCCGTTTTTGTAGGCGAACCAGATCTTGCCGTCGGCCTTGACGTTGAGGTTGATGCTTCCGGTGTCTCCGGCTTCGCTGGTGACGGAAGACTGGAGCTTGCAGCACTCGTAGCCGTCGATGGTCTCGAAACCGAGAACGGTGTATTTCACTTTGAGGGGAATGGGCAGCTGGGGGTTGGGGCTGATGGTGGAATCCCAGGAGTCACCAACGCCGACCGGCTTCTGGGGGAACTTGATCTGCATCTGGTTGAAGTTGGCGCCTTGATCCATGCCTTCGGATTCGAGGACTTCGCCGTTCTTGGCCATTTTGACCTTGATTATCTGGCCGATGTTGGGGAGGGGGGTGGGGGTGTCGTTGACCGTGATGGTGCCTTCGGTGATGGTGGTGGTCATTTCGACATTGCCATTCTTGTCGACGCCGGTGACTTTTTGCTCGAGGGACATCGCGGTCTCGAGATTGGTTTTCTGAGCCCTTTGCATGGCGGTCACGACGGTGGTGCCCTGGATGTTCATCTTGTATTTCACGGTTGTGCCGGGGGCGGGGCTATACTGAAGGAGGACTTTCTCGGCAGGGGCCGCGAAAACTGCGGCGGACAGGAGGCACAGGATACCCAACACGACGAAAAAACGTTTTGACATCTACTCAAATCTCCTTTCAAGTATGCGAGATATGTTGTTGTCCGTTTATAACCGGACCCCTGAGTATGGGGATCCGGTCAATGGGGTGAGAATAGCATAGGTGAGGGGGGGTGTCAAGAAAATCCGGGCATAAAATCGTCTTCGGGTGGGAAAGTCCGCAGATCAAAGGACGGCGTGGTCTTGTCAGCATCCGAGGGGTTTGGTTATAATATGGCATTCTGCGGAGGTTG
Source organism: uncultured bacterium (assembly GCA_964428355.1). Lineage (GTDB taxonomy): Bacteria > Muiribacteriota > Ozemobacteria > Ozemobacterales > Ozemobacteraceae > CAYRYU01. Next base: position 27,651 of record CAYRYU010000091.1, read on the forward strand.
TGTCTCTGGACGGTAAGAACGATCTCAGTTACAAGCATTTCGAGGACGTCTATTTTGAAAAGCGCGTCTGGATGCCTTCCGCCAACATTTCGAACTATGTGATGATCTTTACCCGTCTTTCCCTGGGCAACCGGGATTCCCTGGGCCGGGTTTCCTTCAAGAACCTGGTGATAACCCTTTCGGAAAGCGAAATCGTTCCCCGGGTCCTGGTCTTCTGGAATAGCGCGGTGAAGGCCTGCGTCGAAGGAAGTCCCCTTCTTGGGTTTCTGTCGAAGATCGAGAAGACCGGCGTCCGGATCCTGGTTTCCGGGTTTGCCCTGGAGAAGTTGATGATCAAGGAGAAGTTGCGGGTCGGGAAGCTGGCGAACAATTTCGATCTTCTCGAGGCCATCCACAAGGCCCAGAAAGTGGTCAGTTTCTGAACTTGATCCCGGTTCCGGGCAGCCATCTCGGGCAATCCCCCGTTTTCTGGTTGACATTCGACGTCCGACGTGGTAAATTTGAAACCTGCTGACATCAGGGGCGGTTAGCTCAGTTGGCAGAGCGCCTGCCTTACACGCAGGTGGTCGGCGGTTCGAGTCCGTCATCGCCCATGGCTCAGAAATTCAAGGGGTCGTAGTTCAGTCGGTTAGAACGCCTGCCTGTCACGCAGGAGGCCGCGAGTTCGAGTCTCGTCGACCCCGCTGTCCTTTGGCCAGATAGCTCAGTCGGTAGAGCAACGGACTGAAAATCCGTGTGTCGTTGGTTCGATTCCGACTCTGGCCATTGTTTTGTTTAGGGTGCCGGCGGCATAGCCAAGTGGTAAGGCGACGGTCTGCAAAACCGTTATACATCGGTTCGAATCCGATTGCCGCCTCTGGATCGGAAAACGTGTTCGAGAAGACCCCTGCCTCAGGGCAGGGGCTTTTTTATTTTTGAATGGTGCCCGGGAGAGGCAGTTCAGGAATTCTGGTGGGGGGTGGAGGGGTTTTTGGAAAACCACCCTGCGACCTTGCCGAGGATCTTTTTCCCCGCCTCGACGGTTTCAGAGACCACCTTCTGGACTTTTTCCGAGTTCTCGTCCAGGCGGATCCTTTCGGCGGTTTCCCGGATCTTGTCCTGGACCTCCTGGGATTCGGTTTGCAGGAGCTGTTCGAGGAATTTCAGCGACGCGTTTCCGCCTATTCCCCCGATTGCGTCGAGGGCTGCGTCGCAAATCAGGGGATCCCGGACGAGGTCGGCAAGGATGGGGAGATACTCCGGGGCCTTCAGGACCTTCGCGGAGTGGCATGCCGCGATGACGAAATGGGGTTTGTCACTCATCTGGAACATTCTAGCCAGGACCGTCTTCGAGGATTCGGGGTCGAACTCCCTGAGAACTCTTCCGGCATTTGCCCGGACACGATGGGAGTTATGACCAAGAACCTGTGAGATCAGGACTACCGTCTTCGGGCTCTTTATGAACCCGATCCCCTCGATGGCGTTGGCAATGACCCTGTCATCAGGATGCCGAAGATAGGGGCCGATTAGGGTGAGGAGATCCTCGTCGGGGAATGTGGCGGGGATGTTCTTCACGAGAAACGATATCTGGACAGCTTCCGTGCACGATTTCAGATACTCCAGGAACCGGGGGAGATCTTCTTTCCGGCGTTGTTCGAGGAGT
>CAYRYU010000092.1:0-5612 GCA_964428355.1 uncultured bacterium
ACCGCAGGATGCGGCAGTGTCGGGCCAGGGCCACGGATGGCCCGTCCTTGGCCCGACGGGCGCAGTCCTTGAGGACACGTCCAGTGAAACGAAGAGTGCGCGCGAGAACTGCCCCCCTTTCGGCCGGTCCGGTACAAACAGACGATGTAGCTGGTTGAATCCCGTTTTTCCCTTTCCGATACTCCCTCGGGCATGAATTCCACGGAATTGCAGTTCGCCAGGATGCACGGACGGGCGCGGAAGAGGTCACGCTGGATCTTCATCTGGAGATGCATCGCCCCCAGCGAATCGACGTTCGACGGCTGCCGGAGCGAAAAAACGCGGTCGGGATCCTCCTGGGCGATGATCCGGAGGGATTCCAGGTCGCGGAGGCGGGCTTCCCCAGGCGGAAGGTGGTGGGAGAAATCCGTGCTCTGGATGACCAGTGTCTCGGAGGAAATGATAGGATCCAGGATTCCAGAAAGCAACTCCCTGAACTTTGCTTTTCCCACGGGCCGCACCGCGACCGGAACCACCGGGGTCCCGGTGAACATCTGCGCGAGGAAGGGGAGAAGAGCCTGAATGCCGTGTTCGTGGGAGAACAGACTGGATTCGCCCACCCGGGGATCCTCGAGAAGTCTTTCGATAGCCCCCCGGTCGGTCCTCACGGGCCCGAGGCAGGTCCGGAAATCCCGGGCCGTCACCGAGACCAACTTTCTCCCACGCCGAAAATGGTCGGGGGAGATGATAACGATCCGGTCATACTTCCAGCCTCGGCATGGCCACAATCCCCTTGCGATAAGGTGTGCCGCCAGAAGATGATGTGGAAGGACGAGCCCCGTTATCCTGCCCTGCTCCGAAAGGGTTCCCGAAACACTCGCCGCGGGCTCACGCAGGAAAGGGGTTCCCGAAACACTCGCCGCGGGCTCACACAGGTCAGGGGCACCCTGGCCGGCGATGGCGTTCCGGAACAACCCCGGGTCACGAAAGAGTATCGGGAAAGGAGCTTCCGCACGCAGGCAGGCCGAGACAAGCAAGAGCAACCCCGTGATCAAGAACCTCGAAGCCCATGGAGGTTCCTTCTTTACTCCCGAAGAGTGCCAGCAGATTCCAGGCGAAGCCCAGTAGTCGCGGAATTCGGTCCGCGCGACCTGCCCCGGCGCGGGTTGAAATCCGCTGTTTCTCGTTGTCCTTTCCTCCCCCGGGATCGATGAATAGGCCATGCAACGAAACCTTACTGGGTTCCTTTCGCTCCTCGAAGGTTTTCCGCCTGAAGACGGAGGATCTTCGCCAGGGAAGCCCCGTTGGAACCGGATTGCATGAGAGCGTCCACAAGCTTGAAAACCTGCGGATGCTCGATGAGGTTTCCCATGTTGGATAGTGCCTCCTTGATCGGGAGCCCAAGTTCGACCTGCCGGGTTACACGAAGAAACTCCTCGGGGAGGGGCCCTCGAAGCAGTTCCGTGACTTTCCGGCAAGAGGGGACCAGCCCCAATCCGGATTCGGCCTGAAGGGCCAGGACCTCGAGAACCTCCGGAAGTTGGGCCTCGATGGCTCTCCGCCGTCTCGCGATCTTCATCCTGACGAGTTCAACCGGTATCCACCCCCCGATGAAAAACCCAAGAACCACGATCAGGACCGTCGGTACGATCCGGAATCGCAGATACACCCCGGTCGCGGCAAGAAGGCCGGGGAAAAACGACCGGATCAGGTTCCGGACTGCACCGAAAACGATTATCGACGCCGGATCTGAGTTCCCCGATTGCACAAGCAGTTTCCTGAGCCAGTTCCAGCGCGTTCCGGAAAGCCTCCGGATTCCTGGGCCACAAATGTTCTTGCTCCATGCCTCATGGTCCCCCCCGGGATCTCCGGATACCCGTTGCTGCCCCAGATCAGTGGTCGGTTCAGAGACTGAACCGCTGTCCTTGAACCCGGAGGTGACGAGCCCAAGGACGCAAAAGAAAACCAGGGCCCCGATCACCAACGCCATTACAAGTCCCATTCCAACCGGCTCTCCTCCAGTTCATGTGCTTTCGGGCAAAGGTCAATACCATATCCTCTTCCCGCCAGGTTCCGGACATGGTACACTATACCCGCCGGTTTTTGCGAATCTTGAGGGGAGGTTTTCAATGGCCGAAACGACAAGAAAGGCACCCGCCTTTCCAACGAAGACGGTAGAATGTCCGAATTGCAGCGCGCCCGTGAGTGTACCGGCCCAAGACGGTTCCACCGAAGCTCAACCATGCCCGAAATGCGCCTTTCTGATACCAGCCGAAGGAAAACCCGGAACGGAACCGCCGGGAATTCTGACCAAGGTTTTCAACGTCGCGGTCAAATCCGAAAAGGCGGCCCTCCCTTCCTTTTTCGGCTGGACCTTCGTTATCGTGGGTTTGTGCATTACAGTATTTCTCGTTTTTTCCTACCTTGCCATGTCCGCAAGGGGGCCTTTCGCGGGAATGGTCGTGAAATGGGTCGAGGAGGCGGCAGCCCGAAAGCAGCAGCAGTTACGGGTGAATCCCTCCCAGCCATCGGATGCCCCCTCTGCTGAGGCATCCGCAGGCGAAGGTTTTGGGGCCCCCACTCCCGAAACTCAGGTTATTGGGGGAAGCGACACGACAACCCCATGACCTCAACGAAATGCCTTTTTTGAAACCGTTGTACAGGAGCAAAGAAATGAATTTCCATCGGGAGATGCGGCGGTTCTCGGTACTACTCGTTTGCATCGCTTCTTTCACCGTCCCGGCCTTCGCCCTCCAGGCCGACCCGATCCTCGAACGACTGGATTCCCTTGCCCGCGAAATCGGGGTCTCCCAGAAGACACTCAGGACGGGCGAGTCCCCGAACGAGGATTCCACGGCAGCCCTTTCCCCTGTCCGGGAATCGTCGGAGGAGCTTTCCCGAGCCATTTCCCGCATCGCAACGGTTCCTGAAGGCAGGAAAGCAATCGACACCTTGAGGTATTTCGGATACCGGATCAGGACCGATGCCGAGAAAAAAGCTTTCGACCGGGCAATCAGTTTGCTCGAATCAAGACTCAAGTTCCTATCCACGATGGAAAACGGCGAATTCAAGGGGCTTTTCGACCAATCCCTCGAAGTGAGGGAGGAAATCGCAAGAATCTCCGTCGTTCCAGAACCTTCTTTCCGGGCTCCGGAAAATGTATCGATGGCCCAGGGTGCCGATGCCAGGCGCTCCCGCCCCCGTTCCAACCTTCTCGGAGTCGAAGTGAAAAGTGGCAAAACCGCTTTCTCGGTATACTCCCCAAATGCGACCGTCGTGAAGCTGGTGGTCTTCGGGAAGGCGGACGACAAGACGGGAACCGAATACCCCATGGAAAAAGGGCCGGAAGGAATCTGGCGGTATATGGTCGACGCGGAGCTATACGGAAAATTCTACGGATTCAAAGCCGATGGGCCCAAAAGCGCAGGAAATCTGTTCGACCCGAACCGCCTCCTTTCTGACCCCTACGCGTTCGCGAATGTGGACCATGACGGAAAAAGCGTCATAGTACCACCGAAATTCCGGAATTTCACCTGGACCGATGGGGACTTCAAAACCCCTTCCATGGCTGATCTGATTGTTTATGAGATGCACGTACGGGACTACACCTTCGACCCGTCCTCGGGTGTGCCTGCAGGGCTGAAGGGAAAGTATCTCGGACTGATCGAGGGAGCCGATTCGGAGAAGATCCTGGGTAACCTGAAAGCCCTGGGAGTCAACGCCGTCGAGTTGTTCCCCGTCCAGGAGTTCAACGACTCGCCTCCGGGTTCCTACCACTGGGGGTACAACACCACCCATTATTTTGCACCGGAATGCTCCTACGCGACCGGCAAGGAAGGCCAGGCATGCTTCGAGTTCAAGCAGATGGTGAACGGATTCCACAATGCCGGGATAGCGGTCATCATGGACGTGGTCTACAACCACACCGCGGAGGGAAACGAGAACGGCCCGGTCTTTTCTTTCAAGGGATTGGACAACCCCGGGTACTACCGGCTTACCGACAACCTTAAATACTACTGGAACGGATCGGGGTGCGGAAACGAGTTCCGATCGGACAACCCCATGACCCGCAAGCTGATCGTCGACAGCTTGAAATTCTGGATGAGCGAGTATCACGTCGATGGATTCAGATTCGACCTGGGAACCATCCTGGACAAGGAAACCATTAACGAGATCATCACCGGACTTCCCGAAAATGCGATCCTGGTCGCCGAACCCTGGGCTTGCGACTGGCAGCGCAGCAAGTGGGGCAAGGGGGACTTCCGGAACACCCGCCTCGGGAAATGGAACGACGATTTTCGCGAGACCGTCCGCGCTTTCGCCCGCGGTGAAGCGGATCGCAACAACCTGATGACGGTCCTCTCGGGGACCTGCTTCTGGTGGACCGCGAAGCCCACCGAGAGCCTGAACTTCGTCGAGTGTCACGACGGAGCGGTCCTGATCGATCTTTTCAAAGGGAACAAGGCGCGCGTGAAACTCGCAGCGGTAGCTCTTCTCACCGCTCAAGGCGTTCCGATGCTCCACGAGGGTATGGAGTTCGTGAAGACAAAGAAGGGAAACGACAACTCCTTCGGCCAGGACAACGACATGAACTGGATCAACTGGGAGCTCAAGAAGAAGGAACCCGAGGTCTTCGATTTCTACAAGGGTCTGATCCGGCTTCGCCGGACCTACCCCAATTTCCGGCATTCGACAGCCCTCAACAACCAGTCGATCCAGTGGCAGCTTCCCCCCAACCAGAAGGCGGTCGGGTATCTCCTCGGGGGAGCCCCCGATTTCCTCGTGTTGATGAACTCAGACGACCGCGAATGGGTGAACTTCAACCTCCCCGGAGGCGGAGACTGGACGGTTGTCTGCAATGGCGACAAGGTCGACGACTCCGGAGCCTTGGGAACCGCCAACGGGACCTACAACCTTCCCGCCCTGACCGCGGTCATCCTGAAAAGGAAGTAATGGCCAATGAGGCTTTCCGGAATCACCGTTCCAAGGTGATTCCTTCCATAATCGATCACTCTTCCCAAAAAACGGAATGGGATACCCTTCGCCTCTGTCTGAGGGATGCAAATCCCAGACTGGTAAAGGATTCACTGATCCGGCTCCGCGACCTCTTCGGAGGCCAGGAACCGGGTTCAAAAAAGATCGTGGCCACGTTCCGGGGAAGGGGAGGCCGCTCTTCCAAAGAATTTCAAAGGATCCTTGCGGACGTCATCGAGCTCCTATCGCATTCCGACGAGGATGTCCGGCTCCAGGCGAGCTGGGTGGCCTCCAGAATCGCCAGGTGCGGATTCGACATCACGGGCGCGATCGAACGTCTTACGGCAATGCTCCGGGAATCGGCAATACTGATCAGAAGGAACTCTGGAGAAGCACTGAAGCTTGCGGCCCGCATGAAACTAGATCTCTCCGGTTCGACCGAAGCGTTGGGAATGGCTTTTTCCGTCGAATTCGAGTATCGGAAAGACGATATCGCAGACCTGTTCGACGCCTACCGGGAAAACCAGGCGAACTATGCCCTCGCTCTACTGGCCCTCGGGGAGAACCGCGTCGATATCTCGAGCGCGGTCCCATTCCTCGAGAACCACCCCTACAACCATGGCCAGGAAGCCCTGACGCAGCACTTCATCAACACCCGG
>CAYRYU010000092.1:5712-23815 GCA_964428355.1 uncultured bacterium
CCACCCCTACAACCATGGCCAGGAAGCCCTGACGCAGCACTTCATCAACACCCGGCAGTGGGGAAGGATCTTGGAGCTCCTCCAGAACGCCGATTCTTTCGTCCGGGAGGGGGCGGAGGAAATCCTCGGAAAAGCCATGGAGAGAAACCCGAAACTGAGGGTCCCCCTCGAGATCATCGGGAAACAGGCAATCAGCCGGGATCCCAGGATCCGGGAAAAGGCAGCAAAATCCCTCTATTCCCTTTCATTCAAGTCCGGGGTTGCTTCAGCCATGGATGCCCTTCTCAACCTCCTCCAGGACAAAAATCCGGACATCAGGTGGCGCGCAGCGGTTGCGCTGGGAAACTCCGCAGGGTCCAAAGCCGGCATCTCGAGGGCTGTTCCGGCCCTTCAATCCATTGTGGCGGGCAGCAACGGAAGCGTGAGAGACTCGGCCATCGAGGCCCTTTTCCACCATTTCCGACGGAAGGGTGGATGGGAGGAACTGAGACTCCTCATGGTTCATCAATCCGGTGACGTCAGACAGAAGATGGCCTTCCTTCTTGGATCAGCACTCGCAAGCGATCGTCCGCGGGGAAGTCTAGCCCCACTGATTCCTGCATTGATCGCCTTACTCAAGGATCAGGAGAAATTCCTCGTGGCCGCCGCCTGCTCCGCGCTTCAAGATGCGGTAAAACACGGGTATGAAGTGTCCTCCGCCCTTCCGGATCTGGTCGAACTGACCTATGTCAAGGATTATCCCATCCGGCCAAAGGCCGGGGAACTCCTCGCGATGATAGTGACCCGTCATCCAACATGCGCAACGGAGTTCCTCAGGATCATCGCGGGAAGGGATCCATCGAAACTCCCGCTCCCGATACGCGACCTTGCCGAGGAACTTCGCAAGAACGGCAGTTTCGAGAAGCTCCAGGTCAGGCTTCCGGAAAAGGGGGCCCGGTTGGACGTCTCCTTGAAGGTCATGAGTTCTTCCCCGACAGTTTTTGAATCAGCGATCCGAAATGGTTCGGAAAAGATCGTTGGAGCCATCCTCGAAAGGGGAGCGGAATTGGAAAAGGGGTTCCCCGAGTCCGGCCTTACCCCCCTCTGCGCGGCCCTTCGCTCCGGCAAGGAAGCCATAGCCACACTCCTGCTGAAGCACAAAGCGAAGGCGGACCAGGCCTGCGGTTCCAGGGAAACCACTTTTCCACTGCTCGAAGCGGCGAAAGCGAATCTCCCCTCGGCGGTCCGGGCGCTCATTAGACATGGAGCACTCGATTCCCTCTCCGCCTCGGACAAGTCACGTCTCCTCTTCGAAGCTGCAAAGAACGGACTTTCCACCCTTCTCGCGTCCATCGTCTCGCTGGGAGCGGATCTTTCCTCCACGGATCAGGACGGGAACACCCCCCTGCATCTGGCGGTTTTGGGCGGCAAGTCCGTGGTGAAGAGCCTGCTCGACGCCGGGGCCGGAACCGACCCGCCCAATGGCCTCGAGGAAACACCGTTGCACATCGCGGCAGAAAAGGGAAGCCCGGAAACCATCCGCGCCCTGTTCAAGAGGAAGCCCGACTGCCGTTCCCCAAACCTCGACGGGGAAAACCCTCTCCACATCCTGATGAACCGGGTCAACCGGTTCCCGGAACCCGTTGCGGTTTCCCTGGTCAGGGGATTCCTGAAATGCGGGGCCGATTACCGAAAGCCGGACAGATGGAACCAGAGCCCCTTCGAGAAAGCCATTCATTTCCAGTATTTCCGGGTGGCGGGAATTTTTGCTTGTACCCCCTCGGAAAAGGCGCTGCTCAAGGAACACATCCGATCCTTCAGGGATCTCCCGACCAGGAAGAGGGAGGTGGAGGAGAAGGGCCTTCCCTGCCCCAACTGCGGAGCCCATGGGCTGGAGAACACCGGAAGCCGGGTGGATCACGGGAACCCCGACTCTCCCGCATCGGACACGGAAGTCACCCATTTTTTCGCGTGCCGGGGTTGCGGCCTTTTCCTTTCATGCGCTTCTTCTTTCGATCCCATCCACAGAATGGTGTTTTCGGGGAACGGCCAGGTCTTCACATGGGACAACGTCTATTACCGGTGGGAAAAACGCGACTCGTGAACGGTTTCCCTGCCCGGAAAGTTGTCAGGGAATCAGGCAGACATTCTCGTTCCAACGCCCGTCGAGGAGACGGTGGAACAACAAGACGTTCCCCTTTTTTGTGAACTGGGCCGAGGAATCGTCGTCCAGGAGCCTGATCACGAAAACAGCCTGGTCGAAGAAGCGTGAACTGAATGCTGCCCTTTCGCATTCCCTGTTTTGGGCATCGAGGAAGTATTTCCAGCCTCGAAGGCCTCGGCCCCTGTATTGCTCGTCAAGAATGATGTATTCTCCCGCCCCCGTTTTGATGAGGGCCACCAGGTCGGATATCCGGGGATCGGAAAAGGGAACCACCAGCATGAAACTGTCCCAGTTTCCTTTCCAGATCTTCAGATTGGTTATCTCCTTCGAAGCCTGGAGCTTTTTAAGGGCATCCGGCATCGTGAGGTCGATCCCGAGGGGTTTTCCAGCCTTTGCGACCAGGCGGACCCGGCTTTCCTCGTTCAGCCAGGGATCAGGGATGTACAACTTGACCAGTAAGAAAATTACGAAAATCCATGTCGCCGACACGATTGCCCAACCTAAGCACCAGCGGAGAAACTCCATGGGGGTTTTCCCGTGGATTTTTTTGCCGGTGAGGAGGCAACGGAGGAAACTCAGGAACAGCTCAATGCCAAACCGGTTCAGAAAGCTCGAGAACAGGGTTTCCAGATCGTGGACCGGAGACTGGAAGAACCTGAGAAGATCGGAAACAACCCCAGCAAGGTTGGAAGCGCTATCCGCCCGAAGGATTTTTTCCCAGACCGACTTCTTTTCCGAGTCCGGGGGCGCCTCGGTATGGGGCACAGAAACGGGGTGGCACCCGTTTTTCGAATCACTTTTCCCGGGCTTTTCCGGTTTGGATTCCAATCCTTCCATGCCTTTGGAGTTGCATCATGCGTGCCAATCCAGGCAGGAAAACGCCTCCTCCCAGGGGGCAGACCTGAGGGAGGCTGATCCTGCGAACTTTCATTCCGTGGTGAAATTGCCCCAGCAAGCGTCTGCGAACCTCACTTGCAGGGAATTTCCCCCAACCAATTGCCCGGGCCGGAATCGGGCCGGGTCAGGAAATGTCCGTTCTCCCCATGACCACGATTCCGTTGGCGGGGATGTTGATCGTGATCGGACCTCCGTCCGAATGTGGTTCGTTTCCGAAATTTCCCACTCCATCCCCCCCGAACTCCTGCCCCTCGCTGTTGAAGATCTGTGTCCAGTGGCCGGTTTCCCCGTTCGTTTCGACCCGGGCGTCACGGATGTCGACCCCGGAGTGGTTGCCGGCGACAACGAGGACATCGGCCTCCCATTTCCTCTTGAAGGCGAACCAACCTTCTGCGGGCCTATGGAGCCACTCGAAGGAGTTCCCTGCCTTCATGAGGGGACGGAAACCCTTCTTGACCTCTATCAGACGCTGGAACATCCGTTTGAATGAAGGCCCCGGTTCGGTCTTTTCCAACGCCCAGTCCAGGATGTTCTCGAATCGGGCATCGTTGTAGGCTCCTTCCATGGCGAACTCGTCCCCCATGAAGAACATCGGGATTCCAGGCACGAAAAAACTCAGGGCGTACATCATCCTTGCCTTTTTCTGGGACCACCTGTCCCCCCGCCAACCATGGAATTCGCTGACCGGGTAGAACTTTTCGGGGGCGTTGTTCCCATCCCACCAGCATTCGTCGTGGTTGTTGGCATAGATGATCCGGCTGTGCGGGGAAGGGTAGTTTCCCCCGTTGATGGCTTCGGCAAGGTCGCTCTCCCGGCCTTCGGCAAAAGGCCAAAGGACATTCTGCATCAGTCTATGAAAATTGTACCACCCCGAATCGAAGTTCCCGGTCCTGACCATCCAATCGGAATACGATCCCGTGAACTCGTCCCAGTGCTCGCAGATGAAGATCTTTCGGGGAAAGGCCTGCTTCATTTTCCAGAGCATGTCCCGCAGGACTTCCCGGCCGGAGCTCTTTCCCGAGTCCGGTCTCTTGTTGACGATCTGCGACGTGAAATCGAACCGCAGGCCGTCGAAGTGAAGCTCACCGAGGTAATAACTGCAGCTGTCCTCGATGTATTTCTGGACCTCGCCCTTCGCCCAATCGGGCGCCATCCCGAACGTCCCACCCGCCTGGTTGTAGGCTTCCTCACCGCTGAAATAGATGTTCTGGTCCAGGGAATCGTAGTTCCATAGCGGACCCGAATCCCCGACCGTCCCGAGGTGATTGAAGACCACATCCGCGATGACGGCGATCCCCCTCGAATGGGCTTCATTGATGAAATCCTTGAGGTCGTCGTATGAACTGCCGTCTCCGTTGACGGTGCCATATGAAGATTCGATTGCGAAGTAGCTTACGGGCGAGTAGCCAATATAGTTGTCACCATTGTATTCGTTCACCGGGAGAAGCTCGATCGCATTCACCCCCAGGGATTGGATGTAATCCAGCTTGTTCTTGAGCTGACGGAAATTACCTCTCCGCTTGTCGCTCCATTCGAACCGGAAGTTTTTCCCCGCCCTGTCGGTCCAGTCTCCATCGCCCCTTCCGACGTATGCCCCCTGGAAAACCTGGTAGATCACCATCTCGTCGAATGAGGGAGGAACGAAGCTCCCGTCGGTCCATGGGAATCTTCCGGTATCCTTGAAAATCGAGTATTCCTGGCTGTAATGCATTGCCCGCGCATAGGGGTCTATCCGGAATCTCGTCTCCCCCGATTGGAAGGTGATCTTGAACCAGTATCCATCGCCGTCCTTCAAGGGAAATTCCGTTCCCGGGGCAAGTTCCCAATATCCCGGCATCTGGGCGCCCTTGAAGGAAACCGTCGTCCTGACCAGATCGATCGGCGGGGAAAAGGAGGTCTTGTCACCCTTGACCAGTTCAACCTTCCGGGCGTTCGGAGCCCAAACGGTCAGCTTTTCCATGAAATATCTCCTTTGAATTTTTGAATTGATGCCATGAGCCACCCGGTTCAGGTTGGAGCCACCCCGAAAACCCTGTTCCAATCAGGTTCGAGCCCGGAGCTTTTCCTGTTGTAGTAGTATTGGCCCCAATAATCCCTGACCCCTCGGCCATTTTCATCCCTGTGATGCGGGTCTGCTCCCATTTCCAGGAGCTTCATGACGAGGTCGCGGTCGCTGTAGGCCGAGGCTAGAAGAAGGGGGGTGCATTCTTCGGAAACCAGCCATTCCCTGTCTTCTCCAAAAACCTTCGGGGAAATCTGGATCTGGCAACGGAATTTGAACTGGACGGGGACTCCAGGCCGCAACAGGATGCGGGCAATCTCCACCTTGCCGCTCCTGATAGCCTGCTCGAACCCAACCCCAATAGCGGGGCTCCCGGGAACCCGCGCTACTAGGTATTCCACGAGCCGCCCGTGACCTGAAGAAGCGGCTTCAAGGATCGCAGACGACAGGAGGTTGCCGGCCGAATCGCAAACATCGATCTTGAGCCCCTTTTTCTCGAGCCATTTCACGAGGTCTTCATGCCCTTCGTGAGCCGCGATCCCGAGCCCGTTTTGCGAACAACCCGTCAGTCCCCTCCAGTCGACTCCCTTGCCCACCAAAAGCTCCACGATGTTCGAAGCCCCTCCGCGACAAGCCCAATGGAAGGGTGTCTCCCGATTGTCATCCCGGATATCCGGGACCCGACAGCCTTCGAGCAACCGGGTAACAACATCGGCATGTCCGGCCAGCGCGGCCACGTGCAGGCAGGTTGCTCCCCATTCATCGGTTAGGCCCGGGTCAGCCCCATTCTTGAAAAGCCGCTCCAGGATGTCGAGATTCCCGATTGCCGCCGCACCATGAAGGGGTGTCGTCGAATCCCGGGAGTAGTCATAACCATGAGAGCGGACATTGGCCAGAGAGAAATCGCCTGTCCGGATCGATTCCTGCGCTTCCAGGGTGGCCTCTTCTTCGCCACTGGGAGAGAAGAACGCGCCGCAAGAGAAAGGTCCCTTGCGGTTCGGATCCATTCCTGCTTTCAGCAGGGCATCGACGAAGGGAAGGTCGTTTGCCTGGATTGCACGCAATAGATACTCCTGAGGGATCGTGAACCCCGCCTTTTTGAACATGGCAAACCCCTCGCGGCTACGTTTTTCGAACAGGTGATATGGAAGCCCGGGGGAAGGGACCGCCTTCTTCTTGAGCAGCAACGAAACGGTTTCTTCCTGGCTTCCCTCGAGGAAACACCTGTCGAGAGGGGTGAGGCCGGCTTCATTCTTGATATTCAGCGAAACCCCCTTTTCCAGAAGTGCCTCCACCATCCGGATTTGTCCGCTGACTGCCGCGACATGGAGGGGGGTATCCCCTCCCGGCAGGCGAGAGGTCAATGAGGCCCCATACTTCAAAAGCAACTCCACAGCTTCGGTCTGTCCAAACCTTGCTGCCGTATGGATCGGGGTCTCCATGTTTTCCCCCCGGGTGTTCACTGAAACCTTCTTCCCGAGAAGAGCTTCGAGAATCCTCAACCGCCCGTACCGTACCGCCGTGTGGATCGGCTTGTTCCCCTCGAGGTTTTTCGGGTCGAGCTCCTGGCCCGCTTCGATCAGGGAAAGCGCAGTTTCCTCATCACCCCGGATTATTGCTGAATCCAGGAACCCCGGACCTGGGGTCTCTTCCTTCGGCGGGCATCCCTTGGGCGGGGGAAGCTGCCCGGAATATCCGAGAGTTTTGAGGATCCTTGTCAGATGCCCCTGAGCCCGCTGGTTCTTGCGGGAATACAGTGCCAGAAGAGGTTTGATTGCGGAGGGACCGATCCTGACAAGCAGCTCCGGGGCTTTCGAATCCATGGGTTCCTCAAGAAGCGATGCCAGCGCGGGAACCGCCCGGGGACCAGCCTTGACCACCAAATCCTCGAGCCAGGGGAAGTTCTTCGCTCCGAACACAAGTATTTCGACCGCCTGCGGAGTCCCGATGCTCAGGAGCATTTCCCCTGCTTCAGCCGATCGGGGGCACCCTGGCGAGAAAAGCACCTTGCGCAGGCCTTCCAAGCTCCGGGTCTCGAAGACACTTGCAACCTCCGAATCAGGGATTCCTTTGGATGGCCCTCCCACAATGTTCCCGAGAAATTCTTTCAGGTCGACCAGAATTCCCATTTCCCCCCTCCAAAATTCTCAGGTCACTTCTCTTCCAGGGTTTTCATTGCCGCCAGGCATTTTTTGGTGGTCTGGTGATCCAGACCGAGACTGTTCGAAGCAAGATCAACCGCCTTCTGCAGCAGGTCCTGGGCCTGGACCCTTTCACCCTGTTCAAGGTTGACCTCCCCCAAAGTTTTCAGGATCTCGACCTGAAGCTCGATTATTGCCCTGGGCGCGGATCCCTCCCCTGCGGCTCCCGCAGGCGAGTGTTTCGGGAACCCGACCAGGGAAAGCGCTTTTTCGAGGGAATCCTTCGCTTCCTGAAGGTTTCCCGCCTTTTTCTGCGCCTTTCCAAGGCCTTCGTATGCTCCCGCGACATACTTCCCGGGGGTATTCGGGTGCATGAGGATAATCCTCAGGGCTTCCTTGCGACATTGGATCTCCTTTTTGAAATCCCCCAATTCGGAATGAATGTTCGCAACGTTCATCAACCGACTGGCGACATAGACCGCATCGGGACCGAGTTCCCCAACGGCAAGCCGGAGGGCGGCTTCATAATGTCGGAGGGCAGTCGGATAATCCTTCCGGCCCATTGCTGCAAATCCGAGATTGCTGATGCATGTGGTTACGAGTGGAACCTTCGGGAACTTGCCCTTTTCCGCGATCTCCAATCCTTTCCGGGAAAACTCCTCAGCCTTTCCCCACTCTTCCATGCAGGCGCTCTGAAATCCTATGTTTCCATAAATCTCAGCCACTTTTTCGCTCTCCGGACCTTCCAGCGTTTTGGCCATTTCGAGAGCTTCCAAAAGTCGTTCCAGGGAGCGGGCGTGGTCACCTTTCTTGAAGAGTTCATCGCCCTCCTTTTCCAACATTGAGAGCTTTTTCCGACGTTCTTCCAGCCCGTGAAAGTAACCAAGGAGAATCGCGACAACGAGAAAAACGATCAACTTCCGCATTCACACTCTCCCAGAAAGCGAATGGTCATCAGAATCAGGGTGACCAGCCCCGCAACGATCCCTCTGCCCGAACACCTTTTCATTTACCCCTTTGATGAAATAGAGGGAACCGCTGTTGGCGGCTCGCGGGCGCAAGGATCTCTTCGATGCGCCCGGGAACACTCGAGAACGGAATTGCCCTGAGTTCCCGCCCCCACCAGAGATACCCGATTTCCCCAGCTCTTACCGTAACCGACTGGTTCTGATATGTCTGGTCCGCGGCAAGGGCCATCAGGGGCCTTTCCTCCCGCTCGGTCACTTCCACTCCGTTGCGAAACAGCAGACCATCCCGGATTTCCAGCCGGTCGCCGGAAAGTCCGAGAGCCCTCTCTGGAAATGACCCCAGGAACAACATGAAGTCCCCGATGCCCAGGTCTCTTTGATAATCTGGATTGAAGCGCAGGACGTCCCCGATCTGGAACGTCGGGTGCCAGTAACTGTAATCTCCTGAAATCCTGATCTGGTAACGGGTTCCGGAAAGATCCTCAAGAAGCGGAAACCCGATGAAGAAGATCTGGAGATAAATCACCGCGGCAATCACTCCGATCATGGGGAACCGACCCATGGATTTCCGGGTTTTCCCGAGTTTCTCGTTTCCCCGGGCGACTGCATCGGCGTGAACGGCAGCGAGGAATGATCCAAAAAAGAAGATTGGAAGCATGGCCCCCAGAACCGGCCCGACGATCACCCAGCCCAGCACGAGAAAAAAGATGATGGCTCCAAGGAAAATCTGGATCCCCCTGGTCTTGAACCCAAGGTAATAATGCCCCAGACCTGGGAGCAGCAGGGAAAGCCAAAGTTCAGGGTTGCGGGGGGTCCATGCTCCGGGGGAAGGGTCGAAAACCCACCCGATGAGGCGGACCTTGGCCAGCCATGCGAACATTGCTTCCCAGGGAGACCTGATGTCCCGTTCCTTGGCTCGGGGTGGGGCGATTGAAACCAACCCTCTCCCGCATTCCGCACCACAACTTGGGCACCGGGCAGCAATACCCGGAATCTCCTTGCCACAAGTTGAGCACGTGTTCGACATGGTCCTTCCACTCCGAGCGAGGACTTTCCAGGATCGGATCGCCCTCAAAATATGTTGGTTGCTTCTTTCGCGAACGAAATCCTTTGTGGGCGCAAGATCAAAGGTCAGTCCAGCTTGTCCCATTGGTAAAGATCATACTGTTTCATCCGCTTGATCAGCACGGATGCATAATTTGGCGCGGTGGCATATCCCGCTTTCTGCAACTCGCGGGCAAACTGGTCCGGATCGTCCTTGTTCTCGAGACATTTGGCATATCGCTTCTGCTCGAGAAACTTCCCGTGGTCTTCGACGCTCTCAGTCCAGGTATTGTATTTGCGGAACTTGTCGTTTATAACCACCCACTTTCCGTTGATATACTCCTTTGTGGGAACCAGAATCGAACCGGCCGGGCCGGTTCCCTTGATTCCGAACAGGTTGCGGGCATTCCCGATCGAAGAGGCACCAAACCCGGTCTCGACGCACGCCTGGGCAAGGGTCACGGACGCGGGAACTCCGGTTTTCCTGAAAACATCCCGCGCCACCGGCCCAAGGAGCTGGAAGAACTTTTCTGGGGAAAGCGCCCCTCCCTTCCAGGTTTCCAAGGTCAACCCCGGAGTCCCTGACGCGGGCTTCTTGCCCGAAGCCGACGGCGTGGAAGAGGCCGTGGCATGGGAAGCAGGAATTGCCGGCGACGTTGCCACGTGGGGTGTGGTGTTGCTCGCGGCCCCACTTCCCGGAAGGGTTCCCGGAGGAACGATGACTGGAGCCGCTGACGGCGGGAAACCAAAATGGGAAAGGATGATCATTATGAGATCGACGAAATTCAACGGGGCGTTCGGACTCGATATGTCCTGCCCCGAAAAAGGGGAGGAACCAGGATTGAGATTATCGGTGGAACTGGATGTGACCGGGGTTACAACCGACATCGGATCCTTTTCCGTTTGGTCGAGGAAATCGTCGAGATCCTGGCTGAAACCGGTTCCAAAGAAAACAAGAATGCAGAAGACAGTGAAACATGTTACAGCCCGAAAATGGCATGCCATGACATTCCTCCGGGAAGAAATTTCGCTGCTGGAGGCCTCTGGATATCTCCCGAATCATGAGGTTCCTGATTCAATTTACGCGTTTCGGGGACAGACATGCAACAACTGAATCCTGGGAAAGGGGCTGACGGAAATTCGGATGGGCAAGCCAAATCCCCTCCCAACTTTTCTTCTCGGATAATCTCTTAGGGTTGGACTCAGGGAAGGTAAACGCGGGGAAAAAAAATAATCCGAAAATCTGCCACGAAATGGGAAATATCCCCGTAATCGGTTTGTAAGTCGAGAATGCGAAACAACGAGGAGGGAAAAATGAAGAAGATCGCGATGTTCATCCTGATGGTGACCGTGGCCGGTTTCTCTTTCGCCCAGGAAGGAAACCACCCCATCGACGCCCAGGTTCAGAAGCTCATTGAGGCAGCAAACGGGACCGAAGACCAGGTTAAAGCTTTCGCACAGGGGATCGAACTTTGGAACCAGGAACTGACCCGGGTGTATACGAAACTCCTCTCCTCAATCGAAAAGGACCGGCGGGCGACCGAGCTCATGGTTGCTTCCCAAAAGGCCTGGATCGCACTCCGGGATGCCGACACCCTTTTCCTGGAACAGGTTTTCGCCCAGCAGGGGGCCTCCATGGACCGGGCGATGAGGATGCACGACAAGATGAGCATCGTTCGCGCCCGTGCCCTTGAACTCGGGAACCGGTTGATCCTGGTTAACGAGAAACCCGCTGAAACAGAGCACTCCACCCGACAGGAAGCCGACCAGGGTCCTTCCCGCCTCCGGGGCACCGTAAAGTACTACAACGAAACCAGGGGGTCGGGATTCATCGACCTCGAGAATGGTGGGGAAACACTTTTCGTTTACTGGCAGTCAATTGATATGGAAGGCTACAAGTGCCTTGCCGCCGGCGAGAAGGTCGAACTCACCATCGGAAAAGGCCAATTCCACGCACGGGAAGCCCTTCACGTGGTCCCCGTAAGATAAAAAGAAAACCGGCCACCGAAGGGACTCCCGGTTCCGATCGATTTTCCAGACCCAATGACCAGACTCGGAAGAAAGAAACCGTTTCTTCCGAGTCTATTGTTTCCGGGGAACATCAGGGGGCTGGGAAAACCTCAAGGTTGTTTTCGGGATTCAAGATGGCAAAAATAGCCATCGACAAGCTTCTGGAACTTTTCCTCGAAGGAATCCACCAACTTCCGGGCGACCAAAAAAGACTCGGGGTTCAAGTCATCGAGTTTCCCGATTTCGTCGCAAATGTCGCCCAGGTTTTTTGCCCCAACGTTGTAGGACATCCCTTTAACTGTATGCACGGCTTTTCTGATGCCAGAGAAATCTTTTTCCACGAGGAACTTCTTCACCGACTCGAGGAACTTCGGGATATCGGAAATGTAGGAGGTCCACAGTTCCGAGAGACCTTCCCACTTGATGTGCTTTCCAAGGGCTGCCATTCTTTGAATGACATGGTCCAGATCGGGGCATAACGGCAGAACCGGGTCAACGGCGGTGTGTGCGGGAGGCTCGCGGGGGATGGAAAGCGAATCCTTTTTCGCGGACGGGGGAAACCACTTTCGCAGGGTCCTTTCCAGTTGATCCACATCGATCGGCTTTGGGAGGAAGTCCGACATGCCCGACTCCAGGCACTTCTCCTTTTCCCCGTCGAGAACCCGGGCGGTCAAGGCGATTATGGGAACCCGGGTTCCGTTTTCCCCCATCTGCCGGATTCGCCTCGTGGCCTCCAAACCGTCCATTACCGGCATCTGGCTGTCCATTAGGATTCCGTCGTATTTCCTCGCCCCGAAGGCCCGAACCGCCTCTTCTCCATTTTCCACGATATCGGACCTGTAACCAAGATCTTCAAGAAGGAGAAGGATCAGTTTCTGATTCGTTGGGTTGTCTTCTGCAACCAGGAGGTGGATTTTTTCGGACCCCAGTTTTTCGGCCACCGAATGGCGGGTGATCAGGCTCTCGGAGTGCCGATCCTGGCGGTCCTCCTGGAAGATCTCGAAGAGAAGTTCGTTGAAGGCCCTCTGGCGCATGGGTTTCGTGATGAAAGCGGTGAAACCAGCTGTCTTCAGCTGGTCGGCATCACCCCGCTCCGAAAAGGATGCCAGAAGAACCAGGGGAAGGACCGGGGAATCAGCTCTTTTCCGGATTTCCCTCGCGATCCGGTATATTTCATCTTTTGGTGAAAGAAAATCGATGAGGATGGCATCGATTCTCCGCTCCTTCCCGTTTTGTGAGCGAAGGACCTGAAAAAGCTGGTCTTCGTTCTGGACGGTTTCGAGACGGATTCCCTTTTCGTCAAGAAAACTGGAAAGGATGGTTTCGATCAGGGGGTTTCCGACCAGGGCAAGCATCGTTTTCCCGCTCAAATCGACTGAAACCTTCTGGGGAATCTCCACTGCTGGAACACAAGGCAGATCCACCGAAAACCAGAAAGTTGTCCCCTTCCCGAGTTCCGATCTGACTCCGATCACCCCTCCCATCAGTTCGACCAGGCGTCTGCTGATGGACAAACCCAATCCGGTTCCCCCAAACCGTCGGGTGATCGAGGTATCTCCCTGGGAAAACGGTTGAAACAGGCCCGCAAGCTTCTCGGGAGAGATTCCAATTCCCGTATCGGAAACCTCAAAATGAACCCGCGTGCAATGGGAACCCAATGGTTGGGGCCAGACCTTTACGACGACATCCCCCTTTGAAGTGAACTTGATAGCGTTGCTGAGAAGGTTGAGCAGGACCTTCCTCAACCTGCCTGGGTCTCCGGCCACCCGGAGGGGAAGTCCGGGGCGGACCAGCAGGGCAAGTTCGAGCTTCTTTTCCGATGCAAGGCTGGAAACCAGGTCAAGAGTCTCTTCGATGGTGGTTCGGGGATCGAAGTCGATGACCTCGAGATCGATCTTCCCCGCCTCGATCTTCGAATAGTCAAGGATATCCGAGATCTCCTGGAGGAGAGTGTCGCTCGAAACACGGATTGTACGAACCATCTCGCGTTGCTCGTCGGAAAGCGGAGTCTTCATCAACAAGCTGAGCATTCCGACGACGGCGTTCATGGGAGTTCGGATTTCATGGCTCATGTTGGCAAGGAATTCGGATTTCACCCTTGCCAGCTCCAGAGCCTGATCCCGGGCTTTGACCAGCTCCGCGGAGTTCTGTTCGAGGGCCTTTTCCATCGTTTTTCGCTGGGAAATCTCCGCTTGCAGCTTCTCGTAGAGTTGCGCATTTTCAATGCAAACCGCCGCCTGGGCAGCGATGACATCCAGCAGTTCCTGGTCGTGGTCGTTGAAGGAAAGCTCATCGAGCCGGTTGATCACCTGGATTACCCCGATGACCTTTTCCTGAAGCCGCAAAGGAACGCAAAGAACCGAACGGGTGGAAAAACCCGAGATCCTGTCGGCCTGGGAAAAGAACCTGGAATCTTGCGATGCTTCCCGGACGATCAGAGGCTTGTTCTCGAGTGCACAGGTACCGGCGAGGCCAGTCCCAAGCGGGAGCCGGATCTCCTTGAGCTTGGACCCGATCTTTTCATCGCCGAGAACGAGGTAGAAGAACAGTTCGTTAGTTTCCTTGTCCAGGAGGTAGACCGTCGCGGTCTGGCAGTTCAGGAATCTGGTGGCCACCTTCATGATTTTCTCGAGCAACGGATGGATTTCCAGGGTCGAGGAAACTGTCCTGCTAACCTCGAGCAGGGATAGATACTCCTGGTTCTGTTTCCGTTCCGATTCCAGTTCCCGGATCAGGAAAACCGAAGCTTCCGCGATTCGCCACAACTTCTCCGCGGCAAGCAAAGGGAAGTCTCGCGTTACCCCCCATACGATTGCCCCGGACGGATCTTGGGGGGGGCCAAACGGGAAAAAGCCGGGATTCTCATCCTGGGACATGTCAAAAATCTCGTATTTCTGGGCCTGTCCAACCGTACCCCGGTTATTCAGTTTGTGCCTGCAGGTTTCGAGTATCCACTCCCCCCAACCATGGTTGAATACACTTGAAAGGATGCGGGTGTGGGGATCCCTCAGGAGGACAGCGAATTTCTCCCCCCCTGAGATGGTACGGGCGGCCTCGTAGATGATCTGGCACAGCGAGCCCTGGTCCCTTGCCTGAACGAGGATGGACCATTGGGCCTTTGCAAGCACTTCCTGGAAATCCCGGGAGGAGGATTCAGCAGCTGCCATGGAAGGCCCCTTCAACTGGAACCGAGATCATAAATTCTCTTTTCACCAGAAATGCTCCGGACCTCCATTGTAGCACAGCCACCTGGCAGGAAAAATGGACGATTTCACGGCGTCCCTGAAAATCATCTCAGCTTCCAACCCGGGTGAATGGAGCCGTTTCCGCAGACGAAATCATCATAAGGGTTTCCCCGATCACCTTGTTGACCGGGACAGACAATCCGTTCAGGGGGGAAGAGAACCGGAAGTCCTGGGTGTCCAGAAGACTCAGGGAACACCGGTTTGAAAGGAAAGGAAAAAGGCGAAAGAAATGAGAATTGCCGGAAAAAAGAGGGATTTCCTTTCCGACATTTTCTGCGACCTTTCGGTGAGACAGTTGGTCTGGCTTGATGCGACTCGATGATATAACAAATGCAAAAAACGGGGCACTGTTCGAGGAATCGGTCCGCAGATTTCGGGGACCTTCCCATCCCGTGGTCCCACAATCCCGTGGTACCACAATCCCATGGTCCCTGTAACTTCTCGGAAGAATGGGGTAAGATATTGGAAAACCTGATAGTACAGGAGGGGGAGAATCCATGAAATCGCAACATCTGTTTTTCATCATCCTGGTTCTTTTCCCAGCCTTCGGACTCATCACTTCCGGGACCTCGGCCTCCGCGGAGCCCGGAAACATGCAGGGAATCCTCGAAGGTCACGACCCGACCGACGGGACCATCGCAACGTTCTCCGCGGCAGACAAGGAGAAGTTTGCAAAAGGTGAACTGGCCGACGGAACCTTCGCCACCGCCGTCGACGGAACGGTGGAAGTGGGTTCCACCCTCCGTGTGCGTTCCTACCCCTGGGGGCCGGTAATCGGAGGATTCACCAACGGAGAAAAAGTCAAGATCCTGGGCGTGGAAGGTGAGTTCTACAAGATCTCATACCAGGGCGGGACGGCTTTCATCCACCGGAACTACGTTTCCCTCCAGGGATTTCCCTCGGGAAAGTGCGAAGTGAACTATCCTCCCGGCTGTGAGGCCGGCGGGTATATTCCCCGACAATCCCCGCAGACCAACTCGAGCGCGGGCACACCATCGAACAACAGTTCAGGAAATCAAAGTCAGACTTCTACAGGCAACAATTCGACTTCAGGGAGCAACTCATCTCCTTCCCAGGGTTCCTCTTCTTCCGGGTTCAACCCCTCCAAGGCAACGGTAGGCAAGAAGACGGGCGACGGAACCGCAGCGGGCGCGGTGGGCTGGGGGCTCGACCAGCTGAAGGGCGGCACGCAGAAGGGCGTGAACAGCAACAACGGCAAGTCTTCCAAGGACATCACGGCCTGGAACCACTACTGCCTCGCCTTCGTCGCCACCGCCTGGGGTAGGAAGATCGGAGACCTCGCCGCTTCCACCGCCTACAACGCCTATCTCAAGTGCAAAAACAACGGCCGGAAGTTCAGCAAAGGCAAGAATCCCCCCATGGGCGCGGCGTTTTTCATGGGGCCGACATCCTCGAACTCCGCCGGCCATACCTTCCTCGCCACCGGGGAGAACGCCCCCAACGGTGACCCCTACGTCCTGACCAACACCGGTTACGGCGGCCTCTATGGAATCCAGAAAATTACCCTGAGCAAAATGCTGAGCATGTGCGGCGGGGAGTACCTTGGCTGGACCCCGATGCCCTGAATGTCAGAAAGCGAATCTCAACCCCGGAGAACGAAAATGAACCCCGATCCCAGAGCGCTCCCCCATTTGCTGATCATCCTGTCCATCCTCCCGTTCCTTTTGTGCTTCCCGGCTTCGGGCGAAGACTCATTCCGCCTGGAGTTCGGCAAGGGCCCCGGAATGGTCGGGTTCATCAACGAACGGTCCCACCCGGAGTATATCGGAATTCCCCTTCCTCTTGGGCCCTTGTCCTTCCGGCTGTCTGGAAAAACTCTCTGGGTGCTTGACTCAGTCCAGGGGAGGCTTGTCCCCCTCGTTAAAGGAGGAACCGCCCCGGCTGTGGTCCAGGCCGTCCCCGGAACCGGTTCCCAGTGGCTCGGGGATTTCGCCATCGAAGGCGACTCTTCTGGGGCATGCGCCGCTTTCTGGATTATCGACCGGCTCACCCAGGAGGTCATCCAGATCGGCCCCGATGGCAAACGCCTCAAAACGATCGGAGGAATGGCCGATCCGAAGAACCCCTTTTCCGATGCGCAGACCATTGAGATCGGCCCATCCGGCAGGGTGTATGTCGCCGATTCGGGTGCAGAAAAGCTGTTCATCTTGCGAAAGGACGGGACCCTTGTCAGGGAGATCCCGTTCAAGGGCCGGGGATTCCACCTCGACCTGAAAGAGGTTTTGAGCTTCCTCGAATGGGCGGAGGAAACCGGGAAGGTCACCCTTCACCGCGAAGACCTGGAAGAAAAGCTGCTGCCTTCGGTCACCCTCGAGGTTAAGGCCCCCTGTCCCCCCGAATTATGTTCCATCCTTCCCGGCGGGGAGATCCTGCTGGATTTCTTCCCAAAAGCCCCTTACGAAGGACCACGCAAACTCGTGCGGTGCAAACCGGACGGGAAGATTGCCGCAATCGTCGACTTCGAAGCGGCCAAGAACGTGATCCGACCCTTCGCCTTGGGCCCCAACGGAGAAATCTGGGGAGTGAAGGGTGACCTGGACAAAGCCCCCGAAGGATTCCTCGAGTATCGCAAAATCCCGATCACGGCCGAACCGGAGGGGTGAGCCAAAACCGACCCCCATCTGGCGCATAGAGCCTGAGCTTCAACAATATCGACCCGGAAGGAAGGTTTTCGGTCCTCCTTCCGGGTTCTTTTTTGCCTGGACGGACTCAGGCACCTTTGATATTGGAATCCCAGGAAACCAGATTTCTGTCCCGAGAGCTGATTTTTGGAATAATTTCGGTGGGGGCGGTGTTATAGAATCTGGAACCCCATATGAAAGACGAAGCGACCACCGAAAAGACGTGTCACAGGGACCGGCTTTTTGAAACCGAGATCCGGCACCACCAGGGGCTGGTCTACTCCGTCGTATTCGCAATCATTGCCGATTCCGAGGAGACGCTGGACGTGCTTCAGGAAACATTCGTGAAAGCTTTCTCCGAGCCCCGGTTCCTCGACGAAGGCTTCGAGCGGAAGGGTTGGTTGGTCCGGGTTGCACGAAACCTTGCGCTCAACGCACGGCGTAGTTTTCTGCGACGGATCCGGAACTTCCTGAAAATCCGAACCCACGTTCCAACCGAGTTCATTCCGGAATACGCGGAGTTCATGATTAGAGAGGAGTCTCGCTCCAATCTGAGAAACGCCCTCGAGAAACTGACCCTCGAAGAACGCGAGATGGTTGCGCTTCGGTTTGGAGCCGACTTTTCCTACAAGCAGATTGCGACGGAACTGGAGATTCCCATCGGAACGGTAATGTCAAGGCTGTCGAGGGTAAAGGAGAAACTGGGAATCGCCCTCCCGGAGGAGTTTGAGAAATGAGCGATCAAGGCTTCGAAAAATCATTCGCCGAAATGAGGAAGGATGCCGGGGGGTCGGAGTTCCTCTCGGGACTCGTGATGAGGGCAACGACGCGACGAAAAGAGATACGGACGCCGACCGGAAAGCTGATTGCATTAGGCCGGCGATGGTCTGGCCCGATCGCGATCCTGACACTGACCATCTGGATTTCCTGTTCCGTCGTTTCGTTGATCTGCCTGGAACTCGACAAGTCGTTCGATCTCCCCATGATTCAGGTCCTGATGGCGCCATCGGA
>CAYRYU010000092.1:23915-28479 GCA_964428355.1 uncultured bacterium
GGACCTGACCGAAGGGGAGGCCCCGGTCGCGGCGATCCAGGTCGGTGGCTTGTCCCTGCTGGGGCTTTTGAGCGGCTGTACTGCCTGGGTTGCGACAATTCTCCTCGGTCTCGGAATTCTCTTCGCGACGGCTTGTTCCAACCTGCCGTCTGACCCTCTCGATGAAGCAATGGAGGCATGAAGATGAACTGGCTCATCTCGACATTCTATGCCCGTTCCCGGATTGTCAGGTTCCTGATAGTGGCGGGACTGCTGCTGGCAGTTTCGGTAGTTCCTGTCGTCCTTGCCCTTTTCCGGGTGCTCGAAGCCTATAAGGACATCTGGACGCGGCCGAACGGGAAACAGTCCACCGAGGGAATAATGGGCTGGCGACACCCTTTTCTCGCCTCATGCCCGCGGATTCTTCCTTTTTTCGAAAGCTGCGAAGGGCTGGACACGGTCATCCGGGCACTGAAACCGCTTGATGAAAGCGTTTTCTCGGATTTGACGTCCGACCAACGCAGTCTATTGGCATCAGGAATAGCGGGAATCGCGGGTCAGGACTGGGATGTCCTGATGACGTCGGCGATAAAATTCAGCAGCCAACAGGATGTTTTCAACCTCCCCCGATATCGCGAACGAGCGAGGTTCCTGGCGTCATTCACCCTGTTTGCCCGGTCCGCCGATCCGGCTTTCGACGTGCTGTCAGCGGCAAAGGCGATGGAACGTCACAACGTTTTTTCCGAGCTTTCCAACCCTACCCTGATAGGAAAAATGGTCGGGATCGCCGGCATGACCTTGACCGATGGCGGTTGGCATCGGCTTCTCGACAGGAAGGCGATCACCGCCTCTGAGGCCCGCACCCTCCTCGCGATAACCGAGCGCGGGGATCGGATGCGCTTCTCGTTGGAGGAGACATTTCACATGGAGTATATCTTCATCGAACGTTCCTATCACGAGATCTACCGACGTGCACCCCTGGGAACCTGGCTTCTCGAGCTGGTCGGGGGGGATCCTTTGGCGGCCTATGGCGAGCTGATGGCAAGATGGGACACCGTCACGTCAAAAGAATTTCTCGGCGGAATCGATCTGAGCCGGCCGCTCCTTTTCCAACTGATGGTCCCGAATTTCATCCGGGCAAGGGAGGCTTGGCGGAACCGGTCTTGCCGGCATGTCATCCTTGAACAGCGCCTCGCCGATTGCGCTGGTCTAGATCGCAGGTTTTCCGACCCTTGGGGAACCCCGTTGTGCAGGAAAGCGAGCGACAGCCCACCCATCTGGTACAGCGCGGGCCCGAACCGGACCGACGACAACCTGACGGGTGACGATGTAGGCTTCGACACCCCGATCCGCTGAAAATGGCCGGTGATAAGGCCTGATTACTTGGTCGCCCCTCTGGATTCGAAAAGGGTCACGATTTCTTCCTGGGAAAAATCGCGGGCGATGGAGAGGGGAGTGAACCCGTTGCGGTCTTTCCGGTTCATGTCCGCACCATGGGCCAGTAGCAGTTGTGCAGCCTCCACCCTGCCTTCACGGGCGGCCACGAAAAGCGGCCCCTGACCGCCCTCGGAACTTGAATTCGGATCCGCTCCCTTTTCGAGAAGCAGCCCGATGACTTCCGTCTGATTCATGGTCGTGGCCGAATGAAGCGGAGTGGCGTCCGGATCGAACCCCTGGATTTTCGCCCCCCTCTCGAGGAGAAACCTGGCGATTCCAAGGTGACCCCGAAAAGCCGCCTCGTGCAGTGCTGTCGATCCACCCCGCTTTTTCGAATCGATGTCCAAACCCTTGCCCAGAAGGAACTCAACCATCTCCTTCCGGTTCTCCCATGCGGCTTTGTGAAGAGGTGTCGTCCCACCCTTCCGGACAAAGGCCAAAGCTGGGGATTTCTCGAGAATCCCGGAAAAGGTCTTCAGGTCGCCCTTTTCGATGGCATTGAACAGGTCGATCGCATCTTTCCCGAGAATCTCGGCGGACTCCTCCTTGCCTCCCGCCTTGCTCAGGACACCGTAGAGCGAGTCGAAGGACATCGAATGACCAGAGAACTTTCGCGCATTGGCCAGAGGGGACATGTCGAGGTCGTCAAGGGAGTTGACCTGCGCCCCGTTTTCCAAAAGCACCTCAGCGCATTTCCGGAACTGCGTTCGATCAAGGGAAAAGTTGGAGGATTCCTCCTCGACATCCTTCCCGAATCTGGCAGCCCAATGAAGGGGGGTGCGATACTCCTTGTCCCTGGCATTGGGATCGGCTTTCAACCGAAGTAGTGTTTCGACCGCCCCAAGCCTTCCATACTTTGCGGCCATGTGAAGAGGAGTCATTTCGAGAGAATTCCGACCGTCAATCCTTGCCCCATGGGACACAAGAACCTCGATCAGATCCGAATTCCCCTCGCTGCACGCGAAATGGAGGGCGGTTTCCCCGGTCTTGGAAAGGATGTTTGGGTCAACCTTTCCTCCAAGAAGAACCTCGATGCCCTCCTTCCAGCCGTTAACAGCGGCCTGGTGAATCGGAGCCATCGGAAGAACCCCGAAATCGCCCCCAATTCCAGGATTCTCCTTGACCAGCTCACGGAGCTTCTCGAGGTCCCGGCTCAGGATCACCGATCCGGCGTCTTCGGCACCGTTGGCTTTCAGGGTGAAAAGGATGAAAAGGGCCAGGATCGAAATGAAGGCTCTCACAGACTCTCCCGAAACAGAATTTGAAGACCATTCTAACATGGAAGCCCCCCATGCGGCCGGTTCGATTGCCGGGGGGCCTGATGGAGCTGGGATTTTGAAGTCCGGCAGGAATGTTGTAGACTCTTCAGGTGAAAGGAAACTCCTGGGGGGTGTTCAGGATGACAGGCATAAGGGCTTTCCAAGGGCGGGGCTGGGGATTCTTCCTTTTTCTCGTTTTGGAATTGATTCTCATGTCCCCGAATTTGGCCGGTTCGGATTTCCCGGGTGGAGGCCCCCCTCCGGACACGGAAAGTGTGGATCCCGATGATTCTATCCGCGTGGCGGGATTCAAGGGAGACGCGGGAGTCGACACCGATGGGGACGGAAAGTTCGACATCCTCGAAGTCGGAGTCGAGGTCGAAACGACAAGGGCAGGGGGATACACGCATTCCGCACAGATTCTCGACAAGGAAAACAACGACATCGAGTTTCCGGGGGAAAAGGACCTGCGGCTTTCGGTCGGGAAAAATCTCGTTCGCATCCGGTTCGACGGAAGGAAGATAGCGGCAACGAGAAAAAGCGGGCCGTTCCGGGTCAGGAATTACTCCATCTATCTTTCGGGAAACCACCATTTCATGGCCCACACGACTGAAGAATACCGGACCCAGGCATACGACATCTCGGAGTTTCCCACGTCGAGCGAGTTGAGCCTGGTTGACCGGTCCCCCGGCGAAAATCAACGCGGGGTTTCGGTTTCCACCACTGTCAGGTTTTCTTTTTCCCAGGCCCTAGACCCCCGGAGCGTCAGCCAGGAGACCATTTCCCTCAGGACAGCAAAAGGATCGGTCGTTTCCACGGAGATCTCCTCAGATCGCGAATGCAAAACGATTTTTCTTCGTCCCTTTTCTCCGTTGGAACCCAACCAGGCATACCTGGTAATGGTCAGCAACAAGATCCGGGATACCGAAGGAAGACCTTTGTCGAGGTTCTACACCTGGACCTTCGTGACAGGATCCTGAGTTTTGGACCAAAGGGCAGAAGAAGGGAGGGGTCTCTTGTTTGAGGAGAAACCGCAGATCTTCTTCTGGATGACGAACATCGGTGTCATTGGTAGCCCGAAGCCATCGTATGTTATACCTGTGTCATGAAACCTTCCAAGATACCCACCAACCCAGACCGAAATGGTTCGGTTTCGGTTACGAATTCCCGATGCGGGAAGGTTTGGGCACAGGTTTTCTGGGTTCTCGCGGGGTTGTACTCTCTGAATCTGGCAAGGCTCGCGGCCCCTTACATAACGGCCGACCCGAATTCCGCCTCCAAGCCCTTTCTTCTTGGAACCCTCAATCTCGCAATCTTCCTCATCGGCTCGGGCTTCGCGGGACTTCCGGACCCCCAGAAGGGGAAATCCGCCGGGCAGGCCATTCTCCGGGCTTTCTGTCTTTTCATTGGGGGAATCGGGGTTCTGGCCTTCTTTTCCCCTTTCCGGCCCCCGGAATTCATGAGGGTCCAAAGGTCCTGCCTAGAACAGGTTGAGAAGGTTGACCGGGCCTGGGCAACGTATTCGAGCTTCCCAACCGAAGACCTTCGACCCTTTTCCCCCTCGGATGCCGCATCCGGAGGACGACTGGTCGGTGATGGCCTCCTGTTCGCCCCTGCGAAAAACTTCTTTCCCGAATGCGTTCTAGCCGAAACGGCTTCAGGAGGGGAAAGACGAATCGTCTGCAGATATCATGGAGGACCCGGTTCCCCGCTTCCTCCGCCCCGCACCACCGAGGAAGCCGGCTTTCGCCAAGCCGTGGACATGGGTTTCAACCTTCTGGGAGCGGTGGGAACACTTTTCCTTCCGGTTCTGATATTCTCCGGGATATGAACCGGTAGTCGTGATTTTCATGGCGTTCAAACCGAAAATGCGGACCAGGTCTGCCTGG
>CAYRYU010000093.1:0-15347 GCA_964428355.1 uncultured bacterium
ATGATTCCAGGGATTTTCGCCGATTCTGCCGGGCTGGAGTCGTATGCTGGTATAATGCCCTGGTGAAAAGCTGATTTCATCCATCCCCGACCGGGACGGTCATGTTTTTGGACTGGAGTGAAGGGGGAATCTCATGCCCAGGACTTTCTCGATCATCCGTATCAAACGATTGCGGGGGAAAAATGGCGATTGACTGGAGCGAGGATTTCGAGGGGCTGCTCAGGACGCAGAACAGAGTCCAGCTCTTGATCTGGGCCGCAATGATACTTTGTACCGCCGTTTATGTGCTCCTGGCCTACATCCTGAACAACCTCGTAAAGATCAAGTTGCCAGAAGCACATGGGATCATTTTCCAGGCTGCCTTCCTCCTGGCCGTGATATCAGCCGCCGGCTCGGTGTTCTTCCGGCGTTTCCGTTTGGCCCCGCAGCGTCTTGCCCTTGTACTGACGGTTCCACCGGACGCTGCGCGTCTTGCGGTCGGGGCTTTTGCGAAGGGCAGCCCCGGTGAGGAAAAGGTGAACAGGTTATCCGATTCGGAGCGCCGGTTGTTTTCCCTGGTCCTTTACCTGGGCGTCACCAATCTTGTCTGTTTCGCACTCAACGAGGTGGTGGTGATGAGCGGCCTCCTGTGCGCCCTTTTCGGGAAGGGCTTTTCCTCGATCCTGCCCTATGCCGTAGGGACTTTCGTTCTGGATTTTTTGATGGCCCCCCGCCTCCGGGATCAGATCTCGCGGATCGCAAGGCAGCGGATGCCCGTCGGATAGAAGCCGCTTTCGATGTTTCCGATCCCAGCTCCCCAGGCATATCTCCCTCCGCTGATATGTCTCGGATTCATCTTCATTTTCTACAAGCTGCTCCGAGGAGGGAAGATTGAGGAGAGGTTCGCACTTGGTGGGGGAGCCTTCTTCCTGTTCCTATTCTTCCTTCTTCTTTTCCAGGGGATCCGGGAGGTAAGGTTCCTTGGGTATCTTCGCAACCTCCCCCCTGAAGAGGTTCGGGCGGTGTCCTTTTTCGACCTGGAACGTGGCCACTATGCTTTTGGTCCGGGTGACCCCGATTTCGCAAAGGTTTGCCTGGAAATCGAAATCACTGACAGAGCCAAGATCAGGGAAATCGTCCAGGCTCTCGGCAACCTGACTCCCTACGCCCCCAATCATGAAGGACCTCACCAGAGCTATGTCGTCAGGGTCGACCGGACGAGCGGTGACCCTTTCTGGTTCGTACTCGGACACGGAACGCGCCGCAACCGTCAGACGGCCTGGATCGAGTTCAACAGCAACATCACGGGTGGCTGGCATTCCGGGGTTTATCTCTCCCCGCCTCTCTACAAACTGCTGACCACAGGACCCGGTTTGGCAAAATGGAAATCATTCCCGTGATGGGGAGGCGATTCGATAACCCTTCTCTTTCTTGCGATTGGTATAATGCGAACCAGAGTGGTGGATGAAGGTGATGGATAGGGTTGGAAGGATTGGCCGGACGTTGGGGATCGTGATCCTCCTCAGCGCACTCCCGCTCGCGACAATCGATTTCGCCATCCGGTATCTGCTTCGGTTGGGCCAGGAAAACCGCCGTCAGGAGCGGTTCCAGGAACTCGATGACCATCTGGTCCGGCTTTCCAAGCTCAGCGACCCAGAAATCTTCCTGAGGGGAACCCTGATGCAGCTTGCCCGGAAAGCCGAAAAGAAAGCCGATCCGCTTCGCTGGCTTCTTCCCATGGTCAGGATCCTCGAAAAGAGATACCCCGATCTCTTCACTTTTCTCGTGTTCGACCGAAATGACAGGCTCATCCCACGGGACCCTCCCGTCCTGGGCCGGGCGGTTGCCGAGAAGATCCTTGGAATCCTGCGCGAAAAGTTTTCCGTGGACCCCTGGTCGGAGGCCATCGTGCAAAAGATCGCCCAAAACAAGGGGATGATCCAGACCTATCTCGGATCGGTCTACAAGAGTGTCGATCTTTCGGGCGAAGGGTGGGAAAGGACTTCCAAGAAAGCTTCCAAATCATGGTTCTTCTACCACCTCAGCGACGGGTTCGCCCTTTTCGCGCATGTCCATCGCCGGGGCCTTAGGCCGATGATGGGGTTGAAAAGCTGGGTCGCCAAGCCCCAGACGGGGCGGGTTTCCACCTTCCTCGTCGATTACTCATCCATGAAAGTCGACGGAGGGGGAGGTGAGCGAGAGAAGTCCCTTGCTGAGAAGGTCGCCGTCCGCTTCGAGAACGAAGCAGAGGATCACTTTCTCGAGGGGGGGTTCCAATGGTCCGTCATGATGCTGGACGATTCCTTCCGCCTTCTGGCCGCCGAGCGGGATGATTCCCAGAATGATTCGGAAGCCTGGTTGACGATGTTCCGGAGGTTCGCGGCCATCTTCCTTTTCCTCTCCTTCGTTATGGCGATCTGCTTCCTGAATCCAGAGAACCTTCCCTACGTCTCGATCAGGTGGAAACTCCTGCTTCTGTTCCTCTTTTCAGCCGGGTTTCCCCTCGCGATTCTGGCCGTGACCGGCGGGGTGTATCTGCAGGAACGTCGGCACGCGATCATCCAGGAAACGCATCGGAAGCTGGTTGCCAACCTGCGCACCCTGGACTCGAAGCTTCCCACGACCTTACGCATGTGCAAGGACCGGATCTTGAAAGTCCTTGGCAGGACCAACCTCGAAGCTCCGGGGGGGGTGGACCGCCTCCGGAAGGAGATCTCGGCCTTCTGCCGGAAGAACCTCGCGAGGAGTTCGATGATGATCGATCGCCGGGGGCGGGAGACCATGCTTCATTACGAATCGAGGACCACTTTCGGCAGCGCTGGAAGGATCATCAAGAGTTTCATGTTGCAGGTCCTGAAAAACGTGCGCGGGGAGGTTTCCGTCGATGCCGTCGACAAGGGTGCCCTCGAAAACGAGCTTCTCGCCGAAACCGTTGCGAAGGACACCAACTGGCGGCTTTTGGACGATCTCACCGAGAACATGGGAAAGGTTTTTCCCATCGAACTCGGCCCCGCACAATGGTTCTTCTTTGCCGATATCCTTCGCAACTCGAGGGGGGAGGCGGAAAACATCCTTTTCGTCGCCTGGGAAAAGGAGGATCTCATCAAGCTCTATCTGAGCCATGGAATCCCTTTGAAACCCGCCGAGGACGGGTCCGAGATCTTCACCGTCGCCTTCAATTTCCACGAGCCTGTGGATAGGAAGCGGTTCCGCCCGGGAACGCGAAGGATGCCACCTCTCCGCCTCTCGTTTCGCATGCACCCTCCCAAGAGGTTTCCCCGGGACGCCTGGGCCTTCATCCGGAACTCCCTGCGGACACGCCGGCTTTCCTTCCAGACGGTGAACTACAAGGGCGGCCGCGCTTTCCTCTGCGACTTTCCCGGAAATGTTCTTGGCAACCACTGCCTTTTCGCCTTGAAACCGCTTTCCCCGGTGTTATCCGAGTTGGGCACCCTCCGGTGGCAGCTGTTCGCCTTCGGCCTGCTCAGCTTCGGATTCACCTCCGCCCTCGGGCTCCTCCTTGCCAGAAAGGTGCTCGAGCCGATCAAAGCCCTGGGAAAAGGGATAACCGCCGTCCGGGAACAGGATTTCCGCCACCGGGTCCCCGCCTCGGATCCCGACGAACTGGGAGACCTTTCGCTGATGTTCAACCGGATGCTCGATGGCCTGCATGAAATGAACCTGGGCCGCCAGATCCAGGAAAAGCTCTTTCCGAAGAAGGTCCTGGAACTCAACGGATACCGGGTTTTCGGCCTTTCCCGTACCGCGACAGACCTGGGAGGGGATTACTTCGACTACCTCTCCTACGGCTCGGATCGCCTGCTCGTCATCATCGGGGATGTGACCGGTCACGGGGTCCCCGCTTCGCTTGTGATGGCCATGTCGAAAGCCACTGTTAACGCCCTGACCAGGCTCGACCATCCCCCCCTCGCCATCCTGGAAAACCTCAACTCCGTGATCGAGGAAACGATGAAGAAGAAGCTCTTCATCACCCTGGCTGCTCTGTGGATAGACACCCGGACACACGAAGCGATCCTGTTCAACTGCGGCCATCCCTTTCCCTTCCTTCGGACTCCCGCAGGCGGGATGGAGATGATCACGTCTCAGGGTTTTCCGGTCGGGGTCCGGCCGAAGTTGAACGTCAAGCCTGTAACCAGGCCGCTACTTCCCGGAGAGCAGCTGGTATTCTACACAGACGGGCTGGCCGAATCCCTTGGCTCCCACCAGGATGAAGAGTCGGGATTCGACCGGCTGGGGAAATTCATCGCCGGCCGTCCACGCCTTCCGGTCGAAGAGTCCTGCCAGGACATCCTGTTCAACCATCCGGTAGTTCAACTGGGAACCCCGCTTCCAGACGACTTCACCGTTCTCTGCGTCGAAAGGACCTGAGCCGGTTGGACCCGCCTGCCGCGGTCACGCCCCCGGGGCTGAGGCCCTGGGGCTACGGCCCTGGGGCTATGGCCCTGGGGCTATGGCCCCTGAATGACGGAGTGCCAGTTGCGTACTGCCCTCGGTTGGCGGGAGTAGGCATTGAAATACTCGGGATAGACGACATCGTAGAAGTCGGCGATGACGATGCCTTTCGTTCGGGCAAGGACCGAATCAGGGTTCTGGAGCTCTGTCGGATCTGTTTCCGGAAGCAAGTCCCTCAGTTGGAGGGTTACCCAGAAGTAGCCCCGGGTCTTTTGCGGGTCCGATTTGTTGTCCTGGGTAAGGATTTCGTGGGGCTGGATCCGGAAATAGTTCAACCGTTTCGTCAGGATATGGGTCCGCTTCCCATCTGGAAGGGCCCCGGCGTCAGGGTGGGCGGGATTGAGCTTTTCCTCCCGGACCAAGGCCAGGAGAGATGGCTTTCCCGGGGAGTCTCCTGGAATCTTCTCCAAGCGATAGGTGATCCGGCTTGCGAGACGCGGAGAGGGTGTCGTCGGCCCGGTCGACTTGACCATCTCCTGGATTCCGCCTTGAAGTGGAAACGAATAGAAGGAAAACTCGAACATCGGAGCGGTGCCCTTCTCGTCGCAGAAATCCCCCAGGGCGATGTCTCTCGTGTCGGCCTGGGGAGCGCTCGTGTCCAGGCATGCGTTCTTCAGGTCCTGGTGGACCTGTTGAATGACGCGGCGGGCTTCCAGCGTGGTGTCGATCTGTATCAGCCCTTTTCGCGATACTCGTGCTCCGGATCGCATGACCGCGAGTATCGGTCCGATCAGCAGCACGAGGCAGCCCGCCACGACCATGATCTCGACGAGGGTGGTTCCCCTGGCGGTTCTTTTCATGGCGGCCTCTCGAAAAGGAGGACGGAAACCTGAATCTCGCTCCGGGAAAGCCAGGCCATCACACGGTTCTGTCCTGCGGGACGGACCGACACGGTGATTTTCATTCCCTGGGGGCTTTCCTGGACCGGCAGATTGTCGACTTCGATATGGCGGGAAAAAAAGGTCACCTCCGAGGGGCGCGATATATCTGCATCGGAGGTATCCGAAACCTGCGTCCAGGTCTTCAGCGGATACTCGGGGTTTATGGGAATGGACTTCCCGTATTCCTTCAGCCATTCGAACCCAAGACCCCGGAATATTTCGATCGGTTCCATTGCGAGGGAAAGCGCCGTGAATTCGTAGTATGCGTCCATTGCCCCCTTGTTCGAGGCCTGGTTCATCCAGAGGAAAGCAAGGAGTGCGAGGGAGAGGAAGATCATCGCGACCAGGATTTCCACGAGCGTGAATGCGCGCTTTTCGTGCCTTTTCGTGCTCATGGCTCGGGTTTTCCCTCTGGATCGCTCTCTTCGACCCGGTGGAATGTTACCCAACGCGAAATGTTGATCTGGAAAAGGTTTTCGGAAGGCGCCTTCAGGACGGGATCG
The DNA here is from genome assembly GCA_964428355.1 of uncultured bacterium. Taxonomy (GTDB): domain Bacteria; phylum Muiribacteriota; class Ozemobacteria; order Ozemobacterales; family Ozemobacteraceae; genus CAYRYU01. Next base: position 5,837 of record CAYRYU010000093.1, read on the forward strand.
TATTCCAGCGTGTTTTCCCCCGCGGTCGACCATTGCCCGGTTTCGAGGAAATCCACCGCGAGGCTTCCGAAAAGCTTCAGGGGCTTCGATGGACGAAGGCCGAGATAGTTGCTTCCGCCTCCCATGGCGATGAGGGATGCCTGGATCGGCTCCCCGGTTTCGACGAAAATCGGCTCGTCCCTGGCATACAGGACGCAGATGGGATCGGCTCCGTTCGAACGGTCTTTCTCTATCCCGGATAGAAGGCGAAACCCCTTGGCCATTATCACTCCACGTCCCCTGACCTTCAATCTGGGAATCGCAGGGTCACCGAGGACGAGAAAGGCATTGACACGGATGATTCCGCGAAGGTTGAGCGTCCCCTCCCGTGGGTCATAGAAGCCCAGCCTTTCAAATTGCTCCTGGGAAACCAGATCCCGGGCCCGGAGGTTCACGTGGCGGAAGGGTATCGAATCGAGGCCTCCGGCCGTGATATCGACGCTCTGGCCTTTGTAGCTGAAGAAGGCCGGAGGCGGGTTCTTGAACGTCTCCCCAACCGCCGCGGTCGGTCCCTGTTGTCCGCCTTTGAGGAGGAAATCGGCGTTGAAACGCGAAACGAGGGGAGGAGTCCCCGGTGGAACCTTCTTCTCGAGCGACTTGAGACCTTCACAGAACGCCTTGACGTCCTTGTCTCGCGGGGGAGGGTCAGAAAGCGGGATACAGGGCATCTTGGTTTCCCGGCACTCCTGGACCTGGTCGGACTCGGAATCACTCACCTTCGAGACATCGAGGTAGAAGTGGACGAAGGAGAGGAACCTCTGCCTGACCGCGCCCTCGAAGACGTTCTCGGCATTCGCCGGGATCGCGGCGACGGCGGGGTCTTTGGAAATGAGATTCAAGCCGGGAAGAAGATTCTCCTCCGCCCCCTTCGAGGCTGCCAGGACACCGTTTTTCGCCGAAAGTTCAAGCTGTGCGGCGGGAGAGCTCTTGTACCATTGTTCGTCCCTCACGAGAGGAACGTTTCTGGCGCTGAACACTCCTTCCATCCCTTTCAGGTAGTCCCGGAACTTTCCGAACTTCGGGAAGAGCAGAAGGCAGTCATCCAGGCCGACACGGAAGAAACCCTCCTTGTCGAACGTTGGGACCAGGGCCTTGTTTGCCTCGGCGATGTTCAGGAAGACGAGGTTCCCCTTCGGGGTTTCGTCCGCTCCAGCCGTGGATTGCCCATTCGGGTCGGATGTTCCTCCGAAGAAGACCTTGCCAAGCTTTTCCGGGGTCCTGAAAAGCTCGTCCTGGGATATCGAGATCCGGATATCACCCGGATTGATCGAGGTTCCCTTGCCGCGGCGGAACTCGAGCAACCCGCTCCGTACGAAAAGGGCATAGTCCAGAACGTAGTTCTGGGCGTAAGAGGTGCGGGGAAGACGGTTGTCCCTCTGGCTGACTATGGTCAGAATCTTGAAATCATGGTGCCGCAGGATCGTGCATACGGCCACGGGAGGCTTCTTCCCTCCTCCCGAGAGGGACCGGAGCCTTGCCGTCACGCCCAACTCGATTGTTCCCACGCCTTCGTTGGGGGGATACCTCGTTCCCCGGCTGTCCACATCGCGGAAGTCGACGAAACGTGCCCAGGCCTCGATCTCGGGAACGCAATCCAGCCTGACTAGAGAAGGGGAAAACTGGGTCGTGGTGGGGACCTGGATCGCGAGCTTTCCGCTGCGCGTTCCCGTCATCCATTTCCCCTCCGACGTCCCCGTATCCGAAGTGGCCTGGTAGAAACGCATGAAAGCCTCTTCGCTCGCGGCTTCCGCTATCTGGCGGGTGATCGCCTTCTGCTCGAACCTGAACGCCGTCGCTTGCGCCTGCCGCGAAAACAGGTGGAAAGCAACCGCCAGCGCCCCGAGGACCGACAGTGCCAGAAGAACGAAGAACATGATCGACCCTCGCGGCCCGGAGTGGAACCCTCCCCGTCCTTCAAACCGGGGCTGCGGGCTCGGATGGGTTTCAGCGATTGTTTTCTTCAACGTCTGGCGGAGGCATGGGTTGCGTTCCTCCCTTCGGCGCAAGGGAAGGAACGAGATCGACTTTTTCGGTGGCCTGGAGGGTGAAGGAATCCCCTTCGCGGGGGACGACCCGAACCGTCCCGGAAAACACCTCGACCGAAGTCTTCTGGGAATCTACGAGGCATCGGAACTTCGTTCCCAGCACCTCGAGCATACCATGCGGAGTGCGGAGGGTAAACCCTTGCGGGGAAGGCTGGACGGTCACGGTGATGTCCCCTTCCGAAGCTTCGATTCCATGGTCCAGAAGCTTGATCCTGGCAGGCCCCGCCAGGTCGAGGTGATATCCGTGTGGGGAATCCCATGTCGAGCGGCTTCCCCTCGGAACCACGATCTCGGATTTCCCCACTCCTTCGCCGGACCCGGGTTTACGGTTGGAGTCGTGAATCGAATGTCCCACGAAGATCGCTATCAGCAAAACGGCCGCGAACGCGGCGATTCCGGTAAACCGGAATGTGGGACGAGGTACTGGTTCAGGGGAAGATGGGGCGCTTGCCAGGGAACCGACGATGCGATCTTTCATTCCCGAGAAGAAAGCCGGGGGAAATGCGGTGCGCGCAGTCTGGAGCCGTTCGGTGGTCGTCCTGAGCTCGCGACAGGAACCGCACACGGTCAGGTGCGCTTTCCCGGCTTCGGTGGGCGGGATGTCGCCGACGGTTTCGTCCAGAAACCGGATGCATTCCGGATCAGGCTTGATCATCATCGTTTTTCGCTCCTGAGATCCGAAGGCGCCTCATGATCCTGAAGAACCGGACCCTGAGAGTGGTTTCATTCCCCCCGGTCACCTCCGCGATCTCGGGGAAGGACAACCGGGCAAATACCTTCAGCTCGATAAGGCTCTTTTCTTCCTCGGAAAGTGCCGAAAGAAGCTGCTCGACGCTGTCACGCCGGACGACCTCCTCCTCGACGTGGGTGACGGCCGCCATGTCCGCGGAATCGGCGGGATGCGGCACTCTGCCGGAGCGTCGGCGCTCGTCGATCAGGGTGTTTCGTGCGATCGTCAACAGCCAGGAGGTGAATGGCCTCGATGGGTCGTACCGGTCGAAATTCTGTATCGCCTTGGCGAAGGTTTCCTGTATCAGGTCTTCCACGGAAGGGAACGGAACCGACAGTGTCCGGAAGAAGGAGAAGAGGACGGGCAGGTTTCTTTCCACAAGGGTTTCGAGATCCCGTCGGTCCCCTTTCCGGCAACCCTGAACGAGAGCCGGGTCGGGGGAGGTTCTATCCCTGGGAGGCTGCAACGTGGTTGCCTCCCCCGGTTCCGGGGTTGGGGGCGGGAACCCTATTCAATTCCCTTTGCCCCCTTGGCCGTGGTCTGGTGGAGTTCGCTCCAGAACTCGGGGGCTTTTCCCAGATATCCGTTCTGGACAAGGTTGTCTATATCCTTCTTCGAGACGTTCCTGGGGTCGATCTTGTCGGTCCGGTCCATGTTCCAGAACTGTGCGGCATAGGAGATGTCGGAATCCGATATCCTGGTGGCCGCGTTGATCTGGGTGAACTGTTTGAGAAGGGAATGCAGCTCGGTGAACCTGGGGTTCACGTTTCCCTTTTCATCGAGCATTTTCGGCTGGGGCTCCTTCTCCAGATCCTGGATCCGGCTTGCGATGCGGGTCAAATCGTTGATCTGAGCAGGGGAAAGTTGGTCCTTCTTCATCGCGGCCGTTTTATCGCATGCGTCCCGGAGGAGTTTGCATGCAGCCTTGTAGCGATCGGCTGGCTGCGAAGCCGAAGTCCCACCGGCTTCCTCGAGGGTCTTGTCATACCGGGCCTTGATCTCGAGCCATTTTTCGTTGATTCCGTCGAGCCGGGCCTTGGCGGATTTGAGCTCCTTCTCGCTGAATCCGCACTTCTCGAGGCTTGAAAGGAGGTCCTGGTACTCCTTGCGGAGTGCTTCACATTCGTCGAGCATTCCGGAAAGCTCTTTTGCCTGTTCTTTCTTCTCGGGAGGGAATTTGGAAATCTCGGTCCGCCGTTCCTTGATGATGGTGGCGGTTTTTTCGATCCAGTATTCCAGGTAGGTTCTCATCTTCCCGGCGTCCTTCTCGAGATCCTGGGTGGAAGGTTCTGATGTCCCGGAAGCACCCCCGCCGGTTAGCCGGTCGACCCACGTCTTGACGGTTTTCACGACCTTCTCGGCTCCAGCCGCCACGTTTTCGATCGTTTCGACCGCGGCTTTCGCGCTGGCAACGAGTCCGTTGAAATACTTCTCGCAGTCCCCGAATTCACCCTGGAGGCGCTCCAGTTCGCTGGCGGTCTCCGCCTCGGGTGATTGGTCTCCCAGGTCGGTCAGTTGTGACTTGAGGAACTCCATCCCAGAAAGGACCTTCTCGATTTCCAGTTTGGCCCCGGAAGGAAGGTCGGTTTTCAGAAGGTTTTTGAGGTCCTGGATCTTGGCGTCGACGTTCTTCTTCGAAGCCGCGATTTTCGCGTCCAGGTCTCCGGACATACCCGAATCGGCATCCTTTTCCGTCAGGCCCGTCTTGGAGCCGGTTCCAGTGCCGGTTTTGGAGGCGGTTCCCTTCGGGGAGGAAGAACCGGAATCGTCAACCTCGTCATCGGGGGGAGGCATTCCTTCCCCCTTCTTCGAACCCGAGCCTACCGAGCTTTTTCCGCTCGTGATGTCCTTGACGGTTTTTGCCACGTCCTTTCCGGTGTTGACAGCATCTTTGACCGTCTTTACCGTGGAGGAGACCTTCGAGAAGATGTCCTTGACGGTGGTGACAACGCTCTTGACGAACTTGAGCACACCATCCAGAACCTCGGAACAACCTGTGAGAGTCAGGGACATGGCAACCAGCATGAAAACCAAAGCGGATCTTCGGAGAAAGCGTTGTGTCATATCTATTCCTCCCGGATGATATCTTCGGCCAATCACAGCATACGATTTTGGGTTCCAAATCGTTCCAATTCAATTCCGGAATCTTCGAATTCCTGAGCAATCGTTCAATTCTCCCCCATGGGAGATCACCCCAAAGCCTGGAAGAACACCAAGCTCACGAAGGGTCCCTGGAAAACAAGCTTCTTCAACTTCCCCAATTTGTGGCCTTCGTGAGCTTTGTCTCTTTGTGGTAAACCCGGGGTGGGTGACCGCATCCATTTTGGACACCTGGTTGAGGCGGAACAAACCGGTCAGCGGGCGGGGGGAAGGGTTGAACGGGCTTGTTCGAGAGCTTGAGCCCGATCGGGAAGTTCGCGGGCCAGGGGAAGAACGCCGATCATCGTGAGAACCGAACGTTTCAGCCTATCGACCCCGCAAATGAAAAGCATCCCCTTGAAATCGTCAATGATCTTCAAGGTGATGTCCAGGAGCTTTCCAAGGCCCGGACTGTTGATCACCTCGGTCTTCGAGAGGTCGAGGACGAAGGCAAAGGCCCCATCCTTCATCAGGGGATCCAGTTTGTCATTGATCTCCTGGCCTGTGGTCTCGTTGAAGTATCCGGAGACCTGGATCACGGGAATCCCCTGATCACGCTCGATCCTGACCTCGAAAGTTTCCACGATTCTGCGCTCCCTCCCCCGTCGGTCTAGATCTTTCTACCATATTCCACGGCCAAAAACACGTCACCGGTTTCAGGGCTTCTCCCTTTTCAGGGATTGGATGTTGCATTGTATCCGGTTGTTGGAGGAGACCCTGAAAGGAAGCAGGGTTGCGGTGACCTTCGTTCCCTGCTTGAGGGCTCCGAAACCTTCCGACCGGGGAGACAGGTCGAATTGGAGCCCCGAATCGGTCCGCAGAAGGCATCTTCCGCTCTTGGGATCGCTGGTCAGGATCGTTCCGCGGACCTGGACGCTCTGTGAAAGAACCGCTCCCTGGCGGGGATTTCGTGCTTCGGGTTGGTCCGTGCCCGACCAGAGCGTGATGATGCAGAGGAAGATGATTCCTCCGAGAACGACGGCAAGCCGTGCCGGCCTGAGAAGCCATTCCCCCAGGGAGCCCGTTAGCGCTCCAAGCTTGTCAATGAGACGGGGTTCCGGAGGTGAGTAGGCATATGCGGGCCGGGGAACGGCCTTTCGGGCCTGCTCCTTCTGCCACCTGGCTTCGAACTCCCTTTCGAGGGAGGCGGGATCGCGGTCCTTCAACAGGCCGGTCTTGGCGAGGGACGAAAAAGTGTGCTCCCGGACGGTTTTCGCGAGACTTGCACCTTCCGGGTCGAGGGCTTTCCCGAGCCCGAATAGGCAGTAGAGGTTCTCGAAATCCGGGTTAGATTGGAAAAGATACAACCCTGTTTCCAGGAGGCCTTTCTCGATCCCGGTAACAAGGAAGGCAGCAAGGGTGTCTCGGATGAGGGGGAAATCGAAATGGATCGCGTACGCAAGAGCGAGGCTCCTTTCCCTCGGGCTTCTCGCGGAAAGCATCGCCCGAAAGGTCGAAAGCGCCTGGGTGGAGTCGAATCGCTTGAGTATCCTGAGTGCGCAGGTCCGGATCTTGGGGTCATTCGAGTTGAGGAACTTCCCGAGTAACGGGAACAGGAAATCCGGATCGAAACGGGAAAGGTAATCGAGGGCCACTATCACAAGCCCTGGATGAGGGTTCTTGAGGAGCGGTCGGACGGCTTCCCCAAGCCCACCCTCGTTCATCCGCAACATGGCTCGGATTGCGGCAGCCCGGATTTCGGGTGGGGTCGCGCCATCCCGGGCGAGCGCCCGCACCAGCTCCCCTTCGTGTCCCCATTCGGCCTCCCCAAGGAGCCCAATGCGGCGTATCTTCGCGTCATGGGGGAGGTTCACCCAATCCTCAATGACGGGGGAAGTCGCTTGGGGAGCCTGGCTGGATCGCCGGTCCAGAACTTCCCGTATCCTGGATCTGGCGGAATCCGAGATCCGCCACTCGATGGCTTCCTTGAAAGCCCCCACTATCCATGGTTTTTCCAGTTCGGCCGCGACCCGGGACTCGAACTCGGGATCGGCGAAGGAATCCTGTTCGGAAAAACGCATGACGCATTCCTGGACGAACCGCGTGCCCGCCCGCTGACGGACCCAGGTTTGGAGGGTTTCGAGATAGGACTTGTATCCTTCCCCAAGTACTCCCGATTTTCCGAGAAGTGAGCAGATTCCCGTTACGAGTGCGTGGAGGGCTTGCTTCTTTGCGCCTTCCGATCGTTCCACCGTTTCCCAGAGATGGTAGGGGACCTCGGGATCCGGATTGGTCAGGAGTATGTCTCCGGCCTGACCGAGCATTGAAACATCGCTTTCCGATGCGAGGAACTTCAGCAACAAAGGCTTGATCGAGAGAAAGGGAAGGAGAAGGCAGTTTTGGAGCCCCGCCCGCTTGTCGGAGGGATCGGCAGACATGAGAAGAGCTTCCAGGTGGAGAAGGGCTTCTTCGGGGTCGATCGCACTGAGGCCCCTGATCGCCAAAGCCCTGACCCGGGGGTCGGGATAGGTCAGGAGCTTTGGAAAATCCCGGGTGAGAAGGTCGGGGGAAATCACGGTCAATGCCTCGAGGACCGCAATCCTGACCGAAAGGCTCGCCGAAAAGAGGCGGCTGCAAAGGTCCTTCAACCGGTCCCGGGGCCAGGAACGGTGGAAGACCCTGATGATTTTTGCCGCCGCGAAGGCATCCGTTTCCCCTTCTAGAAGCCTGGGAGCGATTGGCGAAAGCACGGTAACCGTCTGTCGGGAAAGGGATTCGAGCATCTCCAGCCGGGAAGCGACGTCGGCCGAAGCGAATGCGGCTTCGAATCCCTCGGTTCCCTGAGCCTGGGGTGGGGAATAGGACTTTTCCATCTTCTTCCGGAGCGTGGTAACAACATGTTTGAGAAGGATTCGGCATTCCTCGTCCTCCTCCAGTTCCTGTCTCGCCTGGAGCTCCCCGAGAAGGGATTCGGTGGGTGGAAGCTGCATGGCGCGCTCCAATGCGAAAAGCCGGAAGGACTTGACCGGTGCCGCCAGGTCCTTCGTGTCGAAAGAATCCGCGTCCATACAGTGTGAAAATAATATGGCCGATCCGAAAAGTAAACCCGGATTTCCGGAAAAATCAGGGCTGGATCGTGGAGAAAACCCGCTTCCGGTTCACGGGATGGATGTTCCTCTCCAAGAACCGGGGTCGGATCTTGAGGATGGCTCCCCCGGCCAGGGCCGCCAGCGACGTCAGCCGGCCGGCAAGGCCGGATTTCCCCAACAGCCGCTTCGCCCGGCGTTTCAGAAAATCGACCTTGGCCGCAACCTCCCGGGAGGGGGCGAAGGCCTGCACCGCCAACAGGACGGGATAGATCTGACGGCAGATTTCCTCGAAATACGGTGCCCGTGCCCGGATAAGCGGATTCCTTGAACCCGTGCAGGTCTCGAAGCCGTTCAGATGGATATCGAGGGCTCTCAGGATCGAAGGCCCGCTCGTCTCGAACGATTTCGAGTAACCACGCTTGATCAGGGGAAGTATGTCACTTTTTTGGAAATTCTTCGGTTGGAAAAGAGGAGTGTACATGTGGTAGTCGTCCCAGGAAACGCGGTCGAAGTCGTCCAGACGTTTCTCTGTTTCGAGGTTTCGCCAGAGATCCGTGCCGGGGCAGGGAAGGATCCCCGTTATCTGGGTGAAGGTCGGGTTCAGCCCGGCAAAGAACCCTATGTCCTCCTCGATGTTGTGGGGGGTCTGGCAGTCCTGCCCGATGATGAAGGAGCCGATCGTCATGATTCCGGCGGAGTGGAAGGCGGCGAAAAGCTCCCGGATGTCCCTGCCCTGACGTTTGGGGAGCGTTGAGAACTTGGACTCGACCCCGATCCAGATATGGTTCAGACCCATTTCGAGGAACTCTTCCATCCCGAACCCGGAAAGGCTCCTGACACTTCCCAGGGTCCCGAGATTAACAAGGTGCCTGGGAACCGAGCGATCGGCTTTCATGATTTGACGCAGTTCCCGGGCGAACTCCGGGGGATCGAAGAAGTCTTCGTCGTAGATCCAGGTTGCGATAGCCTTCCCCGAAAGCGCATTCTTCTTGATCTGGTCCCAGAGCTGTTCCGGTGTCATGAGGTATGTCTTCCGGTGGCCGAAAAAAGCAGAGGTTCCGCAGAACTCGCAGCGGTTGTTGCAGCCGAGGGACGAAGCCAGGTTGAACAGCTTCGCCGCAGGCTGGTCCATGAAGTAGGTCTGGTTGAGAGGAAGATCTTCCGAAATCGGGCGGTCGGCCGGTTCCCCCAAGATGGTTCGGAGAAACCTTACCCCTTCCCCGCGGCAAACGTGGTCTGCGAGAAGCTTGACCTCCCGACCACGTCCGACGCTCTCCTCCAGGCAGAAAACTCCGTAGCCGCCGAGAATGATCTTTGTCCGGGGGGAGATACTGCGGATCATGCGGCACATCTGATGGACCCTGTCGAGGAAAATCGGCGGAAAGGTTATTCCAACGAAGTCATACCCTTCCCGGACCTCGGCTCCGTTCCGGACCTCGGCTCCGTTCCGGACCTCGGCTCCGTTCCGGAGCTTGGCTCCGTTCCGGAGCTTGGCTCCGTTCCGGAGCTTGGCTCCGTTCCGGAGCTCG
>CAYRYU010000093.1:15447-20648 GCA_964428355.1 uncultured bacterium
GGCTCCGTTCCGGAGCTTGGCTCCGTTCCGGAGCTTGGCTCCGTTCCGGAGCTCGGCTTCGAAGAAGTCCGGGGTCGGGTTCTCGAGAACAGTCGTGGTCGCCCGGATGTTCTGGGCAAGAAGGTATAACTGGAGGGGGGGATAATAGCTTCGCTGCATGAAGATGCCCTGCCCGTGGGTCATCCGGCTGCCGTGGATGTCGTTGACGCTTGCCCCGTCCATGGAAGGGAAGGGCCCGATCGAAGTCGTCAGGAGGACTCGCGGAAAATTCACTGAAACTCGCGGCCCGGCCGGGAGGAGAACCGGTGGAGGGGCATCAGAGGCCCGGCTTGGTGGCCCCGGTAAGGAAGAAGGTGACTCCCCACATGAATCGTCGGGTCTTGACGCACTCGTCGAAAAGCCGGTTCCATGCCTCGAGCTCGTCGGAAGTCAGGAAGTCAGCATCCCTGGCGGCCTGTCCCCAGGTGCGGAGGCCCATCACGTGGTCGAGGGCCATCGGGTCTTCGATCTGAAGCACCTGCGTTTCAACCAGGATTTCGCGGAAACCGACCGAGCTGAGGAGCGCTGGGACCTGATGGGCAAGTGTCCCGTTCCTTACAGCGCATTTCGCCCGGAACTGGAAAACCTTTGCGGCCAAAGACTGGTCTGGGAAGGCCATGAACTGCGTCCCGTAGTCGGGGTCAGCGAGGATGAGACGTCCCCAGGGTTTGAGGACCCGAAGAAGCTCTTTGAGCGCCTTTTCGGGGTCGTCGAGGTGCTGGAGGGTCCGGTCGGCCCAGGCATACGAAAAGAAACGGTCTTTGAATGGGAGTGAATGGGCATCCCCCACAAGAGACAACTCGCAACCCCGTTTTCGCGTTTCGGCCACCATCGCCTTCGAAAGATCGCAGCAGACCACCTTGCAGCCGAATGTCTCCTGTACGGAATGGGCTACCTGTCCGGTTCCGCTTCCGAGTTCCAGGGCCACCGTGCTTCGTGCGGGTGAAAGAGTCTCGAAAATCTTTCGCCGGTAACCGCGGAAAAATGGGTGTTGGGCAAGAACATCGAGCGTCTTGACCCACTGTTGAGGGTCTTCCTGCCTGTCGACACAGGCAAAACCATGGAGATCCTTCTTCAACGGCTCTTTTTCAATTCTCGACGAGTCCAATCACGCCATCCCATTGCCTCGGCCAGGATGGGCACTACGCGGCCCCAAAACCTTTCGGTAAAGGAACTCGCCCTCCGACCGGAATTTTTCCCACAATGTAAAGGTTCCTGTTTTTACTTGGAATATTAGACTCCGAACCTGTTCCCAGGTCAAGTATTTCCTGTCCGGTGGTACCGGTTTTTTTACTCGTCTTTCCACCCGAACCTGTCCGCTTCGAGATTTTCCTTCAGTGAACAGGGATAGATGAGCCGTTTGAGGACGTGCTCCTCGGTTCCCGATGGATGTGAACTGACGAGGATCTCGACGAAATACGCACGGCGGGCTCCAATTGCCTGCCCACGAATCTTGACATGGACGTTCAAATCGCGGGCGAACGGATGGACACGGGGTGGGGAACCGTCCCCGACAGGTGTGAAGGTCCTGGTATAGCCCAGATTCTCCGGCGCGGGCCCATATGCCACCCGGGCCTTCCCCGGCCCTTCCTTCATCTCGATCACCATCTCGTCTTCCCTCGGGAGATCGATGCGGCCCGCCCTTTCGATGTCCTGCTCCATCCTGGACATCAGGATCGCCGCGTTCTGGACGTTTGTCAGGTGGCTCGAACCCTTGTGGGAAATCCGGATTCCGCTGGTCATCAGCCTTGTAATGGCTAGCGAAAGAAGGCTTCCGATCAGGGTCGCGATAAGGATTTCGGATAACGTGACACCCCTCCGCCTCACTTTGTCCTCCCCCGGAAAAGAAGACTCGTCAGCGCGAACGATTTTTCGATACCCGAGCTGTTCCATGTCACCCTCGCCTGGAGGATGCGGTATTCGATCGGCCAGTCGGTCAAACCCTGCTCGGGAGAACGTTCTACAACGTTGAGATACCGCCTGAACCTGGAATCGACTTCGGCTCCGCCGGGAATGGACTTAACCTCCTTGTCGGGATACTCCGCGTGCGTCATCCCGTCGAACCCTACGGCATGCCCGTAGTCGATGATTTCCGCGGCGTAGGAATGTGCCATTATCTCGTCCCGGGTCATCATGGCTCCTAGGTTCCCCTGGGAGAAGACATAGAATATGGGAAGGATCCCTACCGCAAGCACGAAGAGCGCGATCATTACTTCGACCAGTGACAGCCCTCTGCAACGCACTGCCCTGCCCGCCTCGGACAACGATGAAGACGCTGGGTTCATCGGGTCAATCCTCGTATTCCGGTACAAGCGAAAAGCTGAAGCCCAGGACTGGCTTTTCGGAAACCGGGTCGGCCATGGGGGGTGAATCCCTGGGGAGGGACGGAACGGCCGCGAGGCCTGGGTGGAAGTGGAGCTTGCCCCCGGGGAAACGGGCAATCTCGGCGGGGGAATCGCACAGCCGCTTCATTGAAACCGCACCCACGAGCTTCGTATCCGGGTTTCCGGCGAAGACCGTCTTCCCGTTGGCGATCAGGTGCGCCTGGATTACCGCTCCCGCAGGAGTTTCGAGGCGGATGTCGCCCGAAAGGGCCGCGAGCTGTAGGATCACCTTGCTTCTCGATTCCGCCAGCGGCTGGATGGAGTTCCGGATGAAGATATCCCCCTCCTCCAGGTGGATTCCTCCGTTTCCCATGATCGTGAGGTTGCGGTCCAGAACCAGTTTTCTCTCAGAATGCCGTATCAGGACGAGGCCGTCGAGGGTGAGTACATCCCTCCAGAGCAGGCCCCTCCGCTGGAGGGCCGTCCAGACGTCGGTGTCTCCACCTTCGGGGATGGAAATCACGTAGGAATACCGGGCTGGATTTTTCAGGGGACCCAGGAAAGGCGCAAGCTCGTGGAGGTCGGTGGCGGCGGGGACCGCTCCCTTGAACGGCTCGGGAATACCGTGCCGCTGGATGCGGGAGATGTTCCCCAGGATGAAATCGTATATCGGATCGCCCTCGAACGCCTTCCAGGGATCTGGAATCCCCCGGTTTCTCGAGAAGGCGATTCCCATGTTGACAGGCCGGCTTGCAATGAACGAACTGTAGAACATCAGATACTTCTTCATCTCCTCGGGGTTGGCCCCGGAGCCGATCATCCCCGCCTCCCGAAGGAGCGCGAGCCGGCCGGTCGGGGTGTCCGTCTCGATCATGAATTTGACCGGATCGTCATACAGATGCAGACGTTCACGCTGGCGGGGGCTGTTCCATGGGGGCCCGGTCAGCCTGGGGCACTGGTAGCAACGGGCGAGCAGGATGTGACCGTATACCTCGCCGAGAACCAGCGTTGGTGACCGGTTCGCATCCACCCCGTGAAGCCGGAAGATCGAACTCTCCTGTATCCGGTATCCATCCCGGAGCCGTGGCCAGAAGAGGGACATCGCCTCCTGGCGGATCAGGTCGTAGAACTTGCTCACCTCCGGATGGCTGCTGGGAGAACATCCCACTTCCATCTGAAAGACGTCCAGCTTGTCCCCGGAAGCGGTCTGGGTGGCAATGACCCTCACGAAACCATCTCCACTCGATGGCTTGCGGAACATCTGGAAACTCTCCCCCGCGGGGCCGTCCAACCGGACCGGGTGGGAGTAACCCATGTTGAGCATCAGGCGCGTGTTTCCGCCGAGATAGACCAGACCACGGGGGTTGGTCACGAAATCCCGGAAGGTATTCTCGACGAACGGAGGCTGGTTCGGAAGGGTCCCTCCGTCGTTGTCCAGAATGAGAGGGCGTGCGGGGGAATCGTCGTTGACCTTGCCGTTTTCATCCTGTCTCACCCGGTTATAATCGTAGGTGGCTTCCTGGCCGGTGAAGCCGGCGTCCTCGACGTAGAGCGTGAACTTGGACAACACGGGAACCAACGTCGCGCAAACCTTTACGCGGCACTTGAACCCGAACTCTTCGGTCAGGAGCGGATAACCGGGCTTGTTCAGGTTGACCGTCACCGGCAGATGGACCGTTCCCCTTTTTTCCCTTGGAAAGCCGTTTTCCGCGAGTCCGAACTCCTGGAAATCTTCAGGCTCGCAACGGAAACCGATCTCGAATGAGAAGGTGCCGAGACGCTCCAGGGGTTCAACGAGATCCCGTGTGATGGAATACAGGTCGCTCGTGGGGACCTCTCTCAGGTTGACGACCCCGGTAACTCGTTCCATCAACTTTTTCGGCTTTGCAAGTTCCCTGAACAGCGGGAACAGGGATGGTGAGTTGTCGGTGGTCTCGGGAAACGGACCACCCTCGTTCTGAGCCAGCATGGGACCGAACTGGAGCTTGTGGACTGCGAGGGTGGCGAGTGCCCGGGCCACTCTCGACATGGTCGCCTGCTTCTCTCCTCTTGATCGGAGATGCTTCTGCATCGTCATGTAGTTGAGATACCCCACGGCGTACAAGGCGATTCCGAAAAGGAGACCGAGCGCGACCAGAAGCACGGAGCCCTTTCGAAGATAGGCGAAGAACCGGTTCTTTTTCATCGGTCCGCCATGGTCAGGCATCCGTGCCCGCTTTTCGCTGGCACGGAAGTGCTTCCCGGGATTCGGAATTTCACCTGTTCTCCGGCCTTGGGGGAATGTCCGCCATGAAGGATGCGACGATCCTGGGATCCGCTGTGGGAAGCGCTTGCCGCATCCGGTCAGGGTTCCTGTCCTCGAAAGGATCGTGGGCTTCGCGGAGAAATCTCAGAAGAACGGGTTCTCCCGCCCCTCCGGTTGCCGGATCGTCATCCTTGAATCTCAGGTAGGAAGCCCAGGCCCATCCGCCCTCGGGGAACTTCCCGCAAGTTATGCGGGCGAAGAAACCTGAAACCTCCTTGATCTGCACGGTGTCCCCGTTCGATACGAACCCCAGCTTCGGTGCGGATTGCGAAGGAGCGCTGAAAACGAGAAGGTTTCCCCCATACGGCTGTCCGGTCGGGACTCCGGCGACCTCGGCGTCGCGTTGCTGTGTGGATTCCTGGGCGTCGCCCGGAACCCATCCGAAAAAGACGGCCACCCCGACGATGAAGGCCATCCGTAACGCCGAAATCAACCGGTTCTGCATGGAATTCTTCCTCCTCTTCGACTGAATCCGTTCTTGATCAGTAGATTTTCAACAGATCCGCTTCGAGCCTCTGGGGGGTCTTGCGACC
>CAYRYU010000093.1:20748-22849 GCA_964428355.1 uncultured bacterium
CCTGACCTCCGAAAAACAGGAGAACCAGAACCAGAACGCCCGCGAGTCCCAGCCCGGCAATCAGCGTATGCGGGTCCAGTTTTTCTGCCAGGCCCGCAAGATCGGCACCCGGAGAGGTCTGGGCGGCAGGTGGGGCTGGGGTTTCCGCCGGTTCGGTCCGCGTTTTCTGGATGCTTTGCCAGGAGTAAGCGGGAGGGTTCTTGCCACGCTCCAGTTCTTCTCGAGCCGAACCCCTGGCTTTCTCGAGAACCTCCGACACCGACGGATAGAGCGCGGGATTCCCGGCCCGGATGATTTCAGCGGCCTGGGGGAGCAGGCTCGCGAATGGAAGTGCCTTTGCGGAGTCCGATTCCTCGGCCGCCCCGACCATCTGGACTAGCAGATCGAAGGAAAAATTGGGGGCGAGAATGGTCCAGGCCTGCTTGACCAGCGCAGCATCGGTTTCCTTCGAGAGAAAGGCGATCAGGGTGTCCTTGACGGTCAGGAAATCGAATTCGGCCGCGGCGAAAAGTCCGAGACTTCTTTCCCCGGGCCGGGCCGAGCCCAGCATCTGCTCCGCGCAGGTCAACGCCTGCCGCTTGTCGTGGCGGAGAAATCGACGGATCGCGCTTCCCCTCACCTCGGGAAAACCCGAGTGGAGGAACCGGGGGAGCTGGGCAAGGAGCTCCTCGGGGGAAAGGCTTTCCAGCGCCTCGATTGCGGCTGCAACGAGCAATGGGGAAGGGTTCTTGAGGAAAGGCCTGACCACGACAAGATCGGATTCGCTTCCGCATTCCCCGACGACATTGAGGAGGAGGCACCGCGTAGTCTCCGCCGTTTTCTCGCTTTTCAGGAGCTGGTGGATCTCGGTTCGCCTGGAAGCGAAGTTGGTTTTCGAAACCGAATCGATCCAGGACGTGACTTCCGCTTTCGGCGTGGGAGCCGAAGGAGCAATTGGGGTGGGCTCGGGTTCCGCCCGGCCCGACTCGGCTGTTTCGGGCCTGGCAACGGTTGAAGGAGCCGCGGGACAGATCGATTCGATGGCCGAGATGATTTCGGGGTCCCTTTCCCCCGTGGCATGCTTCCGAAGGAGTGCTCGAACCTCCTCGGGAGCGTGGGGAAAAACTGCGGACAACCTTCTTACCGCACCGAGACGGTTTTCCGGATGCTCAGACTCGAGGAGCGCTCCGGATTGTTCGATGGCCAACCGGATCTTCCGTTTCCGGAACTCCTCCTTCAGATCGACCAGGATCTCATTGGGATTCTTGTCTACCAATCCTGACCTGGAAAGATTTGCCAGGACACCCGCAAGGATCTCCTCGACCAGGAGACGTTTGCTGCCAAAGGAGGCTTCCCGGATTTCCAGGAGCTTCATGGGCGAGTCGGGAAGGGGGTTGGTCCGGAACAGGAGTCCCACCTTCCTTATCAGCTCGACGTCCTCTTCCATCCCGGCAAATTTCAGGAGCCGCGATTCGATCGCGGGAAAGGGCAGGAAAAATGCATTCTGAAGCGCGGAACTGCGCTCGATGCTGGATTCCGAGAAAAGGGCTCCTTCGAAATGCCGGAGGGCTTCACGGGAATCCCACTTGTACAAAAGCCTGGTTCCGTAGGACCGGATTCCCAGGTTCGGGTGGGAAAGAAGGTATTTGAGGTGGGGTTTCAGGTCTTCCGGATTGACACGCTCCAGGGCATCCGCCGCGGTGAGGGCGATCCGGGGATCGTCGTGGGAACAGAATGATTCGATGCGTCCGCCATCCCGCGAGGTTCCAGCCTGCTTCAGGAATCCCAGGATGAAGGGGAGAATCGGCTGTGGAAGTCGCCACCAGCCGTGCTTACGGAGGCTGTTGGCCGCGGCGGGGAAATCCGGCCTAGCGATCCGGTCGAGGACATCGGCCAGGAGTTTCAGGTCAGGGTCAGGTCGGTGAAGAATCCTTTCGAGGGCCACGAGGGGAGGTTCCCTGCTTCTCTCCTCGGACCTTGCCGAACGTCTCGACAGGATCAGGTCGATGTGGAAGGATTTGAACGGGTCGGGTGTCCCCCCTTTGATACCTTCGAGAACCTCGACCTGGGCGGTCGAAAGGGCCGTGGGTCGCAGCCTCAGGAGTGCCTGGAACGCAACGAC
>CAYRYU010000093.1:22949-25658 GCA_964428355.1 uncultured bacterium
GGGCGGTCGAAAGGGCCGTGGGTCGCAGCCTCAGGAGTGCCTGGAACGCAACGACGGGGTCGGGGGAGAGGGCTTCCCCGAGCTCCTCCGCCGAAACCCCGACGGTCCCCGCCGCGGGTCCGTGGAGGGACGGTTGCGTTGCCGGCGTGCTGGCCGTCTCCGCAGCCTCAGATCGCAGCATGCGGATCCGGGTCACCGAATACTCCGGTTCCGGTGCGGAAACACTCCCTTGCGCCTCCGGCAGGGGAGGGCCTCCTGTTTCAATTTCCCGGGGGATGGAACCCGAAAGCTCCTGAATGAATGGCTGGAGCTTTCGACCTTGCTCGGACTCCGGATCGGGGGCCTGTTTGATGATTTCGAGGAGGACGTCCGGGGAAAGATGCTTCCCAAGGAAAGCCGTGAGGGCGCGAAGGTTTCCCTGGTCGGTTTCCTGTGAAAAGGATGCGACGAGGGGTTCCTCGATGGAGGGAAAATCGAAAGCGTCGAGGGCGAAAATTGCCACCCTCCTCCGGAGGGATTGCGTCGAAAAGATGAATTGGGAAAGGATCTCGAGTCCTTTCTGCTTCTGGATGGAAGGAAGGAGCCTGAGGATCTCCACCTGCTCCTCGAGGGAGGCCTCCGCCAGGAGTGCGTCACAGCGCTCGAGGGCGTATGTGGGCTTTTCACGTGCCAGGACCGCGAAGGCCCTTACACGAATGCTTTCCTGCTCCTGTGGTTGGGCTTTCCCAGGCAGCTTTTCGAGAACCCCGAGGCATTTCCCGAGGCGCTCCCTGAATGCCGGATCGGTCTCATTCGAAAAATGGGATGCGAGAACCGATCTGGCATCGATGTCCCCGTTTTTGGCAAGCTCCAGAAGCCTTCCCGCGGCGGTTCTTCGGACCTCCAGCCTTTCATCGAGCAGGTGTGCCCGGCATCGTTCGACGACCGCCCGCTGCTTCCCCGCCCGGTACCGGGACTGAAGTTCGGCCATCAACCCTTCCGCCGTCTTGCCTTCAGAGTCGGCCTTTGAAAGCTGGGTTACAATTCCGATGATGATCTTCTTGAGTTCTCCGCGCCTGGCCTCGTTGGATGTCTCGTAGATATCGACCAGCTTCAGGGCGGTCTCGATGGATGGGTTAACCAGGAACAGTTTCCCCGCCCCCTGGAGCATCTCCGGATCTTCCTCTGCAGCCAAGAAACGGAGGAGCAGCCCTTCGATTCTCGGAAAGGGGAAGAAATAGGCATGGAAAAGCGCGGCCTTCCTCTCTTCCGGTCGATCGGACATGAGGAGGGCTTCGAAATGCTTCGAGGCTTCCTGGGGATCCCAGCGGTGGAGGAGGCGGATCGCCTGGGACCGGACTTCCGGTAGTGGGTTGGAAAGAAGCGGGACGATGAGTTCCTTGAGTGCTTCCGGGTTGATCTTTTCGAGAACCTCCACGGCGGCGGAAAGCACCCGCGGGTTTCCAAGTTTGCAGAGGGCGATGAGGGCAGGGATGTCGTCGGGAGTTCCATGCCTGCGGAAGAACTTCAGAAGGTGAGGCTGAAGATGCGGATCGAAACTGTGCAAACCACGATTCCGGAGAGCCTGGATTGCCGGAAGGACCGAATTCTCGGGCAACGACCGGAGGAGGGTTATCAGGGAGAACCCATCCAACGGCGAGCGATCGAGTATCTCTTCGACCTTTTCCAGGGTCGGAGGAGACGCTTGATCGGGGGAAGCCATGGACAAGAGCGCCCAAAGCCTCGTAGCCGTTGCCGGGTCGGTTTCCTCCTTGGCCATCTCAGCCAGTCTGGAGACCATTTCCGGGTTCCAGGCGAATCCTTCGAGGCGGGGAAGAACGGAAACCTGCGTCTCCTTGTCAGGAGACCGGATATCGGAGATCAGGGCATCCAATGGGTCCGGTCCAGCCATCTCCCCCTCCGGGTGTTTTCGAACCAAGATAGCGGCATTTACCCATGAGGTCAACCCGAACGGCAGTTGCAGGACTTCCCCGAGGGACCCGTGGCTCTAAGGCCCCCAAAGCAAGCCCAAGAGTCACCTGGGGGCACCCCCACATTCGCTGGGTCGGTTCGCCGACCGCAGAACGGCGCGACGGACTACCCGCACTCCAATCGAGCTTTTCGCTTTTCCCATTCTGGGATCAGTCGTTGAAGAAGGCGGAAAAAGGCGGCGTTGTGGTGCGGATAGATCAGATGGCACAACTCGTGGGCTATGACATAGTCGATGCACTGGAGGGGAGCTTTCAAAAGTTCCGTGTTGAGGGTAATTCGGCCTGAGGGGGAACAACTACCCCAACGCTTCTTCATACGGCGAATTGAAAGAATCGGCCTTTTTATGGATAGACGCTGAAAGGGAGGCAAGAGGAGATCAAGGCGACGGTTGAAGAGGGTCTTCGCATGATCAGACTGCCAGGCATGGAGAAGCTTCTCGACGCCAGCGGAATCAATAGGACCACATACCGTGATCTCGAAGAAAGCTCCTCTGAGGGCGACCCGTGAGGTATCTCCAGGCTGGACCTTCAGCCGATACTGACGCCCGAGAAACAAATGAGTTTCCCCCCCGACGAAACGGGGCCCGACGGGGAGTGGCTGGAACTGCTGAAAGTAAGCCACTTGCCGGGCTATCCAAGCGGCCCGACGCTTCAGGCGGAGGCGGATCGATTCGGGGTCAGTGCCGATGGGTGCCAGGGCCGTGATCGTCGAGTCGGGGTGGACCGTGATCGAAAGCTG
>CAYRYU010000093.1:25758-28319 GCA_964428355.1 uncultured bacterium
TGCATGATCTCGGTAACCCGCTTGAGATATTCGGTCGCCTTGAGCCGTTCTTCCCGGAAAGCCTGAATGGCTTGTTTGAGAAGTTCGGAGAACCGCTTGTAGAAGGCGGGATCCTCTTGCATCCGCTCGTGAATAGTCCGGGCCGTGCGATGGGCGATTGTATCGGCTTTGGCGGAGGCGGAGGGAAGCTTCTCGACTTCCTGCGAAAAAGCATCCTTGTCGAAGATGTTGACCAGGGGTGTGATTTGCTCAACCACCCCCGTGCCGACATGGGTGTCGAGGAGTTTCTGAATCTTGGGCTCATACTCCGCGAAATCGACGGTTTCCGCATAACGACGGCGAACGCATGACCGGAGGTTGCCGAAGAACTTGAGATCCTTGCGGTAACGGTCAACCTTATCAGGCGGGGTCTCTTCCAGGAAGTGCATGCAGGACAAGGCAATGGCCAAGGAGCGGGAATAGGCTGAAAGGCGGTCGTAGAACTTTGATCGAAGTTCATCGTCGGCAAGAAGGCGCTCGAATTCCTCTTCGTCCTTGCGGTTCTTCACTTCCTTGAAGGTATCCCAAAGCAGGGAGTGTTTTTCCGGCAGGGCTGTGGTTTCGGCACGAACATCGGTCATGGTTTTCTCGAGGTCCAAGGGGTCGAAATCCGGGAGGGACCGGTACAGGTCGAGGGCCTGGTCGAGATTCTCGAGAACCCCACGGTAATCGAGGATATAGCCGAAATCCTTCCCCTCGCAGAGGCGGTTGACCCGAGCGATGGCTTGTAAAAGAGTATGGTCTTTGAGCTTCCTGGTCAGGTAAAGGGCGACATTGCGAGGGGCGTCGAAGCCGGTCAACAACTTGTCCACAACGATGATGATCTCCGGTGATTCCGCGTTCTTGAAGGCATTGGTCAGCTGCTTGTTGTATTCGTTCTCGCTGCCGAACCGCTGCAAAATCCCCTTCCAGAAGCGCTGGACGAGTTGCTTGTTCTCTTCATACAGGTCTTCCTCCCCTTCCCGTTCATCGGGGGGGGATATCAAGACTTCGGAGGTCACCTTGCCGAACTCATCAAGAAATCGTTTGTAGAGAAGTGCCGTGGCTTTGTCCTGGGCGACGAGTTGGCCTTTGAACCCGGTCCCTTGCCAATTCTGGCGGTAATGCTCGCTGATATCCCAGGCAATGGCCATGACTTTCTGGGCGGCCTTGTTGAGCTGGTCGGTGGTCGAGAACTTCTTCTTCAGATCTGAGGCCTGTTCCCGGCTCAGGTCTTCGGTGATTCTCTCGAACCAGGCGTCGATGCCCTTCTCGTCGACGGTTTGCTCGACGTGCCGGCCTTCGTAGAGAAGGGGGACGACCGATTTGTCTTCGACGGCGCGGTCGATCGTGTAGGAGTCGATCAACCCCCCGAATTTTTCGACCGTGTTCTTGTCCTTCTTCATCACGGGGGTTCCCGTGAAGCCGATGTAACAAGCGTTTGGCAACACCTGCCGCATCTTGGCATGGCGCGGACCGTATTGCCCACGGTGCCCCTCGTCGATGAGCGCGAAGATGTTGGGATCCTCGTTTTTGGTTGTGTAGCGACCAACGGAGGCTTCAAACTTGTCGATGATGGTCGTGATGATCCGTTGCTTGACACCGGTGAGCAATTGGGACAGTTCCTTGCCGGATTTGGCCTGGACGACCTCCTTGCCGCAGTGGTGGAAGGTCCGGTAGATCTGGTCATCGAGTTCAACCCGATCGGTGACGAGGATGATCTTGTATTCCTCGATCTCGGGACAGAGGGCGATGGATTTGGCGAGGAGGACCATGGTGAGGGATTTGCCACTGCCCTGGGTGTGCCAGACGACACCGCCGCGTCTGGCACCGTCATGCCGGCCGCCGCCGCGGTTTCGGATCCTGATTCGGTCCATGATCTTCCGGACGCAAAAGTATTGCTGATACCGGGCGATCTTGCGAACACCCGCATCGAACAGGACAAAACGGAAAACCAGCTCGAGGAGTCGGTCCGGACGACAGAGGGCGTAGATGGCCCGATCCTGCTCGGTGATGTTGCGAATGATGTTGCCGAACGAGGCGGCTTCCTCCCGAACCGAATGAGGGCGAGCAAGCCATTCGTTCTCGGTGAAAAGCCGGTCGACTTGCTTCTCGGTGAGGGGGATGTTGATCAGACGCTTGAGGGCGTCTTCAAAGCTGCCCGCCACGGATGGCGCAATGTCGGCGGAGCGCCCGGATGGCGCGCGGTAGGCCGATCCTTCGGCCTCTTCCCGCCAGGTCGACCAGAACTTCGCTGGGGTGCCAACGGTTCCATACTTGCCTTCGTTCTTGGTGACAGCAAGGAGAATTTGAACATACATGAAAAGATGGGGAATCCACTCGTCTTTCTGGTTGCGGATGGACTGGGAGATTGCCTCTGCCATAGGATCCTTACCAATGGGGGCCTTGCATTCGATGACTACGAAAGGGATTCCGTTGACAAAGAGGACCAGGTCCGGCCGGCAGGTCTGATGGCTTCCGGTCCGCTCGACGGCGAATTCCTCGGTGACGTGGAAGAGGTTGTTGCCGGGGTTGTCCCAGTC
>CAYRYU010000094.1:0-27957 GCA_964428355.1 uncultured bacterium
ACCGCGGTGGGACCAACGTTCCCGGAAGCGTTGTGGGTGAACTCAAGAAAACCTTCTCCGACCGCGAAAATGGGGTGGATGGCACCGGTGGTCTGAAACAAACCCTCGATGCCGTCAAAACCGCGGTCAAATCGGGAAATCCGGTGTTCGATGGGGTTAAGGTCGACGTGACCGAGCACGACCTTGGGGTGCCCAAGAACTGGAATCCGGTCCTGGAAGTCTGCGCGACCCGGTCTGCGCGACCCGGTCTGCGCGACCCGGTCTCCACGGATTCGAAAAGTCCCATAAGGGTGTGGGGGGAATCCTCTTGAAAAGCTGGAATCGGAAGTCAATCGAAAATCCTTGTCGGCTTTCCGGTTGGATTGCTTCCGGGGAAGTGGTAGATTAGTATCCGATTTTCGGGACCGGGGAGGCCATTTCCGAATGGAAAAAACTGGCGAAAAGCGGGCTTGGGTCCTTGCCGCTGTCATGTCCGAAGGTCGACGCTGCTCCCAAAAGATGACCGGAAACCAGGAAAGCAGGCCATGAATAAAGTCGAGGGCAACCCGAGGAATGTTCGAAGAAAAGGGATCGCCTTGTTCGTTGCCCTGGCGATCCTGGTGATCCTCGGGCTGACCTTTTTCGCCCTTTCTTCCCACTCGATCCGGATAAAGCAACAGACCACCAACCTTCTCGAAGAAAGGATTTCGCAGGAACACGCCTATGCCTTTGCGAAATGCTACTGGGCCGCGGTCGAGCAGGTCTGCAGGAAAAAGTCCGGTTGTCCCAAGTTGTTCCCGGGGGGTGGAAACCCCGGCGATTCCGGGTTGCTTCCGGAAAAACGGAAGAGCGGCCTTCTTTCATCCTCCGGGTTGGTCATCGATCACCGCGACCTGAACCTGTCTAGTTCCTTCGCCCTGCTATCGAACGAATTCGATATCGAGGATCTCGAGGTCAAGGGGACCTGGAAGGCCAGCCAGACAAGTTCGGATCCGATGTTGGACATGTTGCGTGGTCGGATCTCCCTGAAAGTGGCATTCAAACCGAGGTTCAGGAAGAAAGTCTACGAGTTCGTCTTTTCACGGGAGTTCCGGATCGAACAGTTCCTTCCTCCCGTGGTTTCGAAGTTCACCCTCTTCATCCGGGACTATCTCGACCCCAAAAACCCTGACCCGGAACAGTACAACATTCTTTCCAAATCCTTCCAGAAAGAATCGGTTGGAAAGCCGTTGACGTTGTTTCATCGGGCTACGCAGGAAATCACGGCCTTCCCCGCGGATTCCTGGAAAAGTTCGGGTTGGGTTTTCCTCGGGGGGGAAAAGGGAGTGAACCTCAACCTCGACGGCACTTCCCCGCATTTCCCCGAATCGGAGATGTTCCTGTTCTTCCCCAGGCAGGCTTTTCCCTCGCCCAATACCGACGTTCCAACGGTCCAATGCCAGATTCCCAATGCCCATCAAAGCCTGAAGCTGCGCATCACCCCCATGGGATGCTACTCCGAGATCGAGACCGATTCACGGATTTTCAACCTTCTCATCGACCCCGACTTTGCTGAGACGCTTCCCCTGGGAAAGGTGAGTGCCTTGAGATTGTTCGGGGACAAAACCGATCGTTCCCCGACCCGCGTTCTGGGGAAGGTGTTCGCGAGGTTCATCCTCTGGACCGCGTTGATCGTGGATGAAAATGACGATGGGATTCCCGAGAAATCTGAGGAGGGCTTGATCTTCGACGATTTCTTCAAAGCCAATGCGGCCGAAAAAAAAATCAAACTGGTTTTTCCCCTACCCCGGGTAACGAAACCGGAAAAGTACCAGCCACCGGGCTATCCCCAGATCACGTCGAAATCTCCGAATCTCGAGGGTTCTTTTTCGATCAATCCGTTCATCCGTTTCTCTGGGAAGATCCCCGCTTTCTCCAAATCCTGGAAGGAACTTTCACCCGCCCTGGATGCCGGCCGCGAAAATGATTACGTGAACTACATGACAAAAATCGCCCCCAATGATTTCGGGGCAAAGGGCTCTCCCACCCCGGGTCGGATGGGGACCTTCAACGGGCTCTACGATATTTTCTTCGAGGGCAGCACTTCCGAGAGCCGGTCATTTCCCCCCGCCCCGAAGCTCGAAT
Organism: uncultured bacterium; assembly: GCA_964428355.1. Lineage (GTDB taxonomy): Bacteria > Muiribacteriota > Ozemobacteria > Ozemobacterales > Ozemobacteraceae > CAYRYU01. The sequence goes on from CAYRYU010000094.1 coordinate 2,104, forward strand.
CCGGCGACTACCCCAATCCGGGCGAGAACTTTCCCCTGACCGATTTCATCCCCATGGATTCCAAGGGTTCCAGGGTTACGAACAAGGTTCCGAAACTTTCGGAGTTCGATCTTTATCCCCTGATCTGGCCACCCAAGGAGCCTTCCTTCTTTTCGCACCAGTTCGGGGCGGGCATCACGCTCGAAAAATCGGGCCTCCTTGGAGATCCCCCTGGAAAGACACTGAAGCAGCCTTGTTACGCCTTTTTCGAGAATGACCTCGACCTCGGCCCGACGTTGAGCCTGGAGACGAGTGCGGTCCTGGTCTCGAAAGGGAACATCAAGGTCGGAAACGTCAAGAAGGGTGGAAACGACCCATATCGAAGGCTCCTGGTGCTGATTTCGCTGGGGGGAACGATCCAATGTTCCGGAAGGCAGGAGAACGTGGCCCTGGTAGCCCTGAGAGGGTCGGTTGGATGGAAATCCCTCCTGGATGTTTCCGGAAGCGTGGCGATGAAGTCGATGAACATCGAGAGCCTGAGGGGGTGCGGAGGATCGATCCGGTATGATCCCACGCTCGATCCGACCAATCCAAGGGAAAGATTCCTGGGGCTCAACGTCATCTTGGGGCCCGGCATCGTTTTGGAGCAGAGAAAATGACCAGACGGACGGCGGTTTCCATGACCGAGGTCCTTGTTGCCATAGTTCTTCTCGCGATTATCTTGTTTCCCATCTGGGCTTCATTCAGGCAGTCGGTCGAGATCATCCAGATGGGCCACAGGGACCTCGAAGTCCTTGACCTGGGGGCAAGCTTCCTTTCCCAGGTCCGCGACATCAAGGGAAATGGCATCATCGAAGGTCGGAACATCCCTCTCGAGATAAAGAACAGCCGGACCTACCATCTTTTCCAGATCCCGATCGCCACATGGACCATTGACATCGCGAACAAGGTGAACATTGAACTGGCTCCCTGGGAGCCGAAATCCTGCAAGGTCAGCGTTTCCTTCGAGAACTTTCCGTTCGACCCGGCCGACCAGATGGGGGTGACCGCGAAAATCGCGCGACTGACCGTTTCCTGGAGCGAGAAGACCGGGGAGGAGAAAACCAGACGGTTTTCCACCCTGATCTTCGACAGGTGATGAATGGAATGAGAGACAGGGTTACGCGCAGGTTTGCGGGAAGCGGTTTCACGATGACTGAGCTGGTTATCTCGGCGGCCGTCCTGTTGATCGTCATAGCCAGCGTCCAGAGGATCTTCTTCGCCGGAATCCGCGGGGCCCAGCACAGCCAGGAAACCGCTGATCAGGTGCGGGTTGCAGCCATTCTTTTCCGGGCGCTCGAAGAAGACATTTCGACCGTCTTCGTAACTCCCGGCCAGGGAAAGCCCCAATCTCCACCGATCCTCATCAGTCCTCCGCCGACCATTAACAACTCTACGCTCGATACCATGGAGTTCTCAAAGCTTTACTCCACTGCGGAAGGTGATTCGGTTCACCGGGTGACCTACAAGTTCCTTCATAGCCCGGCCGCCAGCGGGAAGTTCCTTCCCCCCCCCGGGAAAATCGTCCGGGAGGAAAAGGCCGACGGCGGAGGAAAATTCAAGAAGTCGGAGGTCTTTGGGGCTGACATGGTGGATGATTTCAAGATCCATCCGACGAAAGGGGACAGGAATCTCCTGAGGTCGGTCATAACGTTGAGAGGGCAGGCGAAGAAAAGCAACTCCTACGTCCGGTTTTTCCGGATTCCCCGGGAAAACCTTGCCACCACGACCCTGGGTTGGGAATTCCAATCGAGATGAAATCTAAACGGAACCCCCTGGGTTCAACGTTTCTCAAAGTGGAATGATCAAGGCGAATGCGAGGAAGCGTATGATTACGAAATTTTCCCCTTCCGCGATCGGTTTTCGATTCCTTCCAGTGTTTTTGTGTTTCCTGCTGATTTCCGGATCCATTTCCCTCTGCCTTGCGGCAGTTTCGATGGGTTCATCCTATGATGAATATCTGGCTGCAATACAGAGCGCAACATCCGACGAGGAGGTCTACCAGATCACGGGTCAAATGGGAAACGATCCGGCCTTCCACGACGGAACCCGTTACACCAACGACGACGGACCGAAGCTGCTTTCGAAGGGCCATGAGCGGATGGGTGATCTTGCAAAGGCTTCCGGAGACATGGACAAAGCCCAGGATGAATACGAGCAGGCTAAATTGGCTTATGACTGGGGAGACGGGAAATTGGATCAGGCCATCCAGGAGGTGAAAGACCAGAAAGCCGGTGCCACCACTCCCACCCCAACCTCCACAGTGACGCCAACACCCACCCCGACTCCGACCGTTGCCCCAACCACCCCCGTCGGTCTCCCCCAGGAGGGGAGATACCCTCCGTCTTTCACCAGGCCCGACGGCGGAGTGGTGACCATCAACGAAATCCTGAAGAAAGGCATGGGAACGGTTGCCGCAGGTGATGCCCCATTCGGTAAGGACAGCGACGGGAAGCCCTTCTGGCCCATTCCCCCGGCCTCGGTCACCGGAACGAAAGAAGGCGGAACCGCGGGAGCTGGGACGGTTCAGCAGGACACGCCTCTCGAGCGCCAGGAAAAGCTTCTCAGCCTTCCGACGAAGAACCAGGCCGATCCTGCCAGGACGGTTTCGGAGTTTCGTCCCGGGAGCGGCGTGTCGGTTCCGGTTTCCCGCCCTACCCGGGGGCCGGCTTTGAGTTCGAGGGGCTTGATGGGAATGCAGAAGGAGTTTTTGAGGGATTGTGTCCAACATGCCAGGCACCTCTCGGAAGGGAATCCTGAAAAAGCCCTCGAGATTGCCTGCCAATGGCAGTCCCTGGCAAAGATCTACCCCGACCGGATCGAGGAGATCACCCTCAATGCCGCCCGGGAAAATGGTTTTGGTAACTTCGCAGCCTGGTTCGATTCGGTGATCCAGGCGGATTGGCAGAAGGCTTACGGGACGTCCGCCCCGGTACTTCTTTCGAAATGACCATTTCAGGCTCGGAAAGGGAGGAAAAAAATGACTAGCTCGGGAATGAAAGGTTCCATATGCCTGTTTTTCTCAATGGTACTGGTTTTCGCTCTTGGGGCAGCCTCCAATCCGGCATGGGGAATGACAGCCCAGGATCTCTTTGCCAAGATTAAAGAGTCCCGGAACGTCACGGAGGATGACCTCAACAGCGCAATCAACCTTATGCGCGATCACGTCCAAAGCGGTGATTTTTCCGCCGCCGCCGCCGAGAGGGACGCGCTCAAGAAGTTGTATGACTATTCCGGTTGGACCACCTACGTTTCTTCCCACAAATGGCTGGGAGCGGACCGAAGTTATCTCGAAGCCTGCATCAAGCTCTATGGGTCCGAAGCCGATATCGGGTTGGGGAAAACCCCTGATTGCGACCTTCTCGAAGAAGCCTTCAGATTCTTCAGGGACAACAAAACCAAGTATCCTGACCAGTTTCAGAGGGTTTGCCAGACAATGACCGGTTATGCATCCCAACATCCCGAAATGAAATGGACAAAGGCCGCCTGGGTGTCGGGCTCCAACGTTTCCTCAGAGTTGGCCGAAGCCCAGAAGGTTGCACCAGGAAACTCCGTTTATCCCTGGCAGGGAAAATCGACCTCGGTATCCGCTCCTTCCGAATCGAAGGTCACTTCTGCCCCCGCAGAAGAGAAAACCGTTCCCTTCAACAAATTCGATTATCGAACCACCTTCGTCGGAAAGAACATCAACGAAACCAATCTGAAGATCCTTCTGGACACCTATGCGGATGACCCCGACGCTCTCGAGGAGATCAAAACCCTCCTGAAAGTCGCCAATGCCGAGCAGTCCATGGTCGACTCCGTCCAGAGTGCAATCGATGCCAAGAGCGCCATCGAAGAGGAAGAGAAGGCCGCCCAGGAACCGGAAAAGGTCAAGGAGGTGAAAACCACCTCCGAGGAACCCATATCCGTCGTCGATTCATCAAAAACCACCAAGACGGAAGAAACCGGCGTTTCTTCAAAGACTTCCGGAGACCCGGTCTTCGAATGGAACAAGATGGACACATTCGTCGGATCGAATGTCAACGAAACCAATCTGGAGAAGATGGTGAGTTCCTACGCCAGCCAGGAGGACGACCTGGAGAGGATCCGTGCCGCTGTCGAGAAGTACAATCCCACCCTCCTCGGAAAGTTCGATGATCTGCTTTCCAAAGCCAAAGGTGATGACGACACCGAGGTGGCAGCCAATCCCACGAAAACAGATGAACCCGCAAAAACCGAGCCGGAAAAAACCGCGGGAAGTTCCGCCAACCCCGAGAAAGTGACCGTCGAATCGATACGTAACGCGGCCAATTTCCAGGATGCACTCGATCTCTTCCGGCTGGATCCCTCCGAAGCCAATCTGGAGGCTTTGATCGGAGCATGGATTCCGGAGGGCGACAAAGAACTTGCAACCGACCTGCTTTCCCGGATCCGCGATTATGTCAGGATCTACCAGAAAGACTCCAGGCTGATGCACGCTCTCCTTGGCCGGTGCTGGGAAGTCGAGGGTATCGTCCTTGGAGCGGAAAAGCAGTTCAATGCCGCCGGAGAAGCCTTCAGGATTGCCCAGAAAGAGTACGAAGCCGCGGGCGACAAATCCAAAGCGGCTGTGATGGAAAAGGAAGGCGATGCCGCCTACGACCTCGCCCGTGGGAAAACCACCGAAGAACCGACCAGTGGGGCCGACAAGTCGGCGGCTTCTCCGACCGACCCCTACGAGGACGACGACGGCAGTTCGATCTACGACGATGATGACTCGGACGATGGCATTTTTGGTGGCGATGATTCCACGACCATCGCGGGTGATGACACCGAAGGGTCCGACAGGAGCGGAGCCGACTCTCCGACCTCCATCGGAAAGGGTGGAACGGGAACGATCCGGATTCGGGTCACCATCCCCGGAATGGGAATCATCTCCATCACGACGACGGGTGCAGCGTCGATCCAGGTTTCCGTGGGCGGCGGGTTCGTCAGGATCCGCATCAACCGCGGAGTGCGCGGCGAAACGGCAACCTCTCCCCAGGACGAAGAGGATATCGCCGATGTTCCCCCGATCCCCGACCTTCCTCCCCTTCCGCCGATCGAACCTCCTCCCCCCCCAACGGATGACGAAAGAGGAGTCGTTCGAATTGACAAGGACGGTGCGCACGGCGGCAATGCCCAGACTCAGATCCTATCCAACAGCGTAACCAGCCAGTTCACTTCGGGGGGCCGGACCGACACCCCGATGACGGGAAAGACCGTTCAACCGCAGGAAAAATCCGATTCCGGAGAAGATGTTCCCGAAGCGATCGATGTGATTACCGGAGGGGAATAGATATACGGAAAACCGGAGAAGCCGGGGAAACTCCCACGCGAGGTTTTGCGGCTTTTCCCTTTCCCTCAGAGGCTCATGAGGCCCGATCCAGAGAAACCGGAGGCAGTGAAATGAAACCGACGAGAATGCGTTGCTTCATCCTGGTGCTCAGCCTTGTACTACTTCAGTTCTCCATATCTGGAAAGGCGGTCCTTGGTGAGGAAACCGCTGACTCGGTTTACCGAAAGATCACGAATCCCAGCCTCAAGACGGATGTGCTGAAGTCAACTGTCGGCGATGGTTCCCGCACCGTCGCCCAGGATTTGATCGACACAATCGAGAACTCGCGGGAGGCCTGGGAAACTCTTCCCGCCCAAAAGCAGACCAACATCCGCAATGTGTGGCGGAGGGCATACGCGATTCCAATCAACAACGCGATGGCCAGTGGTGACCTTTCGGGGGCGCTGGATCTTTTCGAACGGGGACTCCAGAGCCAGGCATTCAAATTTTCCTCCGAAATCCCCTTCACGTCCATGGGATTTTCCAGTCAGGATGCGCTGGTCTTCAACGATTTCGTCAAGCTAGCATATTCCCGGCCCGATGATGCGATGGGGGGATGCTTCGATTCGGGCACACTTTCCAGCGCTTTCAAGAACGTGATTTGTTGGCTCAACGGGAAGAATCAACCGGAAGCCGCGCTGACACTTGCGCAGGAGTTCGTCGAAAGGAACCCGACCGAATGCAAGACCGCGGCCTATGCTTATGCAACCGTCATCAACCTCCTCACTTCCCTCGGAAAAACCCAGGAAGCCAAGGCTATGTACGATCTTTGGGCGGATTTCGTCCGAAAGAACAAGCTCGACGATCAATATGTCTATCACAAGTTCACGATCTATCTCCAAACCGGGGCGGCGGAATTCGTCGAGGCATACAAGACCGAGTTGGCGATAGCGGCGATTTCTCCGACGGGAAAACCTTCCGAACCGGCACAAACCGATGAGCCGGAAGCGCTTTCGGAAAAACCCCGAGAGGAGGGGGGGCCTTCCGAAACCTCCAGCGAATCCCAAAAATCCGTTTCCACGGATGAGATCAGGAATGCGACAAGTTTCGAGGCCGCTCTGGCCCTCTTTCCCCTCGATCCTTCCGAAGCGAACCTGGAAGCCCTGATAGGTGCCTGGGTTGCGGAAGCCGACGGTTCCGAGGCACGCAACCGGCTTTCTTCGATCCGTGAAGCTGTGCGAAAGAATCAAAATGACCCGGTGTTGAGAAGTGCCCTGGTTGGACGTTGTTGGGAAATCGAAGCGATGATTCTCCGGGCGGAAAAGAAATTCAAGGCGGCCGCTGAGGCTTACCGTCTCGCCTCGGCTGAGTTTCAGGAGGCCGGTGACCTTGCCAAGGCGGCAGTAATGGATTCGAAAGCGGATTCCTGCGAGAGTTCCGCTTCCGCTGTGGCCTCATCCGGGAAAACGGGGGAAGAAACCCCAACCCCGACGGAAGAGCCTTCGACGCCTTCCCCGGAAGCCCCTTCCAGCTCATCCGATTCACGGATCGATACAACCCGGGATACATCGGTTCCCTCGGGAAATCGGGGAAGCGTGCTGGTGCAGATCGAGATCTCCATCCCCGGGATGGGCAGGATTTCGATTGCCACCTCCGGGGCGGTCTCGATCAGGATCGCCATCGGCGGGGGCGGAGTCCGGATTGCTCTCACCAGCGGCTCCGCATCCGGAATCGATGAAGGGCTTTCAACCTCGAGGAAACCTGAACGGACCGGTGGTGTCCGGGTCGATCGGCTGGGGAGCCGGGGCCAGATCATCCGAAGCAAGAATCTTAGGAACGGAGACTCGGCGACCTTCTCCTCGGGTTCCTCTTCTGAAACGACAATCCGCGGAAGAAATGTCGACCCACAGGAGGAATCCGGGAAGGAGTCGAAGGGGGCTTTCGATTTCATAGGCAACTGAAAAAAGTTCAACGGATGGGGGATTTTCGCAGTTCCTTCATTTGGGATGCGTTCGATTCCTTTTTCTTCTCTGGTCGATCGAGATTCGGGTATCATTGCTTTCTGGATTCATCCAACCGAATCGCTACCGACTCTGACTTCTGAAGGAAATCGGAAAAGGGGGTTAATATGAATCTTATGCCTTCGATGAAACCCAAGCCCGCCGTTCTTGCAACCCTGACGATCCTGGCATTGGTCCTGAGTTGCCATTGTGCGTTCGCCGTGGATGCAAAAACCCTTCTCCAAAAAGGGAAGAAGCAGGAAAACGTCACCAAGGAGGAAGTGAAAAGCGCGATCGACACCATGCGCGGACATATCCAGAAAGGGGAGTTTTCCGAGGCACAAGCTGACAGCCAGGCTTTAACGGAGTTTCACGACAAGGTCGGCCTCTCGCGGGATACCACCGTAGACAAGCTCTATCTCCAGAACTGCCTGAGACTTTACGGAACTGAAGCCCAGATCGGCCTGGGAGAAACCCCCGATTGTGCACCGCTCATGGACGTCTTCAGATATTTTTGGGATAACCGCGCAAACTGCGAAGAGGAACTGGAGAGGACATGTCAGACGATAACCGCCTATGCCGCTCGGCATCCCGAACTTCCTTGGGGGGATACCAGCAAAATCGAGGAAGCCAAAGAGCTCTTCCCCGCAAAAAAGGGCTATCCATGGGAAAGTGGCTCCACGCAGGATGAGGATTCGGATGTCGATGACGATTCCACGCGCGATGACGACATCTACTCGGACGACGATTCCGATTTGGCCGGGGATGATGATGAGGTTGTTTCAGGGGATGACGATCTCCCCCCCCAGGATGGTCAGGCTCCCGGGGTTAGAGGTATTCCGTCCTTTCAGATCCAGATCTGCATTCCCGGAATGGGAATCATCTCCATCAGCGGAACCGGAGCGGTCTCGATTCGGATTGCCATCGGCTGTGGAGGGATTCGGATCTCGATCACCAGTGGTTTCCCCGGTTTTCCCGGGGAGGTGGGGGATGGCCGTCAGCCCGTCGGCACCCCGGCCGATGGCCGGGAAACAGCCGATTCCGACGGAGTCGGAGTTGAACAGATCGGTGAAGATGGAGAGGTCATCGATTCCCAGACGGTGTCCGAGGGGGAATCCACAACGATCACTCCTGAAACGAAATCGGATTCAGCCGTGGGAGGGAAAACGGTGGTTATCGAAGACGGCGAAGACCAGAACAACTCAGATCCCTTTGGCCAAATCTCTGAGTGAAAAAATGTGTCTGCCCAAGGCCGGGGAAAGTCCAAAGGGCTTTTCCCGGTTTTTTTTTCTCAAGATTTCGGGTTTCGAGGCCGAAACCCGTGGTAGAATTGTCGAGCCGCCGCCCGGATAGTCTGGACGGGCACTCTTTTTCCAAATCCTTTTGACATGGTGAGGTCCCGGGAAAAAAATGGAAAATACTTCAACGGAACGGGAGAAAGGTCAGTTTCAATCAGTGGAAGTATCCGATTCGGACCTGATTCGAGAAACCACCGAAGGAAGGAAGGACAGTTTCGAGCGTCTGTTCAAGAAATACTCAGCGATGTGCCTGTATTACTTCACCCGAAACCGAAACCTTCCCCCTGAGACGGCCAAAGACCTGACCCAGGAAGTATTCTTGAAAATCTATCGCAGCCTGCATCAATTCCAGATCGGGACCTCGTTCAAAGCCTGGTTGATGACCATTACCCGGAATACTGCCCATGACCACTTCAGGAAAAGGTCGGAATCCTCGGGCGCCATCATGGTTGATCCCACGGACGAAAAGGCGTTGGACGCCGAAAAGAACGTGATCAACAAGACCCTGGTCCGGAAAGCCCTGGCGGTTCTTCCCGAGAAACAGCGTGAGGTGGTCGAGATGCGTTACTTCTGGGACATGGACTCGCCAGAAATCTCCCGGGAATTGGGAATTCCCGAGGGGACCGTTCGCAGCCACCTCAGGCAAGCGCGCCTTCGGTTGCTGGAAATCCTCGAGGAAGTGAACGGACATGAGTAAGAAGTGTGAAAAGAGTGGTGCTCTCCTTGACCGGCTGTTTTCCGATGACCGGGTTGCAAAACCCACCGACGCGGAAAGGGCCCATGCCGCCCAATGCGCGGACTGCGCCGCCGCGTTGAAAAAGGCCGAACGGTTGGAGACCCTTTTCCAAGCGGAAAAAGAGGATGTCGCCAGGGAGTTCCCCGACGTGAAGTTCAAGTTCCCTGCGGAATCCCCCACGCAAAGGGCAAAGGAGACCAAGCCCGAGGGTTCCTTCCTAGAAAGCCTGAGGCAGTTGTTTTTCCCCACCTTCGCCCTTGCGGCCGCGGCGGTTCTTGTTCTTTTCATGATCCGTATCCAGGGCCGGCCTGCCTCCCCCGGCGGAACCAACGCTCTGACCGGAGTGGAAAAAGCGCTTGGGCTCGACGAAGGGATCCTGGTCGACGGGCGAATGGCCGCGGCCGGGGGAAACGAAATCAAGATCGGGGAAACTTTTTCATTCGGGGTGAAAGAGTTTGTCAGTTTCGGAAAAGCCCGCCTCCGCCTTGGTTCTGAAGTTCAGATCGATGCCGTCAACGCCAGGTTCGCGTTTTCCCCCGCTGGTCTCTCGCTCCAGCAGGGAACAGTCGAAGTCTGGGTTCCCAAGAAAGAGAAGCGGATCATCTTTTCCGCCAGTACTCCGACCGTGACCATCGGTGTGCGGGGCACGATTTTCAAGGTTGCCTATCTCGAGGACAAGAAGACCAGGGTTTCGGTCAGGGAAGGGCTCGTTCATGTCGCCACCATCGCCGGCGGAGATTCCGATCTCGCGGCGGGAGAATCCCTCGAGGTCGAATCCGACGGGAGTATCAAGGAACCCATCTCGCGTGGGGCTGAAACCTCTCTTTCAACATCGACTTCGACCGTAGTCGAGCCAACCCCGACAGCTATCCAACCCACAGCTTCCACCCCAATCGAGGTAATCGGCCAGTAGACCTTTCCCCACCCTCGGGCGACCCAGAAAGAAAAGAGCCGGGAAACGCGGATTACGTCTCCCGGCTCTCCGTTTCTCCGGTGCTTTGGAATTTCAGGTTTTCTTCAGTTCCTGCAACGCTTTGGAAAAAGCGTTGAAGATCAGACGCGATTGATGGGCGGTGAAATGGAACGGTCGGGAAAAAGCCAGGTTCGCCTGGCGTTTGGAAAGCTCCGTTGCAAGAATGTGATGACCTTCGAGGAATGGACGGAGTTCCGAAAAGAGCTTCTCATGGAGCTTGGATCTTGCAATCTGGGTGAGATTCAGGGTTTCCTTCGTCCGGTCGATCAGGGCGATAAGAAGATTGGCCATTATTTCCGGGCGGCTTTCCAGGAAAGCCTCGGCTTGCTGCAAACCCACCACGATCGCGGTAACCGCAGTCACGGCAACCACATCCGCTGTCCGGACCACTTCCGGGGTCTTGGCGGCCATGTTCAGGAGGACCGCGATTTCCCCGATCAGGCTTCCGGGCCGTGCAATCTGGACCGTGGCATCGGGCCCCAAAAGGACTTCCACCACCCCTTCCATCAGAATGAAGAGACGGTCACCGAGGGTGTTCTTTCTGCACAGGAGGGTCCCTGGTGCAAAATGCGTCAAGCGGTCTCTCGAGGTGGGGGGACGAACCACGGCGCAGTAAACCGAAGGGGTTTTCCCCTTGGGCGTGCTTTTCACTTCCAGACATTTGGCGGACCGGTATGCCGGAAGCTGTTTGGCCCTCTCGAGGATGGGGTCCGATCTCCCCTTGCCCACTATCTCCTCGATCTCGTTCACGACCGCGAGATACGCTCTCGAGGCGGAATAAACGGTCTGTTGGATGTTTTCCTCTTCCTTGATTATCAGGGAATAGTATCCGAGGGCCTCCCTGAGTTTCCGGGCGAAGGAGGTACAGATCCGAAGGCCGAACCTGGGTTTTCTTCCCAGGAAATTCTGCAGGCGGAGAGGATGGATGGGAAGCGAAACCACTTCCCCCGGGTCGAGAGCATAGGCTGAATAGGTTAGGGGCAGTTCCAGTAGAGATTCGACCTCTCCAATGACCTGATAGGGTCTGTCGACAATCTCGATCAGGGCCGGTTGCTGTTGAACCTGGTTTGGTCCGGGCTTCGCGTTTTTTTCGAGGTTTTTTACCTTCGCAAAACGACCGGCGAGGACTCCAAAGAAATCCTGACGTATCTCACCCTGGAATAACAAAGGCTCCCCAGGGTTTACGAGCTTCGAAGTTCCGGTGGACAACATAACCTCTCCTACTTCTTGGGTTCATCTTCCACTAAACGTTATGCGATGATGTTTCGTTGAAAAAATTCACCAGCCCTTCTTTCAGACTCCACGGCGGATCTATCGATTGTCTGGGCGGAATGTTTGAAAGGCTCATTTCCGCTCCCTTCATTTTTCTAGGGGTTCGGACTTGTGAGCCGTCGGGGAAATGCTTACGGTTTTTTGAGCCCGAATGAGACGTTGATCAAAAATTCGCAACATTTCCAGTTTTCCTGACGTTCTCTATTTTCGGGAACAGGGAATACCCCGACGGTTTTTTGCGGCTGGAAACTGGTTTATCATTCAAGGAGGGCGATGCCCTCCATGAGCACGAAATGAAAACTCGGAGGTGACCGGATGAAATGTTCGAGGAAACTGCACTTTTCCGTTCTGGTGGTGATCGCGATCATCCCTTTCTGTTTTTCGGGCAGTCCCTTGAAGAGTGAAGAAGGGGCAACGAGCGAGAGCGTTTTTTCGGCAATCACCAACCCCAGCCTCAAGGTTGACGATTACCCCACGCTTCTCGACTTCATCGAAGGCGCGGAGAACAAAGCGCTCTGGCAAACGCTCCCGGAATCGAAGAAGGAGACCGTGAAAGCTGTCCAGAAGAGGGCTTATGCGGCCCTTTTCGAGAAAGCGATCAAGGAGGGGAAGATCGCGGACATCTGGGCTTTGAACGCGCGGGGAACCAAGGCGGAAGCCCTGTCAGGTATCAGAAATTACTTCAAGGACTTTTCCAACTACCTGAAATACGATTCCTATGTTCGGGTTTCCGATCCCGATGCCCCGATAGGGAATTCCAAGGAGGCCGACAGCAAAGCCTATGCATTCAAAAATGTCATCCGGTGGCAGAAGGATTTGGGATTGCTCGACTCTGCGCTCGAGCAAGCGCTGAGATTCGTGGCGGAAGTGGAGAAGGACCCGAGAAGTTTCCGGAGCGCTGGGAATGCATACGCTATCGCAACCAATCTTCTTGTGGCGATGGGAAAACCGGAAGAAGCGAAACGGATTTATGACAAATGGGAAGCCTTGAAGAAGACAGCGCCGAAATTCAACGAGGAACACGAATACTTCTCTTCGCTGCTCGACAATGCCGGGAAAACCTTCGTCGAGGGTTACAAGAATGAACTTGCCCTGGGGGCCATAAAACCCAAAGAAGTGACCCAGGTCGCTCAGGAACCCAAGCCGGTCGAGGAAACGAAACCCGTTGAGGAACCCAAGCCCGTCGAGGAAACGAAACCCGTTGAGGAACCCAAGCCCGTCGAGGAACCCGAACCGATCGAAGTGCAACCTCCGGTCGTCGAAGAACAACCGGTGGATGATGGCGTAATCAAAATCGGTTCCGTAGGAGGACCGGACAACCTGGGAGCCGTCAACGGGAACGAAAAAACGGATATTCTTTCCGCCGGAATTACGGGAAAACTGAGATCCAGCAAAAACAAACCCGTTTCGGTTACCGGAAGTGAAGAGGAGGACTCCACGGTCGAGGGTGATGAAGTTTTCGGAAAAGCCCCCGTTCCGGTCGCGGTTGCACCATCGGAAGAGAAGACGGGAGATCTAAAGAATTACGACTTCGACGGAGACGGTTTCATCACTCCGGAAGACTACACCCAATTCAACTCATGGTTCGCCTCCAACAATGAGGTTCTCCGAAACAACGACTTCGAGGTTGAAAAGTTGCGAGGAATTCTCTCCGGATGCGAAAAGTACGATTTCAGCGGAGACGGGAAAATCACTGATGTGGACATGGCAGAGCTCCAGTTGATCACGGAAAAATCCGAATCTCGGAGACACTCAACAGAAGAAGGATTCTTGAAGGCATCAGATTCACTCGAGGAAACTTGCCAAGGTGAAATTTGTTCCTCGTCACAAAAGGACGATCCCGAGGGGGCCCCGACCAAGGAAGGTTCATCCACCAGTTCCGATGGGGAAGAGGTACCGGATTCCTCGAAGGCCAAGACCTCGACGAAATCGGAGAAAAAGGAAGTCACCCCAGCGGAAAACAAATCGTCCGGGGAAAAGACCACCCCCAAAGAGCCCACAACAACCCCCTCCAAGAAGACCAAATGCCCCTACAAACATCTTGGGAAGACGGGCACTTGCGGGTACTGCGGACAACCGCTGGGCCAATAGCTTATTAAAGACCCGGATCCTTCGGTAGGTGGCAACAGCCGGAGGATCCGGTTTTCTTCCTGGGTGTCCTAATCTGGATGAATCGTGCTAGTATGAGACTACAGGACGGATGCACCATAAGGTGAATGGACCTGAAGCGTTTCCAATCCGCCCCCGAGCCAGGAAGGAAGGTTTTCTGATCGTCCTGGTCCTTGGGGCAATAATTGCGCTCGGAATCATGTTCTTTTCCCTCTCCTCCAATTCCCTTCGTGCCCGGCAGACCACCGTCAGGGTAATGGAGGAAGAATTCTCCCTGCAGGCAACCCAGGTTGTGGCGGACTGCTTCTGGGAAACTTTCGAGGAAGTCATCCGCTCACGCCAGGGGTCACCGTTTCTCTTTCCCTCCGATTTCGAAACCTCTCCCCTGAACGTTCTGAACGGTTCGTCCGAGATCTCCCGAGGTACCATCACCTTGGATTTCTTCAACCCCGAGCATTTCGACAAGGCCGAACCTCTCAGGGCCGAGCTGCTCGCGAGGTTTCCCGAAATCGAAAGGCTTTCCTGCAAAGCCTCGATGGAAATCAAGGAAGGAACCACCCAGGTCCGCAATCTCGAACTCAATGCAGGGGGAAGGATCACTTTGGAGATCGGGTTCACCTACAAAAGGACCCAGATGGAGTTCCACTTCAAGTTCCATCGGGCCTTCAAGGTCGCCCAAATCCTTCCAGCGGTAGTTTCGAAATTCACCCTTTTTGTCCGAAAGGTCCCCTCTCCGGAGTGTTTCAACCAATGTCCAAAGGGATTCAATGACGATTTCGTTCCGGGGGCGAACGTTTTGACCCTTCACCACGCGCCACCCACGAATGTCTATACTGCCGACCTCTGGAAGCGTTCGGGTTGGGTTTTCCTCGGAGGAGGGGAGGTGAACCTGAACATAGACGGTTCCCGTCCCACTGCTCGCCAATCAGAGAGTTTTCTCTTTTTCCTTCCCAACGCCCGCTCGGGGAAATTCCTCAATCCCTCGACGGTTTCCGATTACCTCGGGGATTCGAAGATGAGGGTAAAAATCTCCCCCCTGGGATGCTGCAAGGAGCTGTTGAACGGAGATGAAGCCTCGGTCTCCTTCATCAACGCGATTGCCAACCCCCTTTGGGCGCCCGAGGGCTTGTCGGGGGGCTTGGAGAACCTTGACAAGGCGAGCAACCTAAGGCTTTTTGGCGACAGGGGCAATCCGACACCCACGAGGGTCATCGGAAAGGTCTTCGCCCGATATGTTTTCGGTTCTTCCCTGATACTCGACGCGGACCCCGAAGACCGGAGAGCTGACCGGAAGAACCTTGGAGGGAAGGGACCTTACCTGATCGCTTTCGTCCTTCCCCGGGTGACCGATCCCGCGCGGTACAACCCACCCTGGTGGCCGACCCTGTTCGGGGAGTTCATCCAGCAAACCGATATCCGCCGGGACTTTGCGGGCTTGGAGGGTCTTGAAACCCGGTGGGACAAATTCTTCCCCAAATTCGATCCGCAGTCCGGGGACAACGATGTGGATTACAAATCGGTCATGTGCAAGGTTTCCCGCCCCGATTTCCTCGACCGGGAAGCGGCTTTCAACCGGATGTACGACGTCTTTTTCGAGGGGATTACCGACCCCAACGGGTCCCGGGAACGGCAGTTCCCCCCCGCAGCAAGAATAATCAGTCCCACCGATTCCAATTTCGACGAATACCCCCGGACCCCTGACGATCCGAATTTCCAGCTGACCTCCGACGGTTTCACCGGAAACCCTCTCTGGAAGGGAAATCTCGCAACCTTGTTCCAGGGGGAAGCTTCGCCCTACCATCCCTCCCATTTCGAGGGTCAGGGCTTCGCCTCGCAGTTCAGCCGGGTTTACCCATCCCAATCGGCTTTCCGGGAGGAGTGGGCGGTCCCGTACTCGGATCCTCCGGAGATTTCCATCGACAGACCTGTCATCGCCAGGATCGAGGGTCCCCTGGAAATCACCGAACTGCTTTCGATCAAGGCCCCCGTGATTCTCGTGACTGAAAAGGATCTCAAGATCTCTTCCTCCAGGGTGGGTCCTGAGGGCCGCTTGGTTCTTTGTTCCCAGGAGGGAAACGTGGAATACTCGGGAAAGGAGCCCTTGCGTGCACAGATCCTTGCTCCCTCTGGAACTTTCAAATGGGAGCATCCACTGTGGCTCCAGGGGACGCTTTTCGTGGATTCCCTGGACACCGGACAGATCAAGAGCGTCGGGGGAACGATCGACTATGACCCTGAAGTGGATTCCACCGAAAGGAAGAATTTCGTCAGGAATGTCACCCTTCTCTTCGGGCCGAGGATTCCCGTACCCGTAATGAGGAAGTGAAGAAAATGAGAATGAAACCGGTTTCTGCTGTGACAATGGTGGAGATCCTGGTGGGACTCTCGCTGTTCGCGGTTCTGCTGATGCCTCTCTGGTTTTCCCTTTCCCAATCGAACGAAATTCTGATGGTTGGCTCGAGGGAACTCGACGTTCTCTCGATCGGCCGGACCTTCCTCAGCCAGGTCCGGGGGCTCGATCCGACGAAGTTCGCCCCCCTTCCGTCCGGGGAAAAAGGTCCGGGTTTCCAGGCAATTCCCGAAGCCGATCAGAATGGGGTTGTCCATTTTCCGGGAGGTGCCGCCATCGAGATGGGCGACTGGAAGAAATCCGGCTACTCGCTGGAATACACGGTTTTCGATTTCGCCAGACCTTCCTTCAACAAGATCGTTCGTTGGGTCGAGCTCGACGTGAAGTGGAAGGATCCCCTGGTGGGCGAGGAAAAGACAACCAGATTCCCAACGGTTCTCATCGGGAAAAAGGTTCTTGATGTTCCTGCATCGCCCGAGCCCACTCCCCCCCTTCCTGCGCCTCCTTCACCAACTCTCCCCCCTCTTCCTGCGCCCGCCCCTGCCCCCTCTCCCAAACCCGGTCCGATCGGGCCCGGTCCGATCAGCCCGGCACCCATTTCGGAAAAGCCCCTTACCCAAGGCCCCCCTGGTCGATGAGTTTGTTGTTGAGGAAAGACAGTCATGCCAACTGATGCCGGATCGACCTCAAGGCCGGTTACTCCGGTTTCCAGGAGTCGGCGGAAGGAAGCATCTCCCCGCCTTGGCAGGGAAGGATTGTCCTTTCCCGAAGTGCTTGTGGCGATGATCGTCCTGATGTTTCTGGTTGCCGGAATCTACAGGACCTTCACCGCAGCGACCCGTAACGCAAAGCACGGCCAGGAAACGGTTGACCACATTCGTACTGCAGCAATCGTTTTCAGGGCCATGGAAAGGGATTTGAAGGGCCTCCTCCCCTGGGACCTCCAGGACGGAAACAAGAAACTTGCCAAGCTCTACTCTCTCGGCCCATCATCACAGGATGCTCAGGAATGCACCTTCAGGGTTTTCTCGATCACGGAGGGTGAAACGGGGAATCTGAGGACGGTCACCTATCGGTTCGACCCTGGGAAAAAGGAAATCTGCCGCATCGAAGGAGACGCCGCCGGGAAAGAGGAGTTCCGATTCCACTTCGGCCCTGGAGTCGTGGAAAGCATGAGTATCAGAGACGATGCTGGGGACGGTCGGCTGATCCGGGTGAAGTTCACCCTTGGGGAGGGGAAAGGCAAGTCGCGGCAGGCCACTTTCCAAAGGGTTTTCCGAAGCGGATTCTGGGATGACAACCATGCATCGAAGAACTGGGTTTTCCATTTCTAGGTTTTGCATCTTTTGAAGGGAATTTTTCGTTTCATGTGGATGGAAGGGAACTTTTTCCGATTCCTTTTTGTCAAGAGAAGGGCTGGGAGCGACGAAAGGTGGGGAGAATGATGGTACGACCAGATTTTCGGCCGACAAGGATATGGTTCTGGGTTTTCCTGGTTATTTCCCTTTCCTGGTCGCTTCTCGACCGGAGCGAGGGGCAGACCGTTCCCAACAGGGAGATCCTTTCCAAGGGCCTCAGCAGGTTTTCCGCGGGTGTCCTTCCCTTCGGGAGTCTTGCGAACGGCCAGCCCAACTGGCCGATTCCCGAACCGGTTGTAACCTCCGCTCCCGATGCCACTCCTGTTCCAGCTCCGGCAAACTCCCCGATGGAGGAGGCACTGAAAGCCGACACCAGCCTGCCTCAGGACGGGGCTGCCAAGATTTCCGAAGTAAAGGATGACGTGAAGGGGAACCTCAAGGGGGCTGGAACCCCTGCCAAATCACGCCTTCCCCTGGTCAAGATTCCCCAGTTCCGGCAGCAGCTGCTCCTGGATTGTGTACGTCATGCTCGGGCGGTTTCCGAGGGAAAGAACGAAGAAGCCCTGGACATTTCCCTGAAATGGAACTCCATCGCCCACCTCTACCCCGACCAGATCGATTCGATCTCGGAGAACATCGCCTCCGACCTGGGTTTCGCGAGCTTCCACGACCTGATCTCGGCTCTGGTGAATGCCGACTACATCGCGGTCAACAATACCCCCGCTCCGGCCTTCCTGACCGACGGAACGACCGCGGCGGCTCCGACCCTCACAGGCACCGGGACAGGGACGGGGGCGGGGACGTCCACCCTCTCGCCCACCCAGATCGCGGCAATCGGCTCCGACATTGCCGAGGCAATCAACGGAGTTCTGACCTTCTCCTCAAAATCCCCCGGGGAACTCGGGGCGGTCACCAACAGCCTCGACCTTGAGGGGCCCGGGGCCGAAGCTCCCGTTCGGAAGATCATCGAGGATTCGACCGGAAACGACCCTACGAAACTGAAGGAGGTACTCGACGCAGCCAACAGTCCCCTTTTGCTCGAAGAGGTTGCGAAGGGGATGGCCCAGAGGATCCAACAGGTCCAGGGGGGGACCATCAGTCAGCAAATGATGGATGTTATCAAGGGGCTCGCGGGGGGTATAATCAAAAGGATGATACGGGAGATCAACGAGATCCTTGCACAGTGAGAAAGCCGGCTGTGGGATCAGGTTTCTGGAGGGGTTGATGGGAAAGGCTGTCATGGGTCGTTTGTTTGTGCTGTTTCTCATGGGGCAGGCATTTTGCACTCCGCTAATCGGGGCACCAACCTCGGTAAAGGATTCTTTGAAATCCCTGGAGGGTTTCGAGAAAAACCTTACCCACGACGGTCTGATTGCCCTGTTCGGGAAAGTCCTCGAAGGTGCCGAACCTCAGGAAGCCGTCGACATAGTCGGTTACATCAGGACCGTGGTCAGGGCCGGAACAGGAACGGCGGAGTTGAAATCCGAACTCCTCGGGGACTGCTTCCGCAGGGAAGGAGAGGTTTTCCTCGCGCAAAAGGAGTATGGGAAAGCGATCGACGGTTTCGTCAACGCCCGGAACGAGTATGAGGATGCGAATCTCCCCGGCGAATGCCAGAGGATGGAAGAGGCAATAGCTGCCGCGGAAAGGCTTCTCCGCGCGAAGATGCCTCCTCTTCCCGCGCCTGATGGAGCAGTTTCCGCGGCCCTGGTCGGTATCCCCATGGAGGTCGCTCCCAACGATTTCGATGCCGATCTGAATGAGGAGGGCGGGGAATCGGCATCAGGCCAGGAAACACCAGGAGGAGATGCCTCCCTCCCGCCGGTCACGGACGAAGGACCCTCGACCTTGACCGCCTCGGCTACGGCGGTCTCCCCCGTTCCCCCGGAGATCCCGATTCCCACTTCGGGAGTGGCCTCGGGCCAAACCGGATTGGCGACCCCAGCCGGCTCGGTCGGGTCATCGGGGACGAATTCTTCCGGCGCACCTTCGGGAAAGACCGTTTTGGGCACTTCCACGACGACATCCACCTCGGTGGAGCCCTCCGAGACCGCCGTCACCGCGGAAACCGGAACCGGGGTGGAACCGGAGACGATGACCGGAACGGTCGTCACAACGGGATCGGATAACCCCCCCCCACCGACGGAGCCAGTCAAACCGAACAATTGGTTGATCGGGGAATGATCTTTGCCCGTTTCTCGAAAGGAGGATCGATGTGTCCGCAACTTGCCCCAAAACCAAAGAGTTGCTGAAAAGACTGGGCGAACAGGAAGTCGCCTCCGAAGCCGATGGTGATACCATGCAACACATTGCCTCCTGCCCGATTTGTCAGAGAGCTCTTGAGAAGATCGGCCGGCTGGAATCCGATCTTCAAAGGCACTACGATGGAATCAAGGCTTCTTTTCCTTCCGTGGATTTCAACCCTTCCAAGGTGGAGGACAGCAAAACGATGAGCGAAAGAGCAGGTTTTCCGGGTGGTCTTTCCATGCCCCGGTTTGCGCTTGCACTGGGCGTTGGGATCATTATCCTTGTTCTCGGAGGGGTTATCCTTCATACCCGCCGGACGCCGGCTTCTCCAGGGAAACAACTGGCCTCCGCAAGCGAAGTCAAGGAAGGGACCGGGTTCGTCGTGTCCGGTGAGATCTCTTTTGGTGATGGTTCGGCGGTAAAAATGGGAAACTCCTTCCCAATCAGCAAAAACCCCGTCATTGTCCAGAATTCCGCCCGGGTCCGGCTCGCCCATGGAACAGAGATCGTCTTCACCAACGCCCGGATCCACTTCAACCCCCAAGGGATAACCCTCGAATCGGGAAAGGCCGAGATCCTGATCCGCAAGAAGGGCACCGTTTTTTCGGCCGTCACCCCCACGGCGGTCATGGGGGTCCGTGGGACGCACTTTTCCGTCAACGTTCTCCCCGACGGAGCCAACGATGTCTTCGTCGCCGAGGGAAAGGTCCATGTCTCCACGAATTCTGGTGCAGAATGCCTTCTTGAACCGGGGCGAAAGCTTCATATCAACCCGGATGGCAGGTTCGCCACCCCCCCCACCGGATTCGAAATCTCCCGCCCGGGCGCACCCCATTTGGCCACCGGTCCCGCTGTCCGACCCACCGATTTCGTTCTGGGTGATTGAAATGCCTTTTCCTCCCCCGTTCTGGCTCCTTTTTCGAAAGAATGGTTTTTTCCGTGAACCCGAATCCCGCAAGGGTCCCATTTTCTCCCGGCTTTTTCGATGACCTCCCAAGAAAAAACCGACCAACAGATCGTGCAGGAATTCCAGGCCGGCGACCGGTCGGTGTTCGATCTGCTCGTGAAACGGTATTCATCATATTGCCTTTTCTTCTTCCAGCATCAGAGATTCCTTGACCGGGAAAACTCGCGCGACCTTGCCCAGGAGGTTCTTCTCAAGATCTTCAAGGGTCTGGACCAGTTCGTCTGGCGGACCTCCCTCAAAGCCTGGATTCTTGCGATCTGCAGAAATGCGGCCAACGATTTCCTTCGTCGCCGGAGTTCCAAGATCCAGGAGGGGCCTTTTCCGGACCCCGGAGACAGTCTCGCGCCTCCCCGGAATCCGGAGGTTGAGGCGGTCCCTTCGCTGAAGGAAGCCTTGAGCTTGCTTCCGCCACGTCAGAAGGAAGTCATTGAACTGAAATACTTCTGGCAGTTCCGATGTGAGGAGATCGCCCAGTTTCTTGAAATTCCCCTCGGAACGGTAAAAAGCGACCTGAGCCGGGCCAGAATGAGGTTGCTGGAAATCATCCACGAGGAGCGGGAAGAGAACTTCCGTTCCAACTGAGGAATTCCGCCCCTTCGTCCATGTGCGAAGGTTCGCCGGGATGTGTTAAGATGGAATGGGGATCGGCATCCCAGCCCCGGAAGATGAGCCCCCCCGCCACGATCAGGACGAAAGGGTTCCAAGGATGTTCAGCCGTTGGGAAGATCTAAAGCTCAGCACGAAGATGTCCTTGCTCGCTTTCCTGGCGGTTTTTCTTTCCGTCCTCTTCCTGACGGGCCTCGTAGTCTGGCTCAGCGGGGAATACAACACCCTCGCGCAAAAGGAAGTCGACCAGCTGATCGAAGCCGACCTTGATCACATCACCGAGGGCATTTTCAATCTGGTCCGGGTCCAGGACGAGAGCACCCAGATGCTCGTGGACCAGTCCCTGGAAGTTGCGCACCTCCTTCTTGCTGATAAGGGCGGAGCCAGGTTGGGTTCCCGGATGGTAACCTGGGAGGCGATCAACCAGTTTTCCAAGCGGTCCATGACCGTGAAGCTTCCCGAGCTGATCCTTGGGGATGGCGATTCACAAGATCTCGAGATTGCCAGCCACAGCTTCGTCGATTCCACCTCGAAAGTGGTGGGCGAAACGGTGACCATCTTCCAACGGCTCAACGACAAAGGCGACATGATGCGCGTCTCGACCACGATCCTGGATTCGGGGGGGCGGCGTGCGGTCGGAACTTTCATCCCCGCGGTCAATCCTGACGGGGAACCCAACCCCGTTATCGCCGAGATCATTGCCGGAAAAAAGTACCAGGGCCGGGCATTCGTCGTGAACGCGTGGTATCTCACCGCCTATGAACCACTGAAGGACTCCTCCGGGAACATCATCGGCATGCTGTATGTTGGGGTCAGCCAGAAAGCCGTCGAAGAGCGGATCCGAAACGTCGTTCTTCAGACCCGGGTCGGAAAGACAGGGTACGTCTACGTCCTGGGGGGTGAGGGCACGGAAAGAGGCCGCTACATCATTTCCCAAAAAGGGCTTCGAGATGGAGAGGATATCTGGGATACCCGCGACGTCGACGGGAATCTGATCATCCGCAAGATCGTCGAGTGCGCAAAGACCCTGAAGCCCGGAGAGCTCGCCACTCAGCGCTACCGCTGGATCAACCCGGGGGAAACCGCCCCCCGATGGAAAATCGCGCGGCTCGCATACTACCCCCATTGGGATTGGGTCATCGGGACGAGCGTCTACGAGGACGAACTGATGGAGTACCGGACCGTCCTCAGTGACGGGAAGAAACGAACCATCTGGACCATGGCCCTTGCAGGAGCGGGTATTTCCCTGCTGATGCTGGCTGTGGTTCTGCTGTTTTCCAGAAGCATCACCCGGCCAATCGGCCAGATGACCGAGTTTGCGTCGAACATTTCCGAGGGGAACCTTGACCAGCAGGTGAACATTGCATCAGATGACGAAATCGGGCTGTTGGCGCAGAATTTCAACATAATGATTTCCCATCTCCATCAATCGATGTCGGAACTCAAGGAAAGCGAGGAACGATACCGGAACCTTTTCGAGGGGGCGCTCGAAGGGCTCATGGTGAGTTCACTCGATGGAAAGATCGTGAAGGCAAATTCCGCGCTGGCGCAGATTCTGGGTTACGATACTCCTGATGCCATCCTCTGGGACACGTCCAACCAGCGGCCGCAGGTTTACGAAAACACCAAGGATCGGGAGGATTTCTACTCCACTCTTCTCGAGAAGGGGTTCGTGGCCCATCGTGAATGTCAGTGGGTCCGAAAAGACGGCAGGAGGATCTGGGTTCTGATGGGGGGAAAACTTGCCCTGACCCCTGAAGGGCAACCTTCACACATCCAGGGGTTCGTCATGGACATCTCGGAAATCAAGTCCGCGGAGGAGAAGCTGAAGGCTGCGAAAAACCAGCTCGAAAAGATCATCGACTTCCTGCCCGACCCCACGATGATCACGGACAAAAACCGGAAGATCATTGCGTGGAATCGGGCTGTTCAAGCCATGACCGGGATACCGCCGGAGGAAGTCCTGGGCAAGGATCATTCCGAAGCTTGTCGTGGGTTTTACGGAAAAGCCGGGGCCCACCTCCTCGACCTTCTGTATGACAGCATTCCCGAGCTGGAATCCAGGTATTCCTTTTTCCGACGGGTGGGCAAGACCATCATGGGGGAGACCTTCGCTCCTGCCGCATATGGAGGAAAAGGTGCCCAGATCTGGGCCATCGCCTCTCCCCTGTTCGATGAACATGGAGTCCAGGTCGGGGCGATCGAGTCGGTGAAGGATATCACCGAAAGGAAGCAGATCGAGAACGACCTGAGGTTCTCGAACACCCTTCTGAAAACCCAACAGGAAAATGCCCATTTCGGGATCCTCCTGGTTGATGAGTTCCGGAAGGTCACCTCTCTCAACCAGCGGTTTCGGGAGATGTGGAGGATTTCCCATGCGGTCGTTGCGGGAGATGACGAAAAGGCCTTGTTGCAGGAGATTCTTCCCCAGATCGCCAAATCTGAGGATTTCTTCCGGTTGGTCAACGACCTTTACGGGGAGCGACTGAAAAAGGACCAGGGCGAGATCGCGTTCAAGGACGGACGCCTGTTCGAATTCTATTCCGCTCCCCTGATCGGCAACGACGGACATTACTACGGCCGGGTCTGGAATTTTTTCGACGTGACCGAAAGGAAGGTCGCGGAGGAAAAGCGGGCGAATCTCGAGATCCAGCTTTACCAGTCACAGAAGCTCGAAAGCATCGGGCAACTGGCAGGAGGCATCGCCCACGACTTCAACAATCTGCTCACGCCCATACTCGGATATACCCAGATCCTGCTGCAGGACATCCCTCCCCAGGATTCCCGGCACGCTTCGCTTCGCCTGATACTCGAAGCGGGTGAAGGGGCGAAGGTCCTTACCCGTCAGCTTCTGGCCTTCAGCCGGAAGCAGTTGTTGGAGCTGAAGGAGGTCGATCTTGCGGAGACGGTCCGAAAGTTCGAGAAGATCCTTCGGCGCACCATCCGGGAAGATATCAAGATCGTGGTCAAATCCGTATCCGGGGAAGCTTTCATCACCGCCGACGGCAACCAGATGGAGCAGATCCTGATGAATCTGGCCGTCAACGCCCAGGATGCGATGCCCGGAGGCGGGATTCTGGAAATCTCCGTCGACACGCGGGTTCTCGACCAGGAATTCTCCGAGACGCATACGGAGATCCCGCCCGGGTCTTACGTTGTTCTAATGGTGACGGATACGGGTTGCGGGATAGACAAAGAAACCATGGCTCATATCTTCGAACCGTTCTTCACTACCAAGGAGCTCGGCAAGGGAACTGGACTTGGGCTGTCCACGGTTTTCGGAATCGTCAAGCAGCACGGTGGAAGCATACTCGTCTACTCGGAGGTTGGAAAGGGCTCCTGTTTCAAAGTGTTTTTTCCCCGGCGCACGAAAGCTCCCTCCTCCGACCAGGTCCCGGAGGAAACAAAAACTCCCGAGGAGGAGTTTTCAGCACGTGAGGGAGAGGCCATCCTCGTAGTTGAGGACGAAAAGCTGGTCAGGGAACTCACTTGCAAGATGCTCGAAAGGTTGAAATACAAAGTTGTGGTCGCCAACAGCCCCACCGAATGCTTCCGGCTGATCAGCGAAGGAGCCGGCGACGGAGTGGACCTTCTCGTGACCGACGTGATCCTTCCCGACATGAACGGGAAGGAGATGTACGAAACCCTCCGAAAAACGCTCCCGGACTTGAAAGTCATTTTCATGTCGGGATACACGAACAACGTTTTCGCGCATCACGGAGTTCTGGGGGAAGGGGTGAATTTCCTCCAGAAACCGATTTCCTTCCGCGAGCTGGCCGAAAAAATCAGGAAAGTCCTTGATTCCGGGTCCTGAAAAGGCTGGAAAAAGGAAAAATCCCGGAACCTGAAAGACAAAATCCTTTCCGCCGATTTCGCAGATCGCCAAAGATGGAAAAAAACCGGATCGATTATGCGCCCCGCAGGGGTTTTACTCGATCTTCTGTTTGAAGAGAAGAAGCTGTCCGGTCTTCTGGTCCAATCGAAGAAATCCGATTTCACCCCCTGCGAGGAGGACATGGCAGTTCACCGCGCTCAGGTCACCGATTCCGGGCAGCGGGAGGGTTTTCCCCACCTTTTCTCCGGCAAGGGTGAAAACCCTAATGACATGTGAATGGTCTCCGGTTCCGGAGATTCCGAGAAAAACCGGCTCCCCGTCCTTCCCCGTTCCGATTGGATCGAGCCGGATCAGGTTTCCAAGGGGGGAATCATGGTCGAGATGGATCCGCGATTTCTTCCAGAGGATGTTCCACGAGCGGAGGCCTTCAGGGGAAACATTGGATTCGAGCTTCAACTCATCTGCTGTGGGCTCTGCCAAGAACGTGCTTCCCGGGGAAAGTTGCCGGCATTTCCCCTCCGGGTTGACCTCCCAGATCCCTGAGTCCCCTGCGAGCAACCGGATCCGTTCCGGGGCCGCGACGATCCGGAAAAACATCGGGTTCTTCCGTTGATCGATCAGGTTTCCGATCTTGGTGATCTTCCAGGAGTCAGGTTTTCCGAGGTCAAGAGAGTAGAGAAAAGGTTCCTGGAAACGGCACAGGACCAACTTCTCCGCCTGGAACGCCAGGTCGCTGAATCGCGCCTTTCTGTCCTCCCCCGCCATCGGGGGAAGGGGGATCTCCACCTTCGCGCCTTTGGAATCGGC
>CAYRYU010000095.1:0-24969 GCA_964428355.1 uncultured bacterium
GCGGAGGCGATCTCCCCTTTTTCCTCCAGGATTCCAGCATACTCCGCCGAAAATTCCAGGAAGAACGGAAGGTCGTTCCGCGCGGCTTCGACGAAAGACTCCCATGACCGACGCATCTCCCCCCGCTTGGCCTCTCTCCTTATCTTACCCCAGACCTCCTCGTCACGCAATTTCCGCTGCACGCGCGCGACCGCCTTCATCGGAACGGGGTCACCAGGGAGAAGCACCCTTGCCTGCGAGAAAGACTGGAGGGCGGCTTGAAAATCGCCCTTGTTGAATGCCAGGAAGCCATTCCGCATCAGCCTGTCGGCAACGCTTCGAATCTGCCCGGATACCTTCACCTTGGGGACGGTAACCACCCCAACCTCAATCGTATCCCCGAGGGTCGGGGTCGGGAAGGGTGCCGGAAGAGGAGGAAGGGGAACGGGCATACCCGCCCTCCACCTGAAAAGGAGCAACCCGACGATGAGGATGGAGAAAACCAGGATCGCGCGATCCAGGTAATGTGTCATTTTGGGGGGACTATTCGCGGGAAACATCATAGCCACCCATGCCCGTCCAAGGGCAGTCGAGGGCGGAAACCTCCAATTTCTGGGTCCGAAAAGAAGTCGCTGCGGAGGATTTCCCGTGGACGTGGCCTCGGACTCACCCAACTGGGCCGGGGCATCCCTCCAAAATGGCGAAAAAGGAAAGCCACAAGATAAATAATACCAAAAACCACCCAAAATTCAACGAAAAGCCTTCCCAAAGAGAAGCTCCCCCATCCTGTGAAGGTTTGGGGGAGCTTCAGGGTCGGACGATCAGTCGGTCACCATTCGTAGTAGGCCTTTTCCCCCTTGAGTTCGAGCCTTTGGTTCGGGGAAATCAGCTTCTTCCCCTTGTTGAACGCCGTGGGCTTTGCCTGACCGGCAAAACCCTTTTCCAGCTGCAACCCGTCGAAGAAAACCACCCTTTTCTGCGCCGCGTCGGGGTTGGCGTTCTTCAGGAGGATGT
This sequence comes from uncultured bacterium, assembly GCA_964428355.1. Classification (GTDB taxonomy): domain Bacteria; phylum Muiribacteriota; class Ozemobacteria; order Ozemobacterales; family Ozemobacteraceae; genus CAYRYU01. Next base: position 994 of record CAYRYU010000095.1, read on the forward strand.
AGGTGTGGCTCGAAACGGAATCGTCATGCTTGTAATCGAAGGTGAAGTAGAGCCTGAACCACGGAAGAAGCCCGAAAGAGGGATTTTGGAGGGTGAAACTGTCGGCAACCCCATAGAAACCGAGCAATGGTCCGAAGGGGGTTACCGCACCGGTCGAGGCGATGCTTACCCCGGAATAACCTACCTGCACTCCGTACTGGTCGGTCTGAAGGAACCCGATTTCGCCGGTTCCGGTTCCCGGGCAGACGGTCACCGACAGGATGTAATGCTCGGCAACCCCGGTAACGAGGGGAAACACGCTGGTTGCGACCTCCTGGAACAGGGTTCCCGAAGCGAGGCCCTGCGGGCCTTTCAGCGGAACATGGATGAGCAGGTTGAGGGTGAAGCTGGCTTCGTTGGGGAAAGCCGAGTCGAAGAAGGTCAGGGTGGCGATGTAATCCCCGGCGTTGGCGGCAAGCGGGACCACGACCCCGACGCTCGCGGGGCACGAGAGCCCGGCATTGAGAGCCCCTACGAGGTCGTAGGATATGTAGATCTCGCTGAGGGGGATGGTGTAGCCGGGGCCCTCGAGGTCGGTCTTCGCGCAATCCGGCAAGAAAGGTTGGATGCCCTTGTTCGAGACGACGAATGGGAAGGTCGCGTTGGAACCCGCCTGGACGGTCCCGCTGATGGGCTTGGGCGTGATGGTGATGGACGCCGGGGGAACCGTGACTGAAAGCAGGAGGCTCGTCGAGGCATCCGGGAGGTGGTCGTCGTCGTAGATCCACTGGACCGCGGAGTAGGCTCCCGCCGGTTGGGCAGTGGGGATGGTCAGGCCCGCGGTCGCATTCATGATGCTCACTGGCGGTATCGAGAATCCGGGATTGGGCGTGAACCCGATGTTGGAGGTCCCGATCGTGTTCCCCCCGGATACCAGGGCCGCGCGATTGTAACGGATGTCCGTAAGGGTGTTTCCGCAGACGTTTCGGATGAGATAGGCTTGCGAAGCCTGGGAACCCCGCACCATGTCGCCGAAGTCTAGAACCGAGGGGTCCGAGATCATTTCGTAGGACAAAGCGCCCCCCGATGTGACCAGCACCTTTGCCACGAAGGTGTCGCTGGGTTCCCCGGCGTCGAAAACCCCGTCCCCGTCAAGGTCCTCGTAAACCCTCTGCGTCCCGGAATAGATACCCGAGGGAAGTGTCCCGGCGGTGTGGATGTAGAGGCTGATATCCCTGGTGACCCCGGGGTTGAGGTTGGGGGGGGTGATCTGGGTGGTAGTGAAGTGCAGATCCGTGGTCGGAATCGTCCCCGGGCCGACCAACGGGGCCGAAGCTATCCGGGTGTTCGAAAGGAAGACGGTTCCGGTGTTTCGTACCGTGAAAACCAGTGAAGAAGAGTCGTTTCCCTTCTGGACGTTTCCGAAATCCAGGGTCGCGTTCAGCACATCGAGCGCTTTTTCCCCCACCGCGATCTTGACCAGGATCTCCCAGGACTCCTCACCGGTGTCATAGGAGCCATTCAGATCAGCATCGTGCCAGAAGAATATCTTCCCCTGGTACACCCCGGTCGGCGTCGTCAACGCCGTGGTCACCTTGAGGCTTCCAACTTCGCTCGGAGTGCCCGGGAAGGGAATATTCCAAGGGGTTTCGGGGGCGGTCAACAAGAGCTTGTCGGCCGTGATCTTGTTTCCGCCGTCCGCCAGGTCGGGAAGGGTCCATCGGAGGTTGAGGTCGAGGTTTCCGAGGTTCGTGATCGTGAAGTTTTTCGTGACGACCTCCCCTCTCGTCACGCCGCCCATGTCCAGGGTGGTCGGACTGAGGCTCATGACCGCTTTCAGGAGGACCTTCACCTGGCAGAGGATGGTGTCGTAGACTTCCGTGGCATCGTGAATCCCGTCGTCGTCGTCATCCTGGAAGACCATCAACGGGGTCGCCTGGGCATAAACCCCGTCCGGTTGACCGGGCGGCACCGAAATCTGGATGGTCGGAGTCCAGGTCACGCCGGTCGCCAGAAGCCCGATGGGGTCTGGAGCAGAGTAGATCTGGTTCGCCGGCGTGATAGAAGTTGCCGCCGCTTTTTCCAGGTCGTATTTCAAATACTTCAGGTTCGTCAGGGTCCGTTCCCCGATGTTCTTCACGCTGAAAAATATCGGGCTGGTAACGGTTCCCGGGGGTGCTTCACCCAGGTAGAGCGGGGAGGTCTCGAGAATGTCCACACCGTCGACGCCCACTTCGACGCGCATCTCGAACGTGTCGGAAGCCTCGGTGGCATCCACAGTGTTGTTGTTGTTGGAATCGACATACAACAACCCCCGTCCGACGTAATTTCCGGCGGCCTGTCCGAAGGGAATTGTGATCGTCAGGGTAGCGATCTGATGTGTAACCGTTGGGAAATTCAGCGTCCAGTTCGTCGCGGGAAGGAATGTGGGATTCGGGATTGTATCGACACCTTTGGTGAGGGGCGAGAGGATGACCCACCGCATGTGCTGGCACTTCCAGTTTCCGACATTCACCACGTCGAGGGTGCAGTCACGGGTGGTGTTAGGGAGCGAGCTGCCGAAGTTCGCGATCTCCTCCGCGATGGCGAAGTTCTCGCTCTCAAGGACGTCGATCTCGAGAGTGAATCCAACCGATTTGCCGACTTCGGTCCCGTCCCGGATTCCGTTCTTGTTCTTGTCGTTGTAAACATACTGCATTCCCGAATAGATCTGGGCGCTTCCCGCGGACTCCTCAACCCCGAAGGGGACGATCACGTAGACCCGGAAAAGCTTCTCCGCGCCGGGCGCGATCGTGGGAATCGTGCCGGGGTCGATCGAGATGAATGCCGACCCGATCGGGGGTTTGCTCGGACGGTTTAGGTCGTGGAACTCGAACTTGATGTTTTCGAGGGGGATGGATCCGGTGTTCCGGATACGAACCCAGCCCTGAACCGCGGTCAATCCTGGAGCGGTGTCAGGCATGGACACGGTGGCGGAACCGACCGTGAATACCTCCGTCGCTCCCACGATGAGAGAGAGAGAAGTGGTTCCCGAAGCCTCGCCCGGGTCGACCATCCCGTCGGCATCCTTGTCGTCGAGGTAGGTGCCGGTCCCGTTGTAGGTCCCCGCGGGCTGGCCCGCTGGGATCTTTACCGAGAAGGTTTCCCACGCGCTTGCACCCTTCGCCAGCATTCCCACGGCCGTGGGCTGGATGGTAACGTTGGTGTTCGCGATGGTGTTGCCCCCCGAGACGAAGTTGGATACGAGCAACCGGACGATGTTCAGATTGACGTTTCCGATGTTGCTCACCATCAACGAGGCCGTGGCGGTCTGGTCGCCGGGGACCCAGCTCCCCAGGAACATCGTGGTGGTTCCCGGCTGGAGCTTCTCGACCTGGGGAACATAGACGCGTAGGGCGAAAGTCCCGATCGGTTCGCCGATCGAGTTTCCGTCGAGATCGTTGTCCTCGAAAACGAACTGCTGCGAGGTGTAGGTCCCGGCGATGGTCGCGGGGGGGACCGAAACCCTGACCTGGCCGCCGGTGTTGGCACCGACGATGAGGGAGGGAAGAGGGTCGGGATTGCCGGTGATGGCCGACAAGGGGATGAAATAAGGGTCCGAGGCGAGGTTGTAGAACTCCCACCGGACCGCGTCGAGATTGAAGTTGCCCGAGTTGGTGACCGTGAGGTTGCCCCAGGGGCTGGTATTCGCGGGTTCGGTCGAACCCAGGTCGACCAGCGGGGGTGCGATGGAGAACTTCTCCTCGAAGATTTCCACGCCCTTCGAGGGGGAATCCGGAACGTCGTTCGTGGTCCCGTCGGCGAGGGAGGTGCCTGAAGCGAGCCGGCGCGGGGCCCCAACCCCGAACAGCCGGAACATCTGCCCCGCGGCGGTGGTGGTGGTCGGCCGGTAGGTGGCCGTGAACTGGACAGGGTTTCCGCAGGAAACTGTGGTGAGCGTCGGCACTGGATCCGAGATCACGGTCGCGTCCCCCGAGGAGCTCGTGTCCTTGACCCAGGTGACCGGCTCGAGAATCACCGACTCATGGTTGGCCGATGTGGCGGAAAGGTAGATCTGGTCGAGGCATGCGTGATTGGTTCCTGCACCCGACGTGAAGGAGAACCGGAGCATCGCATTGGGGTTGTTTTCCACGGTAGCGGGAAGAGGAACAGAAACCCGCGACCAGGTCCCGGCGGCGACCGAGGTGGAGTAGGTCGTGAGGGGCGTCCAGGCCCCGCCTCCGTTGGCGGAAACGAGGACCTGGAGAGAGGAAGGGTTCGCGAAGACCAGCGAGTGGTCGAAGTTCAGGGTGATCGAATAGACCCCCTGGAGCCTGACCGCGCGGGTAAGCGTCGATGTTCCCGCCGCGGCCCGCGTAATGTGTACGTAGTTGGTACGGGGGTTGTCCGCGTAGGCCGCGCCGTTGTCGACCAGTATTCCGCCGCCGGCGCAGGTCCAGTTCGCGGGTGCCAGGCCCGCGACATCGTTCTGGAAACCATCGGCCATCGGCGAGGCATGAACCGTCAGGGTCGCGGTCATCGATTCACCGACCATCGAGACGGAGGGCGAAAGATCGAAAAGCGGGAACAGATCTGGCTTTTCGAGCAATTGGAAGGACCCGGTGGCGACCTGGGACCCTCCCTGCGAAATCGCGATCCTCCAGACCCCGGAAAGGTGCGTGCCTAGCGGCGCATGGTTCGGAAGCGGCAGCGGGAGCACCCCTCCGGCGGTGGTGGTAACGTTGTCGGTGAACCTGAGCGTTCCGCCGGTATAGGCGTCATACCATCGCACGACGGTGGCGACACTTGGAGTGAGGCCGCTTGCGCTTGCCACGACCGTCTGCCCGCGGCTGAAGGAGTCCTTCAACTGCGTTGCCCCGGCATCGGCATAGGTCTTGACGACGCGGTTCCCGATAGTCCAGGCCCAAAGTGTGGTGGCGGCAGGGTCGGTGATCGTACCCGTCGCATTTATGTCGATGGCGGTCGCCGAGGCATCGATGTTCACGACCCCGGTGGGTGCCCCCAGGTCGATCGAAACGGTGAAGGTCGCGGTCATCGTCGTTACGGGCTGGGTTTCCTCGCCCGCTCCCTGGCTCTGGGGGCCGTCCATCCAGATGGTAACGTCATCGATCGCCAGCCGGTTGTTTCCCGTCTCCCCACCAGCCGAAAAGTTCGTTTCGAAGGAGATCTGGAATGCCGCGGTCTTGGGAAAGCTGGAGAGGTTGAACTCCTCCAGATGCCAGACGCCGTCGTCGGGGCCCCAACCGCTGTAGTTCATCACGTAGTTCCATAGGGGATTGTACACCCCGAACTCGAAATCGTCGTTGTTCTCGCAGTTTGCGTAGAGCCGGTTGAAGGAGACCTTCAGGTCGGGGAACCTGGTGGCGTCCATCGTGTAGAAGCACCTTACCCAAGGGGTGTCGCAATACCGGAACATCAACGCCTGGGCGCCGATCTCCCACCCCTGGGAGTCGGAGATGAACACACCCCTGGCCGGCCGCTGGACGGTCCAGCCCGGGAAATCCGCCATTGCCCCATTCGGGAAACCGGGACTTGCGGGGGTGATTCCAACGGGATAGGTATTGGGGGTCTCCCAGTTCTGGAAATGGAGATAGCAGTTCGCACGGTTCGTCAGACCTGCTCCCGCTCCGGCATTCCCGTAGTAAACGTAATAGCTCTCGTCGGCGGAATATGGAAGGATGTCCGCCGTGAGCCGGAAGGCCGTGCTCTTGGCGTTCTCGAGGAACCTGTTGAGCTCGGTCCATGACTGGGTCGTGTCGTCCCATTTAACCACGCGCCAGTCGTCCTTGTCCGCCTGGAGTTTGCCCGAGGTCACGAGAGCATCGGTGTCGGTGAGAGCCCGGGAGGTGCAACCCGCGGCAAAGATCGTCGAGCCCGCCGTCAGTGTCAGTTTCTGACGGTAGGTGAAAGCGGCATGGGCGGCCGACCAGGGCGGATACAGGCCTCCCTTGAGGGTAACGGGGAGAGACGGGGTTACGAGGGTGTTCGGAAACAGGGCGGAGTAATCCGTGACTCCCTGTTTGAAGATCAGCGCGATCGAAGCTACCGACAGCTCGGATGTTCCGGTGTTGCTCAAGGCGACCGTCACTGGAAGCCCCGTCTGGCCTCGATTGACGTTTGTGTCGGGAGCCGCCACGGTGGTCACGGAGAAACCTTCCTGCCTGACGATGCAGACGTTGGAACTCGCGGAAGCCGATACCGTCTGGACCGTGCTGCCCTCCATCGTCCCGCTTGCGTTGCCCCGGAAAACCAGGAAACCCGGAGTCAGTGCCACACCCGTCCAGGTGAAGGTGCGGCTTTCCCCCCCCGGAATGTTCTGCGCGCTCGGGATCGGCCCGTTGAAATCGCCGTATGTCGCCCCCCCGATCGGGGTCAGCGCGGAGGGGGTGACCCCGATCGCCTGCGTCTGACCCCCGTTGCTGACACGTTCGGTGAGCGTGAAAGCCTGGCCGCAAACCATCGTCGAGGGCATGGTGAAATTGGAAACGAGCTGGGCGGGAATGTTCAGATCGAACGTGATTTCCGCGTATCGGACCGAACCTGCGGGGTTTTCCACGTGGATGGTCCACCTCCCGCTCGGATCCGAAGCGGACATAACATGGCTGTGGTAAAGGTTCCCGTCGCTGCTGGGATACAAAGTCGCGCTCGCCACTTCCTGATCCGAGGGGTTGAACCACCGGATGATATAGGTCATCCCGGGGTTGTAACCCTTTCCCTTTCCATAAACCGTTTCGCCCGCATTGAAGGTGGCCTTCGGGGAGAGGTAATACGGGTTTCCGTAGGTGATGAAATCCTGGCCCAGGATCGTCCAGGTCAGGGGAACCGCCGCCGAATCGTCGGCGACGGTTCCTCCGGTGTTCGACTCGGTTCCGGAGGCGATACCGTCAATGGTGTCGGCCCCGGCAACGGCATTGTCGTCCACATCGACATCGAAATACGCTTTGATGGTGGGCACGAGGGGAACCGGTTCCTCGACCCCCCAGGAAGGGTTGTTAGGTTCGGGGACCGCGACGTTCCTGATTCGCAGGTCGTCGACGCACCAGCCGAAAGCATTGACCGCCCAGTCGATATAGAACGCGTATTCGAGCCTGATGCTGCTCCCTGCCCATTCGGAAAGGTTGTAGGTCTGTTTCTGCCATCCCCCGTGTTCCTTCCCCTGACCGTAGGTAGCTTCGAGGTTCTTGATCAGCGCAAAAGTGTTCGGATCCACCACCCGCAACCGGCCGAAATCATATGCGCCCGGGGGGACACTGGTTTCTACGTCGAGGGTATCCCAGAAGGTCAGAGTGGGATTGAGAGTATTCGCAAGATTGATAACGGGTGAACGCAGGACCATGATCTCGCTTGTCGGGACATTGGGATTGTCGTAAGTGTTGTCGGCATCCGTTCCCCAGTAGTTCAAGCCCGTCCGGGCATTTATCGGCCCTGCACCGTCCTCGTCCGCGAGGTCGTCCCCGGCGTTGTCCCGGCCGCGTTCCCACCGGTCGGCATACCCGCCCGGCATTCCCGCACCTGCGAGGGATGTCCAGCCGTTCACGGTTTCGACGTCGTCGTCGAACAGGAAAACGTTCTTGGGATTGGCGGGAGGGTTGACGGCGTCGGCGGCATTCGCTCCGTAGTAGATCGCGTAATCACGGGTGGAGGAAGGTGAAGGCCCAAGAGGCGCCTGCAACCGGAACCAGATCTTCGTATCGGTCGCGTTCCAGTTGGACTCGACAACGGAATCGGTATACCTCAAAGGCCCAACGTAATTCTTCGAGAGCGGATCGCGAAAGCGCGCGATCTCCTGGAAGATGGCACCGTTGAAGTAGACGATGCGGATGTCGTCACCGCTCGTAAGCGATTTCCCTGCGCTGACAAGACTGGCGTGGTCGAACTGGAACTTGATCTCGTAACCCGCAGGGAGAGTGGACGGAGAGCGGTTTCCGATGGTCAGTTGCCGTCGGTAGGGCCACCGGGTGTTCCACCATGCCCCCTGGGTGAAGTTCTTGGGAAGGGTCGGTGAGGTCATCGTCCATCCGGAATAGTTCGAGGGCACGAGGGGAGCCAGGTCGATATGGTTGACCTCGACATCGGCCTCGCCCGAACGGCTAACATCCATGATTGCCTGGTTCGCCGTGCTTCCGCGGTTCACCTGGGATGGCCCCAAAATGCTCGTTATGACGAGTTCGGAAGGCTGTTGCACGGTCCACGTATGCGTTACGTCGGCACCTGTATCGTTTCCCCCGGGCGCTGTCTGGACACTTCCGTCAACGATGCAGACGCCCGAATCGGAAAGCGGATGGACCGAAAGAGTGAACATGCATGATACCTTCTGACTCGCCGGAATCACCGCGGGAAGAGTCGGAGTGTTCAAGGTGACTTCGTATCGTCCCAGACCGAACGTCAGGGTGGCCAGTGACATCGTCGTGGGGTTGATGGTGTCCAGGTTCTCGACTTCCATGATAACCACGATACCCGTCTGGCCTTTGGAGACCGTCGAATTCGGACAGGAGATGGAGTTGATCCTGACCGCCCCTGAAACCGGCGCTGCAAGAGCCACTGCCAGGAGGAAGAGAATCCCCTTCAAGACGAGCGGCCGGGTCACGGGGCCGCGGGCGGCTCTCACCAAGGCCGACCCGGATGCGAGACCGGGAGACGGACCTGAAGCCATTCCTGAAAAAATGCCTCTGGAAGTCTTGGGGATTCTTTGCTCGCTTTTCATCGATCTCTACCTCTCTTACGGAGTTGCCGGGTTCCTCCCGGCTTGCAGGACGCCCAGGAGCCGCTCTAGGTCGGCCCGGGCCTGCCGATGCGCCGGTCTCTTCCGGCAAAAGGTCTGCAAGACGGCCACCGAAGAAGCTATCATGCCGTGTCGTTCCAGGAACATCGCAAAGGATGTGGCATTGGTGAAAAAGAAATCAGGGTCTTCCTTGGCCCTTTTTTCGATCTTTTGTGCGACCACCCGGGGTTCCATGGCTATGGATGAGGCTTCGAGCGATGCGAACTCGGCCTTGGCCGCAAGACTTCTCTCGATCCGCTCCACCGCCGCCGGAAACCTTGGATCTGTCGGGACCATCAACTGAGCTTGTCTGAAAAGGTTGATGGCCTCCTGGGATTTTCCCTGGTCCGAGAGGGCGGCACCCCGAACGAAAAGCGCCTCTGCAACCGGATTCGTGACATTTCTCGTGGGGTTTTTGGGTACGTAGCCTGACGAATCCGGGGAAGCGGGATGGCAGATGGTGAATGGTTCGGGGGGAACGAATGTTCCGCAGGGGCTTCCCAATTCACCCTGTCCTTCCCTGATCGCGAAAACAACAATGAAGGAAACCACGACCGCGACCGTCACCTTCAGGAAAAGAGGGCTCCCGGCCCATGGCCGAACCGCGTCAACGGGTCTTCCCGGTGTTTCAATCGAAACATGGGTTGCCAGGGAAGCACCGACTGCGGCTCCGGAATTCCTTTCCGGAAGCTCCTTTTCGTCCATGGTCAAAGGATCCTTCTTCCTTTCCCTTGACGCGATCGTGGGGCATCCCCCCCCGATTCCTCTTATGTTCCCGCTTACTTCAAGGTTATCACGGGAAACTCTTTCGTTCAATTCGTCGGGAAAACCTGCAAAAGGTTACAAAAAAAAGTTTTTTCCACCCCTGGCAAGCTGATCGGATGAGCGATTGCGCGGACAAGCGATTTGACTTCGCGCGGAAATCCGGCTAAATTAGGAAGTGAAGCAAACTGGAGGGGCAAAGATATGACTCCTTATCAGCGCCGAGGGTCTTCGATGTTGATGGTTCTTGTCTTGATCACTTTCATGGGCATCTTCGCCGTCCGCCTGATCCCATCGTATGAAACCGAGCAGAAGCGCCAGAACGAAGCGCTCCTCCACAGTTCGATCGGCCGCATTCGTCAGGCATTCGATATGAAGGCCTATACCGATCCCACCTTCACTTTCGATGTTTCGTCCGCTACTGCCATCCAGGCCGCAATTTCCCAGCTCCGGGACGAAAACTACCTCCCCAACGACCGGATGATGGATCGGACGATCTCGACCCACCTCTGGGGAACGGGAACGACCGATATCTTCTGGCAGGCGGTTGATAACCTCGCCTCCAATCCCAGCTTCGAGCTGACGGACGGAACCACGAACACGCTCGCCTCCTGGACTCCTGGCACCTCCGACACCGAGTCGGCCACGAGGGCCATCGGGCTCCCCGCCGAACTCGACGATTACCAGGGCCAGAACAAATACGGGCAGACTCTCGAGCAGGAAGCCACGATAATCACCATCACGAAGTGACCTGTCGCCCAGGGAAGGCGACGTGTCACGTTTTCGCCCGGATGGCGAAGCTTTTCGGGACCCGACCCGCACGACGCGGGAAGTGGGCGTTTGCAGCCCGGATTGCGCTTCGCAAACGACCCTTCATCCCGGCTTCCTCTTTTCACATGCTTCCCTCCGCCCAGGTTCAGGCAAAAACGCCGTCCCCGCTCGCATCCCATCTTCGCCTTTGTGAAAATATTAACGTTTGTATTGACCCCGCGTATCCTTTTGTGCTAGCGTGTTTTGCCAATCAACCTTTCCGGAGGAATGTATGAAGGTCCCACTTCTTGATCTCAAGCCCCAGTATGCGCAGATAAAGGACAAGGTAGTCCCCGAGGTCCTTTCGATCATGGAAAGCCAGGGGTTCATTCTCGGCCCCAAAGTCGACAAGCTTGAAAAGGAGCTGGCGGATTACGTCGGGACCCGCTTCGCCCTTGGTTGCTCCTCCGGAACCGACGCGCTGATTCTCGCTCTGATGGGCCTTGGAATCGGGAAAGGCGATGAAGTCATCACCACCCCCTATACCTTTTTTGCCACGGCGGGTTCGATCCACCGGGTCGGGGCGCGGGCGGTTTTCGTGGACATCGAACCCGACACCTACAACATCGATGCGAAACTGATCGAGAAGGCCATCACTCCGAAGACCAAGGCCATCCTCCCGGTCCATCTCTTCGGCCAGTGCGCGGACATGGACCGGATAATGTCGATAGCGAAAAAACACGGCCTCAAGGTGATCGAGGATGCCTGCCAGTCCATCGGGTCCAGGTTCGGAGACAAACAGGCGGGTTCGATCGGCGACGTCGGCTGCTTCAGCTTCTTCCCCAGCAAGAACCTTGGCTGCTTCGGGGATGGCGGTTTCATCAGCACCGGTGATCCCGCTCTCCAGGAGAGAATGCGTCAGTTGCGCGTACATGGGGGAGCGAAACAGTATTTCCACGACGAGGTCGGAATCAACGGACGCCTGGACGCGCTTCAGGCTGCGATCGTGTCGATCAAGCTCCCGCATCTCGCCTCATGGACGGAAGGCCGCCGGAAGAATGCCGGGAAGTATGACCGGGCATTCGCGGGCAAGAAGCACATTTCGCCCCCAGTCTGCCGGGAAAACCGTTTCCACATCTACAATCAGTATGTCCTTCGCGTCACCCGCCGGGACGAACTCAAACAGCATCTGACCGACAAGGAGATCGGCTGCTCCGTCTACTATCCCCTTTCCCTCCACCAGCAGAAATGTTTCGAGTATCTCGGGTACAAGACCGGGTCGTTCCCGATTTCCGAAGAAGCCGCCAGGACAACCATCGCGATCCCGATCTACCCTGAACTTCCACCGGAATCCCTGGATTTCGTCGCCCGAACGGTCACCGAGTTCTACTCCCGCTGAGTCGGAGCGTCTCTGGCCACCGAGTCACCGAGCCACTGAGGGCCCCTTTCCGGGCCCTTTCTCTTTTCCAGAAGACATTCAAGACCCTTTCCTCAGTTGAAAAAGGGAACCTGGACGTTGCTCCATAATCGTTCCTTTGTCATCTTCGTGGCTCGGTGCCTCTGTGGCAATTCTCGTCAGCCATTCATCATAAGGCCTCGTTTTCGGGGTTTTTGGGGGAATTCGAGGGTGGTATAAGGTTTCGGGGCAAGGGTGCCGATGGACCGATAGACAGAGATTTCATCCTGTCGGATGATCCCGCGCAGGAGGCATGCCCATGGCCCAGGAAACCCTCATCGAAGGTATCTTCAGGAGTCTAAACAGGAGCCGGGGACAAGTGTTCACGCTTCTTCTCGTGGCCCTTGCGGCGACGGCCTATCTGAACCACGCATTTCCAACCGTTTATGAATCGCAGGCTCTCCTGAGGGTTCTCACCACCGAAAGGGATTCCCATGTCTCCCTTGCCGCCTCGATGAACGGAATCCTCAGCCAGAGGGCCATCCTCAATGATGCCCTGACGGCTTGCGGAATCGACCTCTCGGGGAAGCCGGGAGCGGAGCTCTTCTCTTTCGAGGATAATGGTCCGGGGCTTGTCCTGATGAGGGTCAGAAATTCCGATCCAGACCTCCTTCCGGTAATGGGCGACTCCTTCATCCGGACCCTTTCCCAGAAATTCCTTTCATATTCCAGCGATTCCCAGAGTTTCGAGATCGAAGCCCTCGAGAAGAAACGCCTGGCACTCCAGGAGAAGATCCGGGACACTCGCCGCGATCTCGAGAGTTCCCAGGCCATTGATTGCCTCGGAATCACAATTGGGGGACACGTGTCCCCCGAAGAGGTAAGGGCACTCGAAACCAAGATCTCGGAAGACGAGGTCAAACTGAGGAAGATCCCCGCGGTCAAGGTCGTGGCGGCAAAGGAGACTTCGAAGTCCTTCACCGAAACCCTCCTCCAGCTTTCCGAAGCAAGGGCGAATCTGCTCGAGCTTCTCAAGACCTATCGGGAAAAGCACCCGAAGGTCGTCGGGGCGAACGACCTGATCGACCGCCTCGAACAGCGACTGAAATCAACTCCCAGACGCAAGGACACACAGATATCCAACCCTGAGTATGAAACTCTGAAAAGCGAGATCGAGCGCAACCAGGCCAGACTGACCGAGATGAAGATCCTGGCTCTCCAGCCCAGGCCGGAAGCCTCGGAGGCCACACCTGCCCAAGACCCCGAAACTTTGAAAACAAGACTTTCCACCCTCGAAGGCCTTTATGCCGACTGCCTCAAGAACCTCGAAGACGTCAAACTGCGCCAGAGCTCGGCTGACGGCAGAATCCAGGTCCTGAAAAAAGACCGGGAACCCCCCCAGGCGATCGGATTGACATGGGTCCAGCGGCAAGGACTCGGGCTCCTCTGTGGGGCATTGCTCTCCGTTCTGCTCCTCTATTCACCTGCCCCCACCAAGACCGAGATCGTCTCGATGTCCGCCCCGATCCTCATGAACCCGGGGCCTGCCCTCCCCGCGCTCGATTACCACCCCATCCTTCAGGTTCCAGCACTTGCCCATTCTCGTCTGGCTCTTCCCGAACCGGATGCGGAATCGGTCTGCGTCACGCAGTATGACGAACGGCTGATCGCCCTCAACGAACCCGATTCAAAGAAACTCGAGCCCTACCGGACTTTGCGTTCGAACCTCCAGATAGCGTTCTCGGAAACCGGGGCCCGGATCCTGATCGTCGCGAGCTCGCGAACCGGGATGGGCCGGACAACGCTTATCGCGAACCTTGGGGTTCTCTTTGCCCAGGCGGGGTATTCCGTGGTGCTGGTAGACGCCAACTTCAGAAGGCCGGTACTGCACAGGCTTTTCGACCTCGAGAACCATCAGGGCCTTTCAAACGTCCTCTGTGGGCGAGGTTCGATCAATCTGGTCCAGGCCACCTCGGTGAAAAACCTCGGTGTCCTTACCTCAGGCCCCGTTCCGCAGAATCCCTCCGAACTTCTTGGTTCTGTTTCCATGATCGAGCTGTTGGAGTCGCTCAAACGACGGGTCGAAATCGTGATGATCGACACTCCCGCTCTTCTCGACTATCCCGATGCGGGAATCCTGGCTTCGAATGCCGGTGGAATCGTCTTTCTCAACCGGACGGACGAACCCGAAAAGGATATCGCCTCGAGCCGTGATTTCCTCAGGAACATCAGAGCGCGGATACTCGGTTACGTGACGACATGAAAGCCCGGAATTTTGGGTTGCTTTTTACTTAGCATTGCCTTACCATCCTTTGCATTGAAGGAAATACGCCCCTGATCAGGGTTTGTCCAAGAGCGGACTCCCGTCGAGGTTGATTTGCCTCGATGTGTGGTGGTTTTACCTCGCTTTTTCCTTTTTTCCCGAAAAAACCTCTACTTGCAAGAATCCCAACCCCCATTTTTCATGTTTTGTTAAGGTTGGGGATTTCCCAACCCACCCGACCAACTTTCCCTAGAGTCCTTTCAGACCTTCCCGGGATAAGAGAGCCCAGGATTTGCGGAAGGTTGCATTTTTGCGAGGCCAAGGTGATAATCGCAGAGGGAGGCGTGAATGCCGTCGATTGATCCGGTATCGGTATTCAAGGGGATTGCCGTCGTTGCTTGCGCAACGGCCATGATTACCGACATGAAGTGGGGGAAAATCTACAACTGGTTGACCTTCCCACTGATGGCAATCGGGTTTATCGCGAACATCTTTTTTTTCGGCCTCTCCGGGGCATGGTATTCTGGCCTGGCGTGGGGACTCGGGATACTGCTATACCTTTTCCCAGCGGCTTTTGGCATAGTGGGTATGGGAGATGTCAAGCTCATGGCTGGAATCGGAGCTCTTTGCGGAACGAAGTTCCTGCTGAGCGTTTTTCTCTATTCCTGCGCCTTGGGGCTCCCACATGCGGTTCTGATCCAGGTTTTAAACTACGGCCGAAACGCATGGGGGATGTTCATAACGAGCTTCACGACCGGGGTCTTTTTGAAAAAAAACATCGCCAACGACAACGCCCAGGTGAAGTTCCACTTTTACCTTGGAATGGACATCTTCCTGGGTTCTCTTCTGGCCGCCGTCTTTGAAATCCCAATGGGAAATTGAAGTCGGAAGAGAAGAACCGCGGAAAAATATAATTTGCCCTCATCCCCATGGATTGATATACTTTGCTGGGTAAAAATTCCCATGTTTTTGTGGAGTCGTACAGGGAAAAGTCCTGGAAAATGGCTCCAGAACATGATGGTATGACTTTTGCGATTCAAAGTTTCGAGGGAGGAAATGGCTATGGATCGGAAAATATTCAGGCGAAAAAGGGGTCAGACTCTGGTTGAGTTCGCTGTTCTCTTCCCGTTCTTTCTCCTGGTTATCGTGGGCGGGATGATCGATTTCGGAATGGCCTTCTACAACTACTCGCGCCTTCAGCAGCTCGTGAACGACGTTGCCCGGCAAGCCGCCGAAACGGGGGGAACGGATGGACTGAATAATGGTGAGATCCAGACCCTGGCAAACTCCAAGAAGCCGGCCTGGTGGTCGGGAAACTTCACCGTTTCATCCGAACAGATCCAGTGTACTGGAAATCCGCAACCGAGGCCTATCATCCGGGTCGTGATGAGCTACGATTCCCCGGCCTACACCCCCTTCTATCAGACCATGTTCGGTGCCATCAGCGGGTCTCCAAATATTCACCTCACATCCGCGGCCGCCTACAAGATCCCCGACCTGGTGTTGTGAACGGAGGAATGACGATGCAGATAATCAGAAATCCCCGAAAAGCCCAGGGCGTCGTGGAGATGGCGCTAGTCCTTCCGCTTTTCCTTCTCGTTCTTTTCGCGATCATCGATTTCGGCTGGGCCTTCCACGCATGGACCAGCGTCAACGCGCAATGCGTTCGCGCCGCCCGCGTTGGCTCGAAGCGGATCAACCAACTGATCGCGAGGAGCGTTTTCAGTTCGACCACCCACCTCGGAACGACGGAAATCCAGCAAGCGTTCTGGGATGCCCGATCCCGCCTCACGGCTCAGGCCAATTTCACTCCCGAATCACCCGTCATCGACACCACCGTAAGCAACAACCATATCATCAGGGTTAGCGCTGTCTATAAGTACAGCGGAATCATCGGGGCTCTTCTGCCGGCGGGGTGGTCGGTTCTCAACCTGAACTGCGTCGCCGAAGAACGAAAAGAATAGTCACCCCGAAGCTGGCCTGATTCGTTTCCCGGGGAAAACAGATCAAAGTGGAGGGGGAATAATGAAGAGCCAGGATGTATATCGTCGTTCCAGCGCACTTTCCCGCCGCGGAAGCGTCCTGATCATCACTGCCGGAGCAGCCCTGTTGATCATCGGGATGCTCGCGGTGGGAGTCGACCTCGGGTGGGTGATGTACCAACGGGCCAAGAACCAGACGGCGGTAAACGCCGGATGGAAAGCAGGTTTCGATCTGATGGCACTCAGGCTCCGCGAGGTCCCCGGGGATATCACCGACGCCAACCACGCGGCGGCCCGAACCGAGATCACCGAGCGGGTAAAGATCGTTATGGCCGCCAACGGCTATACCGCGGAAGAGCTTTCCGCCGCCAGCATCAAGTTCCTTTCCCCCAACCGTCTCGAGGTCGAGGGACAACGCGACGTGGAGGTTTTCTTCGGAAACGTCATCGCGTCCGGGCCCGCCAAAGTCGCGTCCCATCGTGGGAATACCGCCGGCGAGAGCTTTTCCTCCATCATCCCCCTCGCCATACCTCACGGGGTGGTTAAAGACCTCTCGAAAAACACCTACAACGTCGATTTTTTCGGACCATCGGACGGGTTCACCATCGACAAGGAATATGTCCTGAAGCTCGGGTCCGGCGACATCGCGGACCCCGCGACCCCGAAGATGATCCTGGTCCATATGGGGTTGAGCGACCAGACGGATTTGGGTTTCAAACGGGCCTATGGTCTGGTCTATTGGTGCCTCGCGGACCCCCGTAACCCCGCGGATTCGGGCTTCGCCCCCTGCTATTGGCTCCTCGGCTATGACGGAGGGTCTTTTTTCCTTCCGTACAAGGAAGCAGTCCTCGCCGCCTGCACCAAATTCGGGGTGAACTATGAAATCATCGAAGGCCAGGCGAACATCGATGCAATTTTCGACGAGGTTCCGACCGGTTATCTGATCGAACTGAAGAAACGGCCGCTCGTTTCCGTCTTCTCGAGCCAACCGGCCCCCGACCCCGTCGAGGTTGTCCTCCGCGACGCCTGGATCCCCTACGGAACCTACAATCCCGCCCGCGCGGACGATTACGTGGCAGGGTCCAACACGAAGCTCACCGACTCCGACATCCTCGACGGGGACCTCGACGATTACAACTGGATCCATCTCCATCACGAAGACTTCACCGGTTTCGGCTGCGGCTGCCTCTGGTATCAGAAAACTTGCAAGGAATACATGGTCGCGGGAGGATTCGGATCGAATTACAACAACAACGCCACCACCCGCGCCACTGCCCGCTCGAAAATGTGTCCCTACTGCAATGGGAAATACTCCAGTACAGGTTCGAGTTGGAGCAGTTACTACACCCCCACCGGCTACTCCCCGACTACAGCTTCCGGCACGGGGTTCAACTGCACGAACTATATGCGCCGATGCGCCGACCGGACCACCTTCAACGGGACGACCTACCCCAATGACGCTTCCATTTCCAATCTTACCTGCTATTTTGACTCCGATCGCCCGTTGTGCCGCGATTGGACCAACCTCTATACCACGGCGACCACGCTCGGATTCAACGATGACACCGGAAGTTACCCCAAACCCCAAAGAAAAGTTGACGGAACCACCAATGTCATTTCCCTGACGGACAACGATTTCTTCATCAAAAGGAGTCGCGTCCAGAAGATGAAACAGGCGGTCGCGCAGAAGGTCAAGGAGCACCTCCAGCTCGGCGGATTCATGTTCGCAATGTGTTTCGCCGCGGAATCCTTCGAGCTTTCCCTTTTTCAAAAAGCTATCGCCGAGGGAAAAACCGCGGCGAATTCCTATCTAGATACCATTGCATTCACAGGTTTCAATTACTACGAATTTCCATACAACCACAACCACACGCTCCACTATTCCACGATCAATGACGCCGACACGACCTCCACGGGATGGACGCTCGGAGGGAAAACGGTCGGCGGAAAAAATGTCGATGCGCGCTGCCAGAACCACAAAACCACCGGAGACACGGGAGCCGGCTACATGGGATCGATGAACAAGAGCCGCTTCAAGACGGAGACGGACAACGACACGATTCTTGGGGCGAAGACTTCCGACGCCACGAAAATCAGGTATCTCAAAGGGGTCGTCGGGACCGGAGATTCCCAAGGTCAATTCGCCTTCCTCGGCGGCCATTTCTTTGGAGCTTCCTACAATCAGTATGACGAGATGGGGGCGATCCGCTGTGTCCTGAACAACGTCCTTTTGGGTGCCCTGTCGACGAAACCTGTGGTCACCGACGTCCCGACCGCGCAGAAGAACAACCACGGGATCATAGATCCCGACAACACGAGCGGGGGACCGGCGGACGACTACCAGAACCGGCTGAGTTATGGATTCTCCTCTCCGCTCGACATGGGATACCGGATTCTCCCGGATTCCGGAAATCAGGCGACCGCCACCGATCTTGGGGTCACCTTCCGGCTAAACGGAACCGAGATCTCTTCAGCATCCAAGCTGGTCATCATTCCCATCACCGACATTCCCCCGGAAGTCCCTGTCAACAACACGCTCAATGCGACCGCCCAGTCGATCTACGACCTCAACGGAACTGACAACCCCAGCGGAACCTATATCCCACCCTTCAACTTCGGGGCTTCGGTCCGGATCGTCGGGTTCGCCGAGTTCGAACTTCTCGATCCCGATGAATACACCCGAGCGGGAACGAACGTGGTTTCCGGTGACAATGGCGACCTCGGCCTCTACATGACGGGGCAGGTTCGTGGGAAGTTCATACGTTACATCGTGAAACCCGGGGATCCCCCGGCCCCATATTGACCCCCCGGGGATCTAAACGCGAGATTCACCAGGCACACCCCCTCGAAGAGGCCCCGTGTGCGATCGAACAGGAGGAAGAAAACAATGAGAACGCCGAGGAATCGGGATTCCAGTCCCCCCACCCGCCGGGGAAGCGTCATGGTCATGACTGCGGCCGCGGCTTTTCTAGTGGTGGCGATGCTGGCCATCGGAGTCGATCTTGGCTGGGTGATGTACCAGCGGGCGAAGAACCAGACGGCGGTCAATGCCGGCTGGAAAGCCGGGTATGATCTGATGGCTCTCAGGTTGAGAACCACCCCCGGGGATATCACCAGCGAAACCCACGCCGCATCCCGGCAACAGATCATCACCCGGGTCAACGAGACGATGCTCGCGAACGGGCTTGCCTCCTCCGAGCTGGCGAAAGTCCAGATCATTTTCAAATCACCCAACAAGCTCGAGGTGATCGGAACGCGGGATGTGGGCCTTTTCTTCGGCAACATGCTCGCTTCCGGCCCCGCCCATGTCACGTCACTCCGAGGAAACACCGCCGGTGAGAGCTACGCGCACATCATTCCCCTGGCCATACCGCACGGTGTGGTCAAAGATCTTTCCAAGAACACCTACAACGTCGATTTCTTTTCCACCGGAGAACAGTTCACGGTTGACAAGGAATACATCCTCAAGCTGGGTTCAGGGGGCGGAAACGACACCGTCGATCCCCAGATGATCCTGATCCCGATGGATGTGGGGGGACAATCGACCGCCAACAGCAACCAGGCATTCAAGCGCGCCTACGGTCTCGTCTACTGGTGCCTCGCCGACCCCAAGAACCCGAACGATTCGGGCTACGCCCCCTGTTACTGGCTTGTCGGCTACCGGAATGGATCCTTCCTGCTTCCATACGACGATGCCGTCGTAGCCGCCTGCACCAAGTTCGGGGTCAGCAAGACCATCGTGACCGGCCAGGCGAACATCGACGCGATTTTCGACGCAGTTCCCAACGGCTGCCTGATCGAACTGAAGAACCGTCCTCTCGTTTCGGTTCTTTCGAGCCAGCCCGACCCCGACCCGGTTGAAAACGCTCTCCGCCAGGCCTGGATCCCTTACGGAACCTACAACCCCTCGAGAACCGACAACTATACCGCCGCCAACAATACCGTTCTGACCGCCGAGACGGTTATCGGGGGAGGCCTGACCAACTACAACTGGATCCACCTCCACCACGAGGATTTTACCGGCCACTGCACGGGGTGTAACAACTATCCGAAAAACTGCCGCACCTATATGAGGGGTGGCGGGTTCGGCTCGACCTACAACGACAGCGCGGCCAAACGGGCCGCAGCCAAGGAGCTCATGTGCCCCTGGTGCAAGAGCAAGTATGCCAATACCGGTACATCTTGGAACACCGACAACTATCCCACCGCCGCAAACTATGGCAACATTTACAACGTCGCCTCCTCGACCGGGAACGGGTACAACTGCGCGAACTGGATGAGGCGTTGCGTCGACCGGAAAACCGCAAACGGAACCCTTTACTGCAACCATGCGTCCACCAAGGACAGGATGTGCTACGACAACTCCAACCGGCCGAAATGCCGGGAATGGAATGACATGTACACGGAAGCGACCGGGCTCAATTACGATGACGATGCGGGAGCGTTCCCCAAACCTCAGCGGATTGTAGATGGAACCAGTGTGATTTCGCTGACCGACGCCGACTATTGGGTCAAGCGAACCCGTGTCCAGAAGATGATGCAGGACGTCTGCCTCAAGGTCAAGGAGCACATCAGCCAGGGCGGATACATGTTCGCCATGTGCTTCGCCCTCGAAACCTACGACCTCGCCCTCTTCCAGGAAGCCATCTCCCGCGGGAAGAGCGCAAACCAGGCATACAACGAAACGCTGGCCTTTGAGGATTTCACATACAAACGGTTCCCGAACGACAACGGCTCAGTCCAGTATTCCTCCATCAACGTCGCCGAGCAGACCACAAGCCAAGGTTGGACGATCACGGGAAAGACCTCGGGTGGAAAGTACATCGACCCGCGTTGCCAGACCCACGTTTACTCGACCGACACCGGCCTGGGATACACCGCTTCGATCAACAAGAACAACTTCAAGACGAGGAATGACTCCGACACCATACTTGGCGTCCGCCCCACCGCGACCTCGCTTCGGTATGTCAAGGGTGAATACGGAACCGGAAACGCTCCGGGCGAGTTCGCCATGCTTGGCGGCCACTGCTTCGGATCATGGGAGAACTACACCGATATCGCCGCGATCAGGTGCGTGCTGAACAACGTCCTTCTGGGCTCGCTCTCCGAAAAGCCGATCATCACCGATGTCGAGACCAAGCAGAAGGAGAACTACGGGATCATCGACCCGGACAACGTGGTCGCCGGGGGCGCAGACGACTATCGCGACCGGTTCGAATACGGGTACACCGGTCCCCTAGATCTGGGCTACCGGATCCTGACCGAGCCCGGCAACAAGGAAGGTCCCACCGACCAGTCGGTCGCCTTCAGGCTCGCCCAGGAGCTGCTTGCCACAGGTTCCCGGAAGGTCATCGTCCCGATCACGGATATCCCCCCTGAGGTGACTGCGAATAGCGACAAGAACGCAACCGCGACCTCGATCTACGACCTGTCGGGCCTCGACCACTCGGGTGGCTTATACCTGCCCAGTGAATACGGTTTCGAAGCCTCGGTACGGATCATCGGGTTCGCCGAGTTCGAGCTCCTCGACCCCACGGCAGCGACCGGCACCGAACTGGCTTTCACCAGGGCGGGTGGAACCATCGTCGAGGGGGACTCGGGCGACCTCGGCCCCTACCAGACTGGCCAGGTTCGGGGAAAGTTCATCAGGTACATCGTCAACCCCTGGGAGACTCCCGTCCCCTTCTGATTCCTGACGCCAATCCGCAAAACCGCCCGCCCCCGCGCGGGCGGTTTTCTTTTTCCGGGTCCGAGGCGAAATGACTGACGAGAGCTGCCACCGAGGCTCCGAGACACGGAGATGGATGCGGGAAGGATCCCCCCCAATTCCCTATTGGCTCTGTGGCTCCGTGACTCGGTGGCTATTCTCTCATCCCCTTCCTTTCAGTTTTCATTTCGGGAAAATGCAGATTACTAAAAAATTCCGCTTGCCTTTTCCCGGTTTCCGGATAAACTTATTGGCTTGGTCTAGGGGATTATCTGTTTTTCCCCTTCCGATTCTTTGTAAACGCAACCGCATTTCGGGTCGAGGTACAGCCTGTCGGAATTCCGCGATTCGGCGGAGTAACGCCCGGGGTACCCCGGTTTCGGGTCGGTTGCAACTGGAGATGCACGTATGCTATCATTCACCGGCAATTCTGACGGAGGAGGATCACATCAGTGAACCGACGCGCAATTTTCTTGGCCCTGATCGCCAGCATGGTAGTTTCCTGGATGGTCTACAAAAGAGTCCAACCGGGAGACACCGGAAGACCCACCGACATCAATCCTCTACCTCCGAAGCCCCTCATGGTCAAGGTAGTCGTGGCTAAGAAAAGGGTTCCCCAGGCCACCCGCCTCGAGCCCAAGATCATCGCTGAATCTTTCGAGATCCGCGATATCGCTTCCGGCTCGCAGCCGCCCGATTCAATGACTGCAACTGAGCCCCTGCTGAATCGGTACATGGCAATGCCGATTCTGGCCAACGACATAATGACCCCCGCCCGCCTGCTCGACAAGGAAGCCGTGGTGCGCGTTTCCTCGGTCATTCCCCAGGGCAAGCGAGCCGTCACGATCGCGGTATCCAAGACCAGCGGCGTGGGCGGATTCATCCAGCAGAAGGATATCGTGGACGTCATTGCCACGATCCGAACCCCTGCCGGCGAACTGATCAGCAAGATCATCCTCCAGGACGTCGAGGTTCTCGCGGTTGGCAACCAGTATGAGGTCGACGGCGTCATCGCCAGCGTCGGGCCCGCCATCTCGGGCGGCAAGGTCGACATGATCACCCTCGCCGTCTCCCCCGTCGAGCTTGAAAAGCTGGTGTATCTCGAAACCAGCGTAACCTTCAGGCTGGTTCTGAAGAACATCGCCGACAAGGGAGTCAAGGTACAGACCGCGGGCGAATCCCCCGGCTCGATCCTTTCAGGCACCGGGTTCGGAGAGCAGCAGGTCGTCGTCACCCAGCCCCCGACCCCGGAGCCGGTCAAACCCGAGGCGGCCTCGTCTTCGGCCGTCACTGCACCGCCTCCTCCTCCCACCGTCCAGCCCCGGATCGTGTATCCCAAATCGAACAAGGTCGAGATCTGGCAGGGAACCCGCAAGCAGGAAATGTACAAGTTCGGCGCCCCTGACGCCCAGCAGTATTCCCCTCCCTCCAATCCCGAGCCCATGGAACTTGCACCGGAAGCCCCGGCCCCTCAATCCAACCCCTCTCCTTCGACAAGTGGATCGAACGGCTGATGGGACGAAAGGTGATACCGATGAACAAGAAGAACATGAAAAGGTTTTCCGTCTCCCTTCTCCTCACCGTAGCGGTCCTTGCCGCCCTGTTCGTCTCTATCGAGGCCCGGGCCCAGGGACAGGAAAAACTCGTCGTCCCCATCGGGAAGTCGGTCGCCATCAAGGTCATGGACCTCAAGAAGGTCATGGCGGTAAAGGAAGGCGTCGTCGAGGTCCTCAACGTTTCCGATGACGAGGTCATACTTTCGGGTGTGGGTGAGAAACCCACCGCCACCCAGCTCATCATCTGGGACGCCCGGGGCAAGTCCGTCTTCGACGTCGAGACGATCGATGAGATGGGCCTCGTGCAGGAGAAGTTCAAGGTCCTGTTCGGTGACCCCGCGGTAACCCTCCAGGTCTTCCCCGACGGAGCCTACCTCAAAGGAACCGTCGCCAAGCCCGAGAAGGTCAAGGAAGCCGAGACCGTCCTGGCCAAGCTCGTGACCGACCGGCCGGTGGTCAACCTTCTCCAAGTCGCCCAGCCGGGGATCACGCTCAAGCAGCGCATCTCCGATGCCATCAAGATCCCCACGGTCAAGGTCACCATCCTGGGAACCGACGAGGAAACCCCCGAAGGTCTCCAGGCCCAGCAGGCCAACGCTTCCGGAACGGTTTCCCCGGTCAAGCCCCGCATCCTTCTCGAAGGGACGGTCAAGGACCAGAACGACTACCAGCACCTGAACGAAGTGGTCAAGGGTTTCTTCAATGAAGACGAGATCAGCAACCTGGTCGTGATCGACAAACCCATCCAGGTCGTCTTCCAGGCCTACATCCTCCAGGTCAACAAGAAGAACTCGCGTGACCTCGGAATCGAGTGGGGCGG
>CAYRYU010000095.1:25069-27806 GCA_964428355.1 uncultured bacterium
TCGACAAGGACGGGGCGATGGGCAAGAAGTTCGAGACCATTCCGATTCCCCGCCGCTCAGAGCGCCTCGAGCAGCTTCACACGATCTTCCAGGGGATCAAGGACAATCACTTTCCCCAGCCCCAGACTCCGACCTCCAAGTAAGACACGAACCGAGCCTTGAACGGACAGAAGAGCGAACGTGCCACCCGTACGTGTAAAAATCATCATCGCGGACGACATGGTGGAGCTGCGGTCGAACATTCGCCGCATGCTCGCCGGGAACGATTCGTTCGTGGTGGTGGGGGAAGCGTCGGATGGGGAAGACTGCCTGAAGAAGGCGAAGGAGCTCTCGCCCCACATCATCCTGATGGATATCAACATGCCCGGGCTGGACGGCTTGAAAGTCACCGAGATGCTGGCCAAGGAACGGCCGGAAATCCAGGTGGTCATCATGTCGATCCAGAGCGAGCAGGAGTATTTCCGCAGGGCGATGAAAGCGGGAGCCAAGGACTTCCTCACGAAACCCTTCTCGAGCAGCGACCTGGTGGAAACCATCCAGAACGTGTTCGCGCGCTGGATCAAGGACAGGCTCGCCACGCAGGCGGAAAACGAACCCCAGGCGCAAGTACTTACTTTGTTCTCAACCAAGGGCGGGGTGGGAAAGACAACCCTGGCCGTCAATCTCGCGGTCAGTCTGGCCTTGGCCGGGAAGCGCACACTACTGATGGACTGCTCTCTCCAGTTCGGGGACGTCGCGATCACGATGAACCTGAACTCGTCCAAGAACATCTACTACTGCGTGGACAAGGCCGCGGAGGAGATCGCCCCCTCCGACGTGGAACGGGCTGTCTCGAAGCATCCATCGGGTCTCGACCTGCTTCTTGCACCGAGCGAGCCTGCTTTCGCGGAAGCGGTGAAAGCCGCGCACGTGAAGCAGATCCTGGAGCATCTATCGCCCCTGTACCAATACATAATCATAGATACGGCCCCGCACATCGGGGAAGTGGAACTGGCGATCCTGGACCGGACCGACCTGGTCTTCCTGGTCGCAACCCTGGAGATCAGCTCCCTGAAGAATACGAAGCTCTGCCTGAAAACTCTCTCCGACATAAACTTCTTCACGGAGAAGATCAAGCTGATTATCAACAAGGACATTCCGAACGTGGGAATCGGATCGAAGGATATCGAAGCGGGCCTGGCTATCCCCGTGTTCGCCTCGGTTCCCATGGATGCGGAGACCGCGCAGCTTTCGCTCAACCAGGGCGAACCCTTCGTGATCAAGTTTCCGCAAAGCGTCCTGGCCAGGAGCCTAGTCCGGATCGGGCGGAAGATCGCGGATCCCAACGAGCCTCAGGCCGAGGTCCCCGTGAAAATGGGGCCCTTCTCCCGGCTGAAGCAGCTGTTGTTCGGATCGTGACGGCCCGAAGCTCAAACAGGAGGTGGTGATCTTTTGGTTCAGATGATTTTTGTCGTGGTGGTCGGGGTTACCACCATGTTGTTCATCATGTTGCTCATTTCAATCTTCGGGAAACCACCCGGAGAGGAAGTCCGCGCACGCATGGAGCAGTATCTGGTCGAGAGCGATTTCGCCGCCCAGAAGTACACTCCTCCCGACGAGGACGAAAAGGCGGAAAGGGAAGCCAAGGACCTCGAAACTTCCGAAGAAGATTGGGTCAAAGAACAGAAGGGTGATTCGGCCGGGGTCAAACGCATCCTGGCCAATATGGGTTCGATCATCACCCCCAAGGGTATGGCCCTGCGCATCGCCGACAGCCTTGCGAAAGCCGACGTCCCCTTGAAGGCGAACGAGTTCGTGGCGATCAAGTTCCTTCTCCTGATGCTTCCCATGATCTTCTTCTTCGTCCTTCTGAAGAACCTCCTGCTCGGAATCGTCTTCGGGGCAATGGGGTTCTTCGCCCCCGACATCTGGATCGGTTTCGCCAAGAGGGGCCGCATCGCGGCGTTCAACGAGCAGATCCTGGATACCCTGGTCATGCTCGCCAACGGCCTGAAAGCCGGTTATTCGCTTCTCCAGGCCATGGAAATGGTGTCCAGGGAATCACCCGCCCCCATGTCGAAGGAACTCAAGCGCGTCCTCAAGGAAAACAGTCTGGGCATGAACCTGGAAGACGCCATGAAAGCCCTGAACACGCGTGTCGAAAGTGAAGACTGGGATCTGGTCACCACCGTCGTTCTCATCCAGAGGCAGGTCGGCGGAAACCTCGCCGAGATCCTCGACAAAATCGGCTTCACCATCCGGCAACGGATGAAGATCAAGGGTGACATCCAGACCAAGACGGCCCAGGCCAAGGTGTCCGGACTGCTGGTCGGAGCGCTTCCCTTCGGAATCGGTTTCATGGTCTACCTGATCAACCCCGATTTCATCATGAAACTGTTTACGTTCAAGTATCTGTGGTTCCGGGGCTGGTTCATGGTCATCTTCGGATTGATCTGGGAAGCCATCGGAATGTATATCATCATGAAAATCGTGGACATCGAGGTGTAATGGGTATGGATTTCATTTTCATGATCCCCCTGGGCATCGGAATTTTCCTTTTGATCCTGTTTTTGTTCCCTTCCGGTGGCCAGACCGATATCCAGAACCGTCTCGCCGCGCTCGACGGGAGTGCCCCGATTCAGGAAGCAGTCGCCAAGGCAAGCGAACTGAACAAACCTTTCGTCGATCGTGTCATCCGCCCGTTCCTTGCGGGCCTGGCGGGCAAACGTGACCCGTCGGAAATCAAGAAGGCCCAGAA
>CAYRYU010000096.1:0-11945 GCA_964428355.1 uncultured bacterium
GACTGCGCCATCCTGGCTTTTCGGGCACATTCGCCCCGTCGTGGGGTTCGTGCCCTCAAGGACTGCGCCATCCTGGCTTTTCGGGCACATTCGCCCCGTCGTGGGGTTCGTGCCCGGTTCCAGACCACCTGGCCGGTTCTTCCAGATGGAGATGGCGAATTCGCATCCCATTTTGTGAGCCTTGACGTCCTGTTTCAGCCCACCCAGGACTGAATCGAGGGTGGATTGGGATTTCTGGGCAAACCGGAGATTTGTGGGAAGGGTGTAAAGCTCGTATGCTTTCCCGAGGTTGCCGATTACGAACCTGGCGGTTTCGGGTTTGTGGCCCTTTTTCAACAGGGACCAGGTCACGAAAACCTCCGACCAGAAATGGTAGCACCGGGGATCGTCGCTCTTCCATCCTTCGGGGTAGGCAAAAAGGAAGGTCCCGTCAGGTTGCCTGGTCAGGAGGTTGAGTTCCTGAACGAGGAAGAAGTTCGAGGAGGTCCTGATCAGGGGGGCGACCAGGGGGAACTGGGACTCCCGGGTCGGGCAACGGGGGAGGATCGTCTTGACCAGCGTGCGATGCTGGGTGGTGAAGACTCCGAGCAACTCTACGGCATCGTCGATACTTCCATCGCAAACGCGGAGGGCACAACGCCAGAGATCGGGGCAGGAAGGTCCTTCCGCCGGGGGGAGATACCCCGCCCCCGACTTTCTGCGGCTCTTGATAAGGGGTTTCCAGCACTTGATCAGCGAATCGTATAGGTCGAGGATCCTTCGCCCGACAACGGGATCGGCAAGGCGCGCGATGGCATGGTTCGTGAAGATGGCCGCGGTCAGGTCTTCGATTCCGAGAAGGCGCAAGGTGTCGGATACGGCACGCCCCTTTTCCCCAGGGATTTTCATCAGTGGTACGAGCATGGCCTTGACCAGGGGAGGCGGTTCCTTGCCGGGTCGGGGGGAATGGGGCTGACGCAACCAGTGGATCTGGCTGACCATCATGTGGTAGTCGGAAAAGAGCCGACGGGCGAACATGTGCTTGGAAAGATCGGAACCGTCCGAGGTCAGCTTCTTGATCAGGACGCTCGAGCAGTGGGAATGGATGAAGAAATCGAGGGTAAGATAACCGTTCGACGCTCCCTGGCGCTTGTCGGGGGAGGTTTTCCAGAGGGCGACGAGAAGGTCCGTGAAATCGGGCCTTTTCCCGTCTACACCCGGAGGAAGGCTCTTCAGGAATCTTTCTCCAGAAACGCTGAACGCATGGAGGTTCTCCACCTCCGACATGTACTTACCTTCGACGTTGAAATATCCGGTCTGGAAAGTGGCGAAGAGGGGCGGAAGAGGAGTGGGCAGCATCGCGGGATCGAGCTTTCCGAGTGCGGCCAAGCCGCGTTCGAGCTTCGCGGCTTCCTGCTTGAGATTGCGCTCGACCGAATCAACTGAAAGGGGAGTCGCCAGACCTGCGAGACTCCCGACCAGCAGAAAGACCGCGCACAACCGAAGAGCGCCCGGAAAACTTCTGTTCAGCGACATGGTCATTTCCCGTAGATTCCGATCGCCATCTTGTAGCGATCCCGGATCTGAGTGAATTCCGTCAGACGGCTCTTGGCGAGGCTCTGGTTCCCGGAGTTGGCCGCCGAGACGTAATCCTTGTAGGCTTTTTCGTACTGGTCATGGATGGCCCGCAGATTGGGATTCATCGAATCATAGGGAATATTGTCGATCGACGAATCGAGTCGAAGCGCGGCGGGGTTCGTCCCTCCCGAGTATGCGGATGTTGAGAGAGTCTGGCCACTCGAACTTGGAGTATTGGGGATTCCCGGAACCGGCACGTTCGTGGCCGCGGTCTTGTTCTTGTCGCGCCCGAAGAGCTTCGCTATCCCGGTGAAGATCTTTTCCCCGATGATGCCTCCGATCATTCCGCCCAGCATCGTTCCGATGTAGGGGATGGGAATCATCGACCCAAGGATTGCGCCAACGGTCGACCCCACGGTCTGCCCCGCGATCGCGACCGGATCGAGGTTCTTGAAGGCTTCCTTGAGACTCAGACCGCTTCCGAGGTTGCTTCCGAACTGGCCGCCCGCGATCGACATGAAAGTCGGAATGAGGGAGCCTGCAAGTGCCCCGACTATCGGAATGGGAACGAAGGTCTGGATCAAGGGGGCGATGACATGCCCGGTGGCTGCGCCAAGCGTTGAGCCGAGAACGTTCCCGACGAACTGGGTCGAGGCGACCGTTTTGACAGCGTCCTTGAGGCTCACCTTCTGGCCGTTCATGATCTGGCTGGCCAGGTTGATCGCGATCGAGGTTCCCGCGGTGATGGCGATGTTCTTAACGCTCAGGGACTGCTTCACCGAATCGACTGCCTTGTCGAGGCCGACCCCGATGGCTTTCTTCCCTTTCAGGATCGTCTCACTCAGCTTGATTTTGCCGTATTGTTTTCCGGTCTCGTCGGAATAGGAAGCGGAGTAAGCTCCTTCGCCGTTGGAACCCCCGACGGCCCTGTCGATCTGCCCGTCGACGACGGTCTGTTTGTAGACCTCGTCCTTCCACTGGTTGTAGTTGTCGAGCTTGGCCTGGTATTCCTGTTTCAGTTGCGCCCTCACATCGGGAGAATCGGCGCTGAGGTAGGCCTGTTCCGCGTCGAAAACCTCTTTGTATTTCGCCGTCGCATTCGAATCGACCGTGGTGTATTTGGTGTTCTCGAGGAACTGCTGGATGACACGGCTTCGGTCTTCAGGATACTTTTCGATGTAGCTCTTGACGAAATCCCTGTAGGTCTGGGGTTTGGAATCGTTGAAAACCGTCAGAACCTTCTCGTAGGAAGACTGGATCTTGTAATCCGTCAGCATCTTGTAGAAGAGGGATGCGTTGACCCCCTCCGTCGACAGCTGTTGGGCGCCGGTTTTCAAAATTCCGTCGTTAACCCCGTCGACGACTTCCTGGTTCTTGAAGATGTACTTGTTCTCGGCGATGTTCTTCTGGCTCTGGATACGCCAGGAACTGGTGTCATTGAGGTTGTCCTTGTTGGCAAGGGTTTCGAACGCCTCGGCCCATCCTTCCGAGATGGCGAAGCCTTCGTCCGTGATCGAATCCTTGGAATGGGAGCCGGCATATCCCGTCTTGGGGTAATTGGGAGTTTCGTAGGTCTGGTCCATGACCATGTGGCCGACTTCGTGGGCAATTACCGAAGAGGCGGCGGCACTGTTTCCGCTGGAGGCGAAGACCTCGCTGTTGCCGGGCACCACGACCCGGTTGGCGTTGGAGTTGTCCCGGTAGCTGATCTGGCCGTTGCTCCCCTGTTCCGCCAGGACGAACCCCTTTGGATCGTGGTAGATCGTCCCGCTGTCGCCCACCTCGAGGTAGATGGGTTTTTTCAGGTCGCTGACCAACCACGCGGTAAGGCTGGGGTCTTTCGTCCCGGAGTTCAGTTCTTTCGAAAGGGACTGGATTTTCATGTCCCGGGCTTCGATCTGCATCGCCAGGACCTTCTGGAGGCCCGTGTTCTGCTCGATGCAGTCCTTCATCGCCGAATACCGGGAATCGGTGGAAGGAAGTTCCTTCAGGACCGGAAGCGTCGTTCCAAGGATACCCTTCGACTGGACGCTATGGCTTTCCCCTTCGACCGGGGTGACGATCTTGATCTGCGTCCGGCCGGCCTCGGAAGGAAGGCTCTGGTAATAGACGGCCTGGGTCGATTCGTCCTTGACGTAGTATTTCCCAGAGGCGGGGTCATAGCTGGGAGCCACGACCTGGGTGACGTTGCCCGAGTCGTCCCGGACGACATACCGGACGCCGTTTTTCGTCAGCTCGAAATCCGCGGACCCGAAGGCGGAAAAACTCAGAAAAAGGATCGCCGCGGTCAATAGAATTCGTTTCAATACAACGTGTTTCATGAGAAACACCTCCGGCAAGGCCAGAATTTTTCTTAATTATACCCATGGGTCTCCAACCCCACAAGGGCTTGCCCGAAAAAGGTTTTGGAGGTCCCGCCACACGCCGGAGGTGTACCCCGACCCCGGAAGGTTTTTTTGCATAAGCGTTCCCCCCGGCAATGCCGATAATGTTCCAGGAACATGTCTGCCCTTGGCAGCATCATATCCGGAATGTCCGGATCGGGTGGGCGGGAGGGAGACGAACCGGGCTCAGCCCGTGATGAAGATGGCTTAGGTGTCGAAATGAAAATGGCAAACAAATGGTTGAAGAGAACCGGGCTTCTGCTGTTGGCCTCGCTTTCCCTCCTTTCGGGGGCGGCGTATGGAATCGACAACCCCATATCGCCCGCCATCCGGCATGCGGCGGTAGCCCAGGCAAAGCGCGCGAGATCGGGCGGAGAGGTCTGCGTAACCTCTCTATTGAAGGGGTCTCTCCCGACGATTCCGATGACGAATCTGAAGGTGAAGGGGACCCAGGGAATCATGGGCAACATCAGCCTGGTAGTCGGGGGCAGGAATTTCACGGCCGCCGACGTCGATGAAGCGGCAGTTCCCTTCTATACTTTCAATGCCCTCGGCCTCGAGCCGCTCCTGCACGACGGCGGCGAATGGGTTGGAACGGGCGGAAACACCGACGCGGACGACGGCCAGAACAGTTTCGGGAACACCTGGGCTGGCGAGTTTTACGATCTGGACAAAAACAACCATTATCCCAAAGCGATCCTGAGATACATCGGGAGCCATTGTTACATTTTCGTGCCTCCGATGTTCTTCCCGACTCTTCCCAGAGGAATCTCGAGCACCGAAGATACCACACCGGCCCCCGATCCCTCATGGGGAATGTACTGGCCGGACACCCAGGGTTGGGGCGGCGATCTCTACTATTATGCGGTCGCCACGGGAGTGAAAACCCTCGACCCTCGCTTCGTTCTGGGCGCAGACAAGAACCTTGCCCGGCTCAAGCTGAAGGAGTTCGCGGACGAGTTCGACTCCAACATCTACCCGAAGATGAGAGAGTATTTCGGCACCGAACCGGACGTCGATTCCGATGCCAAGGTTTTCATCCTTCTGGATGATATCCGCGATGGAGCGGGAAGTTTCCGGGGCTATTTCTGGGCGGGAAACCAATACTCCCGCTCCGTGCAGGCCGCCAGCAACGAGAAGGAACTGCTCTACATCGACCTTTTCCCGACGTTCCTTATGGACCCCAAACAGGGCTACCGGACCACGGCTCACGAGTTCACTCACATGATCCATTTCAACGAAGGAACGCAGGTAGTCAACAACGTCCTGGTCGAGGAGGAGCGCTGGCTCGAGGAGGGGTTCACGCAGTATGCCTCCTACCTCTATGACAAGAGCCACACCACCAACGTCGACGAGTTCATAAAGGACCCCGACACGATCCTGGTGGAGCCGCGGGTAGACGTCTGGCTCGGGAACGATCCCTTCGCGAACTACGGGGCAAGCTATCTTTTCATGTTCTACCTGATGGAACACTACGGAGGCTCGAACGGGGCCACTTTCATGAGAAACCTGGTCAAGAACAAGAATGTCGGGGTGAAATCCGTCAACGACTCCCTGAAGGGTTTCAGCACTGATATGGAGCAGGTTTTCGGGGATTGGGCAATCGCCAACTTCATCGACAAGGAAAGGAAGCTCGACCAGAGCTCCCTGAACGACGGAAAATGGGGATACGCGATCGACAACGATTACGACACGACCAACAACATGGGCGTCAATCAAAGTCTCCCGGTCAAGTTCTCCGAGCAGGTCTACCTCGCCGCGACCGGGATGGCGCGGTCCGCGAATGTCCACCCCTGGGCGGCCGATTACATCCAGATTTCGGGAAGCACCGGCAACCTGAACCTCGGTTTCGACGGAGACGACCGCACGACCTTCAAGCTCGCTGTGATCAAGAGAGGCCCGCAGGTGGACCCCACCGTCGAGTACATGTATCTCAACGAGAAGCAGGCGGGAAACCTGCTGATACAGAACTATGGGGCGGGGAACACCTATGAGAACCTGGTCCTGGTCCCGATGGTTATTGCGAACGCCAACTACGAGAAGATGAACTACGTCTACTCAGGCAGCTTCTCCGACTTGAAGGTTGCGGTTTTCCCCAACCCCATCTATGAGAATTATCTCCACATCGTCGTCCGGACGAACGACAAGTTTTCTGCGACCCCAAGGGTCCAGATGACATTCAACGGACAGCAGGGTTACCTCACGATGAACCCGGTCAACGACAGCACCTACATCACCAATTATACGCTCACGGACAGCGGGGAAGGCACGGTCGAGGCTTTCGGGACGAACTCCAACGGGACAATCATGGCGAACACCCTGAAGTTCTCCGCCGTCTATTACCCCGCCAAGAGCTCGGGGCTCCTGATGTCGTCCTTCGCCGAGCTCGCGATCCCGGAGGGTGCAACGAAGATGCCGGGGTATTCGATCCTTTCGATCTCATCGAACCAGGATTCCTTTGACGGCCTGATGAAGCTCACTTCCACGATCGATGTGGGGATCCCCGACGCCAGGACGGCGGTTCCGCTGAAGATCAGCATTCCATCGAAGGAAGGCAGCCGGATCACGGGGGAAAAACCCGGCCTGTTCGAGGTTACCACAACCGGCCCGAAGTACCTGGGACCCGCCCAGATCGTTGATGGAAAGATCACGGGCTCGATCGATACATCCGCGAGCGTGTTCGCCGCGATCGACATGTTCGCCCCGGTCCTGGATCACCAGGGTGAGAGCCAGGGCAAGGGTGTCACCTCGATCAAGGTGACCGAAAAGGGATCGGGGATCGACACCGGGTCGATCTCGGTGAGTTACAAGGGAGCTCCGCTTCCCGTTTCATTCGATTCCGCCAACTCGCGGCTCCTGGTCCAGGCGAAAGACCTCCTGGATGGGGAATACCCGCTCGACGTTTCGGTCTCCGACAAGCTGGGAAACACCACCAAAGCCCAGATCTGGGCGGATGTCTCAGGCTCCTTTTCACAGGCGCAGATCGTAACCTACCCCAACCCGGCCCGAACCTTTGCCACAATCCGGGCGGCCTTCGCGGGGCCGGATTCGGGGAAACTCCAGGTCCAGGCGACCGTGAGGGACACCGCGGGGGACGAGGTTTTCTGGACCGCTCTCAGGCACCAGGGCGGTGGGTTGTATGAAGCAAGCTGGAATCTGACGAACCAGGATGGAAAGGCCGTGTCGAACGGCGTCTACTATGTCGAAGTCGAAGCCGGTTCTGCGCTCGGGGATGCCAAGGAGCGCCGGAAGATGGTGGTCCTGCGCTGATGCGAAAGGACATTGAGGTGAAAGCCATGAACAAACCGAAACTCAGTATTCTGCTCCTGGTCCTCCTCGCATTCCCCATGATCCAGAACTGCGGTGGGGGCGGAGGAGGCGGGGGGACCAGCGACATCATCGTCGCGGACCAGCTCATAAACGACGGATGGGATAACATCAGCAACGGGGTATATGCCACTGCCCAGACCAACTTCCAGCAGGCACTGGGAACTTCCCTGACCGATTCCCAGCGGGTGACCGCCCATTCCGGCTACGGTTGGGCGCTCGCCAAGAGCGGCAAGATCCTCGAAGCGATCCCCTATTTCGAGGTGGCCTCGGGGCTGGGTGACAAGGAAGCCACCGTCGGCCTCGCGGGAGCACTCATCTACCGGCACCAGACTACAGCAGATTACATCAGGGCGGCGGAAATGCTTGGAAACATGCCTCCGGAAAGCTTCAGCCAGACCCACGCCGGACTCGGCCTCAAGGCATCGAAGGTTCATGCGCTCACCGCACTGGCATACGCCCTTTCCGGCGATTCCGCGCAGGCCAAAGTCTACATCAACAAGGCCGCGGCCCTCGACTCGACCTCCGTTGGAACCACCGTCGACCGGATCGACGAAGCATTCCAGCTTCTGGGCTGGAAAAACTGATCGGGGGGGGACACGTGTCCCCGGGGACACGTGTCCCCTGAAAAAATCCCTGGGAAGAGAAGTTCTCTTCGGGAGGGATTTTTGATATCATCGATTCCGCTATGTCGAACATTTGGGAGCGATTCCGGGCTTTCGGACCACGGCATGCGGCACGAATTTTCCGCTCTGCCGCAGCCATTTCCCTTCTTCTGATACTTTCCGGGGTGGCCTGCGAAGCCAGACCGCGTGGCAGGGTGGCGACCGCCCCCGCCTTCCTTCCCGAGGAGCAACAGGCGGTCATCAAGCAGGAACTCCTCCGTTTCATGCGGGAAAAGAAGGACCGCGACCCTGGCGAACGCAGTCTGTATCTGGCCCGCCATTTCCACGAGATGGGGGAAAGCGAGAAAGCCCTCGAGTACATCCGGAAGATCGTCCGCGCAGAACCGGTCGATCTGGCCACCAAGGTGGAGGCCCAGTTTCTCCTCGCCAAGATTTTCGTCGACCAGAAGAAGGAGGACCTCGCCCTCAAGGAACTGGACCGGGCGATCTCCTGGAAGCCCGACCGAGAACATTTCGTCCGCTTGAAAATCGAGCGGGCCAAGATCCTCGGCCGAGGACTCACCCGGATCGACGATCTTTTCAAGGCCTACAAGCGATACTTCTGGCCCTTCCCCGAGCTCAACGAGATCGAGGAGATCCCCTACCTGATCGGATTCGAACGCGGCTACGATCTGGAAATCGGTATGAAGGCCTTCGAGTCCTGGGAGGAAATCTCGAGGTTCCCCGAAAAAGAAGCCTCCGACCTGGGAAAACTCCATGTGGCCCTGTTCAATGCCTATGACCTCTCCAAACCCGAGCGTGCCCAGGGTTTCCTCGAGACGATCGCGCCCCCCTTCGATACCGATTCCATCGTCGATTCCCTATTCCTGAAGGGGACCCTGATGCATTTCTACGTCCCTGGTGCAGGTGCCGACGAGGCACTCTCATGTTACAGGGATTTCCTGAAAAACACGCGAAACGCTCTGGGATTCCGCGTCGCGACGGTCCTGACCGGCAAACTTCTTTCCGAAAAGCTCCAGGACCAGGATTCGGCGATGAACGAGTTCGCCTCCCTGGCCACACTTCCCGCCCATCTCGTGGCCACCCCTTCCGTTTCCCTCCAGAAGCGGGAGGAGGAAGCGGAAGAGAACAGGGCATGGGCCATCCTGGGATGGAAGATGGCGGGCTACACCGCCGAGTTCCGGTCCGACGATCCCGACCGGGCACGCTACTATTACCAGAAAGCCCTCGAGCTCCACAAAACCCGGCGTAGGGCAGACCCTGATCCCTGGCTCGCTCAGGCCAACGAGCGAACCGAGCCGAAACTGACCCCGGCCCAGATCCTTTTCGAAAAAGCATACGAGAAATACCGAAGCCGGGATCTTCGGGGAGCACTTTCGCTCTACGAGGAGTTCATCAACCGGTTCCCCGAACATCTCCTCACCCGGGAAGCCATGTTCCGCGTGGCGGTCATCACCCACGAGGATGTCAGGGACTACGAAACTGCCATGGACCTCTACCACCGGTATATCATTCAGTCGGTCCCCAAGAAATCCGTCTGGAAGCTGGACACTCTCTACGATTGGGGCCGGATCGACGAAGCCCGCTACCGGATCGGGACCCTTCAGGCCAACCACAAGAAGGAGTTTCTCGCCGCCCTCCAGACCTTCTCTGACCTGTTCAAGACCTATCCCGACTCGTATTGGGCCCAGCAGGGCATGAAGGATTCGGTCAAAATCCACCGCGACTCCCTCGGGGACGAAAATGCCGCCCTGGATAAGATGCGCGAGTTCATCAAGGCATACCCGACGATCAAGGATGCCCAGAATTTCCGAAAGGAGCTGTTCGAGCTGCATTCCTCTGCTGGGGAGTATTCCCAGGCAATAGAGATGTTGAAGGATTTCCTCGACCACAGCCAACCCTCAGACCCGGAGTATCTGGGGCTGAAAAAGACGTGGCGCGATCTCCTTTTCCGGATCAACGAGGAGCAGATCCGCACCCAGCTGAAGAGCTCCGGGGCTCTCGACAGGGTTTTCCTGATGTCGAACCTGATCGACGTTCTCGGGATGGCCAGCACCACCGTTCCTCTCGAGAATTTCGTGAAAGAGCTCGAGGAGGAAACCGTTTCCGACGAGGACCGGTGGAACCTGGCCTACCGGCTTGGGGTCGAACTCTACCGGACCGCGCCATCGAAGGGAAAAGCCGTGTTCACGCGCCTTGCGGAAACTTCATCCGGAACCACCCGTCTGGCTTGCGTTCTGACCCTGGGCAACATAGCCTACCGGGTCGACAAGGCCGCGGTGGAAGCCACGAAATGGTATGAGACCGCCATCACCCTTGCCCCCCCTCTTTCACCGCTTCTCGAGGCTCCGCTGTATCGTCTGGGACGGCTCTACCTCAACGCGGGCGAGGGCGAGAAGGCGTTGAAAACCCTGACCCTCTTTTCCCAGAGGTATCCTCAGAGCCGTTACCTCGGGAAGGCTTTCCTGAGTCTCGGAGACGCATACGTCGCCCTTCATCACCCGGTGCAGGCCATCAGGTTCTTCCGGAGGGTCTCGAGGCTTTCCCCCTCACTGGCCGACAAGGCCCGCGCGGCGCTAGAAAAGGCCGAGAAGGAGGCATCCACCGAAGAATGGCTCGAAGCCCAGGTTGAAGAGCGGAAGAAGCAGCGGGAAAAAGATGAGGAGATGGCGGAGCGTGCCCGCAGCCTGGCTTCGGAGACCCGCGGCCCCGGAGAGCCTCCTCCGGGCGAGAGCGACAAAGGCGAGACCGGGGAGTTCAAGGGAAAGACCGCTGAGGAGATCTACGAGGTCTACCGGCGTGAAGCTTCGAAACCGAAGCCCGATGCGGGAAAGCTCGTCCCGATGCTCCTCGAAATCGTGAAGGGAAAACCCGGAACGCCGACCGGGGGGAAGGCCCTCCGTCATTACCTATCGTGGCGGATGTTGCGGGACCGCAAGTTCGAAGCCCTTGCCGAAGAGGCCCAGGAGATCCTGACCTCCCACAACTACCCGGAAAGCCTTTCCGAACTTTTGTTCCGGATGGCCCAAGCCCTCGAATACGGGGTAAAGGATTACGAGAAGGCGAACAAGGCCTACTTCGAATACCTTTCATTCTTCCCGGAGGGGCCGCGGGTCCTTGCTGTGCGAAAGCGGATTCCCAAGGTCTACGATCTGGCGAACGACCAGAAGAATGCCCTCCGCTTTTACGGCAAGCTCATCGACGATGCCGCAGTCCCGATCGACGCGCGGGTCGAGGCTTCGATCGGAAAGGCCGCACTCGAGCAGAAAGCCGAGAAGAAGGAGGAAGCGATCAAAACCCTGGAAGCCGCGCTGGCTTTCGAATCCCCAAGGCTTCCGGAGATCTACCTCAAGCTCGAGAGGCTGAACGACGATTTCACCTACGTCCAGAAAGCCCTCGAGAGCCGGGGGGATGAAAAACCCCGTTTCGAGGCACTCAAACGCCTCATAAAAAAGTCGGAGGAGGACAAGAAATACGACGATGCGGGGCGGTTCCTTTCCGATTTCGGCAAGACCTTCACCGAGCCTGAAGCCGTTTCCTGGATCGAGAAGAAGGCCGGAGAATTGTCCCAGCGCGGGACGATAGAAGAGATCGAGCAGAAGATCGAACTTTTCCCGGAGGAAGCGGAGACCCCTGGCCGCATCTTCAGGCTCGCCAAGATGGTCGAGGGAACCGAAAACACCAAGTATCGCGCACAGGACCTGTTCTACGAGATTACCCTGGTCTACCCCCACACGGAATTCTTCCGGGAGAGCAAGATCCGGGCGGAGAATGCCCGTTCCATCAGGTCGATCGAGGAGCTTGGCTCGATGCTGAAAAAGGGGGGCAAACCCGAAGATGCCGAGGAAATCCTTCTCGAGCGGGCACGCCTTTTTACCGATGCCCTCCAGGACCCCGCAAAGGCCCACGAGGATTACGAGGCAATCGCAAAGATATCCCCCAGCTCCCCCAGACAGGATGAGGCATTCCTCGCACTTGGAGAAATAGCCCTCTCCAGGGACCACGACGACGAAAAGGCACTCAACCTCTGGGAAAAGGGGCTTGCGGTGAG
>CAYRYU010000096.1:12045-25465 GCA_964428355.1 uncultured bacterium
GGGACCACGACGACGAAAAGGCACTCAACCTCTGGGAAAAGGGGCTTGCGGTGAGCCGGAACCCCGCTGTCCGCGAAAAACTCGTGGGACACATAAACGATCTGAGGAAGTTCACCGAGAAGGTCCTTTTTTCGGAAAAGCGTGAGGACCACGGAGAAGGCGAGCAGGAAATCTTCAGGATCTGGAAGCTCGAACGGGATCCTCAGTTCGCCCTCAACCTGGTCCTGGATTGCCTGGAAAAGATCGAAAACAGGCCCCATGCCGCCCGATTCCACTACCTGGCCGGAAGGATCCAGGAGGAGATGGGGAAACCCGAAGATGCGGCAGGTCTTTACGAGAGGGCGCTCAGAAGCCTTTTCCATCCCGGACTGAGAAAGGACCTCGTCCTTTACAGGCTCGCCCGGCTTCACGATCGCGCGGGGCGGAAGTCGGAGGCATACAAGTCCTTCGCCTCCCTCGTCAATCGCTATCCTCTCAGCCGGCTGAGCCGATCGGGGTTCTACTGGTTGTACAAAGCCGATTACCGGAGCCACAACCTGACCGGCGCCCATGACAGGCTTTCCAGGCTGCTCGATTTCCGTTCGTTGATCCCGAGCCACCGGGAAAGGCTCCTCGAGATCCTGAAAAAAGTCTCAGCCGAGATGAACATCTCGGAGATGGACCGGCTGCGAGGTTACTCCAGGACGGGGGGTTCCGAATTCCCCTACTACGTGGGAAAGGTCCTCGAAAACGACCTCAGGGACACCGACCGTGCGATCGCCAAGTACGAGGAGTATCTCCGGTCCCATCCGAACCTCTCCCGTTCACGTGACCTGGTCTTCAAGATCGCCTCCCTCTACGAAAAGAAAGGGGACTACGTCCACTCGATTTCCTGGCTCGATTCCTATCTCAAATCCCTTTCGGCGGACCCCAGAAACCTCGATCTGATCGTCCGGATCGGGAATCTGGTCGAGGACCGGCTGAACAATCCCGACCTGGCCGTTCTTTTCTACGAGAATGTCGCCCGGGAGTATGCCGAGATAGCGCAGGTAAAGGATTTCGCCAAGGCCAAGATCCGGAGATTGGCGGAAAAGCGGCGCGCCAAGGCCGAGAAACCCAGGGCTCCAAGGAAGGTCAAGAGAGAATACTCCGAGGAGGACGAGGAGATCCTGGACGAGCTGGCAGATATCAAGTCCCGTCTGATCGACGATCTCCAGGATTTCACCAAGGCCGAGCGTGAAATGAACGACCTCTGGGAGGCCAACTCCGAATCTGCGGCGACGCTCGACATCATGAAAGCGCTCGTCTCGCTCTCCGATGAACTGTTGATGGATCCCCAAAAGGCGGGGGAATACTACGAGAAATGGATCAACCAGAATCCCGATGACCCTCTGCTGGGTGAAATCACGATGGCGGCGTACGACCTTTACATGGAGAAGGTGAAGGATGGCCAGAAAGCGCTGAAGCTCCTGGAGACCTTCATCAAGGCGAACCCGACATCGGCCATGGTCTGGGAGGCGGAGTTCAAGCTCGCCAAGGCCAACGAACTCCTGGTACTCAACTTCGACGAAGCCCGGCGCGCCTACCAGCGCATCATCGACACCAAGCGGAACGACGAGATCGTCCACGAGTCGTATTTCAGGATGGGTTATGTCCTCCGTGAGGGATTCGCCGACTACACGAACGCGATCCGGATCTGGGAGGAGATGAATACCCTCTTCTACAACAACAAGTTCGCGGCGGATGCCCAGTTCGCGGTCGCGTTCACCTACGAAGCCTACCTCCGGGACTACACCAAAGCCCGGGAGAACTACGAGAAGATCCTGAACCTGTATCCGAACTCTCCCCTCCAGAACCAGGTGCGGGATGCCCTGCTGAGAATCGGCGGGAAGAAATAGAACCCGCGGGAGCGACCCCGCGGTACAAAGGACATGGGAAAGAAATGATCAAGACATCGGAAATGATCGAGCTGGTAGAACGGTACGACCGTTTTCTGACCTTCTATGCGGTCTCGGTGCTTCGCCTCCTTGGGGACGGCCACCAGAAAATCGAACCCAAGCTGATTTCCGTCATCAAGGGAACAGTCTTTCCCGTTCCGATCGAGATCCTGGCAAAGCACCTGGAAAAGCTCACGGACCCTGAAATGATCCGTCGCAAGGTGATGGAGACCCTTTTCGAACGCCACCAGATGTTGGGGGATGTCAGTTCCTTCATCCGGAAGGAAGTGAGTCCGGAAGCGGCAAACCGCCCCCTCCTCGCCCACATGGAAAGCAACGAGGGCTACGAGAAGGCTTTCTCGCTGACGGCGATGTCCGGATTCGGCCACGCGAAGGCCCAGGAGATCCTGCAGATTTCCTACCCCAGTTTTCCGAAGCTGCTTCGCTGGGGAATCATCGCCATCCTCGAAAGCCTCGGGGACTGGAAATGGATGCCCCTTTTCACCGCTTCCCTCCAGGACTCCGAACCCGAGATCGTCCGGATCGCCGTTGCCGCGATCGGCAAGAGCGGTTCGGAGGCCGCTTCCAAGAAACTCCTGGAGCTGCTCGAGAACCAGTCCGAGACCGTCGTCATCGCCGCAATCCAGGGACTATCCGGACTCCGCGATCCGGCAGTCATTCCCCCCTTGTGCAAGCTCGCGGAAACCACCGAGAACAACAAGATCAAGGCGACGATCGTTTCCTGCCTGGGAGAATTCCAGGATGGGGAGACCCTTCCCTACCTGCTCGATTCGCTCGGGAGCCAGGATTCCAGGATCAGGGCAAACGCGGTCCTTTCGCTGAAGAAGCGGTTCCTCCAGTCAGGGAAACCTGACGACGAGATTATCCGGAAGATCAAGAGCCTGCTGACCGATGCCGATCACCGGGTTCGGGCCGACGTCATCCAGAGCCTCTGGGAGCTTGGCCGGATCGAAAGCATCGGAGAAATCGAGGAGATGCTCAAGAGCGGGGAAACGGGAAGCCGGATCTCCGGTGCGTATCTTTGCGGCAAGCTGAAGCTCCACCAGATGAAGGACCAGCTCGTCTCGCTGACCGACGACGGGGTGTGGGAGGTCAGGAAAACAGCCTCCATTGCCCTACTCGGGCTGGGAGATGTTGGGGTCAACGTCCTGAGGGGGCTTCTTGCCCACGGAAGTCCCGATCAACAGGTTATTTCCGCCTACGCGATGGGACTGGCCGACGACCCCAACGGGGTTGACTGGCTTCTCTCCGCGAGCCGCTCGGGCAACGAGCTCGCTGACATGGCGACGGATCTGCTCCTGCGCCTTTCAAAACCGGCCGATTTGTGATAACCTCCCTCAGTTTCCCCGTCAGTCAATTCGTCAGGAGTGAGAGCGCATGAGTACCGAAGAAGTCGTTGGATCCGCGAAGGAAAAGGCCCACAAGCCGTTCATTTCGCCCGAAACCGTCATCCCGGAGTTTTCATTCCTGCCGGTGGTGGTTGGAGCCTTGCTGGGAATCGTTTTCGGGGCTTCCTCCCTTTATCTCGTCCTCAAGGTCGGAATGACGATCAGCGCATCCATCCCCGTCGCGGTCATCTCGATCACCCTCTTCCGCCTTTTTTCGAAGATGTTCGGAGTCCGGTCCGCAACGATCCTCGAGAACAATATCGTCCAGACCACCGGCTCGGCGGGTGAATCTATCGCCTTCGGAGTCGGTGTCACGATGCCGGCCCTGATGATCCTAGGTTACGACATGGAAGTGGCTCGGGTCATGACCGTTGCCTGTCTGGGCGGCCTGCTGGGAGTGCTGATGATGATCCCGCTCCGGCGCGGACTCATCGTGAAGCAGCACGGGAAGCTCCTCTACCCCGAAGGGACCGCGTGCGCCGAGGTCCTGATTGTCGGGGAATCGGGTGGAACCAACGCCAAGACGGTATTCACCGGATTCGGGATCGGCTTTCTGTACAAACTGGGCTATGAAGCTCTAAGGCTTTGGGTCGGAGTCCCGAAAAAGATCCTCGCCTGGTACAAGGGTGTGGAGATTTCGGGGGAGTTCGCCCCCGAGCTGCTCGGAGTCGGCTACATAATCGGCCCCTCCACCGGATGCATAATGATGGGGGGAGGAATCCTCTCCACCCTGATACTCATCCCTCTCATCAAGATGTTCGGGGAGGCTTCCCCCCATGCGCTTTTCCCTGGGGTGATCCCAATCAGCCAGATGTCGACCGAGGATATCTGGAAATCTTATGTCCTGTATATCGGAGCGGGCGCGGTCGCGGCCGGTGGAATAATCAGCCTGTTCTCATCCCTCCCACTGATTTTCAGTTCCTTCAAGGCGGGCTTGAAGGATTTCGCCGCGGGGACGGGAGGAAAAGCCGTCCAACGCACCGAAGACGATCTTCCCATGATCTTCGTAGTTGCAGGTTCCCTCCTTCTCGTCGGGGCGATCTACCTCAGCCCGGTGCTGAACGTGAACCTGATGGGGGCCGTCCTGATCGTGATGTTCGGCTTTCTCTTCGTGACCGTCAGTTCCCGGCTTACCGGTGAGATCGGCTCCTCCTCGAACCCGATCTCGGGCATGACGGTTTCGACGCTTCTCCTCACATGCCTCATCTTCCTGGCCATGGGCTGGACCGGCGCGAGCTACCGGCTTTCCGCCCTCTCGATCGCGGCCGTAGTCTGCATCGCCGCATCGAATGGCGGAACCACATCCCAGGATCTGAAAACCGGATTCCTGGTCGGAGGAACCCCCAGACATCAGCAGGTCGCGATCCTGGTGGGTGCCCTGACCAGTTCCGTGGTCATCGGCTGGACCCTCCTTCTTCTCAACGATGCCTCGACGGTTTTCGCGAAACCCCCCGTTCCGATAACCTGGAAAGCCGATGTTTCGAAGCTCGTGAAAAAGGAGAAGCTCTGGGGCCCGGAAGCCAAGCTGGATCCCAAGGAATATTTCGTTCTCAACGTTCACGAGGCCGCAACCGAGACCGGAAACCTCCAGCCCGGTAAATATCTCGTGAACGAGGCCGGCGAGGTCGCCTACATCGTCGATCCTGGAATCAACGGGGTCATCACCCACCGTGACTCGGACAAGGAGTGCAGACCCGCTTCCTTCACCAAAACGATCGATGTCTCCACCCTTTCGGCGAAGGAAGTGCCCTCCGGAAAACTTGGGGAGGCCGACAAAACCGAGTATTTCGTCCTCAACCTCGAACAGGAATCGGAGGGAATGGCCGCGGGGAAATACCTGGTGGATCCTTCCGGTAACGTCAGGTACAAGATCGAGTATACCGGGTCGGTTCAGAAGTACAACTCCCCGAAAGCAAGGTTGATGTCTCTCATCATCGACGGGATCCTCACCCAGAAGCTCCCCTGGATCCTCGTCATCATAGGCGCTTTCATCGCGGTGGTGCTCGAACTGTGCCAGGTTTCCTCGCTCCCGTTCGCGGTGGGAGTTTATCTTCCATTCTCCGCTTCCGTTCCGATCTTCTTCGGAGGACTTGTACGCTGGCTGGTCGATCTGTCGGTCAAGACGAAACCGGAGGAGTCCGAGTCCAGTCCGGGAGTCCTGGTTTCCTCGGGTCTGATCGCGGGTGGTGCGATCGCGGGAATCGCCATTGCACTGCTTGCACTCAACGAGGATCTCCTCAAGAAGCTGGATATCCAGTCGATGCTGGCCCAGTCGGCCCCGGGTTCGCTCGGGAACCAGCTTTTCCAGCTTTCCCAGT
Source organism: uncultured bacterium (assembly GCA_964428355.1). GTDB lineage: Bacteria > Muiribacteriota > Ozemobacteria > Ozemobacterales > Ozemobacteraceae > CAYRYU01. The sequence continues at coordinate 17,689 of CAYRYU010000096.1, forward strand.
CCGACGGCGCTTCGGCGATACTGTTCCTGGTCCTGGCATTCTTCCTCTACTCGGTCGGCAGGCAGTGGATCCTATCACCCGGTGGGGAGAAGGAATCCTGACGGAGAAAGAACTTCCAACCGACGCCCCAAGGGTGACTCTCAAACCCACTTCGGAGGAGGACCTTCCTCTTCTTCTGAAACTCTGGAACGACGGCCGGGTGATGAAGTTCGTCGGTTTCCCCAACGGGTTGGGGTATGACGAATCCCGGATGCTGAAGTGGTTCGCGAGGATGAAGACAGACCCCGACTTCCGGCATTTCGTAGTGATCGCCCCAGGAGTGGGTTTTTGCGGAGAAGTCTGCTTCAGGGTCGACCGGGCACACCGCCGTGCGGGGCTCGACGTGAAGTTCATGCCGGAAGCCCGGGGAAAGGGATTGGCGCAGGCGGCACTCGGGATGGTGATCGATCTCGCCTTCTCGACCGTCCAAGATGTCGATGAGGTCTGGGTCGAACCCTGGCCGGAAAACCTGGCGGCCCAGAACCTCTATCGGCGTTGCGGACTGCACCCGAAACCACGCCCTCCGGACATCGGTCACGACGGACCGTCGTACTGGGCACGGGAACGAACCACCCCAAGTTAGAGGAACAACTTGCCCGGAGGGTCGTTTCCCCTCTCAGGGTGCCGGGGAGCCCATCGGCCAGTTCGCACATGCATTCACGTCCAGCCGCTTTTCGGGAAAGGCCGCTGCGCTGAAGAAGCCTTGGGCGGCTACCATGGCCGCATTGTCAGTGCAGAGCGCGGGGGGGGGAATGAGAAGCTCGATCCCTTTTTCGCGGCTCAAGCTCTCGGCGACAGCCCGGATCGAACCGTTCGCGGCCACCCCTCCGGAAATGACAAGAGTTTTGGCTTCGATGCCGGAAAGGGCGGTTTCGACCTTACCCCGGATGACCTCGGCAACGGCCCATTGAAGGCCTGCACAGAGATCCGGAACGTCCAGGGAATCGCCTTCCCGGCGGACTAGCGTCAGGACGGCGGTCTTCAAGCCGCTGAAGCTGAAATCTAGCCCTCTCCCCGCAAGGGGCCGGGGGAGTCTGTATCGTTCGCGGTCACCCGTCTCACCGGTTTTCTGGATGACCGGCCCCCCGGGATATCCGAGGCCCAGGTGCCTAGCGACCTTGTCGAAAAGCTCCCCCGGAGCGTCGTCGATTGTCCGGCCGAGGATCTCGTAATCGCGCAGGCCACGTGCCAGGACAAGGGTAGAGTGGCCCCCGGAGACGATCAATCCCAGGTGGGGAAACACTGGAGCGCGGCCTGAGGCCAGGAATCCTGCCGCAAGGTGCGCCTCGAGATGGTTTACCGGAATCAGGGGAACTCCCAGGGTCCAGGAAACAGCTTTTGCGGTCGAGAGGCCGATCAAAAGAGGTCCCAGAAGCCCCGGGCCGGCTGTGACCGCTACCTGTCCGATATCCCGGATTTCCGCTCCGCCTTGTTGGAGAACCTCCCGAAGAACCGGGAGGGCGGCTTCCAGGTGTTTTCGGGCCGCCACCTCGGGAACCACGCCCCCGAACCTGCGATGGGTCTCGATCTGCGAAGAGACCAACCCCGCCCTGATCCGGACACCGTCCTCGACGAGAGCGGCAGAGGTATCGTCGCAGGAGGACTCGATACCGAGAGTGATCATTCCCGTGCTCCCCTCCTCTTCGACCCGGGGACAGGACGGAGCGCGGGATGATTGCCTTCCTTTCGGCTTTGGGCCGAACACTCAAGATTGACCTCGGCCTGCGAAGGAATAATGTAGAGAGGAAGCACTTCGAGAATCCGCGAAAGCGCGTCAGCCTGGAGTCCAGGGAGGGCGACGTGCCCGGTCTCCGCCACGACGGCGGGTTCTGACCGGGCCTGGACGAGATCATGAAGAACCACCGGAGAAGGATCGATCCTGGGAATTCCCGGCAAGAGGCATTTGACGCCCAGGGGATTCACCTTCGCGACCCCGGCTGCAACTTCCAAGAGGACAGGCTTCGAAATGGAGAATCCGTTCGCGGCGGGAACGAGGTCCACGGCAAAAGCTTTTCCCATCAGAGCCGGAACGAGCAGGGTCGTTTCATCCGCTCTTTCTTCGCACCAAAGTGAGGCGGCAGCCCAACGGAAAAGATCGATTCCGAGAAGGGGCTTTCCAAGCACGAAAGCGGAGGCCCTGAAGAAAGCCCCCGCGACCCTGAGGCCGGTCAGGCTTCCGGGCCCGGTTCCCACCGCGAGCAGGTCGAGATTCCCCCGTTCGAGGCCCATGATGCCGAGCATCTCGTCAAGAAGCTCGGGAATCCTGGCCGCGAGATCACGCCGGGTCTGGAAGACCTTCCACCGGAAGGCAGTTCCCGTCCCTGCCTGGCAAAAGGTGTCGAGTCCGGAAGCGTCGAGAAAGAGGTAGTTCATGCGCCTTCCACCCAATTCCAGGAGATACGCCGCAGGGGTTCATCGTCCGAAAGCCGGCTGGAATCGCTTTCGGGCTGGGTCACCTCTTCCGGAAGAAGCTCATCCCTCCCTTCCTGGATCACGATCGAGACTGCGAGATGGGGGAACTTCCCGAGTTCGGGAACCCGTTCCGCCCATTCGACCAGACAGGGGAAACCCGCTTCGATGGCCTCGAACAAACCGACGTCGACCACCTCTTCCAGGCAACCTATCCGGTAGAGGTCGAGGTGGTGAAGACAGCCTTGCCCTTTTCCGTAGACGTTCATGATCGTGTAGGTGGGGCTGGAGACGGGATCATCGATTCCGAGACCCCGGGCAAAACCCTTGGCGAAGATGGTCTTCCCCGTTCCCATGGCCCCGGAAAGGAGGACGAGGGACCGCGGAAAGAACCTGGCCAGCCCGACGCCACACTCTTCGGTCTCCGTGGGAGAAACCGAAATGGCCACGCCGCTCGCAGGCCCGGGGAGAAGGCTGCCGGGCAGCCGAAACGAGCCTTCCGCCATCAATCCCTCAGCTCGGTGGCCAGAACGATGTCCCGGTTGATACAGTCGAGGCAGATTTCGAGTTTCTCGCGAAGGCTCTTGTCCTCGGTCGCTTCCCGGATCTGACGAAGGAGATCGATAGCCTGTCGGAAGGCCCTGATCAGATCACCTTCGGGAATCTCGGAACGGGCAACGAGGTCTTCGAACGAGGCCCCCTGGCTCCACTCGAACATCAACATCGAGAGTCCTGTCTCGAGAGGCTTTACGAACGCGTGGCGACGGGCAAGAGCCGCGACGAAGGATTTGGCATCCCTCAGGCGGGGGAACAGGCGGGCCCTGTTCGCGGAACCGTCGCCTCCCCTTCGGCGGAACTCGTAGACCAGGGACACGGCCAGAGCGTTGATCTCATGGGGATCCCATTCGTGGAAAACCCCCCGAAAATAGAGCTCGGTGACCGTGATCTCCTCGATGTGTATCTTGGCAGCAAATTCGCCTCTCGGCAGCAGACTCCTTTCATCGATATATCCAAGCTGTCGAAGGAGCTGGACTTTCTTCTCGTAGATGGGGAGTTGCAACTCCTCCTGTTTTTCCAGCAAGCCCCTCCAGAAATCGAGCTTCTTCCGCAGACGTGAAGCCTGATGGTAACGTGCGGTGCACCTTCCGCGATCGGGACAGGTTCCGCAAAGGAAGTTGGCTTCCTGGGCAGCGAGTTCCTCGAACTGCCCGTCGAACTCACGCCGGACACGCTCCTGGTGGGGCCGGTTCCGGCGCCCCCTCATCCCATCTTGGATGTCATCGAACTGGCGGTTTCGGGCCCGTATGATATCCTGCTTCTTTCTGTAGAACTCCATATAGGCGTCTAGGTCGTTTTTCTTCTGATGGCACCGGGGCAGGACCCGCTCGAGCTCGATCCTGAACCTGGCGGCTTTCTCGGCAAGCTGGGGGAGGTCTTTGTTCGCCTGGAACTGGGCGAAATTCTTCTTGAGGATGAGCCTGACTTCCTCGTTCTGGTGGCCCGCGAAAAGGTTCAGGACGCTGTTGAAGGAAAGATCGAACCGGCTCTTGAGCGGCTCCACATCGCCATAGACGAGGGTCTCCATCTCCTCGAGATCGAGATCGCGGGGTAGATAGGGGACCACCACCCAGCCGAACTCGTCGATTCCGCGGCGTCCGGCACGTCCCGAGATCTGACGGAACTCCAGGGCCTTCATGGCACGGAAACTCCGGCCGTCGAACTTCTTCAGGGCATCGAAAGCGACCGTGCGGGCGGGCATGTTCACGCCCACCGCGAATGTTTCGGTCACGAAAAGCACCTTCAGCACACGTTCCGCGAAAAGGATCTCGACCATTTCCTTGAGCTGGGGAAGGAGACCGGCATGATGGCGGCCCACTCCACGGATGAGCTCCTCTTTGAGGCTCCAGGCTATCTCCAGGTTTTCAAGCCCGTATTTCTCGAGGCATGAGTCGGCGAGCTCCTCGATCCGGGCCTTCTGCTCCGGGGTCGTGAAGTCGAAATGCCGGGCCGCATCGCGGGAGAACTTGTCCGCGAGTGCCCTGGAAAACACGAAGTAGAGCACTGGAAGCCGGTCCTGCGCCTGCAACTGCCTGATCACGTCAAAGTGGCGATAGTCCGTTCCGGGATCCTGCCTTTTCCGGGAAGGCCTCTCCTCCTCACCTTGTCCTCGCCCCCGGGCCCGCCTCCGGAGCTCCTTGAACGGGACCAGCGCCTTCCGGTGGTAAAACAGGTGGGAAAGCGGCACCGCCCGCTTCTCATGGCTGATGATCGAAACCTTGTGGTCGACGATCGACTCGATCCATCTGGCGAGCTCCTCCGCGTTCGGGATCGTCGCCGAAAGGGCGAGGAACCGGACGTTCTTCGGTGAAAAGATCAGGGATTCCTCCCAGACCGTCCCCCGTTCGATATCCCCGATGAAATGGATCTCGTCGAAGATGACGTAACCGACATCGGCGATTGCCTGTGGATCCTCCACAGCCATGTTACGGTAGACCTCGGTGGTCATGATGAGAGCCTGGGCGTCGCGATTGATTACGACATCCCCGGTGAGGATTCCGACCTTTTCGCCATACAACCGCGAAAAGTCGCGGTATTTCTGGTTGGAGAGGGCTTTGATGGGAGAAGTGTAGATGACCCGTTTGTCGGTCTGAAGAACCTTCTCGATCAGGAACTCGGCGACGAGGGTTTTCCCGGAACCGGTGGGGGCGGAGAGAACGAGCGAGTTCCCGTTCTCGATTTCGGTGATTGCCTGGATCTGGAACTGATCGAGAACGAATCCCCTGTATGTGACGTTGAGGTCCATGTTATTCGGATGCCGCTTCTTTCGTGGTGGTGTTGTAGGTGATCTTCTCTCCCGTGAGAATGTGTTTTACCATCTTCTTTTCCTTCTCCGACCATTTTTCCATCTCCACCACCGCGTTTCCGGTGAGGGTGGCGGTGGTGCTCGCCTTGTCGTATCGCAGGTGGTCCCCCTGCCCGAAGTGATCCTTGTCCTTGATCTTGACCGATCCGTGAAAGTTCAGGACGTTGGAATCACGATGCCCATCCATGGCATTCGCCGAAATGATCACCCAGGAATATGTCGCCAGATCCCAGGTTCGCTCCTCGACCTTGGTGTTGACACTGTCGGATGCATTGATCTCTCCCGTTCCATCCTTCCAGAGGATGTTGCGGGCATCCAGGGTCATCTCCCGGACCGCCTTTTTCTCGAGAACCGATTCCTTCCTGTAGAGGCGGGGCGTGATCGAAGCCAGCATCCACCGAGGATTGTTCTTCAGAAGGGCCCGACCGCAGGTTAGAAGGTCGGTTTCCCGGACCGCCCGGACATTCCCTTCCAGGATCACCAGACCGTTCTGGAAGCGCATCAATTGCGCGGTAATGGTCGTGTCGGGTTTCTCGGGGGGGATGCGGAACGAATCGCTTGCGGCTGGGAATATGGGCGATGATGCAAATGGAAACGAAAGCCACGGTTTGGCCGGAACCGTTTCGGAGCCCGGGCCCGGAGACGACATGGGAATCCGGATATCGGTGGTTGAAGGAACGGAAGCGGCCTGGCCGATCTGCCCCGGCGGAAGGCGCGGATCAGCCATTTCCGGCGAAGGGTCTGACCGACCAGGACGGATTCCCACGGGGACGGGCGGGCTTTCGCTGGCCTGGATTTGAGGCTGTGCCCCCACCGGGGGTGGGTCCTCGGGAAGGGAACGAACCGGCCGAACCTGGCCACTTGCAGGCATGGGTTCAGCCGGTATCTGAAGGGGTGAAGCGGAACCGTTTCGTGTTCCGATCGGGGTGGCCAAACGTCCCCCCGGGGAAGCTGTGGGTGGAATGGCCAAAAGAGGGAAGGCAGCAATCATCCCGAGGAGCGCAAGGTAAAAAAGGGAAGAGAGTTTCATGCGAAGTGATCGAAATGCAGTATACTCTGGCATTGGGGAATACTCAAGGAAAAGCCGACCGGAAGTCCGTCGGGGGGGGGGAGTGGACCAGCGAAATGCAGGAGTCCCGTCTGGGGGAGTGGTTTCCCTCTTCTTCCGGCTTTTTGCCTTCCAGATCGGCACGGCTTCCCTTCTGCTACTCGAGCTTTTCAAGCTCATGAGACCAGCCGACTTCCTTTGGATGGCGGATTATCCTGGTCTCGCCGAGTTTCAGAACTGGATGCTCTGCTTCGGTTTTTTCTTCCTGGTTCTTTTCACCAACGCCCCGGATTTTGGCTCACGGCTCTTCCTTCTATGGACACCACTTCTCTGGGTTTTCATCGGATTGCTGAACTCGTGTGCCTGGACGTGGTTTTCCTTCGCGCTGCTCGTGCAGGCCGGGTTGGGCCTGGTTCTTCTACTCCATTTCCAGGAGACTCTTGCATCCAAATCCCGAATCATCGGGATCGTCTTCGCATGTCTCAATTTTCTTGCTCTCGCTTACCTCTACATCGACGGGCATTACTACTCCATCACCAAAAGCCACATGGGGATGATGCAACTGTGGCATCTGAAGTTCGCGGGGATGAGGGATGTCGCCGGGCTTTCGGTGGAAAGCACCACCAAGATCTGGTCGAGGATCGTGGCGTATCTGCTCCTTTCGCTTCCCCTGATATCCTCCTCGTTTCCCCAACCCCGCCGGCCCCGAAGAACCTGGCCCGTCGTGACCGGGACAGCGCTGTGCCTCGTCATCACCCCATTTCATTTCGATCTGGTAGCTTCCCGGCAGCCGATCGAGGAGTATCTGATGCTCCGGACGGAGGTCGGGGGGTTTCCCATCCCGATCCCCTCGCGCCTGAAAACCCCTGCAATGGCGGAAGCTCTGAAGCCGACTCTTCTTCCGTCCCTCGAAGAAACAGTCCCGTTGGCTACCTTTTCCTGGCGGGAGCCGGGCGCCCGCCGGAATCTGGTTGTACTTACCGTCGAGAGTTGGCGGAAAGACATGTTCGACGCCATCACGCAAAGGACCAGGCGGCTCGCAAGCTCGGGGATCATACTCGAGAACCATTTTTCCCAATCGAATCTCAGCGTCACCGCCTTTTTCAGCCTCTTCTACGGCTTCCTTCCCGTGCATTTCAGGGATTTCTACGAAAAGTCGCCTCCTGCACCTTTTTTCAGGTTCCTCGAAGGGTCGGGCTACACCCTCACCAGGATCGTGTCGGACTGGGATGCTGTCCTGGACCCGATCTACCGAGGATTTTCCACCCGATTCCTCGACCCGAAGAACCGTTACGATGGAACCCCCATGGTCCTCAAGGGGGTCCTGGAGGAACTCGAACGCCCGGGAAGCCATTTCATCAGCGCGACCCTGTTCCATACCCATTTCAACTACTACTATCCCCCCGAATTCGAGCTTT
>CAYRYU010000096.1:25565-27670 GCA_964428355.1 uncultured bacterium
GCGACCCTGTTCCATACCCATTTCAACTACTACTATCCCCCCGAATTCGAGCTTTTCAAACCCGCTTTCCCGGTCGACCGCAACCTCTTCCTCTTTTTCGAACCCACCCCCGAAGTGATCAACCAGATCCGCAACCGTTACCGAAATGCCCAGCTGTTCCTGGACATCCTCCTGGAACAGTTTTTCGCGATTGCCCGCGAAAAAGGGCTCAACCGCAACACCGTGTTCGTGGTTCTGGGCGACCACGGGGAATCACTGGGGGAATGCGGGTTCATGGCACACGCGACCGGACCCCATGAGTCCCAGTTCAGGGTCGGTGCCTTCATCGTCGGCCCGGGTGTAAACCCGATGCGGATCGCTGGAATGTCGCGACACATCGACGTGATTCCAACGCTGGCACCCATAATGGGTTTCGCGTGCGGCGGCCTCCCCGGCCGGAACGTCTGCAGCTCCACGGTGGATTTCGTCCTCAACCGCGACGATTCCTCCGAAGACAGGCTGCTCCTGAGGCGCCCGGATACGATTTCCCTTTTCGATGTCGACGGGCGCGGAAACATGACCTGGACGGTCACCACCACCCCGGGGTTCATCCTCGACGACAAGCTCCGCTCGTGGTACGAACCCCAAAACCATGCCAGTCTGGCTGCCCGGATCATGGAGGATCGGAAAGCCGTGACCGAAGCACTGCGAATTCGCCCCGAGTGAGCGTTCCGAAAAGGAACGAGTGCAGCAGGGAAGACATCGTTGGCAACCCAGTCCGTGGAAGACCCACTCCGTCATTTCGGAGGGATGGGGTATTGCGGGCGGGGGAAAAAATGGTATAAATGGGTGCAGAAACCTATCCTTTACAGGAGGAATTCCCGATGAAACCAGTCCGGTCGTTCATGGTGGTCCCAAGCCTTCCCGAGGCCCTTTCCAGGCTCAAGGAAATCGCGCTCAATCTTCATTGGTGCTGGGATCACGAGGCAATCGCACTTTTCCGGAGACTCGACCCCACCGAATGGGAGAACACCTATCACAATCCGATCAAGATGCTCGGAACCATCTCCCAGGAGCGCCTCGAGTCGAAGGCCCAGGATGACGGTTTTCTGGCACACCTCGATAGGACCTGGAACTCCCTGCAGGAATACATGAAGGACAAGCAGACCTGGTTCGCGAAGAAATACGGATTTTCCGAAAAGCCCATCATCGCGTATTTTTCCGCTGAGTTCGGGATCGCCGAGAGCCTGCCTCTCTACTCCGGAGGCCTGGGAATGCTCGCCGGGGACCACCTGAAATCCGCATCGGATCTCGGCCTTCCCCTTGTGGGGGTCGGACTCCTCTACCGGGTCGGTTACTTCCAGCAATATCTGAACACGAACGGCTGGCAACAGGAACGCTACCCCGAGAATGACTTCCACAACCTCGCGATCCGACAGGAGACCGATCAGAACGGAAACCCGCTGATGATAACCGTCCAGCTTCCAGGGCGGCATGTCCACCTGCAGATCTGGAAAGCCCAGATCGGTAGGATTCCGCTTATCCTCCTGGATGCGGATGTTCCCGCAAACCAGCCCAACGACCGGCGGATCACCCGTGAGCTCTACGGCGGGGACACGGAAACCAGGATCCAGCAGGAGATCGTTCTCGGCATCGGAGGCCTGCGCGCCCTCCACGTGCTGAACTTCCATCCCACCGTCTATCACATGAACGAAGGCCACAGCGCTTTCCTCGCTCTCGAGCGGATCGCGATCGCGATGGAACGCCACCAGATGACCTTCAGGGAAGCCCTCGAACTAACCCGATCGAGCAATGTATTCACTACCCACACCCCGGTTCCCGCCGGAATCGACGTCTTCTCCGGCGAGCTGATGGAGCGATACTTCTCGATGTACTACCCGAAGCTCGGAATCTCCTGGAAGGAATTCCTTGCGCTGGCCTGGCAGGTTGGAACCCCGAAGGGGGACGGGTTCTCGATGGCGGTCCTTGCATTGAACCTCTGCGGCTACGCCAACGGGGTCAGCAAGCTGCACGGCCTTGTTTCCCGGAAGATGTGGGGGAACCTCTACCCGAACATCCCCTTCCAGGAAATCCCGATCGAATCGGTGACGAACGGTGTCCATATC
>CAYRYU010000097.1:0-27580 GCA_964428355.1 uncultured bacterium
GGGCGGGAATAATCCCGCCCCTCTTGATTCCCTGGAAAGGTCAGAACTTGATGATCACTTCCGTCCGGAAATCGGTCATTTTCCGGCCATAGTCGGAATCCACGGTCATTCCGCGCAACTCGATGTTCGTGCGGGCGTCGTAGTGGAAATTCAATCGGGCCATGTATGAGGTGATATCGGCATAGTTGTATTTCGATTTCGCCGGGGTCATCCATGCTCCGCTCAGACGGAGGCTCAACCTGCGGGTGAACCAGTAGTGGCTGGTGACCTGGAGATCCTTGTAGCCGTGGATGTCCGAGATCTGCGAGCCGGTGGGGCGGTTGTCATACAGTTTTCCAAGGGGAGTGGCATGGGGCGCGGCTGCGGTATTGTTTTTGGGATAGATGCCCTCGGCAGCCACTCCTGGAAGGTTGGCGGCAAGGTAGAGGGCATTGATCGAATCTTCGAGAGGGTGATAGTTGGGGCTCTGCCCGTAATACCGGTCCGTCAGGACGCTGAAACCGCGGTAATTGTCTTCCTGAAGTGCCCAGACGGCTCCCAGCTTCAGGCGCTTCCGAAGGTTGTAGTCGACGCCGAACATGTAGGACATGTTCTCGATGTCGCCCCTGAGGTGCTGCTCGGTGGGTTTGGTGTTCGAGCCATCGAGCTGGTTCCGGTAGGCGGCGGCCGCGCCGTAGAACTTCAGGCGGTCGTGGGGGTCGCCAGCCACGTCGACAGAGATCCAGCCTTCCTTGGTCTGGGGGCCATTGGCGTTGAAGACGCCCTTCTTGTCGATCTCGACGTTGTTGACCCAGGAGGAAAGGGAAAGGGTGTATTTGTCGGTCGGCATGTAATCGATCGAAACCATGTTGGCGTTGTATCCATGGGTTTTGTAGAGAGTGTTGGAATCGGTTCCCTTCTCCGCCCAGTTCTCGGCCATTATCATGCCGGTGAATTTCCAGGTGGGGTTGAAATACTTTGTCATCAGGAGGCCATCCCAGTAGTTCATGAACACCATGCCGGTGGCGTGCTTGTAGAACTGGCGACCCAGCCTCCAGTCGGCACCGAGAAGGTTGATCTTTTCGACGTACAGCTGGTCGATCTCGGCGTTGGTGTTCTTTTCCGCCCGGCGCCCGGTGGGCGACTGGGTCATCTTGAACCTGGTGTAAACCAGGGTCGTGGGGTCGAGGTTTGCCTTGAAGGCAACCCTGACCCGATCCTGGTTAACGGTCGTGCTTCCCTTTCCCGAAGGAGTTTCCAGCCTCGTATTCTCGAACCGGAACCGGAACTCCATCTGGATTCCGACCTTGGGGGTCGTGCTTTCCAGCTGATGGACATTCTCGCCCAGGACCTTGACCTGCTCCTCGAGGACCTTTTGATGGGCCATGATTGCTTCGTGATCGTCCGACTGTTTGGCCGCATCATTTTTAATCGTGACTATCTCGTCGGTGATCATTTTCAAGGTCTGTTTCAGGAGTTCAACCTCTTTCTGCGTTGCCCCTCCAGTTTCGTTCTGGTCGATCTCTTCCAGGGTCCTGGAGATGATGACGGCCATGTCATAGCGGGACAGGGGCTTGTTTCCCTTGAAGGTACCATTGGGAAAGAGCTTGACGATTCCCTTGTCGACAAGTTCCTGCACTTCCTTCCTGGCCCAGTGGTCAGGTTTGACATCCGAAACCTGGGCGGCAAGAATCGAGGAAATCCCAACAAAGAGGACCAGTAATAGGGCAAAGGAGCGACCATTGTTCATGCTTCTACCTCGGAGATTGGTTTGAGGCTTTATTGTATTGTATTCAGAAAAGTCTGTCAAACTTCCGGGTGAGAAAGAACACAAAAATTTTTCTCAACCCGATTCTTGCGGTCTATACTTCCTGAGGGTATAATATCGGATCAAATCTGCAAAATTTTCAGGAGCCATTTCATGAATCGGATTTCCCGGCAGATCACGGTTTTCTTCGCATCGTTCCTCCTTCTTTCAGGGGTTTCCGCGTATTCCAGGGACTGGAATGCTTTCCCCGCTTCGGTAGAGATTCCCCGCGCTGAGAGGGTAGTCGCCATCGGCGACATCCACGGGGCGTTCGAGCAGTTCCTCAACTCGCTCGTCTGCCTGGGGCTCGTCGAACCCGTTGGCACCAACACCTTCAACCTCACCTGGACCGGAGGGAAAACCGTGCTTGTTTTCACCGGCGACTACGGAGACCGGGGGGAATACTCCAAAGAAGTGATGGATGCGGTCATCGACCTCCAGGCTCAGGCCGAAAAGGCCGGCGGAAAGGTCATCGCGCTTCTGGGGAACCACGAGATCATGCTGATCGACGAGACCGTCGAAACCCGGGCTTACGATCGCGGTTACCAGGATAACCGGATCGCGCTCAACACGATCTGGTCGTTCGAACGGGCGGGCCTGAACTTCTATGACGCCATCGGGCGGAAAGGCAAGTACGGTCGCTGGATCCGGGACCTTCCCCTGTTCGCCGTCATCAACGGATTTCTCTTCATACACGCGGGCCCCCCTTATCCCTATGTCGATCGCGCCAAGCTCTGCCGACAGTACAAGAACGCCATGCAGCGCGAACGGTATTCGGATCCCAAGGGGATCCTAAAATTCCCCTTCGGACCCCAATACATCCGCGGCTGGTGGGAACTGACCGATCACAACATCGCCCACGACTCCGATATGGCGGTAAAAGCGTGTGCAAAGCTCGGTGTAGATGGGATCGTCGCCGGCCACACGCCCGGTGCCATGGGAACTCTTGGGTTCGTCAACTCGATGATGGACCGGTTCGTGAACATCGATCTGGGAATGACCAGGTATTACAGGGCAAGCGAAGGTGGCGGCCTGTTGATCGAACTGAAAGACAACGGGAAGATGGTTTTCACCGGGGTCTACCCCGATAAACCGCGCCACAAGCTCTTCGAGAGGGATTTTTCCGGCCCCACCAACTGACTTCCAGCCCCAAAGGAAACGAGAGCCCCGCTCGAAAGGCGGGGCTTTTCTTCTACCTAAATCCTGGACATCTTCCTGGGGACGCTGGCCGTCTGGATCTTCACCGGCCGGGGGGGAAAATGAATCCAGGGGAAGCAAGGCCCCTCCCGCACGGTTCCGTAACCAACTTCAGATCCTAAGGAGAGCGGAGAGGGGTGAGACCCGCGCAATCCCGACCGCAAGCGTGAGGCTGAGCCCGCCCCCCCCCTGCGCGGTGGCTATTCGTAGTAGTGGTTGAGGCCTCGGGCGAACGCCTCGAAGATCATGGGGATCTTGATCTCGAACTTTTTCAGTTCCTTTGCGCGCATGGAGATGGTGAACTGAGTGTTCCGGTAGATCGGAATCTCGCTCGGCTTCATTCCCCGCTCCATGATATCCACGGCCATCCGGGCGGCCACCTCCCCTTGCTCGAAGGGGGAAACGGAAACCGACAGCATTCCGCCGTCCTCGACGAAGAAATCCCAGCAACCGACCATCGGCACCTTGATATTGTTCTTCGTCCAGGCAAGGACCTCCATGGGCGGAAGGGTGCGTGTCAGGTCGTCATCCGCCTTGATTGTGTGGTAGTGGGTGACGAGCAGGAAATCCGCCTGCTGGTTGGCCACCCGGATGGCTTCCTGCCATTCCGACAAAAGGCGGCAGGTCTTGGTCTCGACAAGTTTGAGGGGATGCCAGTCGAACTCCTCGAGCTCGGCCTGGATCGCCTTGGAGGTTTCCGAATCGTCACAGACGTGAACGAACCGGCCCTTGGGATTGATGAGCGAAAAGGCCTCGTGAACTGCCCGGAATGGAATACGCTCGACGACGCCCGTGACATTCCTCGCCCGGATCAGGGTGGGGAGTGGAGGTTCACTCGCATTGGCCTGGGAACCGGGTTCCCCGTTGATGGCGACCGACCCGCTTCCAATGGATATCGAGGTTATGCCGCTGCCGGTGCCCTCCGATGCCCCGCTTCCGGAGGGGGCCAACGAATCACTTCCGACCAGTTCCGCGGGAGGAGAGCCTACCCCGCCGATTCCGGATGAAACCGATGAGTAGGAACCGGTCCCGGGACCATAATGGGTATGGGTCGCGACAAGGATCTCCGTAGGACTTAGCACAGCTCCAATCGGGGACTTGACCGCACGTTCGAACCCGTATTGCTGGGGTGTGGCGTTGATCCCGGTGAAAACGATGTTGATCGAAGGGGATCCGACGAAATACTTGGCAACCATATCCTGGGCATTGTCGTCGATCGAAATGATGATGTCGGGCTTCCACTTCAGTACTTCCTTGCGGGCGGCTGCGCCGGCGCGAATCTTGTACTCCGGGTCGGGGTTCCGCTTCGTATCAAGGTAATACCAGCGGACCAGCGCGGGTTTCCCCTTCAGAACACGGTTGATTCCAGTGTTGATGTCGCGGACCCAGGAGAAATCGGTGGCGTAACTGTGAACGATCAAAACCCGGGGCTTGTTGAGGTTGAACCAGATCAGAAATCCGAAGAACAGAAAAAGGAAAAGTCCGGTGACAAGGCGTCGAGATAGCATTGGTTCATTCCTCCATCAGGCGATGACGCCCATCCACTTCCAATACGGAATGGAAGCCCAGATTGCTGCGATTCGGAAAAGGTTTGTAAGGAGCTGGAACTTCCATAACGACTTCGAGTCGTAAATATCCGCCTTCTCGGTCAATTCGAGGAATAGGAGATAGTAGGTGCATTGATATGGGAATATCCAGGCGTCGCTGAAGGTCAGGATTATGTATCCGATGACCCAGGGGTTGATACCGTTCACCTGGGCGAGAGGAAGCAGGATGGTACAGAACATCGCTATGGTGGCATTGTTCGGCACCACGAGACGGACGACCGACATCGCCCCGAACAAGACGAGGATGAAGGTCAAGAAGTCCTTTCTCATCAGAGGGCCCACGAAAGTGATGTTCTTGGCGATCATCTGGTCGATCCCAACCGCGGTCATCGTCTTGACGAGGCCGATCAGCCCGGCAAGGTAAAGGATGAAGGACCAGTCGACCTTTTCGTGAAATTCCTTCCTCTGGAGGGCATCGAGGGTCAGAAGAAACGTCAGTACGGCGAGTGCGACCCAGGGAGGATCGATCTTGTGGATGGAAGAGATCGCGGTCCCGATGATGAACACGACGACCGAGATCAGGGCGGTCCACTCCATGATGGAAAGGGGCCCGAGGAGGGTCAGCTGCGCGTTGATCTGCTCGTGGGAAAGCTTCGGCGCCTCGTCGTTCTTGTAGATGAAGATGAATGAAAGAAATGTCAAAAGGAAGATGACGCAGCCCGAAACCGCTGCGCCCAACAGCCATCCTCCCCACTGGAACTGTTCCTGGACCTGCTGTGGGAGAAGGCCATAAACGACGAAATTGATCGGTTTGCTCGTCAGGAACACGGATGCGAACAGCGTGAACCCGGCGAAGGTCCCCGCCGCGAGACTCGTGTTCGCCCGGCCTTTCGGCTTGTATTGAAGGGCCTCCATCATGTCGAGCATGATCGGGCTGACGAGGCCGATCCGCCCGTTCGCGGAGGGAAGCACCGGCGTCAGGAAGAAACCTGCCACGACCATGGACAAGGCGTGGAAAATCGGCGAGGGCGGGATGTATTTCAGAATCATCAGCACCAACCGGAAGGTGAGCCCCGACGTGACGAGAACCGCACCCACCCCGAAGATGCTCATCGCCATGAAGAACTCGCCCGAGCTGAAACCTTGGAGAATCTCGTCTGAAGGGGCAACCCCGAGGATCAGCAAGGCCAGCAGACCCAGAATGCAGGGGATGAATTCCGCGGTCAGTCGGAAAACCCACATGACCGAAATCGAAGTGAAAACGAGCAGGAAAAGCTTTGCCTTGATCTCGACACCGTTCCGGTCGCAGAGTATCCAGACGATAACTGGAATGAGGATGGCAAGGATCCATCCGGAAAACTCGGCACTCGACAAGGTCGGTGAGGCCTTCTTCTTCTCCTCCTTTGGTTTGAAAAGGCGCTTCTCCCCGGAATAATGTGAAAACAGCGAGGAATAAAGCTCCCTTGCGACCGTAACGTTCTTCCCGAGGTTGGTTTTGAGAGTCTGGGCGGGGAAGACCCAGACCTTGGCCTCCGTGAGAACCTTGGCTTCGCTCAGGTAGTTGTGCGCACCGACCCCGGCTTCCTCCCCGAAAAATCCGTCTCCGAACTGGTGGAGAAGCCGTCCTTGGGAAAACAGCTGGATCTCCCCCGACAGGAGGTAGAAGAGGTTGCTGGCGGGGGTTCCCGAATTGAAAAGGACGTCCCCGGGTTGCACCACCCGTTGCTGGATGTGGGGGAGGAGTCGGACCAGTTCCCCGGGGGTGCAGGTTTCGAAGAGTCTTATTCCCTGAAGTGTTTGGAGGAACGCGGGATCGGCGGCAATTTGTGACATTACGTGTTTCTCCTGAGAAAATGCAGGGACTCGCGGGAATCCCTAACCGATCAGTATTTGATGTACCATTCCGTGCGGAAGTCGGATGCGGAGCGGCCATAACCGCTCCTGACCCTCATTCCCCGGAACTCGAGTGCGGACTTCTTGCTGTAGTTGTAGAGAAGGCGAAGGGCGAGAGAGTTGACATCCCGATAATTGTATGCGGCCTTTCCCGGCCGGAGCCAGTCGGCGATGACCTTCGCGCTGACACGATCGGAGAACCTGTACATGGCGTTCACCTGGTAATCCTTGTACCCGTGGATGTCGGCAAGGTAACCGCCCGTCGCACGCGATTCTCCAGAGCGCGCGAAGGGAATCGCCGCCCCACCCGCGTCGGAGGCAGGGGGGACGACGCCCTCGGACTGGTTGGTGCGGGGGTTGTTGGCGGAGAGGGCGAGAGCGTTGCAGGCTTCCTCAATGGGCAGATAGTTCGTAGTTCCGGGAAACCTGTCCTGTTCTCCGAACCCGAAATAGTAGAAATCGGAATACGAGATCATCGGACGGTAGTTGTCTTGATAGGAGCTGAAAAGCCCGCCGAGACGGAGCTTCTTGGAGTGATTGTAGAACGCCCCGGTGATGAAGGCCAGGTTCTCGGTATCCCCCCGGAGGTGTCTTTGGGCAGGCTTGGTATTACCCCCGTTCAACTGGTTCCTGTATGCGGCGATGCTCCCGAAATACTCCAGCTTTCCCTTGTCGTTTCCCTTTACATCGAGGGAGATCCAGCCTTCCTTCGTCCTGGGTTCCAGTACACCGTATTTGTCAAACTCGGCGTT
The DNA here is from genome assembly GCA_964428355.1 of uncultured bacterium. Taxonomy (GTDB): domain Bacteria; phylum Muiribacteriota; class Ozemobacteria; order Ozemobacterales; family Ozemobacteraceae; genus CAYRYU01. The sequence goes on from CAYRYU010000097.1 coordinate 7,176, forward strand.
GTTCGAGAAGGTCGAAGCCAGGATGGAAAGATTCGGAACCGGAGAATATTCGAGTGACATCATGTTTGCATTGAGACCGTGGGTCTTCTTCGAAGCCTGGGCATTGTATTCCGAATGGACGGTCCCCATCACATGCAGGTACTTGCCAAGGTCCCGTTCGTATTTGATCCCGTCGAAGTAGCCGAGGAAAACCATCCCGAGCCCATGGCGGTATTTCTGGCGCCCCGCCCGGAGGTTTCCACCGAGGAAGCCCAGCTTGTCGTAATAGGCGATATCCATGCGAAATGTAGAAACTCCGTCCGCGTCACCCCCTCGCCGGACAGGTTGATCGGAGCGCCATCTGAAGGTCAGGCTGGAGGTGGGGTCCAGGTTGTATTTGAAGATCAGGCGTGCCCGGTTGACGTTGTTCGAGGAACTGCCTTTCGAACCGGTCTGGTCACGCAAAGTCGTATGCTGGTGGCGGATCCGGAAATCGCCATGGATCTCCAGAGGCATCTTCTCTTTGGAGATTTTATCCTTCTCGATCTTGTCGATCCTTTTCGTGGTCGTTGCCGAGCCTTCTTCCCACCTTTTCTCTGTATCCGCAAGTTTCGCGGCGAGTTCATCCCGCTCCTGGCGCGTGGTCTTCAGTTCTGAAGCGAGATCCTTCATCAGTCTCCTCATCGATGCGAGGTCTTTCTCCCGCGCAGCATCTCTCTTCCGCTCTTCATCGAGCTCCTTCTGCATCCTGGCCAGGGCTGCTGCAAGCTCATAGCGGCGAACATTCCGGTTCCCCTTGAAGTTCCCATCCTCGTCGACCTGGAGGACCCCTTTCCCGACAACCTGCTCTACATCTTCCTTTGCCCAGTGGCTTCCCGGAACATCATTAACGGGAGTCGCAAAAACCGGATTGGAAAGGCCGAAGAATCCGGCAATCAGAATGACGGGCATCGCATTTCCAAGAATTCGCATCTTTTCCCCCTGGAGTGAATACGACAAGCCTTCTGCCGATAGCCCGACTCCCCGCTTTTCGGCAAAAGCCCATCCATTTGGTTAAGAAACTGAAAAGCCGGAGATCTACTATATGATTTCCCGTCCCTAAATTGCAACGTAAAACAAATTAATAGTTGAATTTTTTCCTTCCCCCAGGTATTATGGGCCATTGTTCCCCAAGCGCGGAGACAGGGTCCGGATCGCCTCTTCAATAGGCCGGATCAACCGGAGCGGGGTTGCCGACCCGAAACTCTATGTGCTGGGAGGTACGGTTCTATTCCTGTCCATGGAGGTCGAGAAATTCGATGAAAAAGTCCGGTCTGTTGTTCCTTCTCGCGGTTGTCGTGCCCTTCCTTTCCGGTTGTGGAAGCAACGGGTTGTGGAGTTGGAATTCCAGCGGGGTTGAGGGAACTCCTACCAGCCCCATCACTGCTATTTCCCCCAAGATAGTGGTGACGAAGACCACTCTCAGCGCGGCTTCGATCAGGTCAGCAATCGATACGAGCGCGGCCCAGGTTTCCGTCGTCCTTAACGACGCAAGCGCTACTGCGGTCCCATTCAACCTCGACAATGACTCGGGAAAGGCGATGACCTATGTCGCGCCGAGTCTGATCAGCGTTTCCAACCTCGCGAAGAATTCTACCGGTGAGAAGTATTCCATGGACGTCAGGTTCCTGGTGAACGGGCAGAAGTGGAAGGTCAAGGTTGAATTTCCAACGCTGCTGGGAGGAACCACCTCCGCGGCAACCACCACCGAAGTGATCGTTTCGGTCAGTTTCGCCGTGAATGTCTATGGCGAGATTACGACAACCTATTCGCTCGGCTACATCCCCTACGGGGCAACCTCCCCTCTCGTCACGTCCAACTCGACATCTTCTTCGAAAAATTCGCTCCCCGAGATGTACATCGACAAGGTCGTCAGTCTCATCGGGACGAAGGAAACCTTGCTCGGGCCGGGCGAAATCGCGGGCGTCCCGCATGACACCACGGTTTTCAAATTCTATTTCAACCACCCCATCAAAGCCCTTCCCGCAACATATTCGATGGAAGCGACGGGCGGCGGGGCGACCCACAAATTCCTTTCCACCGCCAACCAGGCGACGGTGGCCACAGACACGACCGGGAAGATCATTACCCTCACCCTGACGGCCTCAGGCTCCATCGACATGGCCGCATCGACGCCCTATTCCATCGTTTTCAAGAGCGCCCCCATCACCGCCAGCGGATCCACATACTTCACCACCCTGGCTCCGGGAACAACCTACTATATCAGGACAAACTGACCCGGCTAAGCGAAATCGCCCGCCCCGGAGCCGCTTGGTTCCGGGGTTTCTCTTTTGGGAGGGTCCCCTCAACGGGGCGAATGTGTCCGAAAAGCCAGGAGGGCGCGGTCCCTGAGGGCACGAGCCCCACGAAGGGGCGAATGTGTCCGAAAAGCCAGGAGGGCGCAGGCCTTGAGGACACCTCCGAACACGGAGGAATCACCTTTCTGGTTCGTCAGCGGGGATAGGGGTCTTCTCCCCGAAGGCATTGGTAGAGAACTTTTGCCTCCCCGGTGGCCCGCGAACGTGGAACCCCTTCCTCGAGAATGGCCTGCAACCCAGCCGCCATGACCAGGTATCCGGCCATGGGAATGGTGGGAAAAATCCCGGTGACGTTTCCGACAAACAATCCCAATCCGGAAAGAAATACGATTCCACCGATGGCTTGAACCAACCTTCCCATTCCGACTGAACCTCCTTTAGGAGAGTGAGAGAGCACCTTTGGGACAAGGACAGGTGAACACGTGAGAAGATGAGCAACCGGGAATCAGAGGGAGAAAGGGTAGCACCCTGAAACCTGCGGAACTGACCGAACGCGAAAAACCCCGGGCTTCTGCCCGGGGTCTTGAAGAACCTGGATTATTTGCCGGAAGCGGCGGCGGGAGCGTCGGAAGCGGCGGCGGGGGCGCCAGAGGCAGCGGCCGGAGCGTCGGAAGCGGCAGCGGCGTCTTTCTTTTCCTCGAACGCTTTGACCATGAAGCCCTGTTTCCCATCTTTTCCGGTGACCTTCTCGCCCTCGATGATGAAGGTCTTCTCTTCATATTTCTCGACCTTGAGGAGCTCGGTGAGCTTGTCGCCGGGGAGGAGGGTCAGCTCGGCGTCGGCGGTCTTGAAGGTGTAGGTGTCGGCAGCGCCGTCGGCGCCCTTGGTGACGATGACTTTGCCTTCGAGCTTCTCGGTGGCAGGAGCGGGGGCTCCGGAAGCAGCGGCGGGGTCGGTCGTGGGGGCATCCTGGGCCAGAACCGGGAAAGCGACCATTGCGGCGAGAACGGTGAGAAGAATAATGCGTTTCATTGAAGTCTCCTTGGTTTTTGATGTCAGTGGAATTTCCACCGAACCTCCCGACGCATAATCGGTACCAGGTCGGGAGAAAGACCGGAAAGCCCGTCGATGGCGGGTCCGACTCGACGGTACAAGCATTTTATGTGGAAAATTACCCAGCGGAGATTTCCCCCCTGCGTAAAATTCCCCAACCCGATCCTGGAAGCACGCGGAGGCTGGGGCAAAATCCCTTTTCAGGCCCCAATGGGGGAGATAGCGCCCTTCCGCGCAAACTTCCCGGATCCGGATCATGATTCCCCCAGATCATACTTCTTAAGCCGATACCGAAGAATGTCCCTGGTCATCCCCAGGAGCTTCGCAGCCTGGGACTGGTTTCCCTTTGAAGTTTCCAGGGCCTGCTGGAGGAATCGCCGCTCGATGCTTTCCAGATGCTCATGAAGGTTGAACCCCTCCGGAGGAAGATCTCCATTCCCCTTCTGGATGTCAAGGGCGGGGGGTTTTGTCCCGACGTCGGTGAAACCGATCCCCATGGTGGCTTCCTCGATCCGATCGCCATTCTCGAGAATGACCGCCCGCTCGATGCAGTTCTTCAGCTCCCGAATGTTCCCGGGCCAATGGTAGGAGAGCATCCGACGTTTCGCCTCCTCGGAAAACCCGTTGAAGGATCGACGATACTTCGTCATGTTCTGTTCCAAGAAACGGCTTGCGAGGAAGACGATGTCATCGGCGCGGTCCCTGAGCGGGGGAAGAAAGATCGGAACGACATTGAGACGGTAAAAGAGATCCTCCCGGAACTGGCCTTCCCGGACGGCTTGGGTGAGATCGCGATTCGTCGCCGCTATGAGGTGGAAATCGACCTGGATTGGCCGGTTTCCACCGATCCTTCGGATGTTCTGCTCTTCCAGGGCCTTAAGAAACTTCGTCTGGATTGTAAGAGGCATTTCCCCTACCTCGTCCAGGAAGAGGGTCCCGCCATCCGCGATCTCCATCAACCCCTTTTTCAGATCGGAAGCCCCGGTGAAAGCCCCCTTCTCATGCCCGAAAAGTTCGGACTCGAAAAGGTTCTCCGGAATCGCCCCGCAGTTGATCTCGATGAAGGGGGCGGTGGAACGGGGCCCGAGTTGGTGGAGTTCCGCGGCCGCCACGCCTTTTCCCGTACCGCTCTCCCCGCAAAGGAGGATGACGCCGGCCCCGGCCTTTCCCACCTTTTCGATGTCAGCGATGACCTTTTGCATCCGGGAAGACTGGCCAAGCAGGCTCTTCCGGGAGAGCCTCCGGGATCTTTCGGCTTTCAGTGACGACAGCTCGTTCTGGATCTTGCTGAATTCGAGGGCGTTGTTGAGCGTCAAGCGGATCTTCTCCAAGGTGAAGGGCTTGAGCAGAAAATCGAACGCCCCGTTCCGGATTGAGGAAACTGCGGTTTCCACATCGGCGAAAGCGGTGATCATGATTACCTGCGTATCCGGACTTGCCTGCTTGAGTTTCAGGAGAAACTCGGGTCCCGACATCCCCGGAAGCCGGGCGTCCACAAGAGCGGCATGGAAGAAGGTGGCCTCGATCAGGGGAAGAGCCTCCTCGGCGCTTTCACACGGCGTGACGATGTATCCCAGCTGCTCGAGGTCCTTCTTCAGGCTCCAGCGGATGAGCTTTTCATCATCGATTACGAGAATCTTCTTCATCACGTCTCCATTCGTGCTCAGGACTTTCCGGCGGTGAAAATCGAGGGAACCCCCAGCGAGGAGGGCCGCTTCAACCCACGGGGAAGGATGATCACGAAACACGCTCCCCCGATCCTGGATGTTTCCCCCAGTTGCAGCGAACCCTGGTGTCGCTCGACGATCCCCTGGACGATCGACAGCCCCAGCCCTGTTCCCTTGGTCTTCGTCGTGAAGAACGGCTCGAAGATTTTTTCCTTGTTTTCGGGTGAGATTCCGGGACCCGAATCCTCGATGGTGCAGAGGATCCGGTCGTCCTCCCGCGGCTCTGTCGTGACGCGGATCTCGCCACCCTTGGGCATCGCATCCAACGAATTGTTGAAAAGGTTGAGCAGAACCCGGTGCAGCTGGTTCCGATCGGCCACGAGGCGGTCAGCATCCGGGGAAATGGACGTGCGGAAGGTAACTCCCCGGGACTCCAGGGTCGAACGCATCAGTATCCTCGCCTCCTCGGCGAGCTCGGACATCTTCATCTGGGAATACTCCAGGGGACGTGGCCTTGCGAAGACCAGGAGGTCCGAGATGATTGAATCGACGCGGTGGATCTCGCGTCGGATCTCCGGAAAGATCTCACGATCTGGAGCGTCTGGAGGATATGCCCCCTGGAGCGCCTGTACCGCGGCCCCGATTGCGGCAATCGGGTTCCTGACCTCGTGTGCGACGGTGACCGCGAGGGAAAGCATGGAGGCCAGCCGTTTCTGGTGCTGGAACAGGGATTCCTCCATGACGTTGAAGGTCGAGATCATTTCCCTGATCTCGGGAGCACCGGCGGGAGGGACCGGAACGAATACCTGGCCTTCGGTAGTTTTTCGCATGACATCGATGAGCCGTCGAAGCGGGGCGGTCGTACTGTGGTGCAGGTAAAGCGCGAAGAGGAGCGCTCCGACCAGGAAAAGGGAGGTGATGAGCCATAGGTTTCCCTTCAGCTCCTGGAGTTCGCCCCTTAGGGAAGCTTCGAGGCCGAGGCGGGATTTCCTTTCCTTCATCATCAGATCGGCAATCTGGCTCTGGAGCGTTGCCCTCGTGTCCTTGAGCTTCATAAGGGTGGGTGCGGAGATAGCCCCGATGTTGAAATTGGGATTGATCGAGTAGGTCGCGTTCTTGAGAAGATCCGCGAGATCGATCCTGGTCCGGTCAAGTTCGTCGAGTTGGGGAGCCTGGGTCCGGAACTGCCGAAGCTCCTTGACCCTGTCGATAAGGGTGTCGATCCTTTGGCTGAACTCGAAATAGTGCCGCCAGGTCTGCTCGGAGATGTATTGATCGTATTTTTCCTTGGCCTGGAGGAGGTCGTAGAGATCGTCCTGGACCTGGAACCCCACCTGCATGACATTGGTCGTGACACTCAGATGCGTGGCCGCATCGACGATCGCCGAAAGACGCCTGAGGGCAAAACCCATCATTCCTGCGAGAAGAGTGCACATCAAAATCGAGCCGAGAATGAGGCGGTGGGTCAACCCGAGATGGCGCATGGTTTCAGAGGGAGTTGAACTCCGAAGAGTCGGACGCATCGTCCTTCCACTGGGCAAGGCCGAATCCCGCCATCGGGTAGGCGGGAATGTAGTCGTTCTCTCCGGAGAGGAATTTCCGGTCCCAGATGTTTCGGCGGACGACGACGTTGTCCTTTCGCAAACGTCCGTCCAGGAACGGGTCAACAGACCTGGTCCTGAGGTTGATCCGCCCTCCGAGATGGCGGAGGATGAAGCGTGAGTTGTCGGTGATGAAGGGGAGTGATTTCGTCTGGGCGTTTTCTATGTTTCCGATCTCGTTGAGGACTTTGGTGGGACCGTCTGACGGGTCCCAGCGGCCGTTCAGTTCGGCCGAATCGATTAGGATGGCATTCACCGTCATTTCCGGAATCTGGAACCGTGTCTTGGGATGGGTGACGGCCTGCTTGAAGATTCTGTCCGCGATGTTCCAGGGACCAAGACATTTGTTCGGGGGTTCTTCCTGGATCTCCTTGTATGCCTGGTCGATCATGGAATTGATCACGTGATCCCGCTCGCCTTTGGTCAGAAGGCCGGTGAGGTAGCAGGCAGCCCCGACCTTTTCGACGATCTCCTTCCGTTTCAACCAACTCTTTATGCAGAACCTGACCTTGTACTCCTCCGGGTTTTCCGATGGTTCGAGATACTTGTTGAGATCCTTGAGCGCGGGGTGGAGCAGAAGCCCCGCGAGGGTGACCGGAATGACCTGGGGCGGCTCTTTCGGAAGGGAAAACAGGGCCGCGATCGATTTGAAGTTCAGGCCCGTCATCGGAAGCCGGGAATCCATGGAGCCCGCGCCCGACCGGTATGGGAAAACGATCGCTGCAAGAAGGAGCGGATTGAGGTCTTTTCCTCCGAGGCATGTTGCGAGATCGTTGTCGATTACCGTCCGCATCTCGTTGCGCAGGAAGAGGCATGGCTGGGAGTAGTCGAACCAGATCCGTCCCATCGACATCACGACGACACCATTCTTGTCGGTTCCGTTCTCCATCGTCTGCGTGTAATCGCGGAAACCGATGTCGTAGTTCTGGGGAGTCTCCGGGTTCTGGTTGAAATCCCCGGCTATGTAGACGTCCTTCTCGCTGAAGATGGTGAGCGCCTTCCACCTGGGGCAGCCCCAGATGCGAAGCGGGACGGTGGAATAGAGGAGTTCCTTTTCGTCGTCCTTCTTGTAGTCCCAGCCGAAATTCAGGTCATACACGACCTCGTTGGGCTTTCCCGGATTCTTCCACTTCGACTCGGAAAAACCACTGAACCCGCAGCCCGGGCTCAAGATCTTCGCCTTGGGCCGGTAGGCTTCCTTATAGTATTTCGGGTTGAGCGGCGGAAACTTTTCCGGCTTCCCCCCGTGGGCCCCGTCCAAAACGAACCGGCTGATATCCTTTCCCCCCGCCGATTCCGCGTTGGTATCGAAAGCTTCCGGGTGGCTTGAATCGTTCTCGGGCTTGAGCCGTCCCTCCTTGCCGTTCCTGAACGTAAGGTGCGTGCTGTGACCGGCCTCGATGTGGCCTGGTGTGGAGATCTTTTCCATGTCCAGGAAATCGCAGCCGTTGTCGAACACCCCCCGCTTCGACAGTTTGATCATCTCGTGACCGTAAACCCTTCCCCGCCGGACGATTCCGGGAACGACCCGGTAGGGGCCGTTCCCGCCGGTGTCGAGAACCTGGCCGTCGTAGAACTGGTAGGCGTAGGGCAGGAACTTCTCGATCACGCCGGTGACCTTCCGGAAGGAATCATCGACCTTGCCGATGGCTTCGACCTGGAAATACCGGTGGGATTCGTCAACGGTCTGGGAATCGGGGTTGTTCTGCGCCTTGATCAGAGTGACCCTGACCTTGAACTCGCCCACCACCTTGGTCTTCTTCATCACGATCCGGCCGGAGTAGGTTCCGGAGGACTTGTGATCCAGCTCGATCCCCTCGGCTTCCCCCACGAGGAAATGACGATGATTTGCGGGGCCAGTCTGGCCCGGAATGTAGGCGTTCCCGTGAGTGACGAACTGGTAGTCGGCTTTCATCTCCGCGAGGACGCATTGCAGGCCCGCCTCCGCAACGTTCAGCGCGAGATAGTCCTTTGCGGTCTTCGAAAGGAGGTGGATATGTCCGCGCTGGAACTGCATTACCGCCCCGAAGAGGATTCCGAGGACGAGGCATATCATCAGGACGACCACGATCGCCTGACCCTGCCGCCCATGGATGGCAGCGTGCACGGTTTCCGCCAGGAGGGCGGAGTTTTTCGGGGCCTGCCGCCCATGGATGGCGGCGTGCACGGGTCTCGCCAGGAGGGCGAGGCTTTTCCGGGCCTGCCGACGGTTGCCCCTCTTGATTGCGTTCATGGGTTCACCAGGTTCGACTTTCCCCGAACGGCGAAGCTGGTTCGGATCGTGAGTGCGCTCTCCTCTTTGGTTCCAGGCCTGATGTTCCCTTTCCGGATGAAGGTGGCCCGCACATGAATGAGGTTTGGCCCGGTTCCATCGGAGTCATACGGTTCGAAAACGAGGGTATTCTTGAATGGGAGCCCCGGGAAGGAACTGAACTTGACCGGGGATCGAATGCTGGTGAAAACTTTGATCTCCTTGAGCCCTCCGGCAACGTGAGCGGTGGCCTTGAACCCGGATGGTCCGCCCGGAAAGGGCGAGCCCTCGGAATCGATGGTCCTGAAGATGTCCCAGGTACCGTCTTTGGGGTCTTTTTTCAGGCTGTAGGAAATCTTCATGGTCTTGATCATCTTGGGGTCGGGAGGTTTCTTGCTGAAGTCATAAGCCTGGCTCTCGAAAACCGCGAAAACACCTTCCCCGACGGGGTTTACCGACTGGACCTCCTTTCGTGGAACGGGAACGGGCTGAAGAACCCGGTTCGCATTCCGGACGTCGTCCCCGAAACGGGTCAAGAACTTGCGGCAGTTCTCGTTAACTCCCAGGTGCTCGAGAGCCGACCGGATGGTCCGGATCTCGGCGAAGAAAAGCTTGTAAACTGCCAGCAACATCAAAAAGAAAAGGAGAATGGCCAGGACGATCTCCACCAGCGTGAATCCACGCGTTCCCCAGCGCGCAGGGGGCATGGCCGAAAGCGGATGATCAGAGCCGGTCATGGGAAACTCGCACGTCTTCAGCATGAAACCCTCACCACTGATCCGCATGGGTGGTAACCACTTCGAAAACGAGGGGGCTTCCATCTTCCGGGGCTTTCCACGAAATGATCACCCGGACGAGTTTCAGCACCGGCGGGAAGCCATCAATGAGGGAGGGACAGTCAGTCACCTGAATTTCGCGCTTGAATTCGATGTTCCCGACCTTGAGGATCGGAACGAAACCTTCCCCGGTGTCGCCATCGAAAGTGTTGCCCGAACTGGAGAAATCGGCAAGCAGCGTGTCCTTGCGGCCGTCACGGGACTTTCCGATTTCCCGGAAACGGGAGGCCCGGATCGCCTCGATAGCCTGGTTTGCAAGGGAAATCGCGATCTCGTAGTTTCGGGTTTTTCGGACCCCGAGGAAACTGTTGGAGATGCTCCAGCCGATAATGAAAACCAGCGTCATGAGACTCATGGAAACGAGGATTTCGACGAAAGTCAGGCCCTTTTGGGAAAGGCCCCCACACCGGGGATTCCCCCGAAAAGCGCGGGTGGTCTCGAACATCTTCTTCTCAGCAACTCCGAAATCCGGGAAATACGAATCAGGGAGATTACCTCCCTGGCCATGATACCACCGAAAACTCCACTGGGACAACCGTTGTGATCAGGCCCGAACGCCAGGAATGAAAAGGGGGGGAGAAAAGCTCCCCCCCCCATGGGAAACGAAGTTCAGAACAGGTCGGCGGGATTCAGGCCGGCTTCCATGATAGCCATGTTGGGGTCCATGGAAGTGTCCCGGGGGCCGACAACTGCTGGGCCCTGGGTGATCTCGTGAACGAGCTTCGGGTCGAGACGGGGGTTCTCCTGGTTGGTTCCCGGGGGGTTGGGCGCATCGGCGGTGGGAACCCAGACGAAATCAGGATGGTTGTTGGAGCTGCCGCCGCTCCATTCCCCGCCGATGATGTTGTCCTGGTCGTCGAGGAAAAGGTTGTAGGTGTAGGTGGTGGAGAACCATTTCGTTCCGATGTGGTCAGGGCGGACGCCGTCGTCGGCAAAGTAGGCCGTGGTCTTGACCTTGAGTTTCCGGTCGTTGAACCATCCGGTTCCCCAGCTGGAATCGAACTTGTAGATGGGGAAGTTCCAGACCTGTTCATCCCAGTTCACGTCTGCCACCATTGCGCTCTTGCCCTTCCCGATGAATTCGAGGAGGAGGCGGTGGAATTCCTGGGGATAGAGGTCTTCCTTGTCGCAGGAGTTGTTCCAGTACCGTTGGCCGTAGAAGTTGCAATAGGTGTTCATGTACATCTCGGAAAGGATCGCCTTCTGGTCGGCGGTTTCGAAGGTGATTCCCAGCCGGGTCCTGGATTCACGCGGCTCGGGTTCGAGCATCGCCGCGGCCGACCAACCGTTGCAATGGCCTTCCCAATCTTGGGCTTGGGGATTGCAGTGGGCATTGGCAACGTTGGCTTCCCAGTCGAGGGCGCCCGGGTTTTTTCCGGTTTTGGCCATCACGAACTGGTCATACCGGGCAAGTGGGGAAGGTTGATGGCCGGGCCATCCGTGGACGAGGAACCCCTTCTTCCGGGACCACCAGTCACCGGACCAGGGGCTCGGCTTGATCTCGCCGCTGGCGCGGTCGTCATCGGCTATCACCAGAGCCGGGGCAAGAAGGACGAGGCAAAGGAACGCGATCAACAGGCTCCGGTTCATGATCATTCTCCCTCCTTCGGCGCCGGCAGGGGTGTCGGGTTCGAGGGAAGAACCAGCTTCACCTTCCTCTGCGTGCTGTCGCTGGAAACTGCCCAGGGAAGCCCCGCCTGCCAAAGCTGCGTGGTGGAATTCTTCGTGCTTTCATCGGTGAGCTCGACCTGGAAGGTTTCACCCTTCTGCTTGTAGGAACCGAACACGTCGGCGTACTTTCGCTCAGGCTTCTTGTTCCCCTGGCTCACGGATTTCCTGAACTTGAACTTGAACCCGGAAACTGAGGAAACTGAATCGAACTTCTTCTTTTCGGGTTCGCGATAGGCCCCGAACCCATCAGCACCCTGAACATCAGTTCGGATGAGCGGAAACAGGGGAAGGTCGTAGGGAATGAGGGAATCTTCCGAAAAGAGCGGCTGGGGATGGAAAGGATCGATATCCCTTTCCTCGCTCTTGACACCGCTGGGGGTCGGGAAGATTTCGATGACACGCATCGGATGAAGATCGAGAGTGGAGAGGTAGAGGATCGCCTGGTTCTTCATCCTCCGGTTCTTCGGGTAGATGTGGAGAACGTAGCAGTCCTGCCTGTGGACGTTTTTCATGGATTTGACCACGAAGTTCCACTTGATTGGGGGCAACCAGACCTCACCCGGAACCTTCAGGTCGCGGTAGGTGGCCTCGAGAACCCAGCGGTCACCCACCTTCCAGTGGGGGGTGAACCCGGGGCGGTCATCTGACTGGCCCCATGACACAGAACTGCCCGCCAGGAAAACACAAAGGACAACGAACAGGGGTTTCCGAAAAACAGACATTTCTCCCTCCCATCGGTAGGGTAATTGTGACGATTTCCTTTAATGATACGGAAACATCCCCGACTCGTCAACCCTCCAACCCTGGATTTCCCTTTGCAGTGCAAGGGTACGCAACGGTCGGGGTCCGTTGCGAGGGGTGGAATCATGATGCTATCATGGACAAGCGAACTGAGTTTTTCGGGAGGAATCATCATGCCGAAGCCGCCGATCGGAAAGAAACAGGGAAAATTCACCTACGGGGACTACTGCACCTGGGGGGAAGACGAGCGCTGGGAGCTGATCGAAGGTGTTCCCTATGACATTACCCCCGCCCCGTTGAGGGTTCATTCAACCATTGCAGGAGGAATCCTCAAGCAACTCCTGCCGTTCTTCGATGGAAAGTCTTGCGAGGTCCATTTTGCGCCGTTTGACGTCCGTCTTCCGAAGGGAAAGGAAGGCGATGAGAAGGTCGATACCGTCGTCCAACCCGACATCCTTGTGGTCTGCGACGAGAAAAAACTGGATGAAAAGGGATGCCGCGGAGCGCCCGACCTTGTCATCGAAATTTTCTCGCCCTCGTCGGCCTCCCGAGACGCGGTTTTGAAGCGGAGGATCTACGAGAAGCACGGCGTCAGGGAATACTGGACCGTCGACCCCGCCAATCGTATCGTTTACCTGTATTCCCGAACCGAAAGCGGCGAGTTCGGAAAGATGGTGGTTTTCGGAGACGCTGACGTGATCAAGGATCCGCTCTTCCCCGGTCTCGAGATCGACCTGAAAAGGGTGTTCCCCAAGCTTCCCCCAAGGGTCGTCAAGGAAAGCCCCCGGAAATACCTCTGAGCCGGCCCAGCCTTGGGCCCCCGCCGCGGGAGCCGGGTGGGATCACTCGAGATCGAGGGAAGTGACGCCCATGTAGAGGCCGCCGGTCGTCCCGGAGAAGATCCGGCGCGAGCCAATTCCTCCGGGCGACAGATCGAGCGAGTTGATCGTGGTATGCCCCTCGAGGCCGGTCTTGATCTGTTTCCAAGATCCTCCGGCGTCGCTGGTCCTGTAGAGGCCTGCCTCCGTTCCTATGAAGACGTTGATCGTATTGATCGGATCGATGAAGACATCCCGGACGTTGGAATACGCACCCTTGACATTCCAGGTAATCCCGTCGTCAGTTGTACGCTCGATCCCGCTGTTCTTTCCGGCCCAGATCGTGGTGGGAGTGTTCGGATCGACCGCCATCGACAGGATCAGTCCAGAACCCTGTTCATTGCGGATTCCGGAGCACCCGATATCCATGAACTGGAAATCGATTATTGGGGTTTCCGTTGCGCTTGTGCTGAAGTCGACCCCATACGGATATAGGGATGTAGTCCAGATATACAGGTAATGGGAAGACCGGACATTGGTCAGTTTGAAGTAGCCGTTGGTAAAGGAATCCGGATCCCTGGTTCTTAGGAAATGGGAAAAACCCACATACAGGACACTGGGATTCTGAGGATCGATGGCCATGCAGTTCAGCTGCATCGAAGAAGACGCCGAATAGTTGTAGACCCCCAGTCTTTCGACTGTTTTGGGGGTTGGGGTTCCCGAGGCGTCGTAAACCACGTAGTTGTCCGTGAACCATCGGTAAACCGAGAACCTCTGCCGATCGTCCATGATCGTTCCGTCGTAGGTGTAGCTGGAAATCCCTCCGCTCCAGATGAATCGCAAAATTCCCTGGTCCTTGCCCAGGGCATACAGGTAACGGTCATCGGTAGGGTCGATCATCACGCTCGAGAAGAATGACGTGAAAACCGTATCGTAAGAAGCGCTCGCAGGATCGAACCAGTGGGACTCGGGCCGAACAGTGGGCACGACCAGCCTTGTGAAATTGACCCCGGAATTGTTGGAAAACCAGACCCCATCGTTGGTCGCGGCTACCACCCGGTTCGAATTCTGTCGGCTGAGATCCAGGGAGTTGACGACGTATTGCCCACCTGCTCCCACCGCGGTGTTTGAAAGATCCGAGCCCTGCCAGGGGATGCTTGCCCAGTCGGTTCCGGTCGCGAACTGGGCAATGTTGGCCCAATAGACCCCATGGCCGTTGGTGGCAGCATAGGCCCGTTTGTCCGACCCGGAAGCGGTGGTGGGATCGATCAACATGAAATAGATGGAATCGGTTGCGTTGGTCACATCCTGGAGGTTCTGGGACCGTGGTGCCCAGAAGTTCTCGAGGTAGATCTTGCACTCGGCGTATCTGGAGGGATCTGCATTGCTCTTGGCTTTCAAAATCACGTAGGACTGGACTTTGCTGTCGGGAGCGCTGTACTTTCCGGTTGAATCGACCGTTCCGAAGGTCGTGTTCCCCCCGGCTATATCCTCGATGAACCACGAAACGGTGAGGTTGCTTCCGGACTTTGCATTCTTCAGCTCCGCAAAGAACTGCTGTTTCCCAACCTCGAGGGTGACGGTGGTTTCGGTGGCAACCTCGGCGGAGGCATCGTAGCCCTTGTGGATAACGACTTCCACCGGGGAGAGGAGCGTGATCGTCGCGACATCAGATGCCAGGGAATCATCGACGCTGGTCGCCCGAACCTGCACGAGGGGGCCCATGCCCGCGGGGAAAGTGGCGGGAGCATTGAAGATCCCGTTGTTCCCGAAAAGGGAAAGAAGACCGGTATCCGGGGAGGAGGTTGTCCCGGCACTGTACCATGTGGTTCCACTGGCGTTCTTGTATTCCCAAGTAACCTGGGTCGTGGTGGCGTTCTGGACATCCGCCTGGAAAGTGATTCCGGTCGTGGTGGCGATGGAAAGCTGGTCGGATTTTGGAGTCAGTGAGAGCACCACGGGGGATGTGAGGGTGATCGAACCCGTAGCCAACCTGGTTACCGCTCCGCTCGTGAAAGTCGCCATGATGGGAGTGGGGTTGACAGCGGGGAAGGTGTTCGATGCATAGAAAGTAACGGAATGAGGGGGGGTAGTCACGAGAGTTTGCACCAGTGCGCTTGGACTGAAGCTTCCGTAGGAAATCGTCCAGGTGACCGTCGCGGGAGGTATGTTGGAGTCATCGCTAGTCGCGGCGCTGAAGCCGAAGTTCCCAGTCCGGACCCGCGTGGAGGCCGAAACGGGATCGAGGGAGATCCATGGTCCGGAGTTGACCTGGAAGGTGAGGAGCTTGGTTTTGGTGGGGTCCTGGTCGGAGGTCACGGTGACAGTCACGTTGCCGGTAGGCGGGGCTACGGGGGCAACGTACGTCAGGGTGGCGATCGCATCGGTCCCGGGGGTTCCGGAGGCGGGAGCGGAAATAGTGGCAACTCCTCCCCCCGAGATGGGAAAAACGCTTGCGCTGCCTCCGAGATAGGAGTTCCGGAAGGTGATCAGGACGGTCCGGGTGGCTCCGCAGGAGATCTGGAAGGAATCGGTATCTGACAACACCTCGATCTGCGTCTCGATCTTGATCTTCACCGCATCGCTCGCAAGAGGATACCCTGAAACCTGGGCGCGGACCCACGTTTGGGTCGCCAGCGTAACGGAGGACGGGGCGGTATACTTCCCGATACTGTCGATGGTTCCATAAGTTGCCCCCGCGGGATCGAGGCTCCAGAGGACCGTCCCCTCAACGTTTTTGAGGGTGGCGGCGAACTGCTGGCTCTGTCCCGAATAGAACGGGCCGGCCGCGGCGGGGCTGATCTCGAGAGAGGGTCCCAGGACATCGACGGAGATGATCTCCAGAGGGGTTTCATTCCCGACCCCGTCGGTGAACTTGTAGAAGAGGTTCCACGTTCCGTTTCCGGGGAAATCCGCTTCCGAAAGGCCTATTGGCGCAACCGGAATGGACTGCTGGTGGAAGGAGGTGGGGACGGGGGAGCCGCTGTCCGCCAGCTGCCAGGAAATCGTGGCGGTATTGGGATCAGTTATGGAGAAATGGAGATAGATGGGCAAGGAAGCTATGGGAACGGATGTGACCTCGGCAGAGGTCGGAGCGGCGGTTTCCCTCAGCGTCCCCGTGTTTCCCGTCGGGGGAGTACTGTTCACGGTGACCTGGATGGAGAGGGGTTCGCTTTCGATGTAGGTCGTGGAGGCGTTGCTGAACTTCGCGTAGATGGTGTGTTGGGATGTCCCCCCGGGGAGGTTGAAGACCAACGAGTTCTGGTAGGGAATCCACAAGGTGCTGGAGTTCATGGCGGCAGGGTCTTCCGAAACTATCATTCCCACCGCATTCTCGGCATAGAGACTGAGGTTCACGAAGCTCCGGTTGAGGGGAAGCGTGTCGTTCGTCCAGATGCTGCAACTGGCGGGACCGACCGCGGTGATGGTGTCGGAAGCGAAGCGGTATGTCCCGGAGGCATCCTGGAACCTGGAAAAGACTGTTCTCGTGCCCGCCCTCGCCGGGTTGAGGAACCAGCTCCGGTCGGCGGGAACGGTATCCGTCGCCGCCGCGAAGTTCCCGTCGTTCGAAAGCCTCATGACCGCTTGCCCTGGAGCGCAGACATTGACCGTGATCCCCGGCTGGTTTACGGTTGCGTCTCCGCCGTTCAAAAGGATATACGGATCGGGGTTCGTCGCCCCGGTCGCAACGACATCGAGCGTCAGCAGCGAGGTTTCGATGCGGCCGGTGTTGCGGTATTTCGCGTAGATCTTGTGGACCCCATACGTGGGCTGGAGAACGAAGGTAGTGTTGAAGGCGAAGGGGATCCAGAGGCTTTCGCTGGAAACCAGCGAGTAATCTTCCGTGAGGAGCATTTCCGTCGCTCCATCCGCAAAAGGCCGCAGGTTAATCTGGAACACGGTCAGGGGAAGGGTGTCCGGAGTCGATATCGCCGCGTTGGAGGGACCGACGATATCGATCGCATCGCTGGCCACGGCGGTGCTAGCCCCGTTGTCGAACCTGACATAAACGTTTTGGGAACCGGCATTCGGGAGAAGAGTGAAAGAGGAAACCACCGAGCCGTCCGGTTGGTTGGCCACATAGGGAGTCTGCGGGACCCCCACGAAGCTCGAGCGCGATGATACCTGGTAGAAAAGGGCATCGGAGGAGAAGAGACGGATGGTAGCGGAGGCGGTATCCGTGAATGAATCGCCGTCGTTGAGGAGAACCGTGGCATTCGGGGGAGAAACATCCACCGAGAGCGACGCGGCTTCTGTTTCGACTTTTCCGGCATTCCGGCATTTCCCCCAGACGGTATGGGATCCTGCGAAAGGAAGGAGGGAATAATTGAAGTTGTAGGAGAAACTGGCCCAGGGAGCGGTGGGACTGTTGAGAATCGCGGGGTCTTCGGTTATGAGCATCTCAACTGCCCCAACGGCGTTGGGCCTCAAATTGACAACGTAGGTTGCAAGGGGCATGGCGTCCTTCGTCGCGAGGATGAACCCGGTGGGACCATTGATGGTGATCGAATCGGTGATAGAGGAGACGCTCCCGCCAGAAGAAATGAGCTTGACGTAGACACTCTGCTCTCCGGCCTCACTTTTGAGGGAGAAGTTGTTGACGATGATGGATCCGTCAGGTTGAACCACGAAAGTGGGAGGGCCATAAGGGTATTCGGGGCACCCCGCGAACGTGTTCGGAACGATGGACATCTGGAACGTCGCACAATCGGCGGAGGAAATCTTCACCGACACGGTGGCACTGTCGGTCTGGGCGTCCCCGTTGTTGATGAGGACGAAGGACGGCTTCACCGAGGCGAGGCTGGTGACCTCGAGGTTCAGGTAGGCAAGCTGCGTGCAGTTACCCACCCCGTCGGCGAACCGGTACCAGACCGTGAAGGTTCCAGTTCCCGGATTCAGCGAAATGGGCGCGACAGGAGGCACGAGATCCGTGAACACCGTGGGAATGGAGGCACCCTGAACCGTCATCGCCCAGGAAATGGAGGCGGTGCTGGAATCGGAAATCGCGAAATGCAGGAAGACCGGAAGGAGGTCGTTCGTGGTCGTCGCAATGGCGGGGCTCGTGGAAAGGATCGTTTCCCGAATCGCGGCAGTATTTCCATCGGGTGGCGATTGGCGGAGCCTGACCGAAAGGCTGGTTGCCTGGATCTGGACATATCCCGCCGCGGAGGTGTTCCTGAACTTGCCGTAGATCCTGTGCGTGCCGCCACCCGGGATCAGGTTGAAAACCTGATTTGCCGTGAAGGGAACCCAGCCGGATGTTGCCGTCATCGCGTTGATGTCTTCCGACAGGATCATCTCCGCTGCCCCCTGGGTTTCGATCTTCAGGTTGACATACGAACGGTTGAGGGGTTCAGTATCGTCGGTAGACAGGGTCGGCGTGGTGGGACCGGAGAGAGTGATCGAGTCGCTGGCGAAGGTCATGCTTCCCGCGCCGTCGTCGAAACGTGCGTAAACCCATTTCGTTCCGGCAGTGTTGTCTAGGGTCCAGGGGAGGTTCATCGTCCAGGTGGAAAGGGGAATCGCCGTCGCTCCGCTGAAATCGTTGGCGTTGGCAAGCCAGACCGTGGTCTTTCCGGGGGCGTGGACCGTGATGGTTGCGATGGTCCGGTTGGCCTGGTCGTCACCGCTGTTGATGACGATGGATGGCGCAGCGGTTGCCGGAAGAACGACGTTCAGCGAGAGCGTGGAAACACCCGTTTCAATTCCTCCTGCGTTTCGGAACTTCCCGAACAATGTGTGTGCTCCTTCGACCGGAATCAGTGGATAAGAAAGGGATGCAACCATCGGTTTCCACAGGAGGGGATCATCCAGACTGAGGAAGTTCTCGGTCAGAAGATACTGCGACGCATTCAAGGCATAGAGCTTCACGTTGACGGTGAACCCGGAAAGGGGAAGCTGATCGTTGGTCGAGATCGCCCCATCGGTGGGTCCAAAGACGAGAATGGAATCCTGGACATGGATGAAGTTCCCGGATCCGTCGTCGAACCGGGCGTAAACAATTTGTGTTCCGATGGACTTCTGGAGGGTCCAGGGAACCTGGAAAGCCGACGTGGCGATCGGGACGGGAGTTGCCCCCGAGAAGTCGTTCGAGTTCGAGAGCCAGAGTGTCGTCATGGCCGGGGCCCTGACGGAAATGGTTGCCGCAGTCTGGGTGGTCTGATCGGCACCGCCGTTGATGCTGATTGCCGGTGTGGCGTTGGCCGGAAGGGTTACGGTGACGGCGAGGGTGGCGATGCCGCTCTCGATTCCACCGGAATTCCTGAACTTCCCGAAAAGAGTGTGACCGCCCTCGGTCAGCATGAGGTTGAAGGAAACCGATGCAACCAGCACTTTCCAGAGGGCGGGATCATCGAGGTTGAGGAAATTCTCTGTCAGCAGGTATTGTGTTGCATTGTTGGCGAAAAGCTTCACGTTCACCGAAAAACCCGCGAGAGGCTGGGTATCGTCCGTGGTCACGGATTCATTCGTTGGGCCGATCACCTGGATCGAATCGGAAGCGATGAGGAAGTTTCCCCCCGAATCCTCGAAGCGGACCCACGCGGTCTGAACTCCGGGGCTCCTTTTCAGGGGAAAGTTGTTGATCCTCATTGTGTCAGGTTTCCCCGGAACATTTTCCACCCAGGCAGTATTCGTGGCGCTCTCGAATGCACCATCGAGAGAAACCCTGATCCATTGGGCGGTTCGGGAGTAGAGGGTCAAGGAAACCGTCGCGGTCTGGGTCTGGATGTCCCCTTCGTTCACGACGATCGTGGAGGGACTTTGGGTGATCGTGACTGCGAGGGTCGTCAGATCGCTTTCGATGCCGCCCGAATTGCGGAACCGAAGATAGATGACGTGTGCCCCATAGGAGGCAATGAGGTTGAAGGTAGTGGAAGAGACATAGGGTTGCCAGAGCCCTGGGCTCGAGGTGAGCCCGGGATCCTCTGTCAAGAGCATCGAAGCGGCATTCTGAGCGAGGGTCTGGAGATGAACGGTGAAATCGTAATTCGGAGCGGGGTCGAGGAGCACAAAAGAAGTCACCGTCGGCCCGTTTACCTTGATCTGATCGGAGGTGATATAAGCCGCGCTCGAAGCGTCGATGAACTTGGCGTAGACCGACTGGTCACCCTTCACCGAAAGCAGCGGGAAATCGGTAACTCTCATCAGGTATGGGTTCCCAACCACATTGGAGAGAAAGACCCGCTCGGTCGCTGGGTCGAAAACACCGTCGTGGGAAAGATTCACCCGAACGGCATTCGTCGAGCTGAGGGTGATGGAAACCGAGGCCTGGTCGGTGGCGAAATCCCCATCGTTGATCGAGATGGTCGGCGTTGCGTATGACAACTGCCGGACCTCGATCTGGACGTTGAGAACCTCCGTTTCGACAAGGTTCGCGTTCCGGAACTTTCCGTAGATCGTGTGAACACCGTAGAACGGAGTCAGGGGAAAAGAAAGGGACGAAACGTACGATTGCCACAACAACGGATTGTCGAGTTGGGATGAATCCTC
>CAYRYU010000098.1:0-19487 GCA_964428355.1 uncultured bacterium
AAATCGTGCCGATCAGGAGCGTCGGGCACACCATGTCGAGCACCAGGGAGAAGGACAGAAAACAAGCGACCGACAGCCCGTCGAAAAGCGCTGCGAGGAACAGGGCGGCCAGGAAACCCGTCAGGGGTTTGAGGAGAGTAAGGGCAAAAAACGTGAGGATGGCGAGCAGCACCAGGATTCCGATCTGGACCCAGCCTTCCGGGTGGAACAGGTAGTTCCCTTTCAACATGTTCTGGATGACGTTCGCGTGGATCATTACCCCGGGCATCTCGCGGTAGGGAGTGAGCTTGATATCCGACAACCCCACCGCGCTCGGGCCGATGAGAACGATCTTGTCCTTGAACGAGTTCAGGTTCATGATCCCCGAAACCAGATCGGAGTAATATGCGACGGAAAAGACCCCGGAGGTGGCTTCCCCCAGGAACTTCACCGGGAAGGATTTCCGGAAGAAGGAGTCCGCCTCCGACCCCATCCAGCCCGCGCCCGGAACTTCGGTCAGGGGGATTTCGGAGTTCCCCAGGAACAGTCTGCGGT
Organism: uncultured bacterium; assembly: GCA_964428355.1. Taxonomy (GTDB): domain Bacteria; phylum Muiribacteriota; class Ozemobacteria; order Ozemobacterales; family Ozemobacteraceae; genus CAYRYU01. The sequence goes on from CAYRYU010000098.1 coordinate 535, forward strand.
CCTGGAAGGTGAAGGAGGCGTTCCTGTATGCCTGGACAACGGCGAGATCGAGAGCGGGGAAAACCTTGTCCTGGGCACCCATGACGAGAGGAAGCCGGCGGATTATCCCGTCGGGGTTGAGGTTCTGATAATCGACGTTGATGAATCCCAATCCACGGGAAACCGAAGCGATGGCCGGCATCGGGAGGGAAACTTCGAGTTCCGTCTTCAGCTCCAGGGTATCGGGGTCGAGGATCTTGACCTGTTCAAGCATGATCGGAAAGATCACGTTCCCCGCCGAAGCGCAGGCTGCCACGAAGTCGACGTCGTCGGCCGGGTTGTCCTTGCTGGAATCCTTGAAAATGACGTCGAAAACAATTAGCTTCGCACCCGCCCTGCTCAGGATGTCGACGACCTTGGCGTGCCGGCTGCGTGGCCAGGGCCAGCTTCCCAGCTTCTCGATGCATTCGTCGGTTATGTAGAGGATCATCACCTGGTCATCGGTCTTTTCCTCACGGGTCAGGCGGAACCGGAAATCAAGGGTTTTCACCTCGAGACCGTCGAGAAAGCCGTACCAGGAGAGGCCCGAGAAGACGACGAGGCAAATCAATGCAATGACCAACTCCGGCGTCCGAAACAGGCTCCCGCGCACTCCACGCCCATCCTGGCCGTGGGACGCATTCGCGTTACCGGACCCGGGGAGCTCAGAATTTTTCGAAGTCATCCTTGGAAACCGCTTCTTCGCTGAAAGAAAGGATATTGTAGCTGAAAGGGAAGTCCCGTGGCTTGAATGCCTGGCTGTACAAGGTTTCGTCCCAGATTCTGCGGCGAAGGATTTCGCCTCCGCAATATTCCCCCGTAACGTAATACTTCGGTTCGCTGCATGCCAGCCTGATCTCGTTTCCGTAGACCCGTTGGATGATGAACCTTGGCTTTTTCATGAACTCCACCATTTTCTCGGAAGACGCGGCAACGTTCCCGAACTCATCGCGGCACTTGGGGTTCGCGGAACCGCTTTTCCAATGGGAGGACCGTCTTGAACTACTCACGAGGGCTGCATTGATGGTGATTTCCGGGGGATAGATCCCGTCATCCTGTTTTTTCTGCGCCTCGTCGAAAAGGAATGGGGCAAGCCCCATCGGACCGCAATCGGTCTGCGGACTGCTTTCCTCCTCCAGCACACCCTGTGCCCAGGCCAGGTTCCAGAGGTCGTCCTGTTCCGTGGTCGTGAGCGTGAAATCGTTCCGGCAGACCTCGATGACCTTCTTGAAAAAAGTCTTCTGGAACTGGGTGTCGCGGATTCCGAAATGGGGAGTGGTTCCCAGGCCGGGGAGAAGGAAATCCCTGAGGCCCATCAGGGCATCGGGACATTGGTCGAAGTCGATTTCGTCGACCATGGGGTGGTTCTTCAGCCAGTATGTCCCACCGAAAACGGGTGTAATACCGTTCTTTCCGATGAGATTGAGGTTCGTTCTCTTCTCCTTGTCATACCAGCCCACGGCCTTCCGCAGGTCATCTTCATCTTTGGGCGTGGTAGGGTTCAGCGACATCCCCAAGGCGAAAAGAAAATAGGGTTTCATCTCATTTTTGAGGTAAAGGGTGGGACGGGAAACATCGATGAAAATCCTTCCTTCGGACATGATCAGGGCACCGACCTTGTTCCCTCCCTTTCCACATGCGAGCTTCTTCTCCCCATCCGTACACTGGTAGTTCTGGCAGGTGGTGTCGGGATAGTCCTGGGTCGTGATCGGGTTCTGGTTGAAGTCGCCCGCCATCACGATGTCGCCTTCAGAGTAGATCGTCACCGTCCGGTCAGGGCAGCCCCAGATGCGCAGGGGGACCTTCGAATAGATCAGGAGCTTGCTTCCGCCCAACTTGGCGATCTCGGGAGGATCGTCGGAACCGCCAGCCGGGGCATCCCCGCCACCCCCTTCTTCATCCTCACCGGGTTCGGGGGGGTTTTCATCCTCGCTCCCGCTCCCCCCTTTTTGCCCGGCCCGGTAATCCCCGAAGTTCAGGTCGTAGAATTGGCTTTTGTTCTCGTAGGGGTTCTTCCACTTCGACTCGGGAAGGGATGTCTTGTTTTCGATGATGAGGCTGGACTTCTTGTACCTCTGCGCATCTTTCAAAACGCGTTCCCTGGGCAACCTGGTGAATTTGAACGGATGCCCGCCGTGGGCTCCGTCGACCAGATAACCATCGTAGGTCTTGAACTTCAGGTAGCCCGCGGTCGAATCGTTAGACGCACTAAGGGTGATCGATTTTTCGTTCCCGAAAGAAATGGCTGTGCTCTTGAGCGCTCTTATCGTTCCCGCGGATTCGATCTTCTCGCATTTGGCGATATCCGAGCCCTTGTCCCCTCCGGCGGTTGTACAAAAGTCGATTCCCTGATAACCGTACAACCTTCCCCGGGTGAAGATGTTCTCCTTCGAGGAATATGGGCCAAAGCCCGTGTCCAGCCATTCTCCGTCGTACAGGACATTCTCGAAAGCGGGACTTCGCTTCTCGAGCAGTGCGACGATCCTTCTGTAGGAGTTGCTCTCGCCCTTGGAATCCGCGCCCGCCCGGGCGACGACCTCGACGCGGGAATAGATCTGGGCTTCCTTCAGGGTCTTGGTCTTCCTGTTCTCCTTGGCCCCGTAAACCGGAGCGCACCTGGCCTTGAAGATTCCCATCAACGTTCGGCCGTTGTAGATCTTGCCCTGGTAGGAGCCGTCCTTCACTCCGTCCAGAACGACGTCCTCGAACTTGCTGATGAAGGCGGGACCTCCCGCGGTCGGTTTCTGCCATGGCGGGGATTTCCGTTTGTCATAGTACCAGTGCGTTAGCGAATCGCTGCGAAACTTGAGCTCGCCAATGACACAGTTGAGGCCCGTTTCCGCAATTGTCGTCGCGATATAGTCCCGGGCGCTCTTCGAACGCAGGGTTTCCGCTCCCGACTTGAACCGGCCGAGAGCGAGGAAGAATATCGCCATGATGGCGGAAAAGATCAGGATGATGATGTATCCGCTTCCCTTTCTGGCTGTCTCGCCCCTCATTGCCTTGGGAAAACCTCCCTGCCGCGCTTGCTGAAACTCGTCGTCATGGCGATCGAATATACGCTTCCCTCGTCCCTCGTCCTGCGTCTTTCCAGAACGACCTTCAAATGGACCACCCCGTTTCCGGTTCCGGTCGCTCCGGAGCCGAGGGGGGAGAAAAGGCGGTCGTCCTTATCCTTCAGATCGTTGATCTTGGGGTGGTCGCGGATCGTCCGGAACAGGACGAACTCCCGGATATTGTCCGCGATCACGTGACCCCGCTGGTTCTCCTCCCCACCGCCCGCACGCCGGGACCCGGAACCGTCCGAGATGAACTCCGTCCGCCACAACTTGTACAAGGTCGTATTTGGCGCCATCGGGTTGGGGCTTTTCTCGAGTTCGTAGACGACCTCCCGGATTGGGCCGTTCGAACCGGGTTTCTCGGAAGGAGGGAGATAGGGATCGAGTTCGTTCTTGACCACCCGCAACACCTCTCCGAGTCTGGTCACGGCTTTATCGACTTCCTTCAAACGTATCGGGACGGGAACGAGGATCTGGTTGGCTTCGCGGATGTCGTTCCCAAGGAAGAGGGTGATCTTCCGGAAATTTTCGTTGGTCTGGATATCCTCGATGGACTGGGTGACAAGCTTCGCCTGGGAATAGAAGACCTTGTGAGCCGCATAGAGAACCATCGTCATCAGGAAGAAAACAATCAATGCCTCGACGACGGTGAAACCTGGCCGCCTTTGCCGGTAGGGCGCAACCGGGTCGGGAAGTGGATCCCGACTGGAAGCACAGGAAGAGCCTCCGGAAAAACCCCTCCTGCCCATCAGTTGAGGTCCGTGATCATGGTCGTGATTTCAAAGGGGGGGACGTACTCGCCCTCCGGTGATTTCCATGAGACCGAAACCCGGACATGCTTCAAGCCCGGGGAAGGGCCGTCCTTTTCGGCGGGGGGAACGTCCAGGACTTCCACATTCCTCTCATATTTAATGTTTCCGGCTTCGAAAATGGGAACGAGCGGGTCGTTCTCACCCTCTTTCGTCATCAGGTCGCGTTCGACGCTCTTGAACTTCGACCCCTTTTCAAACTTGTCCTCGTCCTTGTCGTCGATGGTATCGAATGGTGCCGCACGAAGGATGTCGATCGCCTGCTGGGCGAGGACGATGGCAATTTCGTAGTCGCGCATCTTGCGGGTTTGCCTGAAGCTGCTGGAAAACACAATTCCAAGTGAGAAGAGAATGCTGATCAGCAAAATGGTGATCAGAACCTCGGGGAGGGTGAATCCCGGGGTCCGATGGTCGTCCATGTCAGGCCTCTTCCCGTTGATGGCTCTCTTCCCCCTCTTCATTGACTCTCCCCAGGATAGCACAGTCCCCTCATCAAGAGCAAAATCACCCCCCCGTGACGATCCGAAATTTTGCTGGTCCTCCTTCGCCCCGGCAGAAAAGCTTTCCCCAATGAAGGACGGGATTCTGCCCCCTCCTTCGTGGCTTCTGCGTTCTTCGCGCCTGGTGGTTTTTCCCGGTTTTCCCTGGTTCAGGCGGGGACGCCGACCACGCTCATGTAAAGAATGCTTTCATCCTCGCCGTCGACATGGAGAATGGAGTTGACCTCGTCGTCGAACAGCGCCGCGATCTGGCAGCTTCCCAATCCAAGAGCACAGGCGGCGAGAGCGAGGTTCTGGGCGATGTGGCCTGCGTCAAGATATACATACCGGAATGCGCGCTGGCCGTATTTCCATTTCATCCGGCTGAATACCCCCGTCCAAAGAATCACTGCCGCGGCTTGTCCGCACATTGGTTGGTGCAAAGCGCTCCGGGTCAGGTCCTCGCGGAAATCCCCGGTTGCGATCTCCTCCAACGCGTGATTCCGGGGGGAGTAGTGATACAAACCCATCGAAAAACCCTCGATACGATTTGCAACCAGGTAGGTCTCGACCGGGTACAGAGCCCCCGCCGACGGCGCAGTCCGAAGTGAGTGGCCGTTTTCGACCCGGGAAATCCCGCTTCCCGCCCAAAGCAGGAAAGAAAGATGTTCCGCGGAAAGCTCGTCCGAAGAGAAGACCCTGACGGACCGGCGGGCTTCGACAACCTTCCGGAAGCCCGGAACCCTCGTCTTCCGGAAATCCGGCAGAGGGCGGACCTTCGCACCCGGATATTCCTTGAAAAGCGGAGGAATCTCCCTGCAATCAAGGAATCCCGTCGGCATGCGGGAACGGTGATACTTCGTCTCCTGCTGAAAAACCTCTCCGATCGCCCCGAGCTTATCCTCCATGGCCCCCCCCTCTGGCATTCCACATCTTTTCGAGCTCGTCTCCCGTCAGGAACCCTTCGGCTCCACCGTTCGCACCAACCTTGTAGGAGGCGAACACCATCGCCCGCGCCAGAGCTTCCCGCGGGGTAAGTCCCCGGGCAAAAAAATGGACGAAACACGAGAAGAGCGCATCGCCTCCCCCGATCGTGTTTGCCACGGGTCTGGTCGAAACCACCGGGAAGAAGACCGAGTCGGGCTCCCCCTTGACGCGAAGGAGGGCTCCTTCCGATCCCAGGCCCACTACCACGACCGTGGTCCCGAAACGTCCGATCACCTCGGCTGCCCAGTCGCCCGGAGGGACGGGAAGCAGTTCATGGCTCATGAAAAGGATTCCCGCTGCCTGCATGAACTCGAGATTGTAGGGATCATCGAGGGAGGAGACGGCATGAACGTCGGTCGCGATCAGCTTTCCGTCGTGCCTCGCAACCGACAGGAGGGGACGGGAAAAGTTGATGTTGCATAGTACCGCCACATCACACTTCGATATCGCCTTGGCAACGGAAACCTGTGGGGGAAGTTCGTCCTGGAGGTTCTTGAGATCGACGTGGATCTGGCGCCTTCCCTGCGGTTCCACGAGAATGACGGACTGGGCGGTGGCACCGCTTCCTGTCGTCAGCAGGCTGTCCCGCAAGCCTTCCTCACGAATGACGTCCCTGCAGATCTTTCCTGCCGGGTCATCCCCGAGGATGGTGAAGAACCTCACGTCGTCCCCGAGACACGACAAGGCCTTAGCGACGTTGAACCCGACTCCCGAAACGGTGCTCTGAACTCCGTGAAAGGGATATCTGACCGGAAAATACGGTATCGGAAACTGCTCGATCGCAACGGTCGTTTCGAGATTCGTCAACCCTGAAACCACTATCCTTGCCATTACCAGCTTCCTCCTGCACCGCCCCCTCCGGAGCTGAACCCGCCACCGAACACGTGGGAAGCCCAACCTCTTCTTCTCCCTCTCCGGTGGCCGCTGAAAAGCATCATCACTATGGTCACCCCGAGGGCATAAAACAGTGCATAGGCCCAGCCCTCGCTTCCCTGTTGGATGAAGTTGAGAATGATCATCCCAAGGAAAAGTCCGCCGATAGAATACATGACGACGGAAAACCAGAACCTCTTGTAGAATGGGCGTGGGGCGACTGCCGCCTCCACAACCCCACGGGTCCCTTTCAGGATACCTTCCGCAATCTTTCCCTTCTTGAAAGACGGGGAAAACCTCGACTCGATGAGGTGGCCGAAAGCGGCCCGATCACCGGCTCCCAGGTCGGCACCCGTTTCGATGGAGGCCGCCCGTTCAGCGACCGCCACCAAGATGAGGATGCCGTCTTTGCGGGCCGGATCACCGACTCCCCAGGCGTTGAAAAACGCAGCCGCGAGGCCCTGTGTGTTCTTTGCACCAAAGGTGGCCAGGTCCCGGACGATGACCAGGGTGATCTCCGTTCCGGTCTGGAACCGGGCTTTCTCGAGAAGGTCGAAAAGTTCCTTCATCTCCGACCTTTCGAGCAACTGGGCATAATCGTTGACGTAGTTGGACAAGGGCTTGGGAACCCCGAAACTCGAATTCGGAACCGGGGGGGGCATCTCCACGGGCTTGACAGGCGGGTAGTTGTTGGAAACCTGTTCCCGGCTGAACCCCGAAATGAGCGGCATAACGAGGAGGAGGAAAAGCGAAAACCAGACCAGATGCGGTAAAGATAATCCGGCCATGGCCCTGAGACCCAGTTTCACGGGATTCATCCCCTCCTCTGACGCCGGGGTCAACCATAGAGACAAAGATACCACAGAAGTGCATGAATTTTTCCGGGATTATTGTTATCATGTTCCTGATCCCTGAATTGGGCGGAACAATGGGCCCGGGATCCAAGGACGGGAGTTTGAGGAGGTCGGGAATGATTCGAATGGTTCTGGGAAAGAAGTTCTGGTCCATTTTCCTGGTCTGCACCTTCCTTTGGCCGGTCGTTTCCTTGGCCGCGGAGCGCTGGGCGGTTGTTCTTCCGAGCGCGAATGCCGCCGAAATACTGAAAGGAATCGGTCTGGGAGGTGAAACCTTCACCGGGTTGGGAAATGAAACCGTGGTGATGGGCGGTTCCCAGTTCGTCGAAGCCCTCAAGAAGAAGGGTGACGACTTTCCCGCCGTGCCCCTCAGGCCTGGAGAGGAAGCCTGGCTCTTCGCGACCCGTGATCCCTCGCTCAAGGAGCTGGTTTTCCCGGGAGTCCGTACGGTCTGGATGGGATATGGTTTCAGGGTCCTTCTTGCCAACGAAACCGCCCGGATGGGAATGGCTTCGAAGCTTTCCGATTTCACCACTCTCGATCCGCTCCCCGCAAACCGCATCGTTCTTACTCCCCCCCGCCCCCCCGATCCCGTGCGAGCGAAACGGGATGCCACCGACGTGTTCCTCGAGAGGCTCGACCGACCCGCATTCGAAAACGATCTGAAAGCGCTCGTCGAGTTCAAGACCCGGTATACCTACTCCGATGGTGCGGTCAAGGCCCTTGCCTATTGCGAGAAAGTCCTCCGGGACCTCGGGATGACCACCCGGAGACTCCCTTTCGGAAGCAGCGGCACGCCAAGGGAGAACCTCGAAGCGTTCTTCCCCGGTTTCGACTCCAACAATGCCGGTGAGGTCATCGTCGAGGGACACCTCGACTGCACTTCCCCGCAAGCCTCGACCTTCGCCCCGGGCGCTGACGACAACGGATCCGGGGCCGCCGGGGTCCTTGCCCTGGCAAGGTTCGTTAAGGGACTGAGGGCCCGGGCAAACATCCGGTTTTTGCTCGTGCTCGGCGAGGAGCAGGGAATTCTGGGCTCGAAGGCTTATGTCGCGGGGCTGAAACCCGAAGAGCTTGCGAAGATCCGGAGCGTGATCAACATGGACATGATCGGCTTCGACAAGACCTCGCCGCTTTCCGTCATGCTCGAAACCGCCGACTTCAACGCCGATATGGCCGGGCAAATGGCCGACATTGCAGCCCGCTATACGTCCATGAGCTCGGTAACGAGCTTCCATTACTGGGGTTCGGACCACGTTCCCTTCCTGAAAAAGGAGATTCCCTGCGTCTTGACCATCGAATCGGAATTCGACGATAATCCGACCTACCACCAGACCACCGACACCTTCGAGAAAGTGAACAAGGACCTTTGCGCCCAGATTCTCCGTTTGAATGCCGCCTACCTGATCGATTCCGCCGGGATCGAACGCATGCCTTCCCAGCCGCATCCCTAGCGGGAGCGGGAATCCCCGGAACCGGCCATGGGAATCATGCCCTCGGGGGAAAAACTCGAAACCAGGAGAACCCTTCAGATTCCACCCACAACCATGCCTTCAGTCCCACCTGACACCCAACCGAACGGCCCCGACGGGAACGCGCTTTCCGACGCAATTACCCCCGTGACCGAGCTGAAGAAGCTGGTCCGCCGTTTCATCGCGGAGCGGAACTGGAGCAGTTACCACACGCCGCGAAATCTCGCGATCTCGATTTCCCTGGAATCCGCCGAGCTGCTCGAGCATTTCCAGTGGCTCCGGGAGAATACCTCGGCTCCTGACGAGGCGGAAAAGCAGGCAATCGGGGAGGAGATGGCCGACGTTTTCGCCTACCTTCTCAGCCTCGCCTGCGTCCTGGACATCGACCTTTCCGATGCCCTCCAGAGAAAGATGCTGAAGAATGCCAGGAAGTATCCGGCGGAAAGGTTCAACGGCCATTGGGAGAAAGTCCATGACCGAGGGGATTTCGAGTGAAGGAGTTCCTCTGGTCATGGATCTTCTGGGGATCCATGGTCTTCTGCACGATCCTCTCGGTGAGCCTTGTGACGGCTTACATCCTCTTCTCCACCGCCCCTTTCAACCCGCACACGTCCATCTTCGCAGCGGGTTTCGGTTTCGCCTACGGCTTCCTGGGCCTCGGAGCCCTCACCCTCATCTTCTTCGACCGGATCGGGAAACACCTCAAGAAGACGGGGGAAAACGAGGCGGAGTTCTTCAAGAAGGTCATCAAGGAAATGCCCTTCTTCTTCTTCTCGCTCCTTTTCTTCTTCGGACTCGCGATCTACATGGGGATCTTCATCCTTGTTCTCGGGTACATCAAGAATGCCTTCGTCTGAGGACTTTCCTACACGGCATCCCGGAAGATGATTCCCCGCCTTTGGGAGGTTGATACATGTTCAGGAACATCGGAATCTACCAGGTTCTCGCGGTGGTTCTGCTCGTGGTCGTCATCTGGTTCGGCATGGGAAAATCGGGAGACCGGATCGTCATAGGCGTTATCGGGCCATTGTCCGGAATCGCCTCCCCATACGGGTTTTCCCATCGCGACGGGATAGTCCTCGCGGTCGACCAGTTGAACGCGGCCGGCGGAGTCAACGGAAAAACGATCGAAACGGTGATCCTTGACGATGTGAACGACAAGGTAACGGCCGCGGGGCAATGCCGCGACCTCATCTACCGCCACCAGGTGACGGCCATCATCGGGGCGATCTCGTCCGACAACACCATGAACATGCAGCGGATCTGCGAAAAGGCACAGGTCCCTCTCCTGACAGCGGTCAGCACCAACCCCTTCATCACCAGGGTGAATTTCCGCTACACCTTCCGGTGCCTGAGCGATGACAACATCCAGGCACTGGAACTCGCAAGATACTCCGTCAACGTCCTCAAACTCCGGCGGGTGGCCATCATCCACGACTCCAACAAGTACGGATCGATGGGGGCAAGGACCTATTCAACCCTTGCCCGCTCCCTTGGCCAGGAAATCACCACCAATCAGTTGTTCGACGGCGGGACCACGAATTTCCGCTCCCAACTCGAAGCTGTACGGGCAACGAACCCCGACGGACTGCTTGTCTGGGGGCTTGTACGGGAGTCCGCGCTGATTATCCGCCAGGCACGGGAAATGGGAATCGGGGTCCCGGTTTTCGGAGGAGACGGGATGGCCCCTTCGACCCTCCTCGATGTGGCCGGCCCGGCCTGCGAGGGGGTCATCCTGACCTATCCTTTCGATCCCGTTCGGGGGGGGGAAAACGCACGGAACTTCCAGACGGCGTTCACCAAGGCCTACGGAACCCAACCGGACTCGTTCGCGGCCCACGGATACGATGCCATGATGCTGATCGCCCAGGGGCTCAGGGCCTCGGACGGAACCCGGCGTGGAGTGCGGGATGCCCTTTCCCGGATAACGCAGTATGAAGGGGTCACCGGAAAGGGCGGTTTCGACTCGACCGGGAACGAAACCCGGTCCGTCCGCCTTGCCCAGGTAAAATTCGGGAAGTTCGTTCCGATCACCTCAGGAGGCTCGCTATGAGCTCGAGACACCCGCTTTCCCGCGATCCCGACGGCAACAACCTCCACTTTTGGGGAGGGATCATCCTTCTGGTGGTACTCATCCTGACGATCAGGTTCGGGAAAAGCCCCACCCCGACCGCGCCCACGCTTACGGTCGGTGTTCCCGCCGGCCCGGTCCAGGTTCCGATCGCCCCGGCCCCCCTCGTGGCCCCCCCGGGAGTCGCCGTACAGGCGGTCCCGGAAAAACCCCCGGTGGTGACCCCGGTCCAGATGAACCAGGTGGGAACCCCCAACCAGCCCATACCGGCTTTCTGGACGTTTTCCATGCCCGCTCCCCCCGTCAACGCGCTGCTCCAGGACCCCTCGGGAACCCTCTGGGTGGCCACCGAACAAGGTCTCGGAAAGATCTCGGGAGATCGTTTCGTTCTCTTGAACCGCTCCAACGGCTCCTTTCCGGCGGACAACGCAACCTGCCTAGCGCACGATGGGCAGACCTTGTGGATCGGAACCTTCGACGGCCTCTTCCGGACCTCGGACGGCAGGAACTACCAGAAATTCTCGAGTCCCATTCACCTCAACAGCGACATGGTCTGGTCACTTTTCTGGGACGGAATGACGATCTGGGCGGGAACCCAGAACGGCTTCTCCTTCCTGGGATCCGACGGACAGTTCAACAAGGTCGACAAACAGGTTACCAACGGCGGCCTTGCCGACCTGTGGATCGGCGCGATGCAACGCACGGGGAAATGGTTCGTCTGCGGAAATGACGACGGGGTCAGCATCTGGGACACCTCCGTGATCGCGGCAAACCCCGCGGGCTGGAACACCCTTGACATGTTCGCCACCAATCTCGCCCACAACTGGATCCTTTCCCTCGCGGTCGACCAGGGAAAGATCTGGGCGGGAACCCCGGCGGGCCTTTGCCGCCTGGAAACCCCGTTGGAGAGGGTTTTCGCGGGTGACCGTGCCGTCTGGGAGAACTTCGACCGCTCCCGAGGACTCCCCTCGGACCGCGTCGATGCCGTCCTGTCCTTCGGCGGAGACCTCTGGGGCGGCACTCCCGAAGGGCTGTTCAGGATCCGGAACGGCTCCGTCCGGCGCCTTACGATGGCCGAAGGGCTGCTCGCCACTGACGTGAGGGCCTTGGCGGCAGCTTCGGAAACCCTGTGGATCGGGACCTCGGGGGGCGTTCAGGGCCTCAGCACCCGTCTCTTCCAATGACCCGAACCGCCCCCGATACCCCCTCCAACCTTCGACAACCATGAACGACGCCACGGCCGAATCATTTCGGAAAAGAGCCGAGGAGCTTCGCCGGGAGATCATCCGGCACGAAAAGCTCTATTTCGTGGATGCCGCTCCCGAAATCTCCGATCGCGATTTCGACCGGCTCGTCGAGGAGCTGAAGGGAATCGAAACAGCTCATCCAGAGCTGGTTACACCGGATTCCCCGACCCGCAGGGTGGGCGGGGCCGCCACCGCTTTCGAAACCGTCACTCACCGCGTTCCCATGATGAGCATCGACAACTCCTATTCGACCGGCGATATCCGGGACTGGGTGGTGCGGATGGAGAAGATCGCGGGAAAGCGTGTCTTCCCGATCATAGGCGAGCTCAAGATCGACGGGATCTCGGCCTCCCTCACCTACCGCGACGGGGTCTTCCAGGAAGGCGCAACCCGCGGTGACGGGCGAACCGGAGACCTCGTGACGGGGAACTTCCGGACGATCCGTGGCCTCCCCCAGCGCATTTCCGACACACGCGACATGGACCTGAGAGGGGAAGTCCTTGTCACGCGGACGAGGCTGGACGAGATCAACGCGGCCCGCATCGCGAAAGGGGAGGAGCCTTTCAAGAACTGCCGCAACCTCGCCGCGGGAACGGTGAAGAACCTCGATCCAGCGGTGGCCGCCGCCAGGAAGCTCCAGATCAGGCTCTACGATATCGCCCAGGCCCGCGAGCTGGGGTTCCGCACCCACCGGGAAGTCCTCGAATTCCTTGACCGTAACGGGTTTCCGGTCGACCCGAATAACCGGACGTGCCGCTCGGTCGAGGAGATCGAGGCCTTCCTTTCCGAAATGGATTCGAAGCGCCGAACCCTGGAGTTCGACACCGACGGGGTGGTCCTCAAGGTGGACGATCTCGATGTCAGGCTCGAACTGGGAGCCACCTCCAAGGCCCCCCGATGGGTGATGGCCTTCAAATACGAACAGGAAAGGGCGGTGAGCATTCTCAAAACCGTCACGTGGCAGGTGGGAAGAGCCCAGCTCACCCCCGTTGCGGAACTCGAGCCGGTCGAACTCGGTGGAACGACGGTTTCCCGCGCCTCCCTCCACAACCTCGACCAGATAAGGGAAAAGGATATCCGCGTCGGGGACAGGGTCGTCGTCGAGAAAGCCGGGTTCATCATTCCCTATGTGGTCGAGTCGCTTCCGGCTTCGAGAACGGGAAGCGAGATCGAGATTTCCCCCCCCGCGGTGTGCCCCGCCTGCCAGAAACCGGTTGAGATCCTCCGGGGAACCGACCCGCACGATGAGGGACACGGGCCTGGGGCGCCAGGAGGGACCATCCTCCGAGAACCCGATCCTTCGAGCGAATCGACGGAATCGACGCTGGTACGTTGCGTCAACCCCGGTTGCCCCGGAATCCTTTGCCGCCGCGTCACCTACTTCGTGGGCCAGTTGGGGATCGAGAACATAGGTCCGCAACTTGTCGAAAGGCTCGTCGAGGCGCGGTACCTCGAGGAGGTCTCCGACCTGTTCGGCTTGACGCGGGAGAAGCTCCTCGCCGTGGAACGGATGGGAGAAAAGCTCGCGGACAAGATTCTCAGGAACATCGAGACGGCCAGGAAAGCTCCGCTGGCATCGGTCATCGCCGCGATGGGCATACCCAACGTCGGCAAGGTCGCGGCCGAAGCCCTTGCCCATAAGTTCGGCCAGCTGGGCCGTTTCCGCGGCGCGTCCCAGGAAAGCATGCGGGAGGTTTTCGGCATCGGGGAGAAGGTTGCGACCTCGATAGCGGAGTTCATGAATTCCCCCGGAATCGCGCTCTGGCTCGATAAACTTGCGGCCTGGTGGAAGGGGCCCGATGACGAGGGTGGAGGCTTGGCCCTCCCCCAGGTTTTCGCGGGAAAGACCTTCGTCGTGACCGGGGAAGCCACCCTTCCCAGGCGTGAAATCGAGGATCTGATCAAGAAGCATGGAGGCCGGGTTAGCAGTTCGGTCTCCCCGAAGACCAGTTTCGTTCTGATCGGTTCCCTCGAAGGCCCGGCCTACGTTTCGACCAAGAAAACCAAGGCCTTGCAGCTTGGAATCAGGATCATCGACGAGAAGGAGCTCGGAAGGATGGCCCGGGAAGAACCTGCCCCATGACCGGAACGACTGTCGGCAAGATGGCCGAGGTCTTCCCCTCGATCCAGGGGGAAGGCTATCAGGTCGGAGTAATGCAACTCTTCCTCAGGTTGGCAGGCTGCAACCTGAAGTGCCCCAGTTGCGATACCCCCCATTCCTGGGAGTCGGAGGAAAGATTTTCCCTCTGGCCCTGGCCCGGAAGGAAGGCGGTCCAGATGGCAAACCCGGTTTCCCCCGGGGAGCTCTTCGAGACCCTTGGAAAGGCCTATCCCCTGAGGGATTTCCACAGCATTTCCTTCACTGGAGGGGAGCCTCTCCACCAACCCGATTTCGTCAGGGAACTCGGTCTCCTTTTCTTCCACAACGGGAACAGGATTTCCATGCAGACGAACGGAACCCTTCCCGATGCGATTTCAGGCCTTGAAAGCCTCGTTTCCTTCTGGAACGTCGACCTGAAGGTTTCCCGAAGCTGGGGGGTGGCGAAGAAAATCCGAAAAGCGCAGGAGCGTTTCATTGCCCGGCTTTCCCCCGACCGGACATACCTGAAGATCGTTCTCGATCCCGACGATGATCCCCGAACCATCCTCGAATTCTTCGATTCGAACGACCTTTCCAACTTCCGCATCGTGCTGCAGCCTTTTTCCAACAACATTTCCCACGTCTGGGACTGGGACTACGGCCTGATGCTCGAGTGGCTCCAACTACTCGGGTCCAGGGTCCGGGAAATCCGGTGGATTCCCCAGGTCCACAAATTGTTGCGAATCCTGTAGCTTTGTTGTATGCTTGGTGCACTTGTCCGTCGCCTCATCGGCCGCGGTCCGTTGCTCTTTACTGGAGACGAAAATGTCGCTGAATGAAAAGCTTTTTTTCCCGAAGGAAACCGTCTGCCCGATCTGCGAGAAGAGCTTTACCAGATATGCGCTTCGCAAGGCGAGTTTCAGCATAAACAAGAGGGACATCGACTATCGTCCCATCTATCTCGGGTCGATCAATCCCAGATTTTTCGCGATCGCGACCTGCCCCAATTGCTATTATTCCGGGGAAGACAGGTTCTTCTGCCCCAAGATGACCGACGATGACCTGAGGCGGAAGCAGTATTTCCAGAGCCACAAAGCCCAGTGGGAGGCACAGAACCGGGTCAAGGCCGCCAGTTCGGGGCAACAGATCTGGAAGGACATGGCAGCCGAGAAGCTGAAAGAGCTTTCCGCCGATGACCTCACGATCCTCCGGAGAATCACCCCCCTCCTGAAGAAATCGGCCTCGGACATCATCGCGAAAGGGAAACCGGTCAACGAGCTCCAGAAGGAAGTCGACCTGGACGTGGCCATCCGCTCTTACGAGCTCGCCGCGATCTGCTACAAAGCCCGCAAGGCGAACCACCGGATCCTCGGCTACACCTATCTGGGAGGCGCCTGGGCGAGCCGGGACGCCCAGGAACTCACCAAGGACGAGAAGAAGAAGGCCGATTACCATGATTTCGAGATGGCCTTCCTCAGGGAAGCCATCCAGTTCCTTCTCATCACGAACAAGTCCACCTCGGTCGACGACCAGTTCATGCCCGACGGGACCAAAATCCCCAAGGAAAACATGCCCGAGAGCCGGATCTTCGAGGTGATGTACATTCTCGCCGGCGCATACCGGCTGCTCAACCAGCCCGAGGAAAGCAACAAGTTCCTCGAGCAGATCATTTTCGGAAGCGCAAATGCACAGGGAATCATCCTCTGGTTCGTGAAACAGGCTCGGGACATGCGACATGCCGATATGCCCTCCCAGGGAGGAACCGAAGCGGTTCCGCCGGAGTCCGAAGATCCCGAGGCCGATCCGGAAGGCGACGATGAGGAAGATTGACCCCCGAACCAAATGATGCCGGAGAACAGGTCCCGAAAAGCTTCGCCATCCGGGCGAAAACGGGACACGCCGCCATCCGTGGCCGACAGGTCCGGGGGGATCCTTGTCATCCTTTTCGTCCTCCTTCTCCTTTTCGGAGGCGGCATCGGAGGCTCCCTGTATCTTGGCTCGGCCGCCAATGACCGGATAGAAGCCCAGATCATCTCCGGGAAATCCCTGATCGACCAGGAAAAGACGGCCGATGCGATCAAGGAGTTCATAGCCGCGGAAGGCGGGTTCTCCGCCCTGACCTCGTTTTTCCGCTCCGTTTCGGCTTTCCGTGGGAAGACATTCACCCCCATCGAGGATATCCGCCTGCTGGTCGTGACTTCGGCCCTTCTCAAGATCTACGAGGAAGCTTTCGAGATGCGCCCGGCGAAAGAATGGGTCGAGACCGCCGAAGCACGGATCCCGAATCTCAGCGCGTCAGATGCCCTCGAGTTGAAACAGCTCGTATCGACCGGGCGGGAAATCTCGGACCTCTGTTCCCAGTTCCAGGCAGGGAAACACTCCGAGGTCATGAGAGGCCTTCTGACAGCTGAAAAGAATGCCCTCCCCCAGGACCAGGATTTCTTCATCCAGGAAATCCGGACGCTTATCGCCTGCGGCAAGGAAATGAACGAGCCCGACATCCTCAACCGCGCGCGGGAGATGTTGTTCTTCCTGTCCTTCGAAGCGGGGATCAAGAACAAGCGTATCGACCAGCTCTGGGGCATCCTGAACCGCTGACCCGGAGTTTCCCGGGCCGGGTCCTCACGGCTTCCTTATCCGCTCCGCAAGGCGCCAAAGGCCGATCAAACGGGCTTCCAGACGTTCGAAGGCCTCGGCCTCGATTCCGAGCCGGAGGGCGAGCCGTTTCACGAAGTCCCGCTCGTTGACCGAATACTCGCCGTCGCACCGGGCCAGGAAGATGCAGTCCTTGATGATAAGAAGCGCAAGTTCGGGAGAGACGGTTCCCGAATCGAGGAATGTCAGATCGGTCGGAACGTCCGCCCAGAGAACCCGTTCCTCGATTCCCAGGACCTCCGCCTGGAGGTTGATGAAATCGACTTCCTCTGGGAGGATCTTCCCGTCCGTGAGGGCTGTGATGATCAGACATGTCAGATAGGTCCTTCCCAGCGAACCCGAAAGAGGTTCCTTCATCCGGTGGCCTCCCGATCAGATTGTCTCAGCGGCCCCTTCCCTGGAGAAATTCCGGACTCCGGGACATCCGGCCGACACCTCCAAGAATATTACTTGCTCCCGATAACGTCAAGAATCCGGCTTGTTCAATACCGGTTGGAAAACCTGTATCATTCCGACGGGCAGGAAACCGGAGGACGCAAGAAGGTGAAATTCAATCCCCACAGACTCGTCAAGGAAATCGGCCCCTGGGATCTGGGCATTGCCGCCCCCCTTACCCTGGAAGAAGACATCCCGCTCAGGTTCCAGCACGCATTCGAGGGGAAAGGCGTTGCCGTCGACCCCGGGATCCTGTCATATCCTCTTCCCCGGGATATCGCGCAGGAATACGGTCACGACGCCGTCAGGATCGCGGCCTTGACTGCCGGAAGGAATCCGATTTCCGACCGGCTTCTCGAATCCGCCCTTTCCTGGGCCGCAAAGGTCTTCCTGACCGCTCTTAACGGTTCGCGCGGCCAAAGCCCGGGGAACCCGCATTCCGGGAAGTCCGGGATCTGGCTGGCGGCAGTCTTCGCAGCCAGGGACCATGTTCTCGAGCGGGGAAGGCCGTACCCCGCCTTTGCGGGGCTCAGAAAAGCCTGGAACTCGGAACCCCTCGACCTCGCAGCCCGCAGGAAAGAAGCTGTTTTCGGCCTGACCGCCATCCAGGCTTTCGCGCCCGTGTTTTCCCGCCATCTGCTCGAGAGAACGGTCGGATGGCCGCCCCCATCCCTGGAAAAACAGGCCGGTCAATTTGCCCCATCGAAGGCGATAAGGGTATCATTCGGGAAAGGCGGCTGGAGGTGGATCGTGGTCGACGGGGAAAAATTCGACCGGGATCCGGTCGGTTGCCTCTGCAAACTCGAATGGCCGGGAAATGAACGGCCCGAAAGGAGGATGACGGTTCTCCGTCTGCCGCAAGGATGGAAAATCTCCCTGGACCCACCCCCAAAGAGCGCAGGCAGATCCTCATCC
Organism: uncultured bacterium; assembly: GCA_964428355.1. GTDB lineage: Bacteria > Muiribacteriota > Ozemobacteria > Ozemobacterales > Ozemobacteraceae > CAYRYU01. The sequence continues at coordinate 18,489 of CAYRYU010000098.1, forward strand.
TGACGCTGGTCTCGATGGGAGTGACGTTCATCCTCGTTCTCTGGCCACAGGTAATGACTCCCGACCTGGCGGTCAACCCTGGAAAGGCCACCATATCGGTTCGTGAGGACGACCAGGGCCGCCTCTGGGCTTCGGAGATCATCGAAACCGGCCCCATCTCCCCGTCGAAGGTGAGGATCAACAACGCCTCCCGTGAATTCCTTCTCGCCTGCCCCGGAATCGGACCGGTTCTCGCGAATGCGATCCTCCAGGAACGTTTGGGAGGCCGATTCCGGAGCTGGGATGACCTTCAAGAGCGGGTTTCCGGTCTCGGTCCCGCCAAGATCGAGGTCCTGAAAGGAGCGGGTGTGGAGCTCGACCCATGAACGGAGAGAAGAAGACAAAGGTGATAAGGGTTTTGGGCCGTTCCGAGAGCGGGAAGACGACATTCATCGATTCTTTGATCCCCCAACTGAAGCCCATGCGGGTGGGGGTGATCAAACATTCCCGGCACTCTATGGACAATCCTCCAACGACAAAAGACACCGGCAAACATTTCGCTTCGGGAGCGGTCCTCAGCGCGGGAATCTTTTCCGGGGGCGGCGAGATCTTCTTCCAGGGCGAGGAGATCCCTCTCCATGACCTGATCCGCGTGTTCGAACCCCACGTCGACCTGATACTGCTCGAGGGTGCCAGGGGCTGGGTCTGCCCCACCATCCTGCTTGGGGAGATGCCCCCTGAATCCTTCCTCGGGGACGTGGTCCTCAACCTCCCCCCCAAGCCCCGGCTTTCCCCCGAAACTCTCGCCGAGATCCGCAGGTTCATCAACCTTTTCCTCGTCACCCGGGACGGCGGAAAACCATGAAAAAAGCGGCTGGCCCCTTCATCCGGCAAGTCGTCGCATCAGAGGAGAAACCATGCTGGACTTGATGTTCTTGATTGGAATCGGGGTTCTGATCCTGCTTTGGGTTTCCAAGTCCGACGATTCCGGAAAGTAACATCCGGAAACTGACCCCCGAT
>CAYRYU010000098.1:19587-24524 GCA_964428355.1 uncultured bacterium
GGAAAACCCGGGGTCAGTCGGCAACGTGGTAGATGAACAGAAGGACGTCATCGGGAAGGACATATTCCCGGAACTCCTCTTCCCCCGAGTAAATCGGAGCCCACCATTCTTTCGCTCCATCCTCCTCGTTGGCCTTCCGGCCGCTCACGAATTTGCGCAGCAGGTTTTCGAGCGCTTTCGGGCTGGAATACTCCTTGTTGTAGCTGATTAGGGAAACCACCCCCGCCGGGTACTCCTCCACCGTGAACATGGCTTCGGCCGGCTTCCTCAGCAATTCGAGCTCATCGGGAACGAGCGAGAGAAGCGGGGGGACATTGCCGGTGCGGCAGCCGAAAACTCTGACATCCTTTATCAGTGACTTTTCCACCTTGATGGTGTCGGAGGCCAGGAATCCGGAACGGGCAATCCGGCCTTCGCAATCGGTAAATATCCGATCATCGCTTCGAGGGAAGTAGTCGAGGGAGAAGATTTCGGGGTGGACTTCCAGTTGCCGGTATTCCGGGTCATCAGGCTCCGCGCCTTCGGGGGAACCACTCCGGACGAATTTTTCCATGACGAACTTTCCGTCGACGGGCAACTCGGGAATCCTCTTGCCGTCTTCAAAGGGTGCGTAGATGAAGGGAAGGGGTGTTTCGCCCGGGGGAGTCATTTGCATGAATCCTCCGAACGCGTATCCCTCGTCCTTTCCCACGCGTACCCGGAACCAGCATGACTTCTTCCCTTCGATCGTCTCCTCTTCCCCGGTTGAATCGAGAACGATCACCTGGGCATCCCTTTTCAAGGTCATGATCTTGTTTCCCTTCACCGAAGGCTTGTCGCGAAGGGTGAGCCCGGACGGGGCCGCCACGGTCCCGGGTTGGAGCGCGATGTATTCCCCGTCATCCCAGGTCTGGAAATAACCCCTGACCGTCTTTCCGTCCGAAAGGGTGAATTCGCACCCGATGAAAAAGGAGGAGGCGAGACTCCCGTAGGAAACGTGGGAGAGGCCAAGGAGGAAGATCGTCAGGAAGACAGTTCCCAAGAGTCTTGCAGTTCCGGATCGGGCGGTGTTGATCATTATCGTTGCCTTTCATCAAGGTTGAATCGGGTTGCACGTTCGTGATTAAACCCGATGGAGAGACAACTGTCAAATCAGGAGGGGCTCCCCGAATCAGCAAGCATTTGAGTCAGCCGCCGGCGGAGCGGTAACCGGAAATGGCGAGTTTCCAGAAAACCCGCGAAAGAAAAAGGCCCGCAACCGAAATGAGAAGACCCAGGGCGAGAACCCAGGGCTCCTCACCCATCACGAGCGTCCGGGCGGGGACGGTAACCACGAAACCCACCGGGACGATCGCATAGAACAATCCCCGAAGAGGCCTGGGATAGATGTCAACAGGATACCGGCAAAGTCCGAAAAGGCTCCAGAGGAGATCCGACAGGTTCTCCATCTTCTCGAACCAGACGGTCAATGCCATGAAAAGGAGAAAAACGGAGTAGATGATGACGAAGCTGCAAAGGATTGCCACCCCGAAACCCGCCACCCGAAGCGGGTTCAGGGAAAGACCCCCGGAAAGGACAAGCCCCCACAAAAGAACCTGGGCGGCCAGAAAACTTCCAAGCTCGTCGAAAGAAAGCCTTCGAAAGGAGAGAATGAACTGGGCCGATACCGGCTTGCAGAGCACCAGGTCGAGCTGGCCCGAGTTCACGAGTTGGTCGATGGATTCGAGGTTCGGGTACAGGAAGATGAAATGCAGGGAGAAAACCGTCATGAACACAGCATAGAAAGCCAGCATCTGGTTCATCTCCCAGCCCGCGATCTTTTCGGCAACGGTGAAGAAGAGAGCATACTGGATCAGGCCGAAAGTGAAATCGATCCCGTTGGCGGCAAGTCCGAGAAGGAAACTCGTCCGGTATTCCATCGCCTGTATCAGCGTTGCCCTCCAGGACTGCCGGATGATCTTCAGGTGACGGCCAACTTCCCCCATCTGTTTTTCAGCCCCCGTAAGCGGTATAGATCCGGAGACCCCGCCGCCACATCAGTCGGAGCGTTACGAAAAAAGCCACACTCCAGGAGATTCCGACGACTGCCCCCGAAAGGATCTCCGAAGGGGTTATCCGGCCCCGGAGAACTTCCAGAGGGAAACTCAGGCAGTACCGGTAGGGCAAGGCATCGGTAAGGGGCCTGATCCAGGCGGGCATAGTCTCCAGGGGAACGACCATTCCGCCAAGGATTGCCCAGACGGCGGCATTGACCGTCAGGTTCAGGGTTTCGACGTGTTCGATCCAGAAACCCGTCGCCGCGAGCACAGTTGTCATGAGAAAACGCAGGATGACTGCCAGCCCCAGGAGCATTCCAACGAAAAAGAGCCGGCCCGCCGAAAGATCAACCGGGGGAAGGAACTCGGCGAACCACCATCCCATCAACGCGATGACCGGAAGCAGATATGAAACCAGGACGGCTTTGAATGCCACACTCTTCGCGACATGGTGCCAGAGGGGATGGAGCGGCATGAGAAGGTGACGGTTGAGCGTTCCGTTGCGGATCTCCTCGGGGATGTCGTGGACGGTCCAGCAATACGTGAGGTTCATTACGAAAGGCATCAGGAGGTAATACAAAAAGTAGTCTCCGTCCCCGAATGAGGCCCCGGGAAGCCGCCGCACCGACCACCAGGTCAGAAGCAGGACAGTGGGCATGAGGAACCCATGAACCATCCGGATCAGGAGGCTTCCCCTGTAGGCCATGGCGACCTGCCAGTAAGCTTGTGTCAATCGCCAAAGCATCCGAAAGTTCGTTTTGGGAAGCAGACCATAACAATGGGGTAAGCTCATTCCACGCTCACCTGCTCCGGAAAAGGTGGGCGATGGCATCCTCCAGTGGCGGCTCCTCCACGATCAGGTCGAGGATTTCCCCAGTGGCGTATAGCGCCCCAGCAGCCGTGCCCACTTCCTCTCGTGCCATTGAAATCGTGAACCGGACAGACTCCTGCTTGAGTACTTTTCCGAACCTGGCGGGATCGAAGCCCGGAGGTATCTGCCGGAATGTCACCGTCACCAGACGCTCGGGACGGGCCTGTTCCGAGAGCTTGTCGAGGGGCCCGTCGAAGACCTTCCGACCCCGGTTGATCGCCACGACCCGTTGGGCAAGGGCCGCCACATCCTCCATGTAATGCGAAGTCAGCATGATCGTGGGATGGAAACGGGCATGGTAATCTTTCAAAAACTGCCTGATCCTCTTTTGCATGAGGATATCCAGTCCGATGGTGGGTTCGTCGAGGAAGAGGATCCCGGGACGGTGAAGAAGGGCTGTGGCCAGCTCGCACCGCATCCTTTGCCCCAGCGACAGCTGGCGGGTCTGGATCTCGATGCATTCGGAAATCTCGAGCATCTCCACAAGTTCCGCCAATCGAACCCGGAACTCATCTTCCGGGATTTCATACATTTCGCGATGTATCGCGAAGGCTTCCACGGGGGGGAGGTCCCACCACAGGTTCTGTTTCTGGCCCATGACCAGGGAAATCCGACGCAAGAAATCGACATCCCGGTCGAACGGGGAAAAACCCATCACGGAAATCGTTCCCGACGTGGGGGCGATCAGCCCCGACAGCATCTTGAGAGTCGTTGTTTTTCCTGCTCCGTTTGGCCCGAGAAAACCCACGATCTCCCCTTCCCCGATCTCCATCGAAAGCTGGTCGACCGCAACCAGGGATTCGTAACGGGGCCAGAAGAATTGCCGAAGGCTCGCTTTCAGCCCTTCTTCCTTTCGCCTTACTGCGAAGGTTCGGCTCAATGAATCTGTTACGATCGTTGAAACGGTCCCAGCCATTCCTCGCCCCCCGTGGAAGGCATGATATCAGAGTTGATTGGAAGCGCAAGCTGCCGGCAACCGAGCGGTCCCCCCCCTCGTTGTTTTTCAAGATCGGAGCTACCGTTCGGGGCGGAAAATTTCCCCACCGAAACCGAAACCAGGGGAAAAATTCCCTGATTCCGCATGGAATTCTTTCACAATTCTCTTCGTTTGTTTATGTTTGGCAAGGTTCCTGGAGCCAATGCAAAGATGATTTTTCGTTTGCATTTGCCTCGGGAATGCAATATGCGGGTTTTTTCATGGGGATGGACCTTTGAGAGGGTCGTTCTATGAGTGAAGGGCTTTTTTGGCGAGGAGATCAAGAGAGGGGCCAAAAGAGCGAGGGAGGGAAGCCGGGGAACAAAGTGAGGGGGGAAACGGGAGAGGAAAATGGTGGGTGGGAAACCCAGAATTTCCTTGACCTCCTCGAACAACCGGCCTTCGCGCTTAGCCCTGACGGCTCGGTAATTGCCATCAATCAGGTGTTGGCCCACCTGATGCGTTGGCAGAATCTCCGTTTGTCCGGAATCCACTGGACCTCCCTTTTGACGCCTGGAGACAGGCAAAAGGCCGAACTCTCTTTTCGCGAGAGGGGTTCCGCCACGGTCGGGAAGTGGGATTTCACCTTCCTGACCCCGGAGGGCGCGGGAAAAACCCTGATCATCCGATTCGCCAGGATCCTTCTCGAGAAGGAGCAGTTCATACTTGCTGCCTGCCGTGATCCAGCCATGGATCATCCTTTCCAGTTCTTCCAGAGGAGATTCGAAATCGAGCTTCTGGTTTCGAACCTGGCTGCCGAATTCCTTCGCATCGGCCTGGAGAACATCGAGGAGATCATCGCATCTTCACTAGAGAAGATCGGAAGGTTCACCCAGGCCGATCACGCAAATCTCCTTCTTCATTCGGAAGACGGTCTTTCCGTGGAAAAGGTGTTCGAATGGAGTTCGAACGGGATCTATTCGCGGAAGAACCGCATTGCCGGGGTCAGGTTGGCGATCATCCAGGAAGAAGGAAGCACCGCGGGCCGCGTGAAACCCACCCATCCTTCGGATATCGTGTTCCCTCCCATCGCTCCCTGCGAACGCGAGTTCCTCCAAACGCTTGGAATCAAGAC
>CAYRYU010000098.1:24624-27381 GCA_964428355.1 uncultured bacterium
CCATTTCGTCTGCTTCCATGGAGATTTCAAATTCCGGTCGCTCAGAGAGATACTGCCGCAGGAGATCTCACACGAGATTTTCCCCAAACTCCGGGATGCATTCAAAGGAGAGGGGTTCGCTTCCGAAATCCAGTTCCAGAGCGAGTGGTATTCTATCAGGGTGGTACCTATAAGAGCTTCACAGGGTAATATCCCCTTCGGCATGATCGTGGCGCAGAGAATCACCGCCCAGAAGAGGATCGCGGAGGAACTCCGCCTTGCCCGATACCAGGAAGAGAACACGGCAATCGAGATCCAGAAAACCCTTCTGAACAGTCCTCCCCCACAGGAAAAGGGAACCGTGGATTTCGGTCTACGCTCTTCCCCTTCCCTCCTGGTAGACGGCGATTTCACGGATTTCCTTCCGATGAACGACTCGATCGTGGATATCGTTCTGGGGGACGTGATGGGAAAGGGAATTCCCGCCGCCCTGATCGGAGCGGCAACGAAGGAAACATTCCTGCGTGTCGTGACAGGCCTCCTGAGCCGGAGTCCGGGGAAAATCCCTCCGGTCGAAAAGATCGTCGAGGAGCTTCGGCGTGAGATCTCCCCAAGGTTGAACCAGTTGGCGGTTTTTGTGACGATGGCGTATGTGCGTATCGACCTCGAGCGGCAACTGCTCTTCCTTTTCAACGCAGGACATCCCCCCATCCTTCATCTTCATGCCGATTCCGACGAAGTGACATCGTATCATTCCGTCGCGCCCCCCCTGGGCCTGATGTCAGGCCAGTTCGGCCCCCCTCAGTGCACCGGGTTCTCATGGAAGGACAGGGTTCTCGTTTATTCCGACGGGGTCTGCGACACCAGGAACGACCAGGGGGAATTTTTCGGAGGACTTCGTTTGCGGGAAACATTCGTCCAGAACCGCGGGATGCGGGCACAACCGCTCGCCGACCGGATCTTCTTCGAAGTCCAGAGGTTCGCCAACGTTCCCCAGATGCAGGACGATTTCACGTGCATAGTAGTAGACCTCCATGGCGGAAAAACGATGCTCACTTTCAAGGAAATGGTTGAGATGGCGCTCAAATCGAAGGAGCTGTGAGCCCCCTTTCCTTCCAAGGCCTGGAATTCATTGTGATCGGGATGTAGAATTGGGGCATGCCGAAGATACTCTTCCGGGCGGACGGCGGCCCCGATGTCGGGATGGGCCATCTGCAACGATGCCGGGCACTCGCTTTCCACCTTCAGGAGGTGGGTTTCGAGGTTGCCTTCGTCGGGATGGGAATCCCCGAATCCGGGTTTTCAGGCTTCGATGGGAAGCCCCTTCCCTGCATTCCGTTGGTTGGAAAGGCCCAACCCGGGGCAGGAGTGACGGGAATGTCCGCCCGGGAAGCGGGAGCGGACCTTGTCATCGTTGATTCCTATTCATTCAGCGAAGAGGATTTCCTCGAACTACGGAGAATGGGCTTCCCCCTGATCGCGATCGATGATCTTGCGGACCGGCGGCTTCCTGTGGACATGGTTGTCAACCCCAACCCTCTCTTTCCCGAAACCCCTTATCGTGAGCAGGGAATCCCCGTTGTGGTCACAGGATATCCCCTCCTGCGCCCCGAGTTGCGGGATTTGACGCACCAGCCCGGCGATCCGGGGAACCGGCGCGTGTTCATCAGCATGGGGGGGGGAGACGTCCGGGCGCCGGTGTTGCGGATCCTGATGGCCCTCCCCAATGATCTTGATTGCATGTTCCAGGTTTCCGTAACCTCCCAATGTCCGTTGGATGAACTCAGGGAATGGGAGTCTGCAGACCCCGATTCAAGGCATGTGAACTCGGACTCCGCGACGATGGTTTCACTGATGGTTGGAGCCAATGCCGCGATCACAGGAGGAGGAACGACCCTGTGGGAGTTGTACTCGGTCGGAATACCGAGCATCGTTTTCCCCTGGGTTCCCAATCAGCGGAATTCGATCCACGTGGTCGAAAGGTCGGCGACAAGCGTGGTCTTCGACCGACCGGAGAAGATCGCGTCCCCGGCTTTCGCCGAGACTCTCCGAGACATGCTGGAAAGACCTGGGAATTGGGAGGATATGGTCAAACGCCAACGTCAGCTGGTAGGGAAAGGTGAAAACCCTGTTCCTCGGCTGATAAGAGAGAGGTTCTTCCCTGGAATGGATGGAACGCCTCGGAACATGCCCTGAGATGCCCCGCCATCAACAGGCAAAGGCGGATCGGGGTTTTCAGGCATGATCGACGTTTTCGCAGGTGCCCACCGAAATCTGGAAGCGATACTCCCATTTCCCGCTTCGCCGCCCGAAGAACAAGGCGCAGGTGTTCTTCAGAACGACGGGAAGCCTGTCTGCCGGCCCAAGTGAGTACCACCCCCTCAGAAGGGCTTCCAGAACACCCGAGTGCGTGACCACAACGGTATTCTTGCTTTCATCCCCGGTCAGGGTCTCCACGGCTGAATCGGCTCTGCGGAACATTGCCCCGAGCGATTCGGTCGCCCCCGGTGGAACCCAATCCCATTGGAGGAGATTCTCGATCGCCCCGGGGAATAGCGATCGTACCTCGGTTTTGGTTCTTCCCTCGAGTTCCCCCAGACCCCGGGCCGCAAATGCCGGGTTCGCCACGACCGGGACATCCATGCCAAGTGCCACGGCGGTGTCGAGAGCACGCTTGACCGGGCTCGAAAAAACCTCCCGGGGTCGGACTCCTTTCTCTTTCAGGAGATGACCGAGCCGGGCGGCGTCTTCCAGGCCCCTCGGAGTGAGTTCGATCTC
>CAYRYU010000099.1:0-24142 GCA_964428355.1 uncultured bacterium
ACTGCGGAGTTCCTCACCGGTGGGACGGAGAATGGGGAACGGAGGTCTTCCGCAACAGGGCGGTTGAGTGCGTGATGAAGGAAGGAGAGTTCCTTCCCGATGGGCTGGACGGTTGAAAGGACCTGTTCCAGAGCTTCAAGAAAGGAGACGCCACCCCGCGTGCTCCCCAGGCCCGAAGATCGTTTTCTGACCTCGGTGACGGCCTCGGCAAGGATTTCGTGACTTTCGGCTGATTTCTTCATCTTCGCTTTTCCAGGAAGGCATTCTAATCGATCCCATCCTTGTCCGCAACGTCCGGAGAAGGCGTGTCGGTCAGAAAGCTCCGGTGGAAGGAACGGGGGGGAGGTTATCTGGGCGGCTTTTTCCCGGAAAGGTAGGCCTCGATCCTGCGTCGGCCGGGGTCGTCGAGGCTCTGGACCGCCTCCTCCGAGAGGTTGCGGAGGCTGGAGAGGATTATTCCTGCAAGAATGAACACCACTCCGAGAAGAAACACGATCACGGCATTGGAAAAAGGGGATGGGGGAACCTCGAAGGTCAGCACGGTCGAAAGGGTGGCGGTTTCCGAGGCCCCCTGGACCGACGAACGGAAGAGTTCAAGGAAGAAGAGGGTCCAGGCGAGTGTTTGGGGGGAAGGAAGAAATCTTCGTGGTTTCAATGGAATCTCGTCTCTCCGGTATCTCCGTCCGATTCGGCTTGGTGTGGTTGATTCAGGATAACACCCTCCGTGGCCCTCATCAAACTTGCCCGGAAAGGTCACGCGATCAGGGCCTGGGCGAGGGGAAAAGCCTCGGGGTCGGCAATGGGGAAACGGGACCTCAGGCCTTCAAGGTTCGCCGCCTCGAGCTTTCTCAGGAACCGGGGATGCCAGAACCGGGGATGTCTCTTGAGCCTCTCGGAGAGCGCTTCTTGGAAAAGGGACTCGAATTTTTCTTTTCCCTCCGGGTTCTTCTGGTCCTGCAGAAGTGCCAGGAACAAACATGCGCGTGGGCGCAAGCCCATCGAGCCCAGGCAGCGGCGAAAATGCTCCCGGGCTTCTTCGAGGCGGTCACCCTTCAGGAAAAGGGATCCCGCGAGGTAGGAGAACCAAGGGGTATCCCATTCCCCTGCCAGAACCACCCCCTCTTCATGATTGCCCGCGGGGCCGATGAACAGGGTTTTAAGAAAGTACAACCCCGTTCTGATGACGAGGCCCGGAGGGCGCACTGCGAAGAGCCTCCGTAGATTTTGGAGAAATGTCCAGAGCCCGAATGCAAGGACCGCGCCGGCAAAAAGCAGGAAAAGGCATGACGCGCGGTAGGCATTCCAATACCATCGCCAGAGTGTTCCCGTGGAGATCCCGAAGGTTCCTGCGGGATCGGGGGTTCCAAGTGCCATTGCTTCGGAGAAGTTGCCCAATCCGGCATGGGCAAGGGCCATCGGCCCGCGGAGCTGGGAAACCGGTATTCCAAGCTGTAAAGCCAGGGTGAAGTCTTTCAGCGCGGGTTCGAAACGGCCCTCCTGGAGAAGGATCTTCCCCCGCCAGAAGACGGCTTTTCCATTCCCCGGCCTGCTTTGTACAAGCGATTCGACGGTATCCAGAAGCTCCATGCCGTTTCCCGAGGTCGCCGAATTCTGGATGTGGGCGAGGGTTCTCTGCTGCTCACGGGCTTGGAGGACCTGCTCCCTGAGTGCCTTGGCTTCGGAGTTTCCGGGGTCCCTGGCCAGGGCCATGTCCAAAACCTGGAGGGCCTCCCCGTAATCGCCATGGTCGAAAGCATGCCGGGCCCGGAAACGGACTGCAAAATCCTGGCCATCGAACCTCCTGGGGGAGGTCGAGGTCTGTTCGACGAGCATCCCTGCCTCACGGAATGCATCGATCTCTCTTTGGGCTTTGTTGACTTTGAGCAATGCCTCTTCCGCCGTCGTATTCGACGGATCGAGCAGTAAAACATTCCTCAATGCTCTTCGTGCTTCCGGGTATCGGTGACAAGAGAGGGCGAAAAGCCCCTTGTCCAGGCTTTCCTTGACTTCTTTGGAAACGGCTGCCTCGACCCGGTTTTCGAGATCTGGGAGGGCGGGATTCTTGGGGTCCCTCCGCTTGATCTCGTAGATGACTGTTCTGGCCTGGCCAGGATGCCCCTTGCCCAATTCTTCCTGCGCCCGTCGGATAAGGGTATCGACTACTTCTTCCCCTCTGATTCGGCAGTTGGCGGGGAAGAAGATGCCCAGGAAAAGGAACACCAGAAACAACAGCACGGAACACTTAGTTGTCATGGTTCTTCCCACTCCGGATCGTAGAATCCAACCGAACGCCGTGAGGTTTTCCACTCCCATTCTACCCGAGGAAGTCGCACTTCTACAACCAACTCTCCCACCCCAGATCCGTCGCAGCCGGTTCGATTCCAGGCGGGTCCTTCGTCCCAGTCGATCCTGCCGGAGAAATGGGGTCTTGCGCCATTCTGTGCCTCGAATTTGGAATTCGGACAATCTTGTGGGCGGGAGGGCGTGGGGGTAGAATCCCATGTTATAACCCGCGATCAGGGAGGAATGGAAAATGCGCGTTTTGCTGGTCCTTTTGGCTTGCTGTTTCACTTTGCCCTCGACTCTCAAGGCTGAGCCGGGCGGGGTTTCCCCGATCCTGGTCGAACGGTTCGATGCCGCGGCGCAAACGGCGCAGGCGGGGAGCAACACGGAAGCCCTGGCGATGTACGAGAAGCTTTTCGAACCAGCCACGGATGGTGCGGAACTCGAATATGTCGACGAGTTCGCTTTCGAGGTCGCGCTCCGACGCACGTACTGTCTCATGGACCTGGGAAGATACGCCGATGCCCGAAGGATCTTCGAAGCCCCCGAAACCGGGAAACTGCTTGCCAAGATGCCGCCCGAGCGGAAAAGTTCCTACTATTTCGCTTTCGGGAACACGCTGGGAAACCTGAAGGACCTCGAAACGATGCATTCCGTCCTTTTAAAGGCGGTCGATGTCGCGATGAACGAACTCAAAGACAAGAACAAGGCAGAGGAGGCCTGGGCTTCACTCCTGGCCCGGACACAGGAAGCCGAAGACTGGCCTCTTCTCGAGAAATTCTGTCTCGAGGCTCATGGTTTCGGGGTCCAGAACGAGGCATACGTCGTGCAAGTGAAAGCGGGGGAGAGCGTCTGCTTCGCCTACCGGGGTTTGAAGCAGTTCGACAAAGCGCGAGCCCGCGCGGAGAAGGTGATGGAATTCTATCGCGGGGACACCAGCCCGGAAAACAAGGACTGGAACACAGCCCAGCTCGCAAAATGGAAGCAGTTCATCGATTCGCTCCCCAAGTGAGAAGGGTTCCGGGAATTCCCAAACCGGTTTCAGGCCTTCCCGGTTTCCCGGGAGCGTAAAAAGAGGGAAGTTCCCAGAACCAGACAAAGCAGGCCCAGCGCGGCGCAGTAGAATACTTCCCTGGAACTCAGCTCCGAAAGCCTTTCCCGGGAGGGCTCGGTCAGGGAAAGGGTTTCCCCGTGAAAATCCAGCTCCCCGGAGTGGTCAAGGCAGATTCTTTGGAGGGTCCCTGAGATCCGCAGCACCTCCCCGAACCGGCGGTGGTTTCCACCCTTGAAAACCCCAGGGTCCCGGGCGATGGAAGCCGGGAAGAATACACCGATGGGAACGCCTTCCTCGCAGACGTTGACCCAGATTCCGGATTTCGCGCGGAGAGCTTCCCCGATGATTTCCCCGCGGATCACGAACCGCCTCCCCGATAGCTTCGAGGAACTCTCGATGAGCGTCGAAATCGATGCCGGTTCTGCCTCGGATTGAACCCCGGACGGCGGGCGGGCCAGATTGGCGATCGAGGAAGACTTGTCCGACGCATCGATGGCGCTATCTCCAACTCCCGCGTGGGAAGTTGCGAGCAGGACCAGGATGGTAAAGGCCATCATCGATCGCGCTCTCATCTTCCCTTCACCCAGCTGACCAGATATCCCGCCCCGACGAGGACGGCGATGAATTCCATCCGTCCAAGCCACATGACGAGAATGTAGGTGATTTTCAACCCCCATGGCATCGATGGTGACGTCATTCCACAGGAAAGTCCGCTATTCGAAGCTGCGGATACTCCCTCGAAAAGAGAATCCGAAATGGGGAAGCCCGCCGCCACCCCCGCCATCGCCGCGAGGATGTAGAGGCCAACGAACATGATCCCGAAGATGAACCCCTTGTACACCATGGCCTGGGTTATCAGCCGGTCCTGCCCGTGGTGGATCCGGACGACGGTCATGGCCGAAGGCGGAAGCAACATCTGTTTGACCTCGAAAAGGATACCTTTGACAATCTGGACAATCCGGATTCCCTTCACCCCTCCCGCTGTGCTGCATGCCGAGCCCCCGATCGCCATGGCAATGATGCAGGCGAGGAATGCAACCGGCGGCCAGTCATTGATGAACTGCCTGGCATAGATCGTCATGTTGCCGGTGGTGGTGTGGGCGGAAGTCATCTGGTACACAACCTTCCGGAATGCCACTTCCGCGGTCGGGTAGATGCCTGATTGGTAGCAGGAGAAGAGCGCTATTCCCGTTAGGATCGTTACGGTCACAAAGAAAGAGCGGACCTCCGAGTTCATGAGGATTTCCCCCAGGTCTCCTGAAAATGCCCGCGAATGAACGAAGAAGTTCAGGGAGCCGACGATGAAGATCACCATCGTAAGAAGGTCAATCCCGGGGGAATGGTAATAGAGAAGGTTCTGGACGTGCGGGGCGAATCCACCCGTCGACCAGGCTCCCTCGAAGAGGTAGATCGAGTCGAGGATGGCCCTGATGGGTTCCATTCCCAGATTCCGGAGAACCATGTAGAGGGCCGCACTTCCGAACAACAGGTAGAACGTGCTTACCTTCCAGATCGTTCGGGCCGTATGAAGAACGTTCGGCCAGAGGCGCTCGTCCTTCCCCTCTCCGACGTAGAGTTGGAAGAAAAGTGGGGAATCCTTGAGGATGATCGCCAGGAAGAGGGCGATTATCCCCTGACCTCCCACGAACGTGATGAGGTGCCGCAAAAACTGCAGGCCTTCCGGGGCATGCTCCAGATCCTGGATCAGCACCAGGCCGGTAGTAGTGAACCCCGACATCACGTCGAAGCAGGCATCGAGGTAAGATCCGAAATGGCCGGTCAGCCAGTATGTCCAACCCACCTGAAGGGTGGAAAACAACCAGACGACCGCGGCCAGGAAAAAAGATCCTGCCCCTGACAGTTCAACCTCGGAAGGGGGGATCCTCAGAAGAAGGAGCCCTGCGAGAAATGACCCGAATCCTCCCGTGGCAAGCCTGACCGCGGACGCGATCTCCCCGAAAGCCAGGCTGACCGACGCGCAGAGGATTGTCAGGAACCCTATGAGAACTGAAACTTTCCCGAGAAACCTTCCGATGACAGGGAGCTCCTGTCTTACAGGACGAACCAGCATGGTGGTTATCGGGCCCCCGGGATGGAAAGGATGATTGAAAGAGCTTTGAGAAAGAGGACAAGAGCCCCGACCGCACCGAGTTCCACCGCCATCCCAAGAAGGTTGGCCTTGACCGATGTTCTCGACCTGATCATATCGTCCCTTTCATTTCCGCCTGCTCCCTGGCCTTTGTGCCGTTGAGCGGCATACGTCCGCCCCGCGAACCGAGTATCAGACCCCGGGTTGCCTCCTCCGCGTGCGATTTGAGGATGACGTAGAGAAAATCCCCTTCCGAAATGCTGGTATCGCCCCGGGGAATGCATGTCTCATTACTGCGCTCGAGGATGGAAACCCGTGCGTCCGGGGGCATCGTGATCTCACGGAGACATTTTCCGACAAGGGGGTTTCCGTTTTCGATCTTGAACTTGACCAGCTTCATATCGCCGTCCTTCATCGTGAGAAGAGTCATCTCCTTGACCAGGACGGATTCGTTCTCGATGGCCCGGGCAATGATACTCGTTGCGGAGACGGGGAAATCGACACCCATCGATTGGAACACCTTTTCGTTGGCGGGATCGTTGACCCTGCCGATCGTCCGGGGGACGTTGAAGTGCTTCTTTGCGAGGCCGCAAATGATCATGTTGTCCTTGTCGTTGCCCGTTACCGCCGCAAGACATTCAGCTTTCTTTATTCCGGCATCTTCGAGTGATCCGAGGTGGGTTCCGTCACCCTGGATGATCAAGCCGTCGAAACCGATTCCTAGGCTCTGGTTTGCGGCAGGGTCCTTCTCGATGACTGCCACGTCATGGCCATCCCTCGAAAAGCTCCTTGCCAGATGAGCGCCAACTGCGCCCGCCCCGATGATGATGATATACATCGTGCCTCCCGGGAAGCGAAATGACTTCGCTTTCATGAATTGGTTCAGCAAGGTTCATGCCCGGCAGGTTGGGACGGACCTCGATCGCCCGGAAAACGGCTACGGTAAAGGTCCATGCCGCCTTGGGCGTTGGGGCATGGGACTCCCCACCCGTGAATCCGGAACAGCGGAACGGGTTGGCGGTTCAGTGGAATTGCATTATGCAATGGGGGAATGGAACCGCGCTATCAGCCGAATTCGGAAGCTTTGGGAAGGGAAAACCAGAAAAGGCTCCCTTTTCCCGGTCCGCTCTCCACTCCGATCCGACCTCCATGGGCCTCGACGATCTCCTTCGCGATAGAAAGACCCAGGCCCGAACCCGGCCCTGTGGTTCCGGGGACACGGAAAAACTTCTCGAACAGCTGTCCCAGGAATTCGGTTGGGATACCCGGGCCCTCGTCCCTTACCTCGAATCGGCAGGACTCAACCTCTTCGCGCAAATCCAGGTTGATCACCCCCCGGTCTGGAGAGTGCCGAACCGCATTGGAAACGAAGTTCCGGAAAACCAGGTGCAACTTTTCCGCGTCTCCTACCACCCGGCAGGCAGGGAGGGGCCTCTCGATCCGGAGAACCTTCCCCGATTCTGTGGCCAGGGGTTGAAGGACCGAATGCGCCTTCTCGACCAGTTCGCGTGCGCTCAGGGGCTTCATTTCCATCCGGACCCTTCCCGACTGGATCCGCGAGAGGTCGAGGAAGTCCTCCACCAGACCATGAAGCCTTTCGCAGTCCTCCCGCGCGGGGAAGAGGAGTTCCTCCTGCTTCGGCGAGAGGTCCCCCGCCACCTTTTCCAGGAGCAGGTGAATGGCCATTCGGAGCGAAGTCAGGGGGGTCCGGAACTCGTGGGCGACCGTGGAAACCAGGTCGTTCTTGAGCAGGTCGAATCTCCGCCACCGTGTGATGTCCTGTAACACAACCGTCACTCCGAAGATCGTTTCGGAGATGCGGAAAGGGTAACCCCTGGGGAGGAAGAACTTTTCCGCACCCCCCGAAAGATGGGGAAACGCCTCGTCGAAGTTTTTTGGGATGTACGCCTCCCCACGAAGAACCTGCCGGAAAACCTTTGCCAGAATCTCTGGGAGCTTCCGGACCGGATCCGTCGTCGGAGGGTCGGAAGGGTCGATAGTCGAGAGTGGAACGATCTCAATTCCGAGGGAGTCCGCGGCCCCGTTCGAGTTGATAAGGTTTCCCAACGGGTCGAAGACGAAAACTGGGTCGGGGAGACTGTCGATCGCTGCCTGGGAGGCCTGCTGGGCCATGAGAAGCTCCCCCAACGAGCTGTTACGATACTCGCGGAGCTTTCCAGCCATCTGATTGAACTCTCCGGCCAGCTGAGCGATTTCATCCGAGCCCTCTATCCGGGCGGTGATGTCCAGGTCGCCTAGGCCCACCCGACGGACCGCCTGGGCAAGGACCGAAAGGGGTCGGAGTATCCGCCTGGCCAGCAGGACGGAAAGGAGGATTCCGCAAACCGATGCCGCGATTATCACCAGAAGCATGAACCGGTTGACCTTCGCCGCTTCGGCTTTTGCATGATCGCTCTTCCTGACGATGGCGTCCTGGTTCATCTCCATGATCGTCCCCAGGATCTTCTTCAGGCTCAGGGTTTTCGAACGAACGCGGTTGAAATATTCGGAGGTTTCTTCCGCGGGTGATAGTTTCCGTAGACCCGAAACCAGCCCGAAAAACTCCTCCGATTCCCCCAAAAGGAGTTGAACCTGCTCTTGCTCCCCCGGTTCCGTGATGTTGTTCGCCTCGGTCTCAAGTTCCCGGCGAAACTCTGCCTGACCGTTATCGATACTCGTTTCAGCGTCCCCCTTCCTTCCGCTCATCAGGAGGAAACCTGCTGAGTCCATCTTCTCGAGCGCTTCCAACATCCTCTGGACCGCGAGGAGGCTTTTGAAGTTGTCCCGGAGCATCGCCTGGGAACCTTCTCCGAGGCCGGAAACAGTGCGGATGGCAACCATTCCGATGAGAAGAAGGGCGATCCCCGTCGGGACCATCGCCAGGAAGACCTTGAACTGGACTTTCACCTTTCCGAAACCTCACTGTCGAAGGAGACGATGTGGACGTCGAATCCATCGGCTTCACGGATCAGGCGAAGGACGGGGGACCATCCGAAAATCTGTTTCCACCAGGGTTGGTGGGAGCGGCCGATGATGATGTGGCTGACCCCGTGGGATCTCGCGAAATTCAGGATCTCATCCACCGGATCGGAACCCTTGATCCTGATGATTTCCGCCCCCAGCTCCCGTCCGGTTTCGAGCGTTTCCATGAGCCGTCGGTCGAGGTCAGGATCCCTCGATTCGCCGGCATCTCCGGGGGGTTCAACGGAGACAACGAACCAATGCGTGTCCAGCCGCCCAGCGAGACGGGAGCCACGGTGTAATAGCAGACGTGCCCGGGGTGATCCCGACGTGACGCAGACCATCACCCGGCTCTTCAACGGAACCGGGGACTTGACACCCTCCTGTGGGGACAACTTCCTCCGGTGTTTCCGGTCCAGGCTTTCGGCGATTTCACGGAGAGCGAGTTCCCGAAGCGAGGAAAGGGTTTCCGCCTTGAAAAGCGCTTCCCGGGCACCCGCGGGGCGTTCCCGGGGGGAGACCTTCCCTGCATGGAACCGTTCCAGGAGATCCTCGACCGGGATGTCGACGGCGACGATCTGATCCGCCTCTTTCAGGAGGGTGTCCGGGACAGAATCACGAACGGGAACATCCAGGATCCGCTCTATCGGCCCCGCAAGGCTCTCGAGGTTCTGGATATCGAAGGTGCAGAGGACCCCGATTCCCCTTCCGGTGAGGGAAAGAACATCCTGATATCTCTTGAGGTTTGTTGAACCGGGAAGATTGGTGTGGGCGATCTCGTCTATAAGAACGAATGTCGGACGCCTGGCCACCACCGCCTCGAGGTCGAGCTCCTCGACAGAAAGGCCGTGGAACTCGGTGATCTTCCGTGGAACCTCTTCCAGGCCGGCTTTCAGCGCCGTAACTTCCGGCCGGTTATGGGTCTCCACGAAGCCTATGACGACAGTGGCCCCCCCCTTTTTCAGGTCCTGGGCTTCCTGGAGCATTCGGAAAGTCTTGCCCACCCCGGGGGCATATCCGAGGAAGATTTTCAGCCGGCCCTTTCGGCCGATGGCGGGAACTTCAGGAACGGCCGCCGCCCCGGTCGTACCTTCTGTCATGGACGCTTTTCTCCCAGTGCCGTTGCCCCCCGGCTCTTCCGGGTGGTCATGCAACCATTCTACTTCTTTTTGGCCTGGGACGGGGACTTTTCCCCCGCGGTCGGTGAAACCGCTCCTCCGCCCATTGTCACTCGTTCGAGATTGACCCGGGCGGGTTGATATCCGGAGGAAAATGCAAGGGAGGCCCTGTAGAAACCCTGGGCTTCATCGATTTTTCCTTCGATTTCACTCAGAGCCCCGAGTAGGTTGAGCGTTTCGTGATCCGAGGGTTTCAGCGCGACCGCATTTTGCAGGCACTCCCGGGCTTCGGTGAACCTCCGCTCCTGGACAAGCCATTTCCCGCGGGAAACGAAACCCGAGTGGTCTTTCGGAAGGGGGATCCGTTCGCTCTGCTGCCTTTCCAAAGCCTCTTTCACTACGTTGCGGACCTGGTCGGGGGTGAAAGGCTTCTGGAGAAAATCGACAGCTCCAAGTTTCAATGCCTTCACGGAGGTTTCGACGCTCCCGTATGCGGTGATGATGATGACCGGAAGGGAAGGGCAGTACCGACGGACCCGGCTCAGGACCTCCATCCCGTCGAGGATTGGCATCTTGAGGTCAAGGAGGGCGAGCCGGAACACCCCCAGTTTCAGTAGTTCGAGGCCTTCCTCCCCGTCGGATGCGGTTTCGGGGATCCAGTCTTCGATCCCTTCTAGAGCTATTCTAACGGTGTTCCTGATGTTGCGATCGTCGTCGATGATCAGGATTCTTTTTCCAGTCATACTCTTTCCCGGTTCAAAGATTCGGTCTCCCTGGAAGCGAGCAAAATCCATGCCTGCCCGTTAGTGGGTTTCCCTCCATCCACCGGATGGCGAAACCATCATCAGTAGCTCATCTCCCTCCGCCCAGGGAATCCCCGTCTCTGAGCCTTTTTTGAGCAGAAACAGCATATTGCAAAATGCAATCCGTCTTGCCTTCTGTCATGCAAAATGCAATCAGCCTCAGAGGTTGAACTTTTTCCGCTTTCTCCAGAGAGTCGAGGCATCGATTCCAAGCACCGATGCGGCTTCATCGATGCTCGTCGTGCGCTTGAGAAGCATTTGGATGTGGACCTTCTCGATCTCTTCGAGGGAATGCATCCCTCCAAGTCGGATGGAGCCGCCTTCCTTCTTGTGGAACCTGTCCGGAAAAGCCTCCGGTTCGATCCGCCCGGTAGGCCAGACTATGAGGGACCGCTCCATAACGTTCCGGAGCTCACGCACATTTCCAGGCCAGGAATACTCCAGCAAAAGGTCCCTGGCGCCGGGGGAGAGTTCCACGTTGGACCGTCCGAGCTGGCGGGCGAAGAAATCGAGGAAACCCATCGCAAGGGGTATGATGTCCTCGATGCGTTCGCGAAGCGGCGGAATCCGGACCTCCATCACGTTGACCCGGTAAAGGAGGTCCTCGCGGAACCTTCCCGCGCTGACTTCATCCTCGAGGTTCCGGTTGGAAGCGGCGATCAAGCGGACATCCACCCGGCGTGGCCGCGTTTCCCCAACCCGTTCGAACTGGCGTTCCTGAAGAAACCTCAGGAGCTTGACCTGTATCTCTGGGGGGATTTCCGCGATTTCATCCAGGAAAAGTGTGCCGCCGGAAGCCGTTTCGACCAGGCCCTCCTTGTCCCGGAGGGCTCCGGTGAATGAGCCTTTGGCGTGACCGAAAAGTTCGCTCGCGAGAAGCTCCCGCGAAAGGGTGGGGCAGGAGACCGTGCAGAACGGCCGGTCGGCTCTCTTGCTCCGGTTGTGGATCAAACGGGCGAAGACTCCCTTGCCGGTGCCGTTCTCGCCCCGCAGAAGGACGGAAGCATCGGTGGGGGCCACGCTATCGATCAGGGATGTCGCCTGGCGCATGGCGGCGGAATTCGTGACGAAGTTCGCTTCGGGAAGGGTTTCCTGAAGGCGGGATTCGAGCTGGTCGATCCGGCGGGAAAGATGGATCCGCTCGGCATGCCTTCCGACAACGACCCTGATCTGTTCGGGGGTGAATGGCTTGGGAAGATAATCCTGGGCTCCGAGCTTCAACGCCTGCACCGCGGTCTCCACGGTGGCGTAGGCCGTGATCACGATTACCGCGATCCGGGGATCCACCCCGAGGATTTTCGGGAGAAAGGTGAGGCCGCTTTCTCCATTCCCCAGGCTGAGATCCAGGAGAACGATGTCGAACGGCTCCTCCTCGAGTGCAGCCAGGGCTTCGCGCGAGCTCTCCACAGCGCGCACCGAATGTCCCCATCTTTCGAGGCAGATTCCGAGGGTGGCCCGGATGTTCTTTTCGTCGTCGACCACCAGGACCCGGACTTTTGGTGCAGACGAGGGCTGTGGTGACTTCATGTTCGCTTTGAGTTGGGGATTGATGAACCCATTGCCATATCGCACCGAATGATAGGCCAAACCCTTATCGCCTGCAACTGTGATTTCCGGTTGCACGCGATCGGGATTAACCCCTTCCTTGCAAGGGCAATTTCTGCCATAATGATCCCGATTGACCCATGAGGGAAACGATATGGATGCGACCCCACGCGGAATAAGGCCTCACATAGCGATTTTCGGCCGGCGAAACGTCGGCAAGTCGTCCCTGATCAATGCCCTTACGAACCAGGAGATCGCCCTTGTCTCGGACGTCCCCGGAACGACAACCGATCCGGTTTTCAAGAATCTCGAGCTGCTTCCCTTCGGCCCGGTGGTTCTGATCGATACCGCGGGGTTGGACGACGAGGGTGAGCTGGGTGAAAAGCGGGTCAAGGCTTCCCTGAACGTCCTGAAAAAGACCGACCTTGCGCTGGTGGTGCTCGAACCGTGCGAGTCCCTGGGCCCGTCTGAGGAGAAGCTCCTCCTGGCTCTCCGGGAAGCGAAAACGAAGTTCCTGGTGATCGTAAACAAGTGTGACACCGGGTCGATCCCGGAAAGTCTGGGCCGAAGTCTCGATGAGATGGGGATCATATCGGTTCGCGTGAGCGCCAGGACCCGCGAGGGGATCGATTCCCTGAAGTCGGTCCATATCCAGAAAAGCCTTGTGGATTTCGAGCTTGGTACTATTCTCGGAGATCTTGTCCGGCCGGGGGAAGTCGTCGTCCTGGTAACCCCGATCGACCTGGCAGCGCCCCGCGGAAGGTTGATCCTTCCACAGGTTCAGACGATCCGCGACCTGTTGGACTCGGATTGCATCGCCATGGTTTGCAAGGAACGGGAGCTCCGGGCGACGATCGAGGCCTTGCGCGTCCCCCCAGCGCTCGTGGTGACCGACTCCCAGGCTTTCCTGAAAGTGGCCGCCGACGTTCCCACGGGAGTGAAGTTCACGAGCTTTTCGGTTCTCTTCGCGCGTTACAAGGGTGATCTGAACGCCTACGTCGACGGGATCCGTTCTCTTGCCAGGCTTCGGCCCGACGGGAAGATCCTCGTCGCGGAGTCCTGCACCCACCACCAGATGGCGGACGATATCGGGCGGGTGAAGATCCCGCGATGGATGCGGCAGAACTACGGCGGAGACCTGGAGTTCTATTTCTCGCAGGGCCCGCAACTTCCCGCTGACCTGAAGGAGTTCGATCTGGTCGTGCAGTGCGGAGGCTGCATGGTCAACCGGAAGGGGATCCTCGATCACATCGCCGCCTGCAGATCGGCGGGGGTTCCCATAACCAACTACGGAATCCTTATCGCCCACCTGCACGGGGTCCTCGAAGACGCCCTGAAGCCCTTCGGCCTCCAGGTCCCGATCCCGGAAGGGTGACGCGAAGGGTCCGGAACCAGCCCCAAAACTGCCTCGGGCAGTCAACCCAGGTCTTGTAAAGAGAGTGAGTCGACCGAGAAACGGCCCTTGGGATCCTGTTTGACCCGACCGCAGGGGAGGGTGGGGTCATGGGTGAAGAACAGCGCGCCGTTTTCCTTCAGCATTTCTTCCAGAAGTTTCTGCTTCTCCTCGATAAGCAGCTCCGGATAACGGTCGTAGCCCATCGTGATGGGAACATGCACCCATGGGGAGGCGGGGATGAGATCCGAGACGAAGACCAGTGGCCCCTTGGGGAGGGCGATCCGGGACATCATAAGTCCCGGGGTGTGACCGTCCGAAAACCTGAACTTGATGAGGGGAGCGAGGTCGGTGTCACGATCCCGGTCGACCAGTACCAGCCTCCCGGACTTTTCCAGCAGCGCGTTCAGCGGGGGAACATACGAAGCCCGGTCACGGGAGTGCGGTTTCCGTGCGCGTTCCCACTGCTCGCGGCCGACATAGTATTTCGCCTTTGGAAACAGGAGCCTGCTCTCATTGCCGTCGAATGCCGAGAGCATTCCACCCGCATGGTCGAAATGGAGGTGGGAAAGAACCACGATGTCGATCGATTCGTCCGAGAGCCCGTGTTTTCGCAGGTTTTCCAGAAGGAGATGCTCGGCGGGTTCGACGCCGAAACGCTCGCGGAGCTTGGGCTCGAAAAAAGCGCCCACTCCGGTTTCGAAGAGGATCCGGCGGCCGTCGCCGGGTTCGAAAAGGAGGCCGCGGCAGGCGAGGGGAATCCGGTTCCGTTCATCGGGGGGAGACCAGTTCTTCCATACCTCCCTTGGTGCGTTTCCATACATCGAGCCACCGTCGAGCCTCTGGAGGTTTCCTTCGATTGCCGTGAGTCTCATGTTCTTTTCTCCTCGGTTCTTACCCGGGGTTACGTTCAGATCGCCCGGCGGTACTGGCCTCCAACCGCGAAGAGGGCCTCGGTGATCTGGCCGATCGATGCGTGTCGGACGGTCTCCAGGAGTTCCTCGAAGATGTTGCGGTTGTTCAGGACGGCCTCGCGCAGCTTCTGGAGAGCCTGGGCCGCGTTTCCCGCATGTTTCTTCCGGAAGGTTTCCACGCGGTCGAGCTGTTCGTTCTTCTCGTCGTAGGTCGCGCGTGCAAGGGCAATGGAGACTTCCTTCCCGAGCTCGTCCTGGTTGGGGTTGAGGAAAGTGTTTACCCCGACGATGGGCAGCTCACCGGAATGCTTGAGCATCTCGTAATGCATGCTCTCGTCCTGGATACGTTCGCGCTGGTACTGGGTTTCCATGGCACCCAGAACCCCGCCTCTGGAGGAAAGACGGTCGAACTCCTCCAAAACCGCGCTCTCGACCTGGTCCGTCAACCATTCGATGAAGAAAGAACCCTGGTTTGGGTTCTCGTTCTTGCAGATGCCGTACTCACGATTGAGGATCATCTGGATGGCCATGCTGCGCCGCACGCTCTCTTCGGTAGGCGTTGTGATCGCCTCGTCATAGGCATTGGTGTGGAGGGAGTTGCAGTTGTCGTTGATCGCCAGCAGGGCCTGAAGGGTCGTGCGGATGTCGTTGAACTGGATCTCCTGCGCGTGGAGCGACCGGCCGCTCGTCTGACAATGGTATTTCAGCTTCTGGGAACGGTCGTTGCCTTTGTACCGGTTTTTGATCGCGATGGACCAGATGCGCCGGGCGACCCTGCCGATCACGGAGTATTCCGGATCCATGCCGTTGCTGAAGAAAAAGGAGAGGTTGGGGGCGAAATCGTCGATCTTCATTCCCCGGCTCAGGTAATACTCGACGAAGGAGAAACCGTTCGCGAGGGTGAATGCGAGCTGGGAAATCGGGTTCGCGCCGGCCTCGGCGATATGGTATCCGGAGATGCTTATCGAATAGTAGTTCTTGACCTCGTTTTTGATGAAATACTCCTGGATGTCGCCCAGCATCTTCATCGCGAAATCGACCGAGAAGATGCAGGTGTTCTGCCCCTGGTCCTCTTTCAGGATATCGGCCTGGACGGTTCCCCGGACGGTGTTGAGAGTTTTCGCCCTGACCCCGGCCGTCTCCTCTGGAGTGAGGGGGGAGCCCTTCTCCTTGCGGGCCTTTTCCAGTTGCTGGTCGATAGCGGTGTCCAGGAAGAAGGCGAGCATGATGGGCGCGGGACCGTTGACGGTCATGCTGACACTGGTGTTGGGGTCGCAGAGGTCGAAGCCCTCGAAAAGGACTTTCATGTCGTCGATAGTGGCGATGCTGACCCCGCTTTCACCGACCTTCCCGAAGATGTCGGGTCTCTTGTCGGGATCGCGTCCGTAGAGGGAGACGCTGTCGAAGGCCGTCGAAAGGCGCTTGGCGTTGTCGTTCTTCGTGAGGTAGTGGAACCTGCGGTTTGTGCGGCTGGGGCCGCCTTCTCCCGCGAACTGCCTTTTCGGGTCTTCGTCGGAGCGCTTGAAAGGGAATACACCGGCGGTGAAAGGGAAGCCGCCGGGCAGGTTTTCCTTGCGGAAGAACCTGAGCAGCTCGTCGTGATGGTCGGTCTCGGGAAGCGCAACCCTGGGGATCTTGAGCCCGCAAAGGGAAACGGTCTTGGTCGGAACCTCGAAAGTCTTTCCCCTGACGGAATACTTGAACGCGTCGGAGGTGTAATTCGCCCTGGTCTCGCCCCAGGT
The DNA here is from genome assembly GCA_964428355.1 of uncultured bacterium. Classification (GTDB taxonomy): domain Bacteria; phylum Muiribacteriota; class Ozemobacteria; order Ozemobacterales; family Ozemobacteraceae; genus CAYRYU01. Next base: position 15,903 of record CAYRYU010000099.1, read on the forward strand.
CGTCAGCGCGGTCTGCCACTTCGGCGGGAGCTTCCCCCAGGCCTCGGCCCAGAGAGCCTTGACCTCGGTCCGGGCGGACTCGCTGAGGGCCGCCTTCCCGACGAGTTCCAGAGCCTGGGCTTCGCGCGCGGTGTCCGCAAGGGAGTCGGTTTCCCGGTGGTATTCGCGGATGGTGTCGGAAATCTCCCCGAGGTAGTTGGTCCGGTTCTGGGGAATGATGGGCGAGACGAAGGAGGAGCGGCGGGAGGTCCTCAGTTCGGTCCGTGCGACCCATTCCCCCTTGGCTCCCCGGGTCTCGAGAAGGCCCAGAATCGCATGGTAAAGGCCGTTCGTGGCATCGTCATTGAACTTCGAGGCAATGGTTCCGAATACGGGGAATTTGTCCTCTTCCATGTGCTTGCCCGCAAACCGGGTCCGGCGGATCTGCCGGATGACGTCCCTGAAAGCGTCTTCGGATCCGCGTCGATCGAACTTGTTGATCGCGACGATGTCGGCGAAGTCGAGCATGTCGATCTTCTCGAGCTGCAGGGGCGCGCCATACTCGCTGGTCATGACGTACATCGCGATATCGCAGATGGAAAGGATGCCGGTGTCCCCCTGGCCGATTCCGCTGGTTTCGACCAGGATCAGATCGAAACCGACCCCGCGGGCGAGGTTGACGAAATCCTCGATCGGAGTGGCAAGCTCGGTTTGACTCCCCCGGGTTGCAAGGCTTCGCATGAATACGTTTGGGCGGTCGATAGCGTTCATCCTGATCCGGTCGCCGAGCAACGCGCCGCCGGTCTTCTTCTTCGAAGGATCGATGCTGAAGATGCAGAAATTCTTCCCGGGGAAGTCCAGCAGGAACCGGCGCAGGATCTCGTCCGTTAGGCTGCTCTTGCCCGCTCCGCCCGGTCCGGTGATTCCAAGGACGAGCGGAGGCTCACCCTGGTGGGCGAATCCGTCCCGTTCCAGGTTTCCCGCTCGTTTTCCCTTCCTGATCTGGTTCTTGATCGATTCGGGGAGAGTTCCGGAGCCGCTTTCGATCACCGAAAGGGCGCGGGCGAACCGGAGATGGTCATCGACCGAGATTCCCCGGCTTCCAAGGCCGGATGGCCAAGTGTCGACGGAATAGTCCGCATGTTGGAGCATGTCCGAGATCATTCCGAGGAGGCCCATCTTCCGGCCATCTTCGGGCGAGTAGAGGCGGGTGATTCCAGCCTTGTGGAGCTTTTCCGCTTCCTGGGGAAGAATGACACCGCCCCCGCCTCCCATGATCTTCATGTCGGGACGTCCGCGCGCGTCGAGCTGCTCACGCATGAAGGTGAAGAACTCCATGTGGCCACCCTGGTAGGAGCTTGCTGCGATCGCCTGGGCATTCTCCTGGATCGCGGCGTCGACAATCTCCTGGACGCTTCGGTTGTGGCCGAGGTGGATCACTTCAGCCCCGCCTTCCTGGAGAAGACGGCGGATGATGTTGACGCTCACGTCGTGGCCGTCGAAAAGCGCGGTCGCAGTGACGATCCTGACGGGACTTTTCGGGTAGTAAGTGATTTTTTCCTGCATGATCTGCCTCCGAACCCGGCTTCGAAACCGGTTCCGAAACCCTAGTTGGCCGGGACGGTCGTCTTGCCCCATTTGAGTGCGACCAGACCCCAGGTCAACCCGCCTCCGAATCCGACGAGGAGGACGTTATCCCCTTCCCTGATGCGCTTCTGCTGCAATGCCTCATGGATGCAGATCGGGATGGTTGCGGCAACGGTGTTTCCGTATTTGTCCAGGTTCACGAAGAATTTTTCCATCGGGCAATCGAACCGCTTCGCCGCTGATTCGATTATCCGGATGTTGGCCTGATGGGGGATGATCAGGGAGACATCGTTGAGGGACATCTTGTTCCGTGTGAGGACCTGTTCGATGATATCCCCCACGATCTTGGTGGAGAACTTGAACACTTCCTTGCCGTTGATCTTCACGTAATGAAGCCTCTTCTGGACGGTCTCCGCGGTGGTGGGCATCTCGGTGCCCCCCGCCGGGATGACGATGTGTTCAGCCCCCCCTCCATCGGCCCCCATGAGGAGGTCGAAAACACCCTCGCCACCCGTTGCGGGGCCGAACACGACCGCGCCCGCGCCGTCGCCGAACAGAACACAAGTGTTCCGGTCGGTGAAATCGATCACCTTCGAAAGGATATCCGCCCCGATCACCAGGACATAATCGTAGGTTCCCATGGCGACGAGGTGGGTAGCGATGTTCGAAGCATAGATGAACCCCGAGCAGGCGGCTTCGAGGTCGAAGGCGGCGGCGTTCTTGCAGCCGAGGCGGTGCTGGATGACGCACGCTGTGGCCGATATCTGCCGGTCGGGCGTGAACGTCGCAAGGATGATCGCCCCGATCTTGTCGGGGGTGATTCCGGCATTCCGGATGGCCATCTCGGCCGCCGGTACGGCGATGTCGGAAAGCTTCTGGTGAGGTTCGACAATCCTCCGTTCATGTATCCCCGAACGGGTGACAATCCATTCGTTGGTGGTATCGACCATCTTTTCGAGATCGGCATTCGTCAGTCTTTTCTCGGGGAGGAAGATCCCTGTTCCGAGAATCGCGGCTCTTCTGGGACTGTTCATGTTCACACCCTCCATACAGAGGAGATTTGGGAAAAAAGGTTCCCGAAAGTACACCAAATCCAGTGGAAAGTCAAATACCCCCGACTTCCATACCCTCGCGGAAAATCAGACCCCTGGCGCGTCCCCGCCTTCGAAACGGAGGCAGGAAGGGCCAGGTGCCGCCATCAGAAGCGGCTGGAGCCCCGGCTGAGAAACTCCATGAACACGTCCCGCATGATGTGACCCGAGTCCGTGGTGGGCCTCCGCAACTCCTTGTAACCGTCCCCTCCCTGGGCAAGGTAATCGTTGATCAAAAGGGTGTATGTGCCCTCGGGTGAGATTGGTTTTCCCCCGACTTTCACCTGGAACTTCCCGCCGGGGGACTCCTGGATATCGAGTCCAGCGAAAGCCAGGCCCTTCGATTGGATTCCCCTGCCCACGACGGCTTCGAGTTCCCTGCCGGAGAGTTTTGTCAGGAGAATGTGGTGGTCGAACGGAAGGACCTTGTACACGTCACCGAAAGTGATACTTCCCCCGGGAAGGTCGGTCCTGATACCCCCGCGTTGGAAGATGACCCCGTCCGCGGGGCATTTTTCGAGAACCGCTTTGCAAAGGATATCGGCCAGGTTTTTTCCGGGAGGACCATCCTTGAGAAGAGGTGAGTCCAGTTCCCCGACCTTTCTTCCGACTTTCGAAACGAGGCTCGCGGAGTAGGAGGAAACGATCCTTTCGAGAGAAGGGTCAGGTGGATATCTCGCCTCGTCGAGAGGAAACAACCGGTATTTCAGGCTCCAGAAGCGGGAATCGCTCCGGCCGGGGAAAAGGGTCAGGACCCCGGCATGTGTCCCGTAACCCCGGGTCTGGGCGATCAGGGTTTTCCCGATACGGACAGGCTGGACAAGGTGGTGATCGGTGTGGCCGCCCACGATGATGTCGAGGTCCGGGACGGATTTGGCGATCTCCCGGTCCCGGTCGTGCCCGCAGTGGCTCAGTAGAATGACCAGGTCACAACCCAGTCCCCTCAGTCGGGCGCTTTCCCGTCGGACCGCCGGGATAACAGGCTCTAGAACGGTCCCTTCGATGTTCCGCGGAAAGGTGAGGATCGGAAGGTCCTCGGTGATGGCAGCGGTTACGCCGATCCGGAAGCGACCGAGCTGGAAGATCGACGACGGTTTCCAGAGAGGGTTTCCCCGAACGGAGGTTTCACGTAGATTCGCGCAGACGAGCGGAAATCTTGCCCCTGTCTGGGACTCGCGAAGGGCTTTGAGATCATGGTCGAAGTCGTGGTTTCCGAGCGCGACGATGTCGAAACGGAGTGCGTTGTACAAGTCGGTCATGATCCGGCCCCCGGAAAGGTTCGATTCGATGGAACCCTGGAAACGGTCCCCCGAGTCGACGACCAGATACCTTCCCCGATTGAGGAGCGTTTCGAGCTTCCTTTCCTGGAGGAAAGTCGCGAGGGCGCCCGGCCCCCCGAGCATCGGGGGACGTTTCGAATCGAGCCAGAGCGCGGGAGTCGCCCGCACAGCTCCATGCCAGTCGTTGGTGAAGATGAACGTCAATTCCTCCTGGGCAGCTGCCCTCGGGCACGATGCAGGAGAAAGGGCAAAAAAGGTCGCGACGAAAAGAATGACCATGAGGGCTCGTTTCATTGTTCGCCTTTCCGAAACGTGTTTTTCTCGAAGGGGCCGGAGAACCTGGTCAACCCTGCCCTCCGTCATCCTCGTCAGGATTCGCGGTGCCGGGCATTTCCTCGGCGGGCTTTTGGGATGATTCGGCGGACTCTTCCGGCCCGGTTTCCCCTTCCGACCCGTTATCGGTCTGGGGTTCCTCTGGAAGCTTCTCCCCTTTGAGGGCTGCCAATCCGCGCTTGGCCTGCGAATGGCCGGGGACCAGCTTCAACGCCATCCCGTACACCCGGCCTGCCGCGTCGTTGGCACCGTGCGAGGCATTCTCGTCGGCGATATCGACGAGCGCGTTCGCCGCCCTCTTCCTGAATGCCGCTGCCTGGCCCTTCCCGTTCTTCTTCCGGGAGAGTTCGTTGGTAAGTCTGATGATCGTGTCGAGGTTCTGTTCGACGTTGTCGGGCTGGGTCAGATCCTCGAGCTGGGTTGCCAGGTCCCCTTTTGGTTCGGATCCCGGGGGTTTCTCGCCCGGTTCGGGTGAGTCGGGGGAGGTGACCTGGGGGGTGGGCTGGCCAGGTGTCGGGGTAGGATCGGGGCCGGGTTCCTTGGGTTTCGTCGAATTCCGGGCGGAAACCCTTCCCATCGCTTCCTTGATCTCCTTGTCGTCCTTCAGGCCGGGAAATCCCTGGATCGCTTTCAGGAGACGGAGCGCTTTGGCAGGGTCTTTCTCCTCGACCTCCCGGGCGGATGCCAGATACTTCTCCCGGATTTTCCCGATCAGCCGCCCGAAGAGTTCCGTCTTTCCGGCCGATTTGACCTCTTTCAGGCGGGCGATCATCTTGCCAGCGTTGGACGTGGGCTGGAAATTCTCGACCTCTTGCTCGATTCCCTCGATCGACTGTGCTTTCTGCTTGGGAATGAGCGCTTTCATGGCTGTGACAAACGGCTCTCGCAGCTGGTTCCCGGAGGGAAGGAGGCGGAGTCCGGACTTGAGAAGAGACTCGGTTCGGGACGGGTTCCCCCCTGAAGCCGCCTGTTTCTTCAGATCTGCGAGGATGTCGGAACGGATTGCGTCGGCCTCTTTTCTCCGGCCGATGGAATCGAGTTTCTCGAGTATGCCGGGAAGCTCCCGGGAACCGGGGTTCCGGTTGGAAAGTCCCCTGGCTTGGCGGAGCAGGTCGGCGGGATCTTCCTTCGGGGGTGGGGGAGTCTTGGGCTCGGACTGGATGGCGGAAATCTGGAGGTCGGGTTCAGGCCTCGCGGGATCGATCGACTTGCACAGCTGGAATGCCTTTATCGCCTCCTCTGGTTTGTCCTTTCGGAGAAAAACGGCATACCCGAAAAACCGCTCGAAAAGGAGGGTCCTGCGGGGTCTCGCGTGATCGGGCTTTTTCATCTCGAACTCGAGTCGGGTCAGGTCGAGAAGGATTTTGTAGGGGTCGGTCGGGGGTTGGAGCGCCCGCAGTTCATCGTCGAGCCTGGCAAGAAATGTCTGAAGCGCGATTTCCGGATCGGCCGGAACCGGGGAAGGGGTGGGAGACACGGATGGAGTCGGAGGTAGTGCGGTGGGGGTTGGCGGTTGAACCGCTGTCTCCGTGGCAGGAAGCGGAGCAGGCGGGGAGGACGGGGAAGGGGTGGGCGTTTCGGGAGGCGGAGGTGTCGGGATCTGCGTCGAGACCGGTGATGAAGCCGTGACCTGAACCGAAATGGGGGGGGAGGTTGGAGTGGGCTTCAGGGTGGGCTCCGTCGGGGGTTCCGGGGTTGGTTCGGGGGACGGGGACGGGACTGGCGGCGCGATGGTCTCTGTCGCCGTCGGGGCGGGCCCGGTTGAGGGTGTCGCGGAAGCAATCTCCGCCAGGAGTTGTTCGGCAGCGGGATTCGGGCTGTTGAGGTCCCTTGCCTTACGGGCGAGTTCGGAGGCTCGTGAATGGTTTCCCCGGGAGAGCTCGGTTCTCGAGGTTTGCAGGTATTCCATCGACAGCGAAAGCTTCAGGGAACTGAGAAGAATTTCGGCATCGGGATCCTTTTGGAGGGACAACAGGTTCTGCTCGGCCTCTTCCAGTTTCCCGGTCTTGATCAGCTCGTTGATTGCCTTGACGGTCCCGAGGTAGGGCTTTTCCGCCAGAAATACCTTCCAGGCGAGGCCCATCCCGCCGAGGAGGAGGATCAGGAAAACGACCTTGGCATACACACCCCAGCCCTTTTCCGTTCCGGGCTCCTCGAAAACTCCCTTGACCGCGGATCTGCGCAGGCTGTCCTTCCGGCGGGAGGTCGAGCTGCGGTTGGCGATGTCCGGGAACTTGACGTTTATCAGCTCCTCGAGGTCCGCGATCAGGTCCTCGATGGCGGGCCTGGAGGAAGGGTCCTTGTCGAGCATCCTTCGGATGTCCGGGAGGATCGAAAGAAAGGGGTTCTCCTTTTCCAGGGCGACCATCGGCAGGGTTCCCTGGATGTGTTGGATCGCGACGGCAAGCTCGGGATTCGAAGAGCCGTCCCCTTTGAAGGGGGGCTCGCCGAAGACAAGCTCCCAGAATATGATCCCGAGGGAGTAGATATCCGATTTCGCAGACAGCTCGCGGTTGCCCTGACATTGTTCCGGGGACATGTATTGGGGAGTGCCGACCGTCATCCCCGTCCGGGTCAGGTTGGCCGCTGTTTTTGCAATTCCGAAATCGAATACCTTGAGGATTCCCTCGCGTGTCACCATCAGGTTGCTAGGCTTGAGGTCCCGGTGGATGATTCCCTTCGCGTGACAAGCCTGGATTCCTTCGAACAGCTGGAGCATCAGGGGGGCGATGCGCGCCATGTCCTTCCGGAGGGTTGGCTTGAGGTCGCTGAGAAGCGCCCCGTCGATGAATTCCATCACCAGGAAGGGCCGGCCGGTCTTGCTGTCGCGGGAGGAGGCGTAGATGTTGAGAACGTTGGGATGACCCACGGTTGCCAGGAGCTGGCCTTCCTTCAAAAAGCGTTCGACCAGGGTCTTGTCTCCCGAGGTCTCCTCGTTCAGGACCTTGATCGCGACGACGCGGTTGAGGGTGGTGTCGAGGGCTTTGTAGACCTTCCCCATCCCTCCCGATCCAAGGACCCCTTCGATCCGGTAGATGTCGCCGATCATTCCTTCCGTGGCTGCGGACAGGGAACGCGAACTTCCGGTCGTGTGGAGGTTGAGCTTCAGGATTTCCAGGATCTCGGGGATGGTCGGCCGCTCCTCGGGCTTCTTTGCGAGCATCGCCTTGATTGTCTTTTTGAAGGGTGCTGCGGCGGGAACGGCATCGAAGTTTTCCCAGGGCGGTTCCTGGCTCAGGTGCTTGAGCCCGATGGAAAGGCCCGGATCGGTAACCTCTCTCTCGGCCTCGAAGGGAAGGCGGTTCAACAGGAACTCCCAGAGGATGATCCCGATGGCATAGACATCGGAAGCTGGTGTAACCCCGGATTTCCCGAGGCATTGTTCGGGGGACATGTAGAACGGCGTTCCGAGGGAAACCTTGGTCTGCGTGACATTCCGGCTGACCTTGGCAATTCCGAAGTCGAGTATCTTGAGCTGGCCATCCTTTGTCAGATGGAGGTTGGGGGGTTTCAGGTCCCGGTGGATGATGCCCTGTTGGTGACAGGCGTGGATGCCCTCCAGGAGCTCGATCACCAGGTGGATCAGGCGGGGGATGTCCCGGTGGAGATCCTCTTTCATCGCTTCGAGACTGAGGCCCTCGACCAGTTCCATGACGAGAAAAGGAAGCCTGGTTTCGTCGTCGAACTCCGAAGCGTAGATGCTTACGACTGCCCGGTGGCGGATGGTGGCAAGGATCCGTCCCTCGTTGATGAACCTTTTGACCAGTTCTTCGTCCTTGGCCGATTCAGCGCTGAGGAACTTCAGGGCGACCTCGCGGCCGAGGTTCGTGTCCAGGGCCCGGTAGACCTGGCCCATTCCCCCGTGGCCCAGTGGCGAAAGAACTTTGTAATGACGGCATACCACATGCCCGTTTTCGATCATGGAATTCAATCTAGCCTACTCCGGTCCCTCCGTCAACCCGATCCTGGG
>CAYRYU010000099.1:24242-27002 GCA_964428355.1 uncultured bacterium
GGCGTGCCGGGTGGCGGTCAGGGCGGTGGAGCCGGGGCAGGTGGGGGCGCAAACGCCGGCGGCGGCAATGGCGGTGGCGGCGGGGCTGCCGGCGCGGCAGGTGGCGGTAACGCCGGCGGTGGCGGCGGGGCGGGGAACGGCCCCAACATCAACACCGGGAACACCAATTTCACTCCCAACACGCGTGGAAGCGGAGGCGGAAACGGCGCAGTCGGTTCTTTCATCGACTGTGGCGGAACCGGGCTGAAGCTTCGGAAGCGCTGAAACCTCGTTTTGGACCACCTTGTTCCCGCCGGAGGGCGCTGATCTGGGCGTCGAACGTCCGGGAATTTCGGTGACGCCTTTTCCCCGGCTTTTTGAAGCGGCATGCAGAACCATCCTTTTCCTTTCAGGTCCGAAGCATACGGGGAGAGACTGCCTATGAGAAGAACTCTTCAGGTCTTGGGACTTGCCGTCATTTTCACTTTTCTCCTCGGGGCCGGTTTGGAGGCCTGCGATCCCGAACCCGGTCCTCAACACTTCCCGCCTCCCGAGATGCTGCTTCTGCAAAGCGGCTACTTCCAGATCTTCAACACCTTCAACGGACTTCCGACCAACCACGTCAGGTCGATTCTCGCCCTCGACAACGCAATCTTCGTAGGGACGGAGGGAAGCGGCCTCCTGATTTACAAGAACGGGGCATGGGAAGTCTATTCCCCCACCTCCACACCTCCATTCCCGTCCCCAACGGTCCCCTCGCTCGTCCTCGGCCCCGACAAGAAATCGGTCTATGCCGGAACCCTCCAGGGAGTGGTTAAGATCACGGACTTCCTTGGAATTCCATCGTTCGAGCCGATCCCACTTTCGGGGGCGCCCGGAACAAACTACCTTTCTCTCCGGTTCGAGGGGAACCACTTCTACGCCGGCCTGGACAACTCCGCGGGAGAAATCATGGGGTCCGCATTCCAGCCCTTCACCTACGAGCGGAACAAATTCCCCTCAGGATTCGGATGCATCCAGGGGCGGGCGACTGAGCTCTGGTTCGGGACCAGCGCGGGACTCTTCAAACTCCAGGGAGCCTCTCTCGAACCCGTGGAATTCCCGGACACGGATTTCGGTTGGGTTGGCGGGCTCGGACTGCTCAACGACTCACTGCTGGTTGGGGGGTCGAAAGGTCTGTTCCTGATTACCCCCGCAACCTGTTCGGAAATTCTGCCCGGGGTATGGGTGACCCGTCTCGACCTCCGACAGGATATTGGTGCCTCCCTCGCAGACCTTTTCTTTCAGGATGCCAGGTTGGAAGGCCCATCGACCGCCCGACAGAAATCATATGAGGAAAAAGTCGGATCCCTTAAACAACGGTCCAGAGATCTCTGGGTCCAATACCAGAACATTCTCAATAAGGATGTGGCTGCCCAGGAGGGGTACATCCAGAAAGTGATCGAACTGCAAGACGACCTCAAGGTCTTCGCCGGCGATTTCCCTCTTCTGAAAGGGCTTTGGGTTGGAACCCAGGATCAGGGATTGATCTTCTATTGCATCGACGGGCAACGGAGAATGCTGAACACGGAGAACTCCCGTTTGCCCAGCAACCGGATCACCTGCATTTCCGCCAGGGAGGACGGGGAGACCTGGATAGGGACCTTCGACGGAGGTCTCGCACGTTACCGGAAATACTTCTCGGGTGCTCCCACTGTCCCCGAAGACATCTGGTGGGGAAAGGCGACCGCCCTTGAACTGATCGGGGAAACCCTCTACATTGGAACCGAGAAGGACGGGCTGTTGACCTTCGATATCAAATCGAAGGCCCAGACCGGGGCTTTCAACTCGAACAACACTCCGATGTTCCACCAGAAGGTGACGGACATTGCCGGCGACAAGGATGGCGACATCTGGGTAACCGGCGACCACGGTCTCTGGCGGTTGGGGCCGACCTACCGGAAACAGTTCCTGAAAAAGGACGGCCTCCCCGACGAGATCACCGAGCGCGTCGAGATCGACAAGGCGGAGCACATTTTCGTTTCCGGAGGCCCGGGCCCGAAAATCTCCGGTCAGGTCTCGGTTTTCGACGGGGCGAAGTTCGTGAATTACGACGTGGACAACCTCAGGAAACTTCTGGCCTCCAACCCCGCATCCGCCGCGGAAGCACTCAAAGCCCTCGGGCTGATGGATACCTTCCAGCAGGCATTCGATCTGCAGAACGCTTCAATGGCTCTTCTCCGATACGACGACGGCAAACCCGCGGGGAAGATCACGGCCCTCCTGGGGCTTCCGCAGTATCTGATCATGGGAACCGACGTTGGCGAGCAGTACATCTTCGATGGGCAGTCCTTCAAGCGACTTTCCCCAAAGGGAACGGGAAATCTGGGCCCGATCGTGAAACTTGGCCGCCGGTCGAACGGGACGCTTGTGATAGTCGGGCAGAAGGGAGTTCAGACCTTCGACGGAAAAGATTACCAGCCATTGATTCCAATCGCCAGCCCGACTGCGAAGGTGATAACGGACATGGTCATGGACGACCGGAATGCCGACCTGTTCTGGGCTTCCTTCGAGGGGACCGGGTCGAGCGGGGTTGCCCTCTATCAGGAACTCGACTGGAGGGTGGTGAACACCCAGGACCGGGTGAACCTCATAGGCGTTTCCGAGCCCTACGTCTTCTTCGCGACAAACGAAGCTGTTTTCCGGATGTCCGTTCCCTGACTCTGTCCGGGCCCTTCCTGGTACCCTTTCGTTGACAAAAAAAAAGTTCGGGTGTATTAGCCATTCTAGGCCATTGGTTTA
>CAYRYU010000100.1:0-1407 GCA_964428355.1 uncultured bacterium
CCGTAACAGGCTTCGGCGGCGGCCTTGCAGCCGCCCAGACACTTCATCTCCAGTTCGCAACCTCCGCAAATGGCCGGATGGGCGGTCATGAAGGAAGCAAGTGCGGGGGACTCCCTGATGGTGTCGAAGGAGGAATCGCAGATGTTTCCCAGGAGCGTCGGGCTGTGGTTGCACGGGCGGATGTTCCCGGCGGGGTCCATCGTGAAGTAGGCCCTCTCCGTGCCCGCTCCGCAAAATCCGAAGGTGAGGTGCTCGAAACCCTTCAGTTCGAAAAGGCAGGGCGGCATCGCTATGGAACAGCTGATCGGAATCTGGAATTGCTTGCCGAGCCTCTCCGCGATCGCGAGGGCCTCTTGCATCTCTTCGGGAGAGGCCTGCAGGAGATCGAGGTTTTCGAACCCCCTTCCCCCGGGATTGAACCTGTTGAGCATGATTCCGTCAACCCCGAGTGCGAAGGCCAGTTCAATCGTTTCCGCCAGCGTCGGAAGGTTCAGCCTCGTCGCGACGAAAACGGTCACAACCACTTCTCCGGCGAGTTTCAGGTCGGCGATCGCCTGGGTCACGCGGTCGAAGGCTCCCTGGAAACCGCTCATGCGGTCGTGGATTTCCCGCTCGCAGGAGAGAAGCGGAAGCTCGAAGACCCCGATCTTGCGGCCTCTGAGCCATTGGATGTTCTTCTCCGTCAGAAGGCTGCCGTTGGAAATCAGGTTGACGGTCGTTCCACGTCCGAGAAGATGCGAGACAATATCCCGCCAATCTTCCCGCAGGAGAGGCTCTCCGCCCGTAAGGGTGATGTGTGGAATTCCTGTTTCGTTCAGGATCTTGTCGAGCATTGCCAGGGTCTCAGCCGTAGGAAGCTCGTCGCAATGGTAGGGTTTCCGGTTCTTCCAGACGTTGTAGCAATGGAGACAATCGAAATTGCACCTGGCCGTCATTTCGAAGATGAGGCTTTGAAGCCTGGCACTCGGGGAAGAAGTCATCTCTCAACGACTCTGGCCCAGGACGCTCTTCAACTCATCGATCATTGCAGCCACGGTCTTTTCCAGCCCCACGGCCCTCTTCAGTTCGGATTCTTCGCCCTTCGCCGACCCACGGGCCTCCACCAGGATCTTCAGATCGCTTTCGAGAGCGGCAAGGACCCTGTCCCCCACGAGACGGTTCACTCTCTTTCCCTCCAGGACTTTCTGCAGGACGGGAAGCCGCTGGTCGAGGCGTTCCAATGACCTCTGCAAGGGGGTTATCATCATTCGCTTGTAGCACTCGACGTTGCTGTCGGAGGGAGGATCGATCCTGATGACCTCGCTGTTGAACTTCAGCTCGTTCTCCACCAGGTCGCTTTCGCCGGAAGAGAGAAGCTTTTTGGAAACCAGCATCTCGAGAGCTTTCCGGGCCTCGTTCGTTTCCTTG
>CAYRYU010000100.1:1507-4981 GCA_964428355.1 uncultured bacterium
GTGGCGAGATCCTGCTCCATCCGGGAGAGGACCTTTTCGAACACGATGGGGGAAACCTTTCCCGACGAAAGTTTCTCGAGGCTCGGAAGCCGCTCTTCAAGCCTTCCAAGGCTGTCCCCGACGGGGGTGAACATCATGGGCTTGTAGCATGTCGCTCCCTTCATCTCCGTGGGTCTCTTCCTCTGGACCCCTTTTGCGAGGGACTCGAAATCGGCTTTCAGAAGTTTCCCCTCGTCAGTCGAAAGAGTCCCACGGCCCACAAGGGAATCTACCACCGAACCGGCACTTTCGAGGTCTGCCAGGAGCTTCTGCTTTCCCGCGCTGTCGAATGGGTAGTCCCCCTTCTTCCCGGAAGCTGCGGCATCGGCATCATCCCAGATGCGGGCCAGTTCGGAAATCTCGGGGGAAGCTTCCTGCCCGGAATTCTTCGTCCCCTCCAGGTTGGGGTTCCTGATCCAGTTCTCGGCCCTGGCGGGGGAGCCCTGGACGCCAAGGAGCCCCAGCAGGGTCAAGCCCCCGGCGACGAGTTTTCGCCACCAGGCGGGGCCCTGGGAGGCATTCCGCTTGTGATCAGGCCGAAGCACGAGGAGAAGGATGACGATCAGCGCTCCCAGGATGGAAACAGCTACCTCGATGGCTTTCTGCATGCTCAGTTCCTCATTTGTCTTTTCCGAGAAGGGCTTTCAGTTGGTCGATCCGCCCGGCCGCTTCCTTTTCCATCTCCTCGGATTTCCTCAGGTCGGCTTCGGTCGCATCGGAACTTCCCCGGCTTTCCCGAAGGCTTTGGAGGTCCTTTTCCAGGGCGGCGAGAACTCTTTCACCGACGAGGGGGTTCAGCTTCCCGGCTGCAACGATCTTCCCAAGCAAGGGGAGGCGTTGGGCAAGTCGATCCATGGTCATCTTCATCGGGCTGATGTACATCTGTTCGTAACATTCCACCTGTGAATCGGAGGGGGGATCGATCCTGATCGATTCTTGGTTGAACTCGAGTTCCTTCTTGACCAGGGTCCCTTCGTCGGAACCGAGAAGCCCTTTCGAAACCATTTCATCGAGTGCCTTCCCAGCCTCACCGCGCTCCTTTTCTTCGGCGTCACGCTGCTTTTCGGTGGAGGGCTTTCCAAGCAGTGCTTCTTGAGCGGAAAAAGCCTCAGAAACCTCGTTCCAGGTTTGTGAAAACTCTGGGTTTGAAAACCCGGGTTGGGAATCGGGCCCTTTCGTTCCGGAGGGGGCTCCGGCGGAAGAAGTTGCCCTGATAACGGCGATTGCTTCCCTGACGCGCTTTTCGGTCTCGGCTGCCTTCGTCTCATCGATCTTTTCCATCTGATTAGGACCGTCTTTTCTGGCGGAAAGGGTTTTCAGGTCGAGTTCCATTTTTTCAAGCACCTTCCCCAGAACCAGAGCCGAGACCTTGCCTGAAACCAACTTTTCGAGGTTCGGGAGGCGCTTTTCGAGGTTTTCCAGGCTGTCCCGGACGGGGGTGAACATCATGGGCTGGTAACATGTCGCGCCCTGCATTTCCGTGGGCCGCATCTCCCCGACTCCCGCTGCAAGTCTTCCCAGGTCAAGTTTCAAGAGTTCCCCTTCCGGCGAAGTGAGCAGGTTTCGGCTGACAAGCGTTTCAACCTGGCCAGCGGCTTTCTTCAGCTCGGCAAGAAGCTTGTCTTTTCCGGCCTGATCGAAGGGATATGGACCCCTCTTGTTGGTGGCGACGGCGTCGGCTTCGTCCCAGAGCCTGGCGATTTCGTCGATTTCGGGGGCCGATTCATCACCGGCCCCGTTGCCCTGGTCAAGGTTCGGGTTCTTCACCCAGTTCTCGGCCCCGGCCGGATCGCCCTGTATTCCAAGCAGGCCCAGAAGCGTAAGCCCGCCCGCGAGAAGTTTCCGCCACCACCCCGGGCCGTAGCAGACTCCTTGGGTCCGGGATGTTCTGAAAGCCAGAACCAGGATGACCGCAAGTGCTCCTAGCAAGGAGCAGACCAGCTCGAAGAACCTCTGCATGGGAAGACCCTCCCAAATTCAAATCAGTCTCGGGGGGAGCGGAAAGAATCCCCGGGCCCTTTGGTTCCACCTTCCGGACTTGCTTTCAGGATATCGGTCACCCCTGGCGTAGTCAAGGTGTGATCTCGAAACCCCCGCGGGGAGTTCGCACCTCCGCCGAAGCAATCGATCTGTGGTATCCTTGCCCCCATGCATCCGATTCTTTTCGAGTGGGGTCCCATCCGGATCGGGTCCTATGGGCTTCTTCTGACCTTGGCTTTCCTTTCCGCGATTTACATCACGAACCGGGAGTTCCGAAAGAACGGTGTCGACGTCTCCCTCGCCTGGGACATCTACCTTCTGGCGATATTGGGTGGAATCGGAGGGTCGAAGATCCTCTACATCATCGAGAATTTCGGGACGTTCTGCCAGATGCCCCTGAAAATGGCCTTCAGCCCGGCGGGTTTCTCCGTGATCGGCGGATATCTGCTTGCCGTATTCCTTTCCGCCATCAGGATAAAAAAGGAGGGGAAACCGTTCCTCCTCATCGCGGATCTTACCGCCCCGGGGCTTGCGATCGGCTACGCCGTGGGTCGCCTGGGGTGCATCGCCGCGGGAGACGGTTGTTACGGTCTTCCCACCACGATCTGGTGCGCGATGCACTTCCCCAACGGGCTCGTTCCCACCCTGAGCGCTAAAAACCCGCTCCTGGCAAAGCTGTTTCTCCAGCAGTTCCCGGGACAACCTCTTCCGGTCGATATCGGAGTCCACCCGACCCCGCTTTATGAATCCCTGTCACAATCAATCCTTCTCGGGATCCTCCTGTCAGGTAACTGGACGATGGGACCGGGGAGAAGGTTCGCCTTTTTTCTGGGATGGTTCGGGATTTCCCGGTTCCTGGTCGAGTTCATCAGGTTGAATCCGATCTGGAGGGCGGGCCTCACCTCTGATCAATGGCTCTCGATCGGCATTGTACTCACGGCGGTAATCGTGGTTTTGTTCCCGCGTTTCAGGAAGCCGTATGCCCAGTCTTGAATCGATGAACCTCTCCCGGGTCAATCAGTTGAGGGAAGGCCGCGACGGAGGAGGTGCGGTTTTCTACTGGATGTCCCGCGACGTGCGTTCCGAGGACAACTGGGCGCTTCTTTTCGCCCAGGCCGAGTCCCTTGCAAGGAAACGGCCGCTCGGCGTTGTCTTCTGCCTCGCCCCCGCCTTTCTGAACGCGACGCATCGGGCCTACGACTTCCTGCTGCGCGGGCTCCGTGAAACCGCCGAGGAGCTTTCCCGGAAAGGCATCGCGTTTTTCCTGGTTCTCGGGGACCCCGGAGAGGAGATTCCCCGCTTTCTCGCCCCGTATCGTCCGGCGGCCCTCTTCACGGACTTCTGCCCCCTCCGGATCAGGAGGAGGTGGATTTCCCTCGTCGAAATGGGGGTTTCCTGTCCGGTTTTCGAGGTGGATGCCCATAATGTCGTTCCCTGTCGGCTGGCTTCATCGAA
>CAYRYU010000100.1:5081-14423 GCA_964428355.1 uncultured bacterium
CTCAACGACCGCTACGAGCTGGACGGCCGTGACCCCAGCGGCTACACCGGCATCGCCTGGAGCATCGGTGGGGTCCACGACCGCGCCTGGAGCGAGCGCCCGGTCTTCGGAAAGGTCCGCTTCATGAGCGCCGCCGGCGCCCGCCGCAAATTCAATTGTGCCACATTACCGTTTTTTTCGAAGGCCTGAGATCAGCATTTGCCACAGGTAAAGTGTCCCCAATAAACGGGAGATTTCCTATCCACCCTATCGATGGATTGGGAATCAAAAAATCGGCACCACATTACCGGTTTTTCTCTTGGCCTGATATCAGGGTTTTCGGGGAGCAACCTGTCCCCAATAAAAAGATGGACGCATTTCCGCCGTTCAAGCCAGGGAACCGAGGCGTTCGTCGAGCTGGCGGATGACTTCGACGGGCTGGGTGAGCGCGAAACGGATGTAGCCTTCACCATGATCACCAAAGCCGGATCCCGGAGTGGTGACTATCCCGGTCTTTTCGAGGAGGTTCATGGTCCATTCTTTCGAGGAAACACCCTTCGGGCATTTGGCCCAGACGTAGAAAGCCCCCTCGGGGGGAATGACTTCCCATCCGCGCCTCTTCAGGATCTCGACAAGGGAATCCCGGCGCGCGCGATAAGTTCCGATCAAGGATTCCATGAAGGGGCCGATCTTTCCAAGGCCTTCCGCGCATGCGAGCTGGATCGCCTCGAAGGTTCCGGAGTCGACGTTGGTCTTCATCTTGAGCAGTCCGCCGATCAGGTCGGCGTTTCCCACCACGAATCCAACTCTCCAGCCTGTCATGTTGAAGGTCTTGCTGAACGAGTGGAACTCGACGACGACGTCCTTTCCTCCGGGAAGGCCGAGAAGACTCATCCGTTTCGCGGGATCATAGACCAATTCGGCGTAGGCCGCGTCGGACACGATTATCACTCCGTGCTTCCGAGCCCAGGCGATGGTCTCGGTCAGCTTTTCCCGAGAGGGAATGACCCCGGTCGGGTTGTTTGGGTAGTTCAGGTAGAGCGCCTTCGCTTTCCCGAGAACCTTTTCGGGGACTTCAGACAGATCGGGAAAGAAACCATTCCTTTCTTCCAGGGGTAGCCCGACAGCCTCACCGCCGGAAAAAAGCGTGGTCGTGCGGTAGACAGGGTATCCCGGGTCGGGGACCAGAGCGACGTCACCTGGATCGATATAGGTCCAGGAGAAATGTGCCAGTCCCTCCTTCGAACCGATCAGGGCCATCACCTCCCGGTCGGGGTCGAGAGAGACCTGAAACCGGTTCTTCATGTATTCCACGACGGCCTTCCGGAACCTTGTACATCCTTCATAAGCCGGGTATTTCTGGTTCTCGTTCTTTCCCATCTCCCTTGCCATCGCTTCCACGATGAAAGACGGGGTGGGAAGATCGGGATCCCCAATTCCCAGGTTCAGGAGAGATTTCCCCGCTGCGGTCAGGGCCCTCTTCTTGTCGTCGATTTCCTTGAAGAGGTAAGGGGGAAGGTCGAGGATTCTCTTTGCGGGTTTCATTTTAGCGGTCATTTTTTCTCTCTCGCTTTCTGCGATTTGCGCACACTGCGTCGTTCAGGGACAGAATCCATCTCGAACGCCTCATAGATGGCGGCCAGTGCCCTGTCCAGGTCGTTCTCGGGGATGACGCACGAGACCTTGATCTCGGATGTCGAGATCAGGTTGATGTTGACGTTGGCCCGGGCGAGGGCCTCGAACATCCTGGCGGCCACTCCCGGGTGGGAGCGCATTCCGGCTCCCACTATCGAAACCTTTGCGATGGCGACATCCGAGATCACGTCTCCGTATCCCTGGCGTTGGGACATTTCCCTGAGGATCTGCACCCCTTTGTCGAGATCGGACCTTGGGAGCGTGAAGCTGAGGTCGGTGAGCCCCCCTCGTGTCTTGTTGAGGACAATGACGTCGACATTGATCTCTGCAGCCGCGAGAGCCGAGAAGATCCCGCCGGCGATTCCGGGGCGGTCGGGAATGTCGAGAACGGAGACCTTTGCCTCCGCCACGTCATAGGTGATTCCGCAGACTTCGGCTTTTTCCATGCAGGGCTCTTCCTCCTTGATCCAGGTGCCTTCCTGGTCGCTGAAACTGGACCTGACATGCAGGGGAACCTTGTGCTTCATCGCGCATTCCACTGCGCGCGGGTGAAGAACCTTCGCTCCGAGGCTGGACAGCTCGAGCATTTCCTCGTAGGAAAGCGATTCGAGCCGCCGTGCCTGGGGAATCTTCTTGGGGTTGGCGGTATAGATCCCATCCTCGTCGGTGAGCTTCTCGCAGACCTTGGCTTTCAGAGCCGCGGCAAGGGCGACCGCAGTGATGTCAGACCCTCCGCGACCGAGGGTCGTTATCTCGAAAGCATCCGTCATCCCCTGGAAACCCGCGACGATGACGACCGAGCCCGCGGAAAGGGCTTCCCGGATCTTCCCGGCTTGCGCAACCTTTTCGATCCGGGCTTTCGTGTGTGATGAAGAGGTGATGATCCCGACCTGTTGGCCGGTGTAGGATATTGCTTTTCCGCCGAGCGACTGGATGGCCATGGCCAGGAGTGCGCAGCTTGCCTGCTCCCCCGTTGCGACAAGCATGTCCAGCTCCCTGTCGGGAGGGCGTCGGCAGATCCTCTCCGCGAGCTTGATCAGCTTGTTCGTTGTGGTTCCCATCGCCGAGATCACTACCACCACGTCGTTCCCTTCCGCTCTCGTGGCAACGACACGTTTGGCAACCCTCAGGATCAGCTCGGGTGTGGCCACCGAGCTTCCTCCATACTTCTGGACGATCAGGGGCTTCATTTCATTTGCCGTCCCCGAAGGGGTCGAGATCGTTCCGGAGAAGGTCGTCGAAAGTCTCGCGCCGGACGAGCAGGTGGGCATTTCCTTGCGAAAGGCCGACTACGGCGGGGCGCGGAAGCCGGTTGTAGTTGGAGCTCATGGAGTAATGGTAGGCCCCTGTGCAGAAAACCGCGAGTATGTCTCCGGGTTCGACCTCGGTGAGTGGGGCCTGGTAGATGATCATGTCCCCACTTTCGCAGGCCTTTCCCGATACGGCGTAGACGTTGTCCGGTGCCCGACCAGCCTTGTTCGCGATGACCGAGGTATAGACGGCACCGTAGAGGGCGGTCCTCGGATGGTCGGCCATCGATCCGTCGACCGACAGGTAGGTCCTAACGTTGGGGATCGGTTTCACCGCTCCGACAGTGTAAAGAGTCATTCCCGCCGGCCCCACGACCGATCGTCCCGGTTCGATCCAGAGAGTGGGCATCGACATCCCAAGTTCCGCAGTCTTCTTTCGGGTTCCATCGACCAGGGTGTCGATGTACTCCTCGATCGGGGGAGGATAGTCCTCGCTCGTGTAGCGGATTCCAAGCCCCCCACCGAGGTCGAGTTCCCAGGTATCACGTGGAAAGAACTCGCGAAGACCTCCCATGAAATCGAGGACGATTCCGATCGCGGCTCGGAACGAGGTCAAATCGAAAAGCTGGGAGCCTATGTGGCAATGGAGGCCGATCAGGTTCACATTCTTCATTTTGGCGGTGGTTCGGATGGCTTCCTGGGCCTGACCGTTCTCGATCCCGAATCCGAACTTGGTGTCGAGATGGCCGGTCTGAATGTGGGAGTGGGTGTGGGTGTTGATCCCCGGGGTTGCCCTGAGGAAGACGGAAATCCGCTTGCCCTTTTCCCCGGCAAGATCCTCGATGAGTTTCAGTTCGTGGAAATTGTCCACGACGAACCTGGTGATTCCGCTTTCCACTCCCATCCGTATTTCGTCTGGAGTCTTGTTGTTCCCGTGGAACAGGACCCGATCCATGGGAAAACCGGCCTTAACGGCGGTGGCGACCTCCCCGCCGGAGCAGACATCAAGGCCCATTCCCTCGCTTTGCAGAAGGCGGCAAAAACCTGTGGTCAGGAAGGCCTTTCCTGCGTATGCCACCGTGGCCTTCACTCCGTGACGTTTGAAGGAACCGACATAGCGGCGGCACTTGTCCCGGACGATATCCTCGCTCAGAACCCAGAGGGGAGTGCCGAACTGCCGGGCGAGTTCCACGGTGTCGCATCCCGAGAAAAAGAGGCGGTTGTCCTTGATGCAGTAGCCTTCGACATGGGAAAGATGGGACATTGGAAAACTCCGATCGGGAGAGTGGGGCAAAAAAACGGGCATAAGTATAAGGGGTGCCCCCCCGAAATGCAATGGTTGATCGAGGCCGGGATGGAATGGTCAGAAGAGGCTGGAGATCACCCGATTCGCGAATGGAAGGGACTTTTCGGAAAGGCGGATGCGGCCGTCGCTTTCCCGGACGAGGTCCCCCGCCTCGATGAGCCCTTCCAGAGGCTTTTGGAGCCTGGCGAAAGCTTCACCGAAAAGGAACTCCCCTTCGGCCGGGTCGAATCCTTCACGGAGCAATCTCAGCCTCAGCATCAGGTATTCCTCGAGGCGCTCGGACCCGGAAAGGACCTCGACCATGGACGGAAGTCCCTGGAAATAGGAGTCGAGTGACGAGGGGTTGGTGAATCGCCTGCCCTGGACCGTTCCCACCGCCGCGGGGCCGAGCCCGATGAAATCGCCATTGTGCCAGTAGTTCAGGTTGTGGAGGCATTCGGACCCCGGAAGGGCGAAGTTGGAAACCTCGTAATGCTGAAACCCCCGGTTCCCCAGAAGGCTGCGAATCTCGAAAAGCTCTTCAGGACCGACCTCGGCGGGATCTCCGACCGAACCCGACCTGACGCTATCCATCAGAGGCGTTCCCTCCTCGGCGGAAAGGAAATATGCCGAGACGTGGCGGACGGGAAACCGGTCCAGGAACGCGGCGAGATGGTTCCCGAGCGAGGGAAGTCCGGGGACTCCCAGGATGAAATCGACCCCGACGTTCGACGTTGTATTTCCCGCGATATCCAGTGCCTGGAATGCCTTCGAAAGGGAAGTGTTGCGACCGAGAAACTCCAGTTCATCGTCGCGCAGACGTTGGATTCCCATGCTCAGCCGAAGATGCGGGAGAGGTTTCAAAAGGCCGGCGGTCTCGGTGGAAAGGGTCTCGGGATTCGTCTCGACCGTCCATTCCTCGATTCGGGCCTGGGCAAGGCAGGCCTGCAGGATGTCGAGCAGGCGGCGCAGAGCAACAGGGCCAATGGAAGAGGGGTTTCCACCACCGACAAAGACAGTACGAACCCTTCTCCCGACCTCGGGGGAAAGCCTGTGGAGGGTTTCCCGCTTCAGCGCTTCAAGATACCTCTCCACCTTGTCGGAGTGGGGTTCCACCGAAAAGAAGCTGCAATACCCGCACTTCGTCAGGCAGAAGGGAACATGGACGTAAAGACCGATCGTGTCGTTCGGATACGGGGAACTCATGGTTTCGTTGGAAAACGTGCGAGAATAGTGGAGACGAAGGCCTCATCGGCCCGCTTCGAGATGTAGGCCAGGGGAGAGTAGCCATGCTTCCTGACGAGGAGAAAAAAGACGAAAAGGAGGCCGATCGTCAGAAGGATATTGGGCAAGGCATTGATTTCCCACTGACCGCTCCAGACGAGCTGCCAGTCGCGTGACCAGGGGTAGAGATACGTTACGGGCCACTGCTCCCCTTCGGGGCCCTTCGCCCCGACGATATCACACAACAGATGGATGTGGAAGGAAAGGAAGAACCAGAGCGCGGTCCTGCTCCGGTGGGAGGCGACGAGAGCCGCCAGAAACGTCGCGGCCAAACCCGCCGTCAGGTTGTGCCCGATGACGTGGTGATACTCGCTGAACCAGTTCAACTCGTTTCCGGACCCACGTGTAAAAAGTTCCGGGATGATCCCGATCGAATCGAGGTCCGGGAAAACCGATGCCAGAGCGATCAAGCCTGCATCCCGGCGCTTTCCGGGAGAGGATGGGTGCGTGACCGGGTCCCGTTCCGACACGGTCTGGCCGATGCACCAGCCCATCAATGCGTGAGTGATAATGTTCATGCGGATGTTGAAGCCGGCAGGGCCGGGGAATCTTGCTGAAACATCATGTTCTCACCGGCATTCCTCGGGGGGATAGCGGGCGATTCCAACCGTGAACGCGATTCCTTCCAGACGAAGCCCACGGAGCAGCTTGTAGAGAAAGTTCTCTCGGGGCTTGTAAAAGTCCCTCGAGTTTGTTCCGTGAAAGCTGCAGCTGATTATCCAGCCCTGCTCATCCACTGTGCCCGAGTATCTGCAAGCCGGATTGGGGAGAAGAAGGGGGCCGCGCAGGAACCCATCGTCGACGAGCCTGGTTTCCTGGGTAATCGGGTCAAATCGCGTGATGGGGTTATTGGGGTTCTCCATGTTGAACATTTCAACAGCATTTGTGTAGACAATGCAATTCATGTTGCAGGCTTTTTTGGGGGGAATGGAATGGGTGACCGAAACCGTGGGCTGTGCGAGATAGAGAATCAGCCAAAGTGCGATGAATGCGGCAAACGCCACGGCACCGAACGAGACCGCGGTCCGGACCGGGTTATCCTTCGTTGAGGGGTCCATGGGCTCTGACATCGAAGGTTCCTTCGGCGAAATGGCTTGGGTGTGTTTGGCCGGTTAAATCCTGTCATCGTTTCGGGGATTTGTCAAAACCCCCAACCCTCCGAAATCCGACCCGGAAATAGGAGTCGGAAATCCGTTGAAATCGGAACCGGGGGAGGGTAACCTTGGACCACCCTCCAGGAAAGGAAGGAAAACGGATGATTTTCGACCAGCTTTCTGTCGGCTCCATGTCCAATTTCTGCTATCTCGTCGGGGACGACGAAAGCCACGAAGGATTCATCGTGGATCCTGCTTTCGATGGCGAGAAGATCGTCGGCCGGGCGAAAGCGCTGAAGCTGGACATCACCCGGATCATTCTCACCCATCACCATTTCGATCACGTGAACGCAGCGAAGGCAGTCAAAGCCCGAACCGGGGCTTCGATCATGGCCCATCCGGGGTGCGAAAAATTCCTTCGGGGGGAAGTCCGCCTTGACGGGACGCTTTCGGACGGTCAGGGTTTTTCCTGTGGGAAGGACTGCCTCGTCAAGGTTTTTCACACTCCGGGTCATGCGCCCGGCGGGATCTGCCTTCTCGTTTCCGACAAGTGGCTGATCACGGGAGACACCCTTTTCGTAGGGAACTGTGGCCGGACGGACCTGGAGGGCGGTGACGCCCGGGAGCTTTTCGCCAGTCTCGGGCGGTTGAAGAGGCTTCCCGATGGGCTCATCGTCTGTCCCGGGCATGATTACGGTCGCTCCCCCACGGCCACCCTTGGCGAGGAGAAGCGGTTGAACCCGGCCCTGGCAGCAGGCACCTTTGAAGAGTTTCTGAAGGTTCCCTGAAAAGCGCAATGCTTGAGGAATCGAGCCGTGAACCCCGGGAGGGCGATTCCTCGCGCCTGAAACGCAACGCGCTCTATGTCGCGGTCCTGGGATCCTTTTTGACCCCGTTCATGATCTCGTCGGTAAACGTAGCCCTGCCCACGATCGGGAAGGAGTTCGGTGCCGACCACCTGATGCTGGGCTGGATCGTGACGTCCTTCCTGCTTTCCTCCTCCGTGTTTCTCCTGCCGTTCGGGCGGCTTGCCGACCAATACGGACGGAAGAGGTTCTTCACGATCGGGATCGTCGTCTTCACGATCGCCTCAACCATCCTGGGCCTGGCGAATTCGGTTCCGATGCTGATCGTGCTTCGCATCCTGCAGGGAATCGCCTGCGCAATGATTTTCGCGACGGGGACGGCAATAATAACGTCGGTTTTCCCTCCGGGTGAAAGGGGCCAGGCTCTGGGGATCTCTGTCGCCGCGGTCTACATGGGGCTTTCGGCGGGACCGTTCCTCGGGGGCTTGTTGACCGAGCACTTCGGCTGGAGGAGCATTTTCCTTTTCCCCGTCCCGGTCGGAATCGGGACCGTGCTTCTGGTTCTTTACGGAATCGAGCGGGAATGGGCGGAACCGGAAGCCGGGCGGTTCGACTGGGTGGGGTCCGTTCTTTACGGGGCATCGCTTGTACTTTTGATCATGGGAGTGTCAGCACAAAACGGAGCGATGAGAATCGGAATGATCGGAACGGGCGTTCTTCTCGTGGCCGTTTTCCTGGGGACACAAATGAAAGGGACGAATCCGATCCTGCCGATGGGGATCTTTTTGAATAACAGGGCATTCACCCTCTCGAGCCTGGCGGCGATGGTCCATTACGGCGCGACGTATGGGATCAGCTTCCTGATGAGCCTTTTCCTCCAGAATGTCAAAGGCCGTTCCCCGCAACAGGCCGGAATCATCTTGGTGGCGCAGCCTTTGATGCAGGCTTTTTTCTCGCCATTGGCCGGGAAACTCTCGGACTGGTTCGAGGCCCGCCTTGTCGCAACCTCGGGAATGGTCTGCACGATGGCAGGGCTCTTCCTGCTTTCGGGAATGGACGTAGAGACGCCGACGGGGTGGATAGTCGGAGCACTTGCCTTCATCGGGTTCGGGTTCGCACTTTTCTCGTCCCCGAACATAAACTGCGTCATGAGTTCCGTGGAAAAGCGTCATTATGGGCTTGCATCGGGGATCCTCTCCACGATGCGCGTGATAGGGCAGATGTGCAGCATGGGAATAACCATGTTCCTCTTCGCGAAGTATCTTGGAGCCGCGACCGGGGGGCCTGAAATCTCGCCGGTGGCAATCGCGAAGTTCACCACCTGCTGTCGGATCGGGTTCCGGGTTTTCGGTTGTCTCTGCGGAGTCGGAATCTTCTTCTCGTTTGCCCGGGGTCGCTCTCCCCAGGTCGCTCAGCCTCCGATACCCTTTCCCGGTATCGGGGCAGTCGAAGATTCCGAAGAAAAAGGCGAAACCTGACGCTACTCGCGGAACCGGAACCTGGAATCCCGGATGGAGGCCCAAAAAACATCCCCCGGAATCAGATCCGGGGGATGCTTTTGGTGAAACCTCAGGGTTGGAGGTTGAATTTCCTTTTCTGGTTTCTCAGGCTTCGTAACCCAGGATGCGGTCCATTAGCCGGCGGTACTGATCTTCGGCGCGGCGGGTCATCGAAACGGCTTCGCGGTAATCATTCTCGGTCACGAGGGTGAACCGGGCACGCTCGATCCGATCACGGATCGACCGGACTTCATCGCGGCTGCTGTAGGGGACTTCGATTGCCAGGTCGGAGAGGGCGTTGCTGATCTGGCCAAGGATCCGGGCGAACTCGCGGGGATTGGTTCCCTGGTAGGAGTAGTCCTGGACGCGATAGAAGAGGTTCTTGATCTCGCTGTGGATGCGCTTGACCTGGTAGTTCGAGTTCGACGGGGGGTTGGGGGGAAGCGGGGGATAATATCCATGGTCATCATGGCCACCATGATTGGGGGGCAGGGGGGGATAGTTGTTGCC
>CAYRYU010000100.1:14523-26936 GCA_964428355.1 uncultured bacterium
CCACCGCCATGACCGCCCATGGGGGCCGCCAGACAGGTTCCCGCAAGTACCAGAACGATCAGTGCCGTGAGCTTCAGGGTTCTTTTCATCTTATTTTCCTCCCCAACTTTTTCATCCAACAAGAGGTGAGCGGAATCTCATCCGCAGCTTTCGTGCCAAAATGTTGGGGAAAAGTAAAAGGCCTTTACAGAGCGGCTTTACAATGTAATCTTCGCGCCGGTTGGTACAGCTCTTGACGATTTTCGGGCATCCCTGTGAAGAAAAACCGGCACGACCTCCAGGATGGGGCGGAGGAATGAGCCCTTTCAGCTCGCCGGAACCGTCGGGGATAATGAAAAGCCCTACAAAGTCCGAAGGGCGCGGATAGGATCCAGCCGGGAAGCGCGCCAGGCCGGATAAAGGCCGAAGAATATCCCGATCGTGGCGGAGAAACCGAAAGCTCCACCGATGATCCCAAGCGAGATCCAGGGATATCCGAGGAACCGGCCCACCACCTCGAGGAAAGCCCAGACGTCGAATTTGCAGGGCCCGATTGCCGCCATCTCCATCGTGATCTGTGCGGCGAAAGCCAGGAGGATTCCACCGATGATCCCGACCCAACCGCCGATTCCCGAAAGGGTAACCGACTCGATCAGGAACTGTCTCAAGACATCGGCACGTCGGGCTCCGATCGCCATGCTGATGCCGATCTCCCGCGTTCGCTCGGTGACCGAGACGAGCATGATGTTCATGATCCCGATTCCACCAACAACCAGAGAGATCGAGGCAATAGCCACTATGAACAGGAATATCGACATCAGCATCATCCCCACGATCAGAGCGATCTCCTCCGTGTTCTTTGCGTAGACGTCCAAAGGCTGGTCCCTCGGGATTCCATGCCGCCATCTCAGCAGCTTGCGGACCTGCCTTGTGATCGGCCCCAGGCTGTCGGCGCTGTCCGCCAGGATGGTGATCTTCTCCACCTGTCTGAGATCGGTCTGATTCCTTTCGAGGCGCCTTTTGAAGGTTGAAAGGGGGATCAGAAGCTTCTGATCGATTCCGGAAAAGATCCGGCTGAGATTGCCCCCTGACTGGGAAAGGACCCCGATCACCTCGAAAGGAACGTTTCTGATCTCGATCGTTTTTCCGAGCGGACTGCAGTCGGGGAAAAGCTTGTCGGCGATCTCCTGAGGAAGCACGCAGACCTTTGCAGCGGCTGCGTATTCCTGGGCGGAGAAAAGGTGCCCCTTCCCGATCTCGCCTCCGGAGATCATGAGGCAGTCCCGCGTAGTGCCTATCGGAATGACGTAGGCGGAACGGTTCCGGAAGACCGCGTTTCCTCCCGTTCCCATTTCGGGGACGACCGCCAGGGCGTTCTGGCAAACCTGTCTGATTGCATCTGCGTCATCCTCGGTCAGTTTCCCCATCTGCCATTTTCCGTTCCGGTGATGCTTGTAGGAAGGCTGAACTGTTACGAGGTCTTTCGCGAGTTTGAAGATCTGGTTCTGGATGACAAGGTAGACGTTCTTTCCTACGGCGGTGAGAGTGATGATCGAACCCACTCCGATAATGATTCCCAGGGTCGTCAACAGCGACCGGATGGGATTCCGCCACAGGGCAAGCCAGGCCAACCGGACCGATGTGGCGACCTGCCCAAGAAGCATCCAGTGGAATCCGCTTCTGAGAAAGTCTCCTGACTCCCCGCCCGGAATCTGTTTCGCCGCGGCCGCTTGCGTTGGAGCTTCCAGCGGTTGTGCTTCGTTCTTCCGATCCTCCTGGATCCGTCCGTCACCCATCCGGACGAACCGGTCAGCGAAGGAGGCCACCTGCGGATCGTGGGTGATGATGACGATGGTGATTCCCTGGCGGTGGAGGCTACGGAAAAGCCCCATCACCTCGAGGCCGTTCCGCGAATCCAGGTTGCCCGTAGGCTCGTCGGCGAGGATCATCACGGGGTTTGCTGCCAGGGCGCGGGCGACCGCCACGCGTTGTTGCTCGCCCCCCGAGAGCTGGTTCGGGAAATGATTCCCGCGGCCGGCGAGGCCGACAGCCTCGAGAGCGGCCAAAGCCCGTTTCCGGCGCTCGGCTGGATGGATTCCCGCGAAAACCAGCGGCATCTCGACATTCTCGATCGCACTCGAACGGGGAAAAAGGTTGAAGTCCTGGAAGACGAATCCGATCCTGGAGTTTCTGACCCGGGCGAGGCTGTCGGAGTCGAGGGAGTTGACTTCCCGGCCCTCCAGGAAGAGCGTTCCCTCATCAGGAGTGTCGAGACAACCCAGGAGGTGCATCAAGGTCGATTTGCCTGAACCCGAGGGGCCCATGATGGCAACGAACTCGCCCCTCCGAACCTCTAAAGATGCATCCTGGAGCGCCCGGATCTCCACCCCTTCCATCCGGTATGTCCGCTTGAGATGCACCGCCCGGATCAGAGGAGGGGAATCGCTCCCGGCCGTCATCTCGGGTTGAACCATCCCATCCACCACTCGTGCTTGAACCGGATCACCGTCGCTCCGGATGCCACTGGGCCTTCGAGCACCTCGGTGAAGTTCGCGTTCGAGATCCCGGCGTGGATCTCTATGGGTTTGGCACCGGTATCTCTCTCGAGAATCCAGATGGTGTTGGTCTCGGTTCCCGTCAGATCCTCGTCCTTCGGGGGAAATCTCTGGAGGATCTCCGCGGGGGGAGTGAAGAAAAGAGCTTCGGTGGGAACGCGAAGAACGTCCTCCCGCGATTCGACCAGGATCTCGAGTTTCGTGGTCAGGCCCGGTTTCAGCACCCGATCGGGGTTTTCGAGGTCGAGGATGACCGGATACATGATCTTGTCCTCGGTCTTCGGGGAAATATAGACCTCCCTGACGATCGCTTCGAACTTCCGGTCGGGAAAAGGATCGACAGTGAAAGTGGCGACCTGCCCTGGGAGGACCCTGCAGACATCGCTTTCGTCGATCAATGCTTCTATCTGCATCTTCTTCAGATCACGGGCGATGGTGAAAAGGGTCGGAGTCTGGAAGTTCGCGGCAACCGTCTGACCGGCGGAAACCTTTTTCGAAAGGACGAAGCCGTCGATGGGGGAATAGATGCGTGTGCGCGCGAGGTTCGTCCGCGCGATCCGCACCTGGGCTTCGGCTTGCCTGACGCTGGCATCTGATCCTTCCATTTGCGCTTTGATTCCGAGAATCTGGTTACCGATCGCGACCCGTTTCGTCGCGAGCTGTTTCATCTGGGCCAGCGAGGCTTCCACTCCAAGTTTTGCGAGCTCCACGGAGCTCTTCGCATCGTCGAGATCGGCTTGCGGGACCATCTTCTTCTTGAAGATCTCCGCTACCCGGGATAGATTCCGCTGGGAAGTCTCCAGGTTGATCCGGGCTTTCTTTATCGCGGTCGACTGGACTTCGATCTCGGCCTGGAGCATCTCCAGGTTCGTCTGTTCATCGACGATCTTCAGTTCGAGGGTCTTCCTGGTCGACCGGACCCCCTCCAGGTTTGCGAGCGCCTGGTTGAGGCCCGCCTCGTGGCTTTCCGCGTCGATGATCGCCAGAAGCTGGCCCGTCGTGACGGTATCGTTGAAGTTGACGGTCACTGAGGCAAGCAGCCCGCTTGTCTGGCAGCCGACGTCGACGGTCTCGAGGGCGGCAAGTGCTCCGGTTGCGGAAACGATCTTGCGGATCGGCCCGCGGGTTGCCTTTCCCGTTTCCCAGCGGGGTTCGGCTATCCGGCAGGAATAGTAGTAATAACCCAGCCCCCCCGCGGTACAAACCGAAACCGTCAGGATCAGGAGCAGAACGATCAGCTTCTTCAATCATCCCTCCCGGGAAAATCGCGGCCCGAATTGGAATGGGTTGTCCGGGCGTACCAGCGGGTCGCCCAGATTGTAACACGGATTGAAATTTGGGTGGGGAGGGGATAGAATAAAGGTACTTGAATAGCAGGAGGGATCCAATGAGTCTGAAGAAGTCCTTCTTTCTGGTCCTGACATTCCTCGTCGCTTGTTCGATGGTGGTTTTCGCGGCTGATGCGGCCAAACCCAAAGCCCCCAATTCGCATGCCGTCAAAGTCCAGGCCGACAAGCAGGTCACTTCCCTGATGCAGCAGTACAAGGTGCAGCGCGCCAAGACCGAAAAGATGATGTCCACCTTCCGGAACATCCATGACACGCAATCGACGCGCGGAGGCGCCCCCGAAGGCCTCAGGGAAGACCATTGCATCGTCATCGTCCGTCCCACCCTGGGCGTCCTCAAGGATTTCCTCCGCCGCCAGGACGACAAGGGCCATGGCGACATGGATTACTGGATCCGGACCTTCAACATCAACCGGATGCAGGGTTTCGCCGCCCGCGATGAGCTCAACCGGGTTCTCGGGGACTGCGGGGAGGACCTCAGCCCCCTTCTCCGGGCTGCGATCAAAAACGTTTCCTCTAACCTGGACCGCGCCATGAACAAGTATGATAAAGGATACGGCGACCTCGATTATTGGGTCGAGGTTTCCGGTTTCGTCCGTGATGCGATCAGCCAGGCCGCGGCGAACCTCGACGAGATCATCGGAGCCCTTCCGAACGTGGCGAATTCCGATCCCATGGCGATCATCAGGGCGCACGCAAAGGTCGTTGCCAACCTGATGTCCGCCCAGAGGCAAAAGGGATACGGAAGTCTCGACTACTGGACGCGCTCCTACTCCCTTTTCAACCGTCAGTGCGCCTGGGGCGCGGAGTCCCTCCGGGTTCTTTTGAACTTCGTCGGTGACAAGGTCATGCCTCTCCTCAGGAATTCCATCCAGAACGTCATCAACAACCTGGAATCCACCGCCCGCAAGTATGAAGGCGGTTACGGCGATATGGATTACTGGGTCACTGCATGCGGTTTCGTCTGCGACGGGATGCATCGGGCCGCCTCGGACATCAACCAGATCCTGAACTCGATCTGAACCTGAACCGCCGGGCGGTCCCGACCCGCACGATGCGGGAAGTGGGCGTTTGCAGCCGGGATGGCGCATCGCAAACGACCCCTCTTCGGGATCGCCCGGTTTTTTCTTTTCCCCGGTAGGGAAGCCTCTCGATTGTGGAAGGTGAAGGTGAACATGGAAGGCGGTCTGGGCAGGGTTTCAGGGGCCCGACAGTTGAATGCCGGAGTGGATGAATTCATCCGGGCGATGGTTTCGGGGGAGCGTCCGGGTGAAACGGCGCGGCGGGAGTTTTTGAACACTCTTGCCCGGCTCGAGGATTCCGCGATCCAGCAGCGGCTTTTGGCCGAACTGATCGAGAACTATGTTGCGCTCGAACGGAAAGTCGATTCGCTGTTGAAGAATACGCTTCCCGAAAGCGTTGCCGAGGAAATCAAGTTCAAAGGTGGGTTCGACCCGAGAGGTTTCGATGTCACGATCCTTTTCACCGATTGTGCCGGGTTTACGAAGCTCGCCGAGAAGATCTCGTCCGAAAAGTTGATCGGGTGTCTTCACGATCTGTTCACCGGAATGGATGCCCGGGTCGAGAAATTCGGGGGAACCAAGATCAAGACCATCGGGGATGCCTACATGGCGGTTTTTGGCGCTCCCCAACCGCTTCCCGGACATGCGGAAAGAGCGGTTTCCGCCGCTCTCGAGATACTGGAGTTTCTTCCCGGATTCAACCGCGGGCTTCCCCATCCATTCGAAATCCGGACCGGAATCCACTCGGGAAGGGTGATGGGGGGAGTCGTGGGCAAGGACAGGATGCAGTTCGACGTCTTCGGGGACAACGTCAATATCGCCTCCCGGTTCGAATCTTCCGGGGAAAAGGGCCGGATCAACATTTCCGAGGATACATTCCGGCTGGTTTCTGATCTGTTCAGTTTCGAACCCAGGGGTGAGATCCACCTGAAGAACAAGGCCCCAATGAACGCCTATTTCGTGCTTGGGCGGAAATGAGCGAGGTCGGAACAGGAATGAGTGTCGAGAACTACGAAAGGCCCATCAAAATAGCCGAAGGGATCTTCTGGGTGGGAAGTTTCAACCCCCAGGACGAGCTCCACTGCAATCCCTTCATGATACTGGGAGAGGGGAAGGCCGTGATAATCGACCCCGGGAGCAGACCCGATTTCGCCGGGGTGATGATGAAGATCATGCAGGCCGGGGTCCACCCCGACCAGATCGTGGGCCTGGTCCTGCAGCATTATGATCCCGATCTGTGCGGCTCGGTTCCCAACTTCCTCGACCTTTGCGGGAACCCCGAACTACGCATCTATTCCAAGGCCAGCAACAACCTTTTCATCCGGCACTACCTCGACCGCAGCCGTCACGGGTTTTTCAGGGACATCAAGGAAACCGGAATGGAACTTTCCCTGGGATCCAGGAAGCTCAAATTCATCAAAACCCCGTATACCCATTCGGCAGGCAGCTTCGTGACCTGGGATGAAACGACCCGGACGTTGTTCACGAGCGACCTTTTCGGGAGCCTCCGGAAAACCTGGTCCCTCCGCCTGGATTTGAGCGAGCAGTGCTTCACCTGCGCGGATTTCGCTGCCTGCCCCAACCATCGGGACTACTGCCCCTTTCCCGATATCATCAGTTTCCATCGGCATGTAATGCCTTGCTGCAAGGCATTGAGGATGGCGATGAAGAGGGTGGAGGCCCTTTCCCCCGCGATCATCGCGCCCCAGCACGGAAGCGTCATCGACAAACCGCGGGAGGCGGCCTTTCTGACCCGTTATCTTCGGGATATCGAAGGCGTCGGAATCGACGGGATTCCCGAGGACTGATCTGAGCCTGCGGGGTCGTGGATCAACCCTCTTTCGAGATGATCGTCCGAAGCAGATTCCGGTGACCAAGGGTTTCGGACTGCATCGATGCAAGCTTGTCCGCAAGGTCCTTCCTGTCGGTCTGGAACGACTTCGTCAAATCGATTTCCAGGAGCGACTGCTCGCAATCCAACAGGAAATTCAGCAAGCCACGCCTGGTCGCCTTGCCTTGGCGGAAATCCGCGATCCAGCGCATGGAATTCTGGACGCTGATTTTCAAGGCCTGGGGGAAGAACTTTCCCTGCGACCAGTTCCCGCTTCCGGAAGCGATCGCTTCCCTTGTTTCCCCGAAGATCCTGGCATGCTCTTCTTCGGCCTTCCGGAGAGACTCCCAGGATTCCTTTTGGGACGGAGAACTCCCTTCACACAGCTCGTACAATGATCCCAGGAGCTTCTCGTTCTCTATGAAAAGATCGGCGAGTTCCAAAAGTTCTTCCTTTGTCGGCATCGTTTCACTCCATTCTGAGATTGGGGGTCACTTCTTCCGTTTCCGGAAGTCCTGGAAGGCGGCCTGGATATGGCGCGCGAGAAGAGGGAAACCGGCGAAGAACGGGAGCCGGAACACCTGGTCGAAATAGAATTCCGCCTGTCCTTCGAGGCCGAGGCGGGCGGAAAGTTCCCCCCCGAGGAAACCCGCGACGAGGATGGCCCTCTCCTTGAGGAGCTCCTGGCCAGGCTTGACCCTTTCACGGACCGTTCCCCACTCCGGAAAGCGGCCGTTCACAAGATGATACGGGTTGTACAGACGCATCAGGCATTCCAGTGTTCTCGTCTGGAAGTCCGTTTCCGCCAGGGTTCTCTCCATGCGGCGGCACATCCAGGAGCCCTTCAGGAACAACGCGCTCGCAAGCTTGTCGTATTCGAGGGGTTGGAGCTCCCGGATGGCCATTGCGGCCAGTTCATAGCTTTTCAACCCTTCCTTCAACCCCCGCTCGCTCTGAAAATCGAGATCCTGCGCGATCTTTAGCCGGCTTTCAAGCCGTTCGGGTGCGAGGAACGCCGCTTTTGACTGTTCCGAAAACGATGGCCTCTGGAAACGGCCCGCGAAGTCCGCGAAAAGGCAAGCCGGGCAGACCACCACCGAGTAGAGTTCGGGAATCGTTCCCTTGGTGCAGATGGGGCAGAAATCCGACTCCGTTCCGTGAAGCTCGAAGGAGCCGGGTTTGAACTGGACGTTTCCGAACCTCTCGCGGCAGACACAGCATTCGAAAAAAAGGACATGGAGTTGGTGCCCTTCGGACGGAAAGCTCCGCGATTCGGGATGGTGGGTTCTCGATGGGAACAGGCTCTCGTTTTCGAGCAGTTCCGGCTCCTCGCTCAGTGAATTGAGGGTCTGGACGAGCCGTGGAACTACCAGGGGCTTGACCAGGAGGGCGGTCGCCTGCATGGCAAGGCAGTTCTCGACCATCTCCCGGGTGAAAGCGGAAGCGAAGAAGACGACCTTGGCGTCGGGAGCGTGTTTCAGGGCATGACGGGTGATCTCGGGGACCGGGTTCCGGAGCCCGTCCAGATCGAGAAACCATGCTATGGTGGGGTCGACCGCCGAAAGCCGGGAGATGTCTTCGATGCTCGATCCCCTCCGGTATCTGAAGCCGAACTCCTTGAGGGTTACCGCGAGAAGAGTGGCGAGGGTTTCATCCCTGGTCAGGATGAGGATCTGAAGGCTTTCCTTCGACCCCGCCCCTTGTGATGGGAAGACATTGTCCCGGCGGATCTCGCGAAGCTTTGCGATCAGGCTGTCGATCGTGGGCCGTTCCAGGGGATCCTTCCGAACCATCCGGCAGAGCGATTCGAAGAAGGGAAAGAGAGGATCTTTGGGCGAGAGGGCCTGCATCGTGACCGTGGCGTCGGGTTTTCTGGCCGGGCTCTCCCCGTTAGCTCCGCTTCCCAACCTGAGTTTGTCAGGGACTCCTCCGAAAAGGATCTCCCAGAAGATCAGGCCCGCCGAAAAGACATCGGCTGCGAGTGTGCGCTCCGCCTCACCGGTCCAGAGCTCGGGAGCCCAGTATCCATCGATGGTCGAAGGGGGTTGGGGGGAACCCTTCACCGGCCTTGGGACCATCGGAAAACCCGAAATCCGTGGCTCGCCCTCGCGCGTGAATCCGATCGTCGACGGGCTCAGGTTCCCATGGATCTCCCCCTGTTCCTGGATGGCGGCCAGCCCCTCCAGGAGCCTCAACATGAATTTTGACAAGGCGTCCCGGTCGTTGATGAGGGTCTCCTTCACAACCCCGAATGGCACCCCGCCGGGGGGTTCCATGGTCAGGAAGTGGAGTTTCGAATTCTGGTCCAGGCCCTTCTGAAGGATCTCGCAAACGTAGGGGCTCCGGATGTTCCGGAGCCTGACGAACCGTGCCTGGGCATCCTCTTCCGAAAAGGATACCGGGTCGGGCAACATCTGCAAAAGAACGGAGGAGTCGTTCTTGTGATCGCTCGCAAGGTGGAACTCCCCGAACGGGCCCCGTTGCACGAGGCGTTCGAGGGAAAACCTCATGATCCCGGTATCTACCCGGGAAACCAGCCTCGCCCTCAGGGTTTCGAGTGCCTTGATCACGGCCTCGACTTCCGGGCGGTCGCGGGGGTTCTTCTCCAGCATCCGGCCAAGGATGTCGGAGAAGAGGTATCCATACTGCGTCTTGGAAAGCTTCTCCAGGGGAACCGGGGTGGTAAGGTGCTTGAGGATTATCGCCAGGAAGGGATCGGAGGAATCCTCCTCTGCATCGAAGGGGGGAGAGCCGGCGAGCATCTCCCAAAGGACGGCTCCGAGTGAATATACATCGGACTTCCCGGTGATGTTGGGTTTGCCCTCGCATTGTTCCGGGGACATGTACTGGGGGGTCCCGATCGCGATCCCCGTCCGGGTCTGTTTTCGGGCCCCTTTCGCAATTCCGAAATCGACGATCTTCAGGTCTCCGGCCGTGTTGATCATGATGTTCGCGGGTTTCAGGTCGCGGTGGATGATGTTTTTCGCGTGGAATGCCTTGACCCCATCGAGAAGCTCGAGGAAAACCTTGATCAGCCGAAGCGGCTCCTGCGCGAAATCGGCCTTGAAATCGGAAAGGCATTTCCCGGCGAAGAACTCCATGATCAGGAAAGGAAGCTGGGTTTCCGAATCCGTTTCGAGGGAAAAGACCTCGACGATGAATGGATGGCGGACCGTGGCCAGGATCTCCCCTTCCTGCATGAACCTCCGTACACCTGTTGGGTCTTTGGCGAAATCCCGGTGGAGGAATTTCAGCGCGACTATCCTCGACTGGCGCTCTTCGAATGCCTTGAAAACAGCACCCATTCCCCCTTCGCCGAGGGGGGCGAGAATCTGGTAGTTGCCGTTGATGACGGTTCCGATCGGAAACATCGTTGCAGCTTTCCTGGAAGACAGTTCGATCCGTCACCAATCATACCACAACAGGTTGGTCGTTTGCGCCGCATCCCGAGCATCCCGGAAAGGATATTGCCGCAGATCACGGAAACGGGTTCGGCTCCCCCGGATCAGCCTCCTTTGAAGAGGAAGATCTCGCAAGGTTCATCGAAACCCTTCAGCCGGAAGAACCCGATGTTCTTGAAAAAACCTGGATTCGTTTCCGCAACCGATCTGGTAGCAAGTATCCGGCCGTGTGGTGGAATGGGGATGGCGAGCCCGGAAACGCGGTCCGACTCCTTCAGTCCTTCGATCCGGAAAAGCCGGTGGACCTCCTTGCCGAGGAAATCCCCGTCCCCGGCGATCGTTATCAGGCCCCAGTTCAACGCTATCCTGATCTGGATCTCGCTTGCGAGGGCTTCGGAAACGATTTTCCGGGCAGCATCGAGGGCCGGGCCGGGTTGCTCGTAGACCGCGAAGAAGCCGTCTCCCGTGCATTTCAGGAACCTGAGGCTCGAGGCGGATTCATGGTTTCGGAAGATCCGGTTGAAGAAATTGACGATACCGGTGAATATCGCGGTTCCCCGGTTGTTGACCAGCTGCGTGGAACTGGCGAGATCGAGCACCAGGATAGCGGCTTCCTTCTGCTCGCCGGGGAGGTCCCAGGTGGGTGGATGGTCGGTATCCCCCCCCTTCCCGATGACTCCGTCGGCTTCCATTGCCTCCAGGAGAGCGGCCCTGAAAGCCGGAAAGTCCCTGAAGCGCGCGGAGGCCATCTCCTCGTCGCGGTTTTCGAGATCCCTGGGGATGACCGGCTCGGCGAGAGCCCGGTCGATCACGGCGGCGACCCGGGGTGGGACCGAGGCATCCCGGTCCCTGATCGGAACGGGCTTGTACTCTGCCATCACGGCGAGGAACTCTCCCAGCCCGGGAATCCGTCCGGCCTTCCGGGCTTCATCGCGAAGCCGGGGAAGCCCATCCCTTGCCAGGCACCCGGTCAGGATCTCGTAGCAGACCGCGGCGGCGGAAAAAACGTCGGAGGCGGGCGTGGGCCGATGGAAGCAGGTGATTCTCTCCCGGGGCCAATAGTAGGGGGCTTCCTGGTAGAGGCCCGAAAGGATCAACTGGTTGAGGCCCGCCCGTTCGATGGCGGGATACAGGCCGAAGTCCACCACCTTCCCCCGGACTGTGCGGCCCTTCCGGTAGACCAGGAAGTTCCGCGGCTTGATGTTGCGATGGCAAGGTAACCAGGGCTTCTCACGCAGTTCCCCCGAGATGTTGAGGTCTGCCGGGGCGGGAGGGTTCATGGAAAGGCCTTCCAAAAGGTCGAGGAGAAGGGGATAAGCCTCCTCCGGCCTCAATTTCCCCCCACGCCCCGCGAGGAACTTCCCCAGGTCGGCCCCATCGACGTGCTCCTGGGCAAAGAAAAACACGTTTCCCTCCTGCCACGAATCTATCACCCGGCATGTGCAGGGATTCGAAAGGGATTCGAGACGGGTCGCTTCCCTCAGGAAGAGGTCCGCATCCTCCTGTGTGAAGACGACGTTTGGGACGACCGTCTTGATGGTCACGAGTTGTCCGGAAGCCGTATCGACCGCCTGATATGTCGCGCCCATCCAACCGCGTCCGATCTCGTGGTTGATCCTGTAGTTCCCGATCGTGGTCTGGGGAAAGAGATCGCCCATCGTTGGTGTGGGCATGCCCGAGAAGGGATTGATGCGTCTTCCGGACGTCTTCCGCCGTGAGGAAAACCCCTGGTCGTTGGTGTCCCAGAAACCCACGACCATGCGGTTCTGCCCGACAACGATCTGATCGCCGTCGGAAAGGAAAACCGACCTGGGAGTCTGCACCTTCATCGGTTCTCCGCCGTGGGCCTGATCCCGGCCCCCGAAACGCGTGTCGTTCACATAGAAGCCGTTCTTGCTCCCAAGGTCGGACAGCAGAACGTAGGGCGGGGAAATCTCGAGCAGGAAGTGGTGGCGCGAAACGAACTGGTCATCGGGGATGCTGATTCCCGCATCCGGGGCCCTGCCGAAAAGAACGCATTCGGGACGGGAAAAACAGAGAACGAGGCCCTTCTGTTCCCCCTCGAGTACCTTCAGTTCGACATATGCCATCTTAGGGAAAGCGATTCAATCGATGAGTCGGAAACCCCGCTCCGGGGTTCACTGCCACTCGTAGGGAATTCCCTGGCGGAGGCTCCAGTAGGCCGACTCCTTCCAGCCCGACTCGAACTGGTTCGCCGAGGTCGAGAAGTTCTTGTTGAGCGCCGAGTCCAGGGAGTCGCCCTCGCTGACGTTCTGGAT
>CAYRYU010000101.1:0-2342 GCA_964428355.1 uncultured bacterium
TCCCGGGTCGGGAGTTCGATCGAGGTCTTTTCCTTCGCCTTCGGCGTTTCCATGGAATCTTCGATGCTCATTCGATTCCAAGGACTTTGAAAAGGAAGGCATACTCGAGGGCGACATCCTTGAGGTAGTCGTAGCGTCCAGAAGCTCCGCCATGACCGGCTGCCATGTTCATCTTGAGGACCAGGAGGTTCCGGTCGGTTTTTACCTCGCGGAGCCGGGCCACCCACTTGGCGGGTTCCCAGTATTTCACACGGGTATCGTTGAGCCCGCCTGTGACGAGGAGGTTGGGATACTCCCTGGGCGTCGTGTTGTCGTAAGGGGAATAGGACGCCATGTAGGCGAATTGGTCCGGCTTCCTGGGGTTTCCCCACTCCTCCCATTCGGTCACCGTGAGGGGGATCGATTCGTCCAGCATGGTGTTGATGACGTCCACGAAAGGAACCTCGGCGACTACGGCCTTGAAAAGATCCGGGCGCATGGTGGTGACCGCCCCCATCAGAAGCCCGCCTGCACTCATTCCCGATATCGCCAACCGTTCCGGGGAGGTGTAACCCTGGGAAACGAGATGCTCGGCGCAGGCGATGAAGTCGGTAAAGGTGTTCTTCTTCTTCAACATCTTCCCGCTTTCATACCAGGGCCTTCCCAACTCCCCTCCTCCCCGGATGTGGGCAATGGCAAAGGCGAACCCGCGATCGAGCAGGCTGAGCCGATAAGAGGCAAAGTCGGGGTCGTAGCATGTTCCATAAGCACCATAGCCGGTTAGATAGAGGGGTTGCTTCCCGTTTCGCTTCCAGTCCTTCCGAAAGACGATCGAGATCGGGACCTTCGTCCCGTCCGAGGCTGTGGCCTCGATCCTTTCACACCTGTAGTTTCGCGGATCGTAACCCCCCAGCACCTCGAACTGCTTGAGGAGCTCCAGCTTTCCCGAATCCAGGTGCTGATCGTAGACGGATTTCGGGGTCACGAGGGAATGATAGAAAAAACGGAATTTCGTGGTACTGAACTCGGGGTTCTTGTCAGGCCAGAATTCGTAGGTGGGCTCGGGGAGCGGCAGGTCCCGGAACGCCCGCTTTTCGAAGTCCCAGGCCCTCATCGTTTTCAGGCCTTTCCGCCTCTCGATTACCACGGCGAACTTTTCGAACATCTCGATATCATCGATCTTGACGTTGATGTCGTGGGGGATGAAATCCTTCCAGTTTTCCGCCTCCGTGGCGGAAA
Organism: uncultured bacterium; assembly: GCA_964428355.1. Classification (GTDB taxonomy): domain Bacteria; phylum Muiribacteriota; class Ozemobacteria; order Ozemobacterales; family Ozemobacteraceae; genus CAYRYU01. The sequence continues at coordinate 1,219 of CAYRYU010000101.1, forward strand.
CCGGGGTCACGCAGATACGGAAGTTCCGGGCGGAATCGTTTGTGACGATGAAGAACCTGTCGTCGTGGTGTTCGATATGGTATTCCACATTTTCCCTCCGCCGGGCGAACAGGCGAGGAGCGGTATCCGGGGAATCGGCGTCGATGATCCTGACTTCCGAGCATGTGTTGCTTTGGGACTGGATGAAAATGAACCTGTCGCTCCGGGATTTGGAGATGCTGACCTCGAACCTCTCATCTTTTTCCTCGAACACGAGGGGATCCGTTCCGGATGCTGCGCCAAGAACGTGCTTGAAAACCCGGAAAGGTCGTTGGGCGGAATCGAACGTGGTATAGAAGAATGCCTTGTTGTCGTTCGTCCAGGTGCACCCGTAATACGCTCCTCCCACGGAGTCCGAAAGGATTCTGCCCGTGGCCATGTCCTTCACGAAGAAGGTGAAGGACTCGCTCCCCGAATAGTCGGTGGAAAAGGCCACCAACCGCTGGTCAGGGCTGGTCTCGATATCCCCGATGTCGAAGAAAGGCTTTTCCCTGGCAAAAGCATTCCCATCGACCAGGATTTCCTCCGGGGCATCCATGTTTCCCTTCTTCCGGCAATGGATCTTGTACTGCTTTCCCTTTTCGGTACGGGAGTAATACAGGTATCCTCTGAACGGCATGGGGACCGAAAGATCGGTTTCCTTGATGCGGGCCACCATCTCCTTGAAAAGTCTCTCTCGTAGCGCCTCTTCGGGTTTCATGACAGCATCGAGATAGGCGTTTTCAGCTTCCAGATGCCTGATCACTTCCGAACTCGTTGCGTTCCGAAGCCAGAAATAGGGATCGTTCCAGAACCGGTCATGAAGGAGGATCGGGTGCGGATGCCGCGGAGCCTTTGGAGGAACCGGCGTCGCCGCCTGTGCCTGGAGAAGCACAGGGGAGAGGAGCCCGAAGATGACAAAAAGAGAAAAAACCAAAATCGGGGTGCTGTGGTTGAACCTTGATCGGATCATCTGTCGCCTCTGCTGATCGGGGACCTCGGAAAGAGCGGTCTTTGCGCCCCCGCGAATTCGAGCCATTGTAACGGAAAGCCCCCTGTTCGGGCAAGGAGTTGCCATGACTTTGAGCGACGATTTCCGTTGCCCT
>CAYRYU010000101.1:2442-15052 GCA_964428355.1 uncultured bacterium
GTGGAAATCTTCGGTTGTCTCCCTGAGGAATTCCCTTTATCCTCATTGTCATGGGCGAAAAGCGCGTGAAGAAACTCAGGGTGGATGAACTAGTCGTGAAGGCCGGCCTGGCAACCGACCTGGAAAGCGCGAGGAGACTGATCATGGCCGGCGAGATCAGGTCAGGGGACCGCGTTCTCGACAAGGCGGGGGAGAAAATTCCCCAGGATCTCCCCCTCGAAAGGAAACCCCGGACCCTCCAGGTTTCCCGGGGGGCAAGGAAGCTGGCCCACGCTCTCGATGCGTTTCTGACCCCGGTCGGTGGGACCCGCTGCCTCGACATCGGGGCATCCACCGGCGGATTCACCTCCGTCCTGCTCAATGCCGGTGCGGTCGAGGTGACCGCCCTCGATGTCGGATACGGATTGATCGACACCGGATTGAGGAACGACCCCAGGGTGAGGGTGATCGAGCGGACGAACTTCCGAACCATCCCGGACGACTTCTTCCCGGAACCCTTCGATCTGATAGTGGCTGACGTTTCCTTCATCTCGCTGCGAATGATAATTCCCCGGGCTTTCCAATTCCTCAAGGAGGGGGGAAGCCTTCTCGCGCTCATCAAACCCCAGTTCGAGGCCCCCCCGGAAAAAGTGGAACAGGGGGGTATCGTACGCGAGTTCCAGACGCATTGCGATGTGGTGATCCTCCTCGCGGAGGCCCTGGGGAAAGAGGGATTCTACCTTCACGCGATCGACCCGATTCCGGTCGAGGACCCAAAAAAGAACCTCGAGATTTTCTCGCACTGGAGAAGGGAACCTTCTCCGTTCGGGGAAGAAACCATCGTGAAAACGATCGAGACGGCCCACGAAAGAGGGTAGCGCGGGACCACGGGATGCCTGGGAGCAGGTTCAATCCGGGGCGAGTCCGCCGGAGGAGATGAAGGAATCATATTCCTTCTTCAGGCTGTCGAGAAGCTCCTGGGTCGAGATCTTTTCCTCGAGTTGGCCGAAAAAGGTTCGTAGTTTCTGGTAGAACGGGGTTGGGGGAATTCCCTCGACGCATTGGTTGAGGAACCCGTTTGCACAGAAAACCGGCCCGGCGATTGAGTCCCAGGAGGGGTCCTGGAGGGAATGGTGGTTGGCCACGACCTTGGAGAGATACTCCGGGAACCCCCACTTCTCAAGCAGTCTCCTCCCGAGCTCGGGATGATCGATGGAGAATACCTCCATTTCGGCTTCACAGGAGCGCTTTTTCCCCTCCCGGATCAGGCTCCTGACCTTTTCGAAATCCTTGGGATGGTAGAAGGCCAGGGCGAAACTCCCGATATCGTGAAGCAGTCCGGCCAGGCGGACTTTCCCGAGCGCCATCCGATCCGCTTTCGCCTTGGTCGCAAGGAAACCCGCCAGGTGTGCGCACGCCCTCCCATGGTCCAGGACTTCTTTCTGGACTCCCAGGAAGGATGTCACGCCCTTGAAGACATTGAAGACCAGGATCTGCTTGATTCCGTCCATTCCCAGGAATGCGAGTGCCGCGGAAAGGGTCTCGACGCGGCTCCTCCTCATGAAAAATGCGGAATTCGAGGACTTGAGGATCTGTGAGGCGAGGCCCGGGTCCTGGTTCGTGAGCTTTTCAAGTTCGGCAAAATCCGTTTCCGGTCTGTTGAGCCTCTGCAGGATCTCGAAAGCGCTCGAGTTCAGCTGGGGCACCGCCTCCATCTCCTTCAGGATCTTGGACGCGGTCTCATCTCCCCTGATCTGCTGAAGAGCCGCCTGGATGTTGGGAAGGACGGAAAGCCCGGCCTTCCGGAAAGGAAGCTGTTCGGGGTTCTCGGTGACGATTTTCAGGTTCGTCAGCGAGGAGACCTCGATCAGGACCATCAGGGAGGTTGCCTCCAGGAATGCCCCGTGGTCCAGGGTGAAGATCAGGTTCCGGAACTTCCTCGCAAAGGTGCGAAGGGCTGTCAGAACGGGATGATTCGCCCCAAGGGCCGGAAGGATCGTGATGACCTCGAGGGTTCCCCCGCTGTGATCCCGGGCCTGGAACTGCTGCTGCCCGGTCATCGCTTTTCCCCCGTCGGACAACGGTTATTTCCGCTTCTTCTTGGCGGCCTGGTACTCTCCACGGAGTCTGTCGACGACCGCGGGGAGTTTGTCGAACAGCCGCTTTAGGCGCCTGGGACGGGCTCTGGAGAGCGCATAGGTCGCGATGATCGGAAGGGAAACCGTCGAGTCGACATAACAGACAACCGTGTCAGGAAGGCTCTCGGGGTTGACCTTCCCCCAGCTCACGGCTTCGGACGGGGTCGCTCCGGAAAGGCCCCCGGTGTCGGGTCTCGCGTCGGTGAGTTGAAGGAAGTAGTCGTGACCTTCCTCCTTGATTCCAAGGACTTCCTGGATCTGGGGCTCGGTCTGGAGCATGAAATTCTTCGGTGATCCCCCCCCGCAGATGAAGACCGCGCTCTTCCCGCCCGACCGTTTCGCGTCCAGGACGATTCCAGCGGTTTCGTTCACGTCGATGCTCGGATCGATCGCCAGCTTGTTCCCATCGAGGGCAAGGGCGGCGACGTTCATTCCGATCGAACTGTCACCGGGGCTGGAGGTATAGATGGGGACACCGGCTTCGTATGCCGCCGAAAGGAGGCTCATGTTCTCGAGTCCGAGACGTTTTTCCCGCTCCCGGACGAACTTCCCGATCAGATGGTGGAAATGCGCGGTCCCCATCGTCATCTGGAAGGCCGGTGCCTTGATGATCTCGCGGAAAAAGGAGTCGGTGTTGAGGAGGACCCGGTAATCGAACACGACGTCGTAGATCCGCACCACACCGTGCTTTCGCAGCTCGATGTCGTTGAAGAAGGGGGAACCCGCGAACAGTTCCTCTCCGATTCCGAAGTGGGTGTCGTGGTAGAGGTTGGCTCCGGTGGAGATGATCCAGTCGACGAACCCGGCCTTGATCAAAGGGATGATGCAGGATTTGCCGAGCCCCGCAGGGGTCAGTGCCCCCGCCAGGCTCATTCCGACCGTGACGTCCGGGCGGAGCATCTTGTCGGAAAAGAGGCGGCATCCTTCCCTCATCCGCCCTGCATTGTAGGCGAGGAAAGCGTTGTCGACGAGATCGGGGACCGAAAGTCCCTTTTTGACCAACGTGGGATCGATCTGTCTTCCGGAAAGGAAGGGATTGGATCTAATGGGCTTCCGGGGCTTCTTGGGCTTCATTTTGAGTTTCCTGAGGGGGTGTCAGGGCATCCGGTCCGTGGGAAGGCTGGTTGGATCGGGAAGGGAGTTGTGGCAATCGTTGATGATGACGATGATCTTCTCGACCATCAGCCTGGCGTTCTTTGCCGTCAGGATGATGTACGGGGTTTTTCCGCCCGAAAAGGTCTTGTCGAGGTTGTGCTCGATCATCTTGTCGATCTCGTTCTTGATGCCTGCCCACTGTGGGAAGACGTCGATGAACTTCCGTCCCTTGACCGACTGCTCGTTCAGACCACCCGTCAGCCCCTCGGCCGCTCTCCGGTTTATATGCTCGATCCGGCCTTCGAGGTCATGGATGATGACCTTCTCCGTGATGTGCTCGACGATGTCGAAGGCATTCGACTGCTCTTCGAGAATCCGTTCCATGAGCCGGGCATTCATGATGGCGATGCCCGAAATGGTCGAAAAATTCTTGAGGATCCGTTGGTCTTCCTGGGAGAAACTGCCTCCCCGCTTGTTGATGACCTGAAAAACGCCGATCAGATCACCGTTGATGATGAGCGGGAAGGTGAGAATATTCCGTGTCTTGTGGTGGAATGTCTCGTCGACCTGCTTGTTGAACTTCAACCCCGGAGAGATCTTGGAAAGGTCGGCATAAGCGTCGGGGATGTTCAGGCTGATCCGGTGCAGGGCGGTGTAACCCGCGATCGAACCGGTGTCGACGTTGAGGACGATCCTTTCCACGCGGTCGCTGAGGATGACCTGGGAGATCATAAGTTTCTCGATCGGGTCGACGAGGAAGAGGGTGGCCCCTTCGGAATCCAGGAGCTCTTGGACTTCCTTGACCACCTGGGTCAGGAGTCCTTCGACATCGAAATTGGTCAGGAGCTTCTCGGCGATCGAAAAAATCTTCTCGAGACTCGTAATCGTGCGATGAGTATCCAAAATCAGACCTCCCCAAAAGGAAAAATGAAACGAAATTGTACAAAGAATGCCCCATGGAGAAAAAGCAGTAACATGATATCAGAATTCGCCCTCATGTTTCCGGAAATTTTTCAAAATTTTCCGCCAACCGGGAAACCATCATTTCACGGGTGAAACGGGCTTCGACCACCTCCCGGTTCGCCCTGGCCGCGGCGGACATCTCCGCAAAATTCTCCCCCAGGCGAATCGCGGCGGTGGCGAGGGCTTCGGGAGATGAAGGGTCGAAGAAGAGATTCCCGGGAATGTTTCCCAGGATCTCCTTGCCTTCACCCCGGATGCCGAACAGGATGGGCCTGCCGGCGGCCATGTAGTCGAAAACCTTTGAGGGAATGGTCTTGTCCATCGTTCCATCGTCCTTGAGGAGCAGAACCAGCGCTGAACAGGAGCACATCAGGCGGATCGCCTCGTCCTTCACCACGGGCCCTGAGAATTCCACGTTGTCCAGGCCCTTTTCCCGGGCTGCGGCTTCCAGCGCGGACCGTTCGACCCCTTCCCCGACAAGGGAGAAACGGAACCTGCCGACTCCCTTCGATCGCAATCGCTGAGCCGCATCGATCACCAGGGCGAGGTTCTGGCAGTATCCCATGTTTCCCACATAAAGGATTTCGATGACCCCGGGTTGGGATGGAACAAAACTCATCTCACGGCACCTATCGAGGAAATGCCGGGGGATTCCGTTGTACACGACTACGGGTTTCTGCCCGGGTCGGGCCTTGGCGATGTAATCCGCCATCGGCTTCGCAACGCACGAAATCATGCGGGCCCTTCCGTAAATCCACAGCTCCGCCAGCTTGGCGAGCCGGAAGAGGATCCCCCGTGAACTGATCTTTCCGGTCGTGGCCGCAGAATCCGGCCAGATGTCGCGGATGTCGAGACAGAAACGGGCCCTTTTGGACAGGGCGATGAAATACCCGGCGATGGCGACAAAAAGGGGCGGGCTGGAGGCCCAGACGATGTCGAAACGTCGGGGATGCCGCCGGGCGGCTGCGAGAGCCCCGACCATGAAGGAGAGGTAATGGAGGATATACTCCCACTTGCTCTTTCCCGCAGGCTTGAAAAGGGGGACCCGTGTCACCGATATTTGGCCGGTGTCGGCGCTCCCGGCACCCGCCACGATGCCCTTGTGGGGTTCCCCGGCGATGACGTGCACCCGATGCCCCTTTTCCGCCAACAGGTCCGCCGTCTCTTTGATCCGGAATGCCGCCGCGGTAACGTCGGGAGAGTAGAACTGTGAAACGATGAGGATATCCATGTCAGAACCTTATCGCATACTTGATCATGTCAGTGGAATCTTCCTTTATGACCATGATTATCGCGGCCTCTTCGCGGCCGAATCCGGGATGGTAGGAGCCGTTTGAGAGTTCCGAGGCCTGCGTTGTGCAGACAACGAAACCCGAACCACCAGCCTGGAAATCGTGATACCCGTTCCCCTGGGTTCCGGGGTTCTCCGAAGGTCGCACCGAAGGATGGAAATGGAGGATGGAGCGTAGAGTCCCTTGCCTTGTCCTTTTCAACACGCGATCGATAACTTCGATCCCGGCCGGAAGAAAACGGATCCGCCTCGCATACGAGTTGCCGTGGAAATCTGTGAACTCGATCGCGAAAACCCCCTCGGTCCGGTCGTATCGGGCCGTTTCGACCGACGCGCGCCTCCCCATCCGGAAACTCCCCCAGATCTCGGATTGTTCACATCCCTCTATCATGGGGACGTTGTGTGCCGCGGTCTCCCTGCATCTGCGCCTGACCATGGGGTGGTGGTATGACCCACAACCGGTGTCCACGATGGTCCGGCGACCCCGTATGGAAAGCTCGAACGAACCGACCGAACAGTGGGAGTGGCCTGGTTGGAACGAAGGGGAGGGAACCCCGCAATCCAGCAGGAAGGTGTTGCCGTCATTCCAGCGTTTCACGAAGTAACCCGACGGCGACAGAAGCCGAACCCCCTCAACGAAAGGTTCCCGGACGGTTTTTCCTGGTCCGGCCTGCGCATCGGGGTCGATCCCGCTGTCGTGAAAAAGCGCGATTTCCCCATCGGGGTGACGCATCCAGGAAAGCCAATCCTGCATCAAAAGGATCTTTTCCGAGCAGAGCGTTCCCAATCCGGAAATCCCCTGTTCGGGAACACCGCTCAAGGCGTTCCCCAGCCCCCCCGTTCGCTCCGTCCAGGCCCTGATCTGGCGCAGCGAAGCAAGCACATCGCGATGATACATCGGGGACCTTTCGTAATGCCCCCCATCCGCGAGAACCTGTTCACCGATTTCCGTTCTCAAACCCTCCAGGCCGGCCCGGATGTGCCTGATGGCAGCTGAAAAGCGGCTTCCCGCACAGAAAAGGTATGACCCCCCGATGAACAGGGCCTTGAAATTCTCGAAAAGATGGTTGGCCTGGACGTGGTATTCCAGGTCCAGGGCCAGACGCCTGAGTTGCAGCCCCATGGAGGAGTGGATCAGTTCACGGCAATCGGGGGGAATGACACTTCCCGACTCCCGGGTGAGCCAGTTCGACCAGTTGACCACCCTGCGGGATACGACATACGGTTCCCAGCCCAGCGACGAATCCCGGGGGTTGCCCGCGATCCATTCAAGGATCAGGTGCAAACCTTCTTCGGGGGTTTCCAGAAAACCCGTTTGTTCGAGAAAATCGAAGTAATTTAGTGAATACCACCAGAGCCTGTCTGGCTCGGTCCCCGGAACGCGTTGATTCCCCTGAGCCCCTTCAGCGCCCGATGACCCCGCCATTCGGGGGGATTCCCGCGTTTCGGTGGAAGCCCGGGCTTCATCCTCGGGATTCCACCTGACCTTCCCGGACCGGAACCTCCGCTCGAGGTTCTGGAAACTGAAGCAAAGCTCCCTTTCGGAGCCTGGAAGGCCGGATCGGATTATTCCAGCCCTTCTCGCGCCCGCTTCCACCTTTGCGAGGTGAAAAAACTTCCGCTTTGCCCAAGCGATGGGTCGACCCGCAATCTGCGACCATTTCAGGAACCTCAGGGTGTGGAACCATCGGAGGAAAAATTCCCGGAGAATTTTCGAACCCCCCTGCTGCTTTAAGCGTATCCGTTTGTGAGGGAGCGCAAAGGACAGACGCATATGAACCAGATGATCAATTTCACGTGTGATCTATTGGACATTTACGTATCATTACCGGAAAACGATGCGCGAAACAAGTCCTATTCCCTGGTGGTTGCCCAGAAACCCTCGATTGAAGAAGGGGCCCCCCGCCGGGTCGACTATCTGGGTTTGCACCGGCAGCTGGTCCGCTGAATCGGGACCCAAGGCACCTCTTTCTTTCCAGCCGCACCTCGACGGACTATCCACATTGAGGCGGCCGGGAAGCCGCGGGCGACGCAAAAGAACTTATCGTTTCATCCCAAGCGCGCTCCCGAAAATGTCGCCCGCGTGACTTCCATGATCTCGGAAAAGGGGATCGGAGACGATTCCCCTTTTTTTATTGCGGAAACGAACCGGGAAGCTTCTTCCTCGTGGCCTTTATCCTGGCTCCAGAGGCTTTCCTTCTTGAACGAATCCCAGCCGAATCCGGTGAGGGTCTGGAAGTTGTCCAACTGGAGGATCCGGCCCCCGGTGAATATTTCCAGGCGCTCCTTCGGGAAATCCTTGCTTCCGTTTGAGAAATAGTGGACCGACCCGATCGAGCCGTCCTGGAAATCCATCGTAATGGTCGCGGTATCGGGCGGATGGGTTCCTCCGGGAACATCCATTGCGGCAACCCCGACGTTCCCCAGGGGGTTCCCCGCCAGGTACCGGAGAAGGTCGATGAAATGACACGCCTCGCCGAGGATCCTCCCACCGCCTGCTTGCGGGTCCTGGGTCCAGTGGTCGTCAGGGATACTGCCCGCATTGACGGTCATGATCAAACTCCGGGGCGAAGCCACCCCTTTCAGAAGGCTTTTCGCGGTCTGCACCAGAGGCGAAAAGCGCCTGTTGAACCCCACCATCAGGATCGAGGGAGAGTTCTTCGCCCTTTCTCGGTAGGTCCGGTCGATCTCCTCGAGCTCATCCGGGGTCAGGCAGAGCGGTTTTTCGACGAAAACGTGCTTCCCCTTGCGGAGGCTTTCCAACACCAGTGATGCATGGGACTGGTGCTGGGTGCAGATCACGATGGCGTTGATCTCGGGATCGTCGAGGATGATCCTGTGGTCGGTGGTGCTCAGTCCGAACCCGCTCTTTTTCCCGAGATGGGTCCCGGAAACTCCTCCGGCACTGGCAATCGATTTCAACCTTGCCCCCGTCTTCTTGAACGCCGGAACCAGGGTGGAACTCGCGAAATTCCCCGCGCCGATGAATCCCAGGACGGGCTCTTGGGGAAGCGCCGCGGCTTCGGGGCCCGCCGGCAGGATGACGCTTCTCTTTTTCACGTCGACGCTTCCATCGTATTCCAGGATGATTCCGAGGGCGTTCCCGCCCCCGGCAACCTTTTCATAGGCTTTCAGGGCGTCGCCAAAGGGAAAGGAATGTGTCACGAGAGGCTTGGTCCGGAGGCGGCTTTCCGCCATCAGATCCAGGACTGCCTCGAAGTTTCTCTGCTCCGTCCACCTTACGTATCCGATCGGATAATCGAAGCCTTTCTTCTCATACTCGTTTTCATATCTGCCGGGCCCATAGGAACAGGAAACCTGGAAGGTGATCTCTTTCTTGTAGAAATCGTCGCGGGACAGCTGGAGGCCCACAACGCCCACGAGAATCACCCTTCCACGCTTTCGGCACATCTGTGGGGCCTGGTGGATCGGGTCGTTGCTGGAAGTGGCGGCCGTTATGATTACCGCGTCGACTCCCCTGCCGCGGGAAAAAGCGGTGGCCGCTGCGACGGGATCCACCCCTTCGGAAAGGGCGTGTGCCTCGACCCCGAACTCGGTTGCCATGTCGACCTTGGAACGGTCGAAATCGAAACCGATCACCCGGCATCCGTTCGCTTTCAGGATCTGGCATGTCATCAGGCCGATCAATCCCAATCCGAGAACGGCAACACTCTCTCCCAAAGTCGGGTCGGCGAGACGGACTCCCTGGAGCGCGATTGCGCCCAGGACGGTGAAGGCGGCGGAAACGTCGTCCACGGAGTCAGGGATCCGGGCGCAGAGGTTGGCGGGGATACAGACTATCTCGGCATGATTCCCGTTCGAGACCACCCGGTCACCCGGTTTGAACCCTTCGACTCCCCGACCGACCTCGAGCACCTGGCCGGCATTGCAATAACCGAGGGGGAGTGGCTGGTCGAGTTTTTTCATGACCGCCTGGACGGTGGGGAAAAGTCCGTCGGTCCTGATCTTCTGGAGAACCTGTCTGACCCTGTCGGGCTGCTGCCGGGCTTTGTCGATCCAACCTGCCTTTCCGAACTCGAGAAGCATCCGTTCGGTTCCCAGGGAGACGAGGGTCCGTGAAGTCCGGATCAGGAGATGGCCGGGACGGACCTCGGGAACGGGTATCTCCGCAAGCTCGATATCGCCGGTTTTGAGATTCTGGAGTATCTGTCTCATGCTTTGCTCCTTGAAAATCGCCGCGAGGTCAGTTTTCCCGCGCATTTCCCGAAAATACTGATGATGGAGTCTCGCTTGCGCTTGAAATCGGGCATTGGGAACGTACAGGTGGGGCTCAATCCCAGAGCTTCAGGCCCAGGAACTCGAGGGCTTTCCCGATATCGCGCCGGAGAAGCCCGGGATCGGCCATGTAGGCTTTCCTCCGTGCAAGACCGCGGCGGGTGAGGTTGAACACGTTTGCGTTGTATTTCTGGAAAATGGTCATCGCCTCGGCCGCCAGGGCTTCGAAACGCTCGGATTCCATCGTCACGACCCGCCGCTTCGGATCGCGGAAAAAGAGATCCTTGGGGTTGGTTTTCAGGAAATGTTCGAGAGGCGGATCGGGGTCGAGGAGGCCGAGTTCGACACCCTGGTCGAAAAGTTTGGTTCGGGGAAAGGGGTTGTACACACCCAGGCCACCGTAGTAGGGCCGGACATGGCCGAGGAAATCGAGAGTCTGCCTGATCTCCCCTTCGGTTTCGGTGGGCAGCCCGATCATGAAGTATCCGCTCCAGAACACGGCTTCCCTGTTCATCAGCCGGGCGGCCTTCCGGATCTGGGCGTGGGTGATCCCCTTGTCGGTTTCCTTGAGGACCCGTTCCGATCCGGATTCGATGCCGATATTGATCTGGCTGCACCCCGCCTTCTTCATGATCTTCAGGAGTTCATCGTCGAGGATATCCACACGGGTGGTGCAGCTGAACCCGATCTTGTATGGTTCCCGGGAGAGGGCTTCGCAGAGCTCGATGACATGGCGCCGTCTCACCGTGAAAGAGTCGTCCTTGAATGCGAACTGGCCGGTTCTGTACTGCCGGCGGACTTCGCGGATCTCCTGGAGAATGTTGGGGACCGAGCGGTATCTCACCTTCCGGTCCCACATGTGGAAACAATAGCTGCATCCGAATGGACACCCGCGCGAGGTAAGGATCACGCCCATGTCCTCGGATGTGTAGTATTCAGGATGAAGGAGGGCCGACCGGTCGGGGAATGGGATCGAATCGAGATCCTGGGTGAATTCTCGCGCAGCATTGTGGACCGTCTTTCCATGCTTCCGGAAACTCACTCCCTTGACCTTCCCCGGATCGCCTTTATCTCTGAGGGTTTCGAGGAGTTCCGGGAGGGTCTCGTCGCCCTCGCCGCGGACCACGAAATCGACCTCCGGGATCTCCAGGGTCTTGTCGGGCATGACGGAAGCGTGTGCCCCCCCGACAATGATCGGGACCGTCGGCAGGATCTCCTTGCAGAAACGGGCGGTCTGGATCACCGATCCGAACTTCGTGGTCAAGGCGGTGATGCCGATAAAATCAGGCTTCTGGTCGAGAATCAGCGTGCGCATGAGGTCCCAGGTCGGGTGTCTGGGATCATTCAAGGCCTTGAGGTAATGCTGATACCGGTCATACTCGTGTGCGAAATCAACCGACCCCGCCTTCGGTTCCGCCGCGTCCATGTCCAGGATGCGGCAGTCGAACCCGGCTTTCTTCGCGCATCCGGCGATGTAGGTCAGGCCGAGGGGAAAGTACATGCTGAAGATTCCGGAAAAACTCTTGAATGGCGGATCGATGAGAAGCAGCTTCATGGTTCGTTCACCAGATGCCGCACGGGTCGATCACGACCTTGGGCTTGAGTAGCTCCCGGTCGATCTCACGGAACTGCTTGTGGGGAACGAGGAAGACGAGGATGTCGGCTTTTTGCACGACCAGCTCGAGGGAGGACAATTCCAACTCGGGATGGGAGGGAACGTAAGGCTCGCAGACCAGCACCTCGCCCAGATCGGCCTTCTTAACTTCTTTGGCGATTTCCACCGCTGGTGACTCCCGGAGGTCATCGATGTCCTGCTTGTAGGCAAGGCCAAGCAGGCCTATCACGGGGCGTTTGAACCGCTCCGCGGCCTTCTTGATCCGCTCGACGACGAAATGCGGCTTCGCGTCGTTCACGAGGCGGGCGGCGTGGATCAGCCTGGCCTCTTTCGGACAGGCATCCACGATGAACCATGGGTCGACCGCGATGCAGTGGCCCCCGACCCCGGCGCCGGGCCTCAGGATATTGACCCGGGGGTGACGGTTGGCCAGGGAGATCAACTCCCACACGTTGAGACCGAGCTTTTCGCAGATGACGGAAAGCTCGTTCGCGAATGCGATGTTGACATCGCGGAAACTGTTTTCCACGAGTTTGGCCATCTCCGCCGTGGTCGCGTCGGTGAGGAAAATCTGGCCCTTGCAGAAAGCTCCGTAGAGCTCCTTTGCCTTCAGCGCCGATTCGGAGTTGACTCCCCCGACGATCCTGTCGTTCTCGACCACCTCGCGCATGATCTGGCCGGGAAGAACCCGTTCAGGGCAGTGCGCGATGAACACCTGCTTTCCGATCTCGAGGCCGCTGCGGGCCAGAATCGGGGAAATGATCCTTTCGCAGGTTCCGGGGGGGGATGTCGATTCGAGGATGACGAGGTTGCCTTCGGCGAGAACGGGAAGAATCGCCTCCGTCGCCGATTCCACGAACGTCATGTCGGGTTTGTGGTTCTCCCGGAAAGGGGTGGGAACGGCGATGATGAAGGCATCGGACGGTTCCGGTTTCAGCGCGGCACGGAGTTTCCCCGATCCCACTGCAGCCTTCACGAAGAGGTCGAGGTCGGGCTCGGTGATATGGATCTTGCCGTTGTTGATGATTTCCACTACCGAGGGGTTAACGTCCACCCCCAGGACCGTGTAGCCCTTTGCCGCCAGGATGCTGCTCGTGGGCAGCCCGATGTAACCGAGTCCGATGACGCAAATCTGGTTCATGCTTCCTTCCGTTCGCAGGCTGTTTTTCCGCTGAAAACCTCTGGGCATTGGTTATACTTCATTTTCCGGTGAATCTCAAGCGAGCCGGTCCCAGGGATAGCGATGGATTGGAATCCTTGTTCGGGTGGTGGGGTCGTGGTGAGGAGCTGCCT
>CAYRYU010000101.1:15152-26137 GCA_964428355.1 uncultured bacterium
CAGGGGCTCTAGAGCCCCAGATCCCAGAACAGTTCCGGAAGCAGCTGACGGATTTGCCCGCAGTAGGGGGAAGGGGCCCCCGGGTCGCCGTCTCCGCACGCGGTGGCTTCGGCCCGACAATCGCCGGCGCACCAGAACCGGGCCCAGCACTCGGCGCACCGCGGCAGGTTCTCCACCGTGCATCGCTCCCGCATCCGGGCGAGCACGGCGGAGGAGGCGAACAGCCCCGCCAGCGGTCGATCGGCCAGGGAACCGCAGGCGAAGATCTGGCCCCGGTGATTCGGGCAGGGGGTGAGGGTGCCGTCGGAGTCGACGAACAGCACCCGGGAACCGCACCCGCAGCTGGTGCGTGGATGGTCAAGGGACGCCAGGTGTCGGAACAGGGAAAAATAGTCCCGCCCCAGCAGGTCGGCAGTGTGGGGGGCCGAGGCCAGCAGACGTCGGAGTTCATTCCAGCGGGCCACCAGATTGGGCAGGTCGCTCTTCCCGTCCGCCCCGGGGGCTCTCATTCTGGCCGCCCCCAGCAGACGGAGCGGGATGAACCGTACACCCTGGACCCCCCATTCCCGGGCAAGGGACACGTAATCCGCCAGGGGAGCCGACGACGAGCGGTCGAGCACCATGGACAGGATGACCTCCACTCCTTCGGCCCGGAAAGCCGCCACCGTGCTGCGGGCCCGGTCGAAGACCCCTTCACCGCGCCGATGGTCGTGGCCGGCGGGAGTGGGGACATCGATTGAGACCTGCAGGGTCGCCTGTCGCCTGCGAAAGACGGCGGGGAGGCCTGCAGGCAGAAGGGTGCCGTTGGTGGAGACGATCACCTCCCGGAAAGCCTCCCGGGGCAGGCCTTGCAACAATGCCCCCAGCCGGTCTGGTTCTAGGAAGGGCTCGCCGCCCAGGACGAACAGCGAGGCGAAACGGTCCACAGCGCCGGCATCGATCCCTTCCCGCAGCCAGCGAAGGAACGGGGCGGGGTCCAATTTTCCGTCGGGGCTGGGGCGGTTGTAGCAGAACGCGCAGGCCAGGTTGCAGCGGTTGGTCAGGTTGATGGTCAGGCTCGAGAGCAGGGGTCGCTCCGGCTCGAGGACGGGCTTCGGGAGCCCCCCTTCTGGACGGTATGGAATGAGCACCCCGCGGGCGAGGAATGCTTCGACCAGGGGCAGGCCTTCCTGCCAGACCCGGGCCGGGTCGGACCCCTTCCTGCGGGCGAGACCAGCCAGCGCTTCGGCGGGGGACACCGGAACGGTGAAGCACTGGTACAGGGCATGCCCTTCCCCGTCGAGGACGAGCCATTTCCCGAGTGAGCCCCAGACCAGCAGCATCGCCTCTCCGCGACGCCTGGAGAACGAGGGCGGAATCGCGAACAGCGGTTGACGGGGATCAGTCTTCGGGGTGGGGTCGGACACGTACCGAGTGCGCCGTCAGCAGGAAAGTACCACAGAGACCGGCCATCAGAATTGGGAAGGGGGACACCAGTAGCCGGCCCGACCAACCCCCCGTCAACTGGAATAGGTTGTAGAAAGCGTGCAGCAGTATGGCGGGATGGAGGCAGCGGTTCCAGATCGCCAGGACTCCGGTCCCCAGGCCCAGCCCGAAGGTGGCCAGAAACCGGGAGGGATCGCTCCCCACCGCGTGCAATCCGGCGAAGCAGAGGGAGGTCAGCAGTACCGCCTCGGTGTCGTCGGTGCGGGCCCGCAGCCAACCCAGGAGCGCCCCGCGGAAGAAAAACTCCTCGGCGATCGGAACCAGCAGGCCCATTCCGAGGAAGACCTCGGGGGTGAGTCCCGGGGAGGGATCCTGGGGGCCGAACGTCGGCACCAGAAGGCTGCCCCCGAAGAAGATGCTTACCCAGGAGAGCCGGATGATGCGCTGGCGGCCGGTCTCATCGTGGCAAGCCAGGGGGCGCAGGGACCCGGACGCGCGCCACACGTCGCCGAAAACGAGAAACAGCATTGCCAGCGCGGGAAGGAACGCCGCTACGGGGCCGGTATGGCCGATCCAGCTGTTGCGGACGAGATGGCCGAGGAACAGCGTGACCATGAGGATGACCCAGAGTTTGCCTATGGTGGGCTCGGGAAGCTCGCTGCAGCCAGTGGTGCAGCCCGCCGGCAGGCCAGTCGGCGACCCCGGCGGCCCTTCAGGGCACAGGGGCGGGGGAGGGCCGCTCGGGGAACCAGCGCCGCGCTCCCTCGTCCCCGGCAGTGGCTTTTCCGGTGTGGCCGGGGGAAGGTTCGGTGTGGAATCGGTGCTCACGGTCGGGCTCCCCCGGGCTCGGGCTTCGCGAACAGCAGGTAGGACAACGGAGGGTGTCCGATCGCCTTGCCGCTTCCACTTCCCGATCGGAAAACTTCGCCGACTTCCTGGCCGGCCAATACCAGGTCGAAGAGGTTCGTGCCGGTCCGGGATAGGGCACCCTCCCGGTCGCGGAACTCGAACATGCCGTCGAGTGCCCGCCGCACGAACAAGCCCGCCCCCTGCGCTTCGCGGTTGACCAAAAAGAGGCCCCGCACCCGGCCTTCCCACTCGCCGGTGGGATTGGGACGTCCGAACCGGAAAACGAGGTCGTCGTCGGTGTCGAAGGCCTTGTCCGGACCGGCGCTGCGCAAGGCCACGGCTTCCACCGTTCCCGCATCGAGGCGGAAAGGGGTTCCCCAGCCATCGAGGGAATAGTTCTGCAGGGCGTAGACCGCCCCGGCGGGCAGTTCCTGGGGGCGGACGGGCAGGCAGATCTGCTGTTGCAACGAGCTCAGGCTGTACAGGTGGTGACGGTATTGGGAGATCGCGTCGCCGAGGATGGCGTGCACCAACGCTTCCGTGGCTCGGGCGGGATCGCGATACGCCTGAACCGGCAGCCGCTGCGGGTGGGGCAGCAGATTCCCCTGGTCGATGGCCGTGGTCGGTCCGCCCTGGGGGAAGATCAGGGACAGGCTCAGCAGGAGAGCTGCCCACAGGGTTCCTCGGAAGGCGGAAGGGGTGGGAGGTGTCCCCGGTTCACGCTGTTCGGGACCCCGGTAGCGGAACCCGAGGCCCAGCACCACGAAAAACACCGTCGCCCATCCCATCAGGAGGCTTTCCGGACGGGTGGACAACCAGTTTCCCCAGTTGGAATCCCGGCCGTATACCTGCGTCGGGGTGACCGCCACGGTGGTGGAAGGGTTCGCCAGAGCAAGGTCGGCTTCCAGATCGATGACCTTGGCTTGGGCAAGCTCTCCACCATGAGGATAAAAGCTGCGCGGGTTGGCCGAGATGTACCCGATATGCAGGAAGAGATCTCCGGTCGAAGGCTGGCTGCCGCTGATGATTCTCATGCTCACATTCTACACTATTTTAGGGTTGGGCGTCGCCATGAGTATTCGGCATGTTCTCCGCCCACCTGGTTGCCTTCCTTCGTCATCCTTTTCAGGAAGCTCTCTTTGGTCTTGGGCGGTGTCATGGAACCGAGCCCTTTTTCGTGCTGCCACAATCCGAGACTTAAGTTCGTGGGAATCATCTCTCAGAGCGAAATCAACAGTTGACCCGGGGGCGGTTTTCGTATAGACTGCAAGAAAATGCCGCGGGTCCCGTCCGGAGTCCGCTTTTCCCCGGTCGAATCCATCTGGAGTTCAAACATGAAGCGAACCTTCTTTGTCCTTTTTTTCCTCTGCCTCTCGATTTCCTCTGCAGTTGCGGAGGGAAAAAGCCTGATTCGGGTTTCGGGGCTTTCGGATGCCGAAATGAAGATCTTCCTGCACGGGGATTTCGACATGACCCGACGGGGGAAAGATTTCTTCGAGGCAGTCGTTTCTCCCGAGGAGGTCGAGGTTTTCCACAAAACCCATTTCAAGACCGTGACCCTGATTCCCGATCTCGATGCCTACATAGCGCAAAGGATGACGGAACAGACGGCAGGGGCGGCATACTTCACCTATGACACGATGTGTGCCCAGTTGAAAGCGTGGGCGGATTCCTTCCCGGGAATTGCCCGGGTTTCCTCAATCGGAAAAAGCGTGGAAGGTCGCGATATCTGGGCAGTGAAAGTCAGCGACAATCCTGACCAGGACGAGCGGGAACCCGCCTGCCTCTTCATGGGGGCTCATCACGCGCGCGAATGGATCTCAATGGAAGTGACCATGGCCACCTTGAAAACTCTTCTCGAAGGTTACGGGAAAGACGAACGCTTGACCCAAATGGTGGACGAGCGCGAAATCTGGTTCGTCCCCATGGTGAACCCCGATGGCGTAACATATTCCCAGACCTCGTACAAATACTGGCGGAAGAATCGTCGCCCCCTGGGGCAGTATTTCGGGGTTGACCTCAACCGAAATTATGGCTATCACTGGAATCCATCCTCAACTTCCTCGGCTTACAGCGAGACATTTCCGGGAACCGCCGCTTTCAGCGAACCCGAGGTGGCCGCGATCAAAACCCTTGCCGAAGAGGTTCATCCCCAGAGCAGTATCGCATTCCACAGCTATTCGGAACTCATCCTCTTCCCCTTCGCCTACGATTACGACGTTCCCAACCCCGATCTCGCGGTTTTCCAGCAAGTCGGCAAGGAGATGGCGGAGTTCAACGGCTATACGGTCCAGAACTGCACCGAACTCTATCCGGCGGCGGGAATCTCCGATGACTGGCTTTACGGCGATCTGAAGACCATCGCGTTCACCATCGAAATCGGTCGGGAATTCATCCCCCCTGCGTCAGAAATCGCCGGCATCAACGCCGTTATCGTTCCATCCGCCCTTCGGCTGATCGAGCGCACGGCCGCAATCGCCGTCACCGCGCCTTCCGGGCAGGAGACATTCATCGCCTCCCTGGCCTTGAATGACGGTTTGGATGCCTATTCCCTCGGTAGGGCACTCAACCCGAAACTTTCGGGAGAAGCCAGGGAAAGGCTTTCCTCCCGCATGGATAGAGTGTCCCGAAGAATCGCCCGCCTGGCTGCCGATCAACTTGCGATCGGAAACCGGACCCCACTCGACAGGGTTCTTTCCACCCAGGGGCACCAGGGAATCATCGCCTACCTGCGATCTTGCGTCAGGTTCGACCTGGCCCACGGAGTGACCTTTTCCCCGGACCTTCTCGCGGAGTTGGAAATCCGGCCCTGAAGGTCACCCCGCCTTCCGGATGCGTTCCTGGAAAAGACGCTCGAGCCCAAGGATCAACCCAGCCGAGATCCTGACAGATTCTATGCTGTCGCCCGGTTCTCCCGCCGCGATCCTGCGGGCGATCTCGGAATACATGTTCCCGTAACTCGAAAGCTTGTTGATTCCAGCTTTCCTGATGATGCGGGCCCCGTTTTCGGCAAGGTAGGTTCCTCCGTCGGTCATCCTGACCGTTACATCGGGCCGACGAAGCTCGATATAGTCCCGTAACCCGATCCGTTCGCTTCCCTGGTCGGTCAGGACCATGGTGAAGAAAGCGCCGTTGGCGCACCTGACGGATACGTTGAGAGTTTCATCGGGGGCGATGACAAGGTCGAACCATTCCACTTCGGGATACCGGTTGAGAAAGAGGAAATGGTCGAGCCAGTGGCAACCATTGGAAACGAGTCGACTTCGCGAGTTGGGCCACCTGTACCAATGGTTGGGCGGTAAAGGGACCTCGTATACCAGGCAGCTGTATGAGATCGGGGTCTCCGAGGAGTCCGAACCCAGGTCTTCCCAGGCAAATTTGTTGAAAGAAAGGAAGCGCTTGTGAAAGCAGGAAAACAATTTCGGGCCGTTCTTTCCGAGCGCTCCAAGGAGCAACCCAAGCTGGTCCTCAGTCGTGGCGACGGGTTTTTCGACTACGGCGTAGGCCCCCTGCTCGAGAGCAGCCAATGCCACCGGAACATGGGTGTGATGGAATCCGGCAGCGAAGTAGACATCGGCTTTTTCCCCCGCCCTTGGATCCGGGCAGGTGTCCCAGGAGTTTCCGGTCATGGTCCGGTCGACCTGAGTCGGATCGATCTCGTGGATTCCCTCGATAAGAATGTGGGGAGAGACATTTGGAATGAGGAAGGTCTTGGCGTAGTTCCCGAACCCGAAGATCACGCCCCGCGGTTTCTTGGTGAATGAAGCGCGGGAGAGAGCCGGTATCGATTCGGAAAGGGTCGATTTCAGCTTGTTGACGATCGGGAGTCGTTCCGCTCCTTTCCAGGTTTCGTTCGCAAGGAGGGTCTTTACCCGGTCCATGGTTTTTTGTGCAATTTCGGCGGGAAAGGCATCACCGGAAAACTGGGAATGGGTTCCGATGCGGGAAATCGGTTGGTCGACAAGGCTTTCTGAAGATGGAGGAACCCTCAGGACCGACCCCTTTTCGATCGCCTCGCGGGGAAGAACAATGGGGTCTGAGGGAATAGCCATGAAGCCCTCGGGGAGAACCAACCTTTCGACGCATGGAGGATGGCAATTGGCGAGGAAGATGACTTCCTGGCCCTCCTGGAATGTTCCGCCCGGGGGCGCTTCGAGAACAATCCCCATACCGCATGAGAGGAACTTTTCGTTCCGCCCGGTTTCACGCATCCGGGACCGGATTTTCCGGAACAGCTGACGAAAACCGATCTCCAGAAGGTAGTTTGCCACGAGCCGAAGGCTTCTGGGGCGGATGTAGAACATTCCCTCGATCCGTTCGAGGTTTTTCATAGCGAGAACCTTCACCCGATACTGATCTTTCGGGCGGTGATAATCAGGATAGCCGTCCTCCCAAGACTGCCCAACGAGAATATGCACGGGCTTTCCTCCTCTGCTCCCAGCATCCGCCATTCAGGGCATTGCGGCCACCGGGGGAACATCGATCTTCGGATGAAGGTTATCAGGAAAACCTCCTCGAGACAACCACCCGGGATCCATGTAATGACCCAGGAACGGCTATCGATATCCGAGCCTCGAGATGGCATGGTCAGAAGCGGTCTGTTGTTTCAGTTGCCTGACAAAGCAAGGGTTCGAAGCAGTTGCAGGCAATCTCCCCGCGGGATGGTGGATGCCGTGCCCTTGCAATCTTTAGGGAATTTTCATATACTCCACCGCTATGGTGAACCTCATGATGCGGTTCCTGGTTTCGCTTCGGACCGCCATTTTCCTGATCGGCTTTCTGTGCCTGTTTTCCATCATTGGAACGGTGATTCCACAGGGATTGGAATTGCATGAATACCTCATCTGGTCTCCCCATTTGGGGGAACACATTCTGAAGTTTGGTCTCGACCAGCTTTTCAGGGGGAGGGTTTTCCAGGGCACCCTTCTCATGCTGACCATCTCGACTGTTTTCTGCATCGTGGCCCGTCTTCGACTGACCCGCGATCGCCTTTGGAAACGCCTCGAACGGGTGACGGTGCCCCAGGTAAAGGCCTTCCGTGTGGGCTGTCGGATCCCCTCAGGTGGTGCACCCGATTTCGGAAAGATCCGGGGGGAATCCCGAGCACTCGATGACGGAACAGAAATCCGCCTGAATGTTTCAGGAAAGCCATCGCTTGTCGGGGGGATCCTGATTCACATGGGTTTCCTCGGAATCCTGGCCGGGGGCCTTCTCAGCTACAATCTTGCCGCGGAAATGACAATCCACGGGAGGAAGGGAATGGCCTTTCCGATCCCGGACGTGCCCTCCATTCTTGCCGCAAATGAAGCCGACAGAATTCAAAGGGTCGCGAGATTCGTCCAGGGCCGGGACCCCAAGGATCCGCAACTGGAGCATTTTCTGGCCAGGGTGGATCGGTTGAAGGATCTTTTCGACAAGGGTTTATCCCAACCAAGGTTCCGGATCTGTCTCGATGATTTGTGGCTGGACAATGCCTCGGGACCGGAGTCCGCAATGGGCCTGGTGCGGGGCCGGAACACCCGTATATCGGTCTTCGACTCGGACGGTCGGAAGAGCGAGGCGGTCTTGCGGGTTAACGAGCCTTTCAGGCTTGCTCCCTTCGTCCTCTATCAGGCGGGGTGGGCTTTCCGATACGAAAAGGTGAAGTTCGGCGTCCAGGGCGGACCCCGCGATTCTGGTGGCGGGCCAACCGTGCCCGAACGCGAAATCGTGCTTCAAGAAGGGGTCCCCTTCCAGCCGGATTGGAGTTCCCAGAGCTTCGTTCTGGAAAGGTTCATCCCGAACTTCGGTATCAGGGGTGGGGAGATTTTTCAGGTCTCTGACGATCTACGAAAACCCGCGGCCCTGATCTATGCCCGGGATTCCAACAACGGGGAAGTCGGTCGCACATGGGGTTTTGGACCGGAAAACGCTTCACTGAGCCGCTCCGTCCCGGGTCTGCCGTATACTTTCATCATCAAGGATTCGCAACCGGAGATGGAAACGGTTCTGAGGATTACCCACGATCCCGGGGTCCCGCTGGTATGGCTTGGTTGTGGAGTCCTGACCCTGGGATTGTTCCTTTCGTTCTACATTGCCTATATCGAGGTCTGGGTGGTCCGGAACCCTGACGGGTCCGTTTTGATCGCGGTATGGGGAAACCGGCCGACCACAGTTCTTGCAAGGCTCCTCGAAGAATGGAAAATGGAACTTGGGCCTTTGATGGAAAACACGTCAGGTGAAGTCAACGGAGGCCATGCGTGAGCGGTTCCCTGGTCGCGAATATCTTTCTTGGGGCAATGGCCTTCTACGCGGCTGCGTTCATCCTCCTCAGCCTTGGCGCAAGTCTCGACAGGAAGGCCTTCTACCACTTCAGCCGGAGATGCCTCTGGGCAGGAATCGTGATTGCGACCGCGGGGCTCGGGGTCAGGTGGCACGAATCGGGGTATCCCCCGCTTTCCAACATGTTCGAATCCCTGGTCACCTTTTCCTCCCTTCTGATATGGGTTTCGCTCCTTTTTACCTGGCGAACCCCCCTTCCTCTTGCCGAAGCCGGGAGTGCCGTGGTTGGGATTCTGATGCTGGGGCTGGCCTCCCTTTTTCCGACCGATGCCAAACCCCTGATTCCGGCCCTCCAGTCCTATTGGCTTCACCTGCACGTTTCGGTCGCGTTTCTGGGGGAATCCTGTTTCGCCCTGTCATTCATCATTGCATACCTTTACTGTTTCAGGCGTCTGCTCGAGGGAAGGGTTCCCGAAACACTCTCCTGCGGGATCCGAAGGGGAGAGGACCGAAATGCGGATCGGGAAGAGGGTTTGATGGAAAGGTGGGTTTGCGGAGCCGTCGTTGCAGGAATTCCGATGGGTTTCCTGGCGGGAATGGTGGTCCTTGCATGGCATTATTCGAGAACCCTCTCGGGCGGGGAATCGGGGAAAGTGTTTCTCCTTCTGGTTCTCCCGATGATAATGGTACTTGGCGGGATCGTCATGATCGCTTACGTTTTCCGGGGTGGGTTTGGGAGAGTTGCGGATCAGTGGATCCCTTCCTCCGAGGTTCTGGAGGAGTACATCCACCGGACCGTCGCGATGGGATACCCCCTTTTTACGGTGGGAGCGCTGATTTTCGGGATGGTCTGGGCGGAAAAGGCCTGGGGGCGATATTGGGGATGGGACCCCAAGGAAACATGGGCGCTGATCACCTTCCTGGTCTACTCGTTGTTTCTCCACGTTCGCCTCACACGGGGATGGCAGGGAACCTGGATCGCGGTGCTTTCCATCCTCGGATTCCTGGCGACGCTTTTCACCCTGTTCGGAGTCAACCTGCTCCTTTCGGGGCTCCATTCATATGCCACCCTCTGAATCCGCGTAAGAATCGAGAAAGAAGGATTTTCCCACCGATTTTCACGGATTGCCACGGATTGGTTTTCGGGAAAATCAGTGTTGATCCGGGTTCATCCGTGGCGAAAACTCTTCGTTCTCGATCCCTTCCTCCGTCGGTTGATTTTCTCACACGTTCTCTGAATCCGCGTAAAGGGGCCTGGTTTCAAACCCGGTCTGGTGGGGGGGGCTTCTTCTGCTCCTCGAACCAAGCCTGGAACATCAGGACGTTCCAGAGACCGGTATGCCAGTCCCGATGGTTGTCGAGGTGCTCCTTCCATGCCTGGCGGATGAAAGGGACATTCAGGTATCCGGAGTTGGAGAGCGAGGATGATTCCAGAAGCCATTCCGCCCACTCCCTCAGGATCGTCCGCAGCCAGATCCCGATTGGGACGGAAAACCCCGCTTTGCCACGGCTCAGGAGGCTGGGTGGGATATGCCTCGCGAGAAGGTGACGGAGAACGATCTTTCCCTGGTGCCGGCCTGCTTTCATCTTTGCGGGAAGGCTCCAGGCAAACTCGATCACTTCGGGATCGAGGAAAGGTGCCCTGGTTTCGAGGCCCACGGCCATGGCCGCCCGGTCGACCTTGACCAGGATGTCGTCGGGAAGGTAGGTCATCGAGTCCCAGAACTGGACCGTTTCTGAAGGATGGGTGGCTGAATCCGGGGGGGGGCGCGTCAGATCGCGGTTGCCGCGAGCGGGGTTCCCCGGCCATGCGGAGATCAGGCCGAGATACCATTCCTCGAGCGTTTGAGCGGATGCCAGCGCGGCGAACTTCTGCGCCTTGAGCCTGAAGTATCTGGGTAGGAGTGATCCACGGCCGGGGTTTTCGAAGACCGGGGAAAGAACCTCGGCCGCCGCACCTGCCGCCCGGCGGGCGAGAGCCGGGAGTTTCCGGAAAAGGCTCCATGGCTTCCCCGCCATGATGTGCCGGGTGTAGCCCCCGAAAAGCTCGTCTGCCCCGTCCCCGGACAGACAGACCGTGACGGATCCGCGTGCGAGGCGGGAAACGAGAACCTGCGCCACCGCCGAGGAGTCCCCGAACGGTTCGTCATAGATTCCGGGAAGAGCTTGTACAATTCCGGATGCATCTTCCACCCCCGCCACCGAAGAAACGTGCTCGGTCCCGAGGTGGGACGCGATGGCGGCCGCGCTTTCCTTCTCGTCGTAGTCCGCCACCTCGTTTCCCAGGGTGAATGTGAGGATCCTTCCGGACCCCGCCTTCCGGATCAGTGAAACCAGGAGCGAGGAATCGGTTCCCCCGGAAAGAAATGCACCCAGAGGCACGTCGGCAGCCATCTGAAGTTGCACAGACTCGCAGAGTATTTCTCCGAGCCGATCCGCGGCATCCCCGA
>CAYRYU010000102.1:0-26114 GCA_964428355.1 uncultured bacterium
GGGGATGTTGTCAACAGACCTCCCCACCTGGGGCTCACGCTTTCCGGAACCTCGGGGTTGCTGACGATTCCCACACCCGAGTTTCAGGACGAAAGGAAGGTCGCCTTCTCCTACAAAGGCGGGATCACCAAGACCGACGTCACCTTCAACGACACCCGCTACCGGGCCGAAAAGAACGAACACTTCACCTCGGCCGCCCTCTCGATCCAACCAAACCTCGAATTCTCGGTCTTCCACCTGGACTTCGAACGGTGCGCGAATCCCTATCTCGAGGGTTTGACCTACGACGAGGACGCCACCGCCTACGGGCTGAAGTATTCCACCCACAACGGGAAACAGGACATGTGCATGGGTATCACCTTCGCCCCCATGGACATGGAAGAGTTGATGCTAGCCGACCTTGCCCAGGTCGAAGCCCTCCGGGCCGCTTACATTACGGTTTCGGAGGAAATCTTCAAAGGGTTCATGGGTTACCTCAGCCTGAAGGAGTGTTTCACCAAGAAACAGGAGATCAAGCTCTCGAACGGCCAGAGATACTCGATCCCCCGGAAGGAGTTCCTGGTAGGTGGCGTCGGCCTTGAATACAGCATGACCGAGGCTTTCTCCCTGATGTGCGAAAGCCAGTTCTTCAACTATCGGGACATCTTTCGTGACGATTCGGTCCGGCAGTCATTCAACGCCGGGATCCGGATCGGCGGTCCCAACATCCAGCTCGAAGTGATGGGGCTCTCCCTCAACCGCGATCCCAACACGATCTTCGGGGTAACCACCGGCTTCTGAGAATCCGCCACCGAGACGCCGAGACACGGAGCTGGTCCTTGTCCCTGCCAATGAATCAGCCCCTTTTCCGATTCTCCGTGCCTCGGTGGCATTTCCTTTTCCGTTGGAAATTTCTCAGTTGATTTTGTGGTAGAATCGGGTTGTGGTTACATCCAAATCCCTTCTTGGTGCAGACCAGCTTCTCTCCGCCCTGAGCAGCGGGGACGGGACCCTCGTTCTCTCGACCCTGGAGGAAATGGAGGGGCAGCCCCCCTCGAAATTGTTCCAGGAACTTCTTGAATCCGCAAGGAAGAAGGTCGAGGACGACATCCTCCGGTTCCAGCTCAAGGTGGCGATCAGGCTCAACAACCTTCGGCTCGAGGGAAAAACGAAGAGTGGAACCGCCGACAGCTTTCGGGCTCTACTGGAAATGCCCGATCAGATCGAGGAGACGGCCCTCCAATTGCTTCTTCTCGCACCATCGGAAGCCATCTTCGCGATCGATCACGTTAGAAGCTCCAACTGGCATGAGTTTCCCGCTCCCATTCTTCCCTCTTTCTGCAGCTTCTTCAAGAAGTTCGGGAATCTCGGTGACTCTCCCCGCCTCGTCGAACTCTGCCGTCACCCCGACCCCACTGTCCTTACGGCGGCTCTCTCGTGCCTCGAAAAGATAGACCCCAGCAACCTCCAGAGTCTGGTGATGCCCCTCCTGACCAGCCCCAACCCGGGAATACGGGCCCGGGCGATCCAGAACCTCTACCAATGGGACAAAATCACCGCAACGAAGTATTTCGTCACCCAGCTTTTCTCGAAGGACGTAACCGAGCAAACCCTTGCGTTACATTACGCGGCGTTTTTCCCCTTTCCAGAGGTTGAGCCCCACCTTTTGCGGTTCGTTTCAGAAGCCTGTGATCCCAAGCTCCTGATGCGCGTCAGCAACCTCATGAAAGCCAACGCCCACGTCGAGCTGCCGTTCAAGCTCTACTGGATCTGCCGTTCCCTTCGCGACAAGCACCAGAACCTCGTCAAGGGAATCCTGATCGGGGTCGCGAGGAGTCTTGCGGACTCGGGAAAGATCCACGTCACCGCCCAGGAGTTCCTCAACCAGTTGAAGGAAAGAGTCAGGCTCGAAGAAGAACGCCTGATCAAGGCTTCCTTCGAGATTCCAGCCGATCCCGCCTACGGAGAGGAAACCCCCGAGCCCGAAAAGGGTAAGTCCGGCAAGGAAAGCCGTCCATCCCAGGCAGTTGAACCCCCAGGAGTCGAACCCGCCGCGCCGGAAACCCAAGTGGTTGAGCCCGCCGCCCTCGAAACCCCGGCACCCGATTCCACACCCGCTCCCGAACAACCCCTTTCGGTCTCCCCACAGGACTTCTCAAACATGGACCCTCCCGGCCGGATGAAGGTCCTCCAGAAGATCGGGAAGTCCCAATTCCAGGAACTGAAGCCTGCGATGCAGACCCTGGTCAAGACCGCAAAGGGAAAAGAACTGGCGGGGATACTGAAAGCCTTCGGACGTTTCGGGACAAAAGAGGATGCCCCACTCCTGAAACCCACCCTCACCAGCGACAACCCTGACGAGGTCTGCGGAGCGATCGACGGCCTCGCTGCACTTGATTCGGAGTTCCTGGCCATCTACCTTCCCCAGCTGATGCAGAACCGGAACGGAAAGATCAGGATGACCGCCACCCGGGCGTTCGTCGGAATCGACCGGGACTGCATCAGGAGCCTCTTGGCAAGCCTGCTGAGCTCGGTCAATCCGAAACAGAGGGCCCTGGGAATACCCGCCTCGATGCTGGTCGATTTCGGCCTCGTCCGGGACTCTCTGATAACGGCGTTCGAAGCCGAGACTCTTCCCGAACTCGTCGAGAAGATGGGGCTGGTGCTCTGCGCAAACCCTGACCGGGAGCTTTTTCGAGCCGTCTACAGATCCTGGCGGCGGGGAACCGAGATCACCTCGGAGACGAGGCGAAAGGTTCTCGATCAGCTTGCAGGAAAGCTATCGATCGCCCTCGAAAAGATCGCTTCCCCCGAAGAGCTTCTCGCCGCCGAGGACGATGCACTGAAAGCCGAGATCGCAAAAAAGCCCCCCGCTCCACCTGCTCCCAAACCCGGGACCGAGGCGGCAAAGCCGAAAGTCCCGGAACCCACCGTCCATCAGATCCTGACTTCCCAGGACGACGAGTCGAAAACCAAGCGGGCCAAAATTACCGTCATCGTCTGGATTGCCGCAATCCTGCTCTGGGGAATCACGATCGTCTCGCTTCTCTTCAAGTTCGTCTTCGCGAACTGAGCCGAGGAAAACCACAAAGAAACAAAGGGCACAAAGGTCACCAAGGAAATCGAACCCTTTCCGGTTCGTCTTTGTGGACTTCGTGACCCTTTGAGCCTTTGTGTTGAGCCCTGGATCTTGTGGTGGGCACTGGCCCCGGTTTTTCACCGGTTTTTCGGGCGGCTGGTTCTCTCCGGAAGGGTCTATTTTCCCTCGAAAAGAACGGTGAGGATCTTCTCCTTCATCTGGCCGGCTCCGTCCGCTTCGGCGATTCCCATTCCGATGATCTTCCCCGAAACCGGTTGCAGGAACAAGGGATCGGAAGCATTCTTGGCGATGAAGTTGGGAAGGACATCCCCCTTTGTACTTGCCAGAAGCGTAAGATGAGGTTCGAATTCGGCAAATACGTTCGGACTTCCGAACTGCTCGAAAAACTTCAGCTTCTGCGGATAATTCTGCGTCCAGGCGGGGGCATGCTGGTCCATTAGGCGGAGGGGGGAAAGGGCCACGACGAAGTGATCGGAAAGCTCCTGGAACCGCTGATTCTTCTCGAGGTTTACGAACAGCCAGTTGTCCTTCGTTAGAGCCACGCCCGAAGTCCTGACTTCGATGGGGCTCAGGAAAGGCGCTTCACTGGCGACAAGAGACTTGACCTGTTCGAGCTTCCCTTCGGGAAAAAGAGTCATGTACAGGGTCGCATGGACCTGATACCCTTCGAGACAGAAAGGGGACAACCCGGTTTCCTTCTTGACCCGCTCCGAGACCTCGCGAGCGTGGTTCTCGATCTCGGGGGAAAGGAGCGCAAAAATGTTCAGTTTCTTCGCCGCCGGTTTCGTGCCTTTGGCTGCACTTGACGAAGCAACCGGGTCCTGTGCGGCAAGCTGCCCGACGAACCCGACCAGGACGAACCCGATCAGCAGGGAACCAAGGATTCTTTTCATCTCGGAGACCTCGCGTGTGGAATTCGCCCAAGCATATACCTGAAAGGATCTCCGGGCAAGGAAAAACGACCCGGGCCACCATTGGGATGGCCCGGATCGGAATTTGTCGCCGGTGATCGGGAAACGCGGTTACCAGCTTCGGACGCGATACTGGGGGAACCAGTAGTACGGCCAGTAGCCCGAAGCGGGATAGTACGGGCCGCCGGGCCCTTGAACCTGGAAATACTTCCCGTGTGCGTAGCCGCGCTTCTGGGGAAAGGCGTATGACTGGACCAGATACCAGTTGCCGTATCTCCCCATTATGCAGACCCTTTCACCGTAATCCAACCCCCCGATGATGTTTCGCCCGACATGGGGAGAACTGCGCAGATTCAGACTCTGGACCGCAACTGCACCGTAGTAGCCATAGGGGGAACCGTAGTACCAGTTTGTCCCGTTCCAGACCGGGGTCCCTACGGTCGTGTTGTATGGATGATTTCCACCGACATAGTAGGGGTTGTACCCAGGGTAGTAATAGGGAAAATAATAGGCATACCCCGGGCTGTAATAGGGAAAAACATAGCCGCCATAAGGCGAGATGACACCATAACCATACCCGGTCGGGACGACGATGTTCTTCGGGTGAGCGGCCAGATTCAGAGTGGCGGCGAAGAAGAGAATGACGGAAAAAATGAGTGCCTTCCTTAGTTTGATCATTGCTACCCTCCTTGGTATTTTTCTTCTTCTAACTTATAATGTACATAATTTATTCAAAACGAGCGGCAAGTCAAATCTGGAGTGACCATCGAAAATGTCCGGTCTGTTCCCGGGAATTCCCACTCCTGCCCTGATCGTCGAAAAGAGCGTCCTCGAAAGCAACATCTCGAGAGTCGCGGGGTTCGCGCGTTCGAACCGGAAAGTCCTTCGGCCCCACGTGAAGACCCACAAATCCCCCGTAATCGCCGGACTCCAGAAGAAGGCCGGAATCGCCGGAATCACGGTCGCCACGCTCGCCGAAGCGGAGGCGTTCCGCTCAGAAGGCTTCGGGGACATTTTTCTGGCCTATCCCGTCGTCGGACCCGACAAGCTGGAACGGCTTTCGGCCTTGCACAGAAGCGGCCGGACGCTGGTGGCAGTCGATCATCCTTTTCACCTCGAGG
Organism: uncultured bacterium; assembly: GCA_964428355.1. Taxonomy (GTDB): domain Bacteria; phylum Muiribacteriota; class Ozemobacteria; order Ozemobacterales; family Ozemobacteraceae; genus CAYRYU01. The sequence continues at coordinate 5,112 of CAYRYU010000102.1, forward strand.
AGCTCGAGCGGGAGTTTCGGGACCCCGAAAAGCCGCTCGAGATAAGGCTCGAAATCGACTCCGGACTGGGAAGATGCGGGATCGAAACTCCCCAGATCCTGGCGGAGCTGGTCGCAAGAATCCGGAGACTGCCGGGGATCCGTCTGGAAGGCCTTTTCACGCACGGAGGGAAGGCCTATTCCGCGAGATCCCGCGAGGAGGTCGGGTCCTGGGCCGACCGTGAGTGCCGTTCGGTCATCGATTCCGCTGGAATACTCGCGAAGGAAGGCTTCTCCGGGCTCACCCTCAGCGTCGGATCCACTCCCACCCTGGAATTCTCATCGAACTACCCCGCGGTTTCGGAGTTGCGTCCGGGGAACTACGTTTTCAACGACGGGATCCAGGTTTCCCTTGGGACAGTCCGCCCCGAGCAGTGCTCGCTCGAGGTCCTTGCGACGGTGGTATCGGTGTATTCCGATCGTTTCGTCATCGATGCCGGAAGCAAGATGGTCGGTCTCGACCGCGGAATCGGGGACGACAAGACTCCCGGGTTCGGCCTGTTCCGGAACCGTCCCGGATGGAACCTGGCCAGGCTTTCCGAGGAACATGGGGTGGTAACGGTGGTTCCCGGAAGCGTTTTTCCGACGCCGGGCGAACGGCTGCGGTTCATCCCGAACCATGCCTGCGTCGCCGTGAACCTTTCGAGCGGCTTTTTCCTCGTCGACGGAGAGCGGGTGATCTTGAAGTCCCCCGTCCTCGGACGACACTGAGAAGGAAGGAATCATGGGCCAGACGCAGGAAGAGGGTTTCGTTCCCACCGATACGGGCTGGGAGCCTCCTGCTGTCCCTGCCGATGAGGGCGGGATCTGCCCCGCCTGCCGGTGTCCGTTCCAGCCCAATCAAAGGTTCTGCCGTGAGTGCGGTGCGGAGATTGCCGACCAGATCGGCATCGAACAGACCCTTCAGCTGACCATCCCCGCCGAGGCTCAGGGAATGTCCTGCTCTTCCTGGATAGCGATGGTCCTTTTCGTTTTCATCATTCTCCCCATCGTTCTCGAAAGTCTCTATGGCAGGCGCCATCGGCACGAGCATTCGCGGGAGAAGGCGTGCTACGCCAACATGAGGGTAATCATGGGTGCGGTCGAGATGTACAACATGGACAACAAGGTGATGCTCGACAGCCTCGACGATTCGGTTCTCAAGAGACTCGTTTCCTCACAATACCTGAAAACCAGCATCCAGAAGCCTGAAATTGCCTGCGAGTACGGCAGCCAGGGGGACCTGTCGAAAAGCGGGGTGATCAAATGCGACTGTCACGGAACCGTCGAGGGAAGATAGTCATGCGCAGAAGAAACCCAACCCCCAAAGAAATCGGAGGCATGGCGGGATGACCGAACTTATTGACCCTTTTTCCCGGGATGACGTTTCCGTCCCGGAAAAGGGTGGAGCGGGAAACCCCAGGGTGCGCTGGAAAGAACTCGAATCCATTCTTTCCCTGATCGACCGGGAATCCCTGGGAAGAGTTCCCCCCGCAACGATCCTGCGGATGGGGAATCTGTATTACGAAGTCCTCTCGGACCTTGGAACCTACCAGGCCCGCGGGGCCGACCCCAGGGTGAGGCGATACCTGAACTCCCTGCTCGCAAGGGCCTATTCGCGCATCTACAGGAAGCGGACCCTGCGTTTCCTCGACTCGGTCAAGTTCTTCATTTTCGACATCCCGATCCTTCTCAGGAAGCGCGTCCATTTCATCATGACCGCTTTCGTCATCTTCCTTTTCTCGACCCTCATCGGCTTCTCATGCGTCAACCAGAAATCCAAGCTGATCAACCTCATCGTTCCCGAGGCGATGAGATCCAGGATAGAGGAGGATCTCAGGCAGGGGCAGATCGGAGCGAAGTTCCCCGCCAACCTGAAAGTCCTCATATCGACGCAGATCCTGACGAACAACATCGGGGTCTCCTTCAAGGCCTTCGCGATGGGGCTTCTAATGGGACTGGGGACGATCTACATTCTCGTCTTGAACGGCCTCATGCTGGGAGGCCTGGCATCGATCTATCACGGAATGGGCTACCCATTGGAATTCTGGTCGCTCATCCTTCCCCACGGCGGTATCGAACTCCTGGCGGTTTTCATCGCCTCCGGGGCGGGGCTGATCCTGGGTTATGCCCTGATCAACCCCGGGGTCTACCGCCGGGGGGAATGGCTCGCCCACGAGGGAACGGAAGCGGTGAAGATCCTCCTTGGAACCATCCCGATCCTTCTTCTTGCCGCCCTGGTCGAAGGTTACGTGACTCCCGCCGACATCCCGGCCCTGGTGAAAATCGGGTTCGGGATGGTCTTGACCCTCCTCGTTTCCCTTGCCCTGATGCACGACTGGATCCTGACTCAGGTTCGACGCTTCTCAGGCCGGTGAAGGAAAAGTATCAGATCCGCGCGCGGAGCTTGAGATTGAGGTAACTGGCCAGGAGCGAGGAGGTCACTTCCTGGGGCTGAAGGCTCAGGGAAACCACCCCTTTCAACCCTATCTCCTTTTGCGCGCGTTTGATGCGTTCCAGGATCTCCTGGGCGACGACCTTCCGGAAGGGATCCTCCTGGAAACGGGGAATCCCGAACGCGGTCTGGGGCACCACCGGATCGACGATCGAAACGACCACCGGGAGATGCTTCCGCGAAACCAGGAAGATCGAACTTCCGAGGTTCTCCACCGCTCCACCTGCAACAAGGTCCGAGATGATTATCAGCAGGCTCCTCTTGATCCGGTTCGCCATGATGAACTTGAACAGCAAGCCGAAGTCAGGCTCGACGCGCCTTGACTGCACATTGAAAAGCTCCTTGAGGAAGCACGCGAAGTTGGCTTTCCCCCGTTTGGGCGGGATGAAGGAATGGATCTTGTCCGAGAAGGTGATCACCCCGATCTTGTCGTCCTTCCGGGTGACCTGATACCCGAGAAGGAGGGCGGCGTTGACCGCGAAATCGAGGAGGGTCAGTCCCCCTACCCTTGCACCCATCGAACGACTGCAGTCAAGGGCAACCAGGATCGACTGGTTGACCTCGGCCTGGAACTCTTTCGTGATCAGCTTGTTCTTCCTTGCCGAAGCCTTCCAGTCCAGCTTGCGGATCTCGTCCCCGGCGATGTACTCCCTCAGGCTCTCGAACTCCGTTCCCGAACCGCGCTTCCGCTCCGGTTTCAACCCCACCTCGCTCAGTCGCCTTCGACGGATCGAAATCTCGAACCTGGAAATGCTCTTGATGTTGGGATACACCTCGACCTTCGCTGGGAGTGAGAGGAACCGCTCCCGGACGGTCAGCTCCATTATTCCACGGTATCGAAGGGTTATTCCTCCGAAGTAGAAATCGCCTCGCCGGAATGGGGTCACGTTGTAACGGAGAACCGCCTCGCTTTTCGCTGCCACCGGCGCAACGAGTTCCGACCTGTCCGACCGGAAATCCAGCGGGAATTCGTCCCTGACCGTCACCAGGACGGCCTTCCTGCTCCGGTTCAGGACGCGGATGATGACCTCGTTCTCCTCTCCCAGCGAAAGCTTGAGGGGCAGCTCGCGTCCGACGTCGATTTCCTCCGGTTTCGGGGAAATCTTCAGGTCCATGAGGAGAAGCAACAGGACCGCGACATTGTATCCCAGGAAGACAAGCACCGCTATCCGGTGCGAGGGAACGACCATGAGGGGAAGAGTCCCCATCATGATCAGGAGGACCACCCTGGTGGTTACCCCTGCGACAGGTCCCTTCAAGGCGGTCGCCGCGCCCTTGAATGCCTTTGGCAGAACGATGAGGGAGACGATATAGACGATGGTGAAACCTATCTGGATGTTCTGGTCGTCCGAAAGGGCGATCATGAGATACGCATAGATGGCGGATCCGACGATTACGAGGACGATCGCCGCGATCCCGCCCACCAGGCTGGAGATCAGGTCTTTGGGTTCTTCCCTGGCCATCAGGTTTTCGCGCTCTTTTCGGTTCTTCGCATTCTTCCAGGTTTTCCGGGTTTTCCCGGTCGTCAGTTTCCTTAGCTTCTCCGGTTATTCCATGAGTTCCTGCAAGGTTCAGCGGGGAACCTTGACCTGGGCGACGACGGCTTTCAGCACCTCATCCGGAGTCTGCCCCTCGATCTCGGCTTCGGGCTTGAGAATGATACGGTGTCGCAGGACGGGAAAGACCATCTGTTTGACGTCGTCGGGAGTCACGAACTCCCGCCCGTCGAGAAGCGCAAGCGCCTTGCTCGCCATGAAAAGGCCGATGCTGGATCTCACCCCTCCGCCCACCTGGATGTCGCTCCAGTTGCGTGTGGTTCGTGTTATCGAGGTGATGTACTCGATGATCGGGGGTTTGGTCTTCACCTGCCTCATCGCCGCCTGGCAGCCCAGGATCTCGTCGATGCTCGTCACCGGGCTGATTCCAACGCTGTTCAGGTTGTCGGACCTGAAACCCGACTCGAACTTCTCGAGCACCTTGTTCTCTTCCCCGGGTTCGGGGTAGTTGATCAGGATCTTGAAAAGGAAGCGGTCGAGCTGGGCCTCCGGGAGCGGGTACGTGCCCTCATACTCGAGCGGATTCTGGGTGGCCAGTACAAGGAAGATATTGGAGAGCGGGAACTGGTTCCCCTCGATGGTGACCTGCCGCTCTTCCATGCATTCAAGGAGCGCCGACTGGGTCTTGGCCGGAGCCCGGTTGATCTCGTCTACCAGGGCGAGGTCGCTGAAGATCGGACCTTTGTGGATGTGGAAGGTCCCGGTCCTGGAATCGAAGATGTTCGTCCCGATCACGTCCGAGGGCATCAGGTCGGGTGTCATCTGGATACGTTGGAATTTGGCCCCGATCGTCTGGGCCAGCGTTTTGACCGTCAGGGTCTTCGCGGTTCCCGGAACGCCTTCGAGCAGGACGTGACCGCGAACCAACAGGGAGGCGAGTATCAGTTCGATCACGCTCGCCTGGCCCACGATCACCTTCTGGATCTCCGTCCGCAGGTTGGAAAAGATCTCGCGAACTTGTTCCTTCGATATCTCAAGCATTGACCTTGTGTTCCTTTCTGAATCGTTCGAGGGTTTGTACATGTCTCAAAAGGTTGGCGGGATCCTCGTCCCGACCGCTGGAAACGGCCTCGAGGCCGTCGATCGCGGACCTCAACTTCCGGGATTCCGCCGGGTCGGCCGCCGCGACCGCGTCAATCAGGGCCGCAGATGAGGCCCCGGCGGGAAGGGCGAATCTCCTGTTCGCCGAGGGGATGAAGGACCGAAGGACCCTTTCCGCCGCGAACTTCAGGTTGCCCTGCTCGTGCAGCAGGCGGCCCATGCTTCCGATGAAGGTTCCGACCGCGGCGGGATCGGGCGGGAGGGGGACGACCCTTCCGAAGCGCCGTCCCGAAGAAAAGAAGTAGATGGTGAGTGCCAGGATCAACTGGGCCAGGACCCAACTGATCGGGTTGGCCTTGACCAGGCTCCAGAGGGAAAGATAGGGTGTCTTGACCTTCGATGTCTTTATCGTCGCGGGTTCCCCGCCTCCCGACCGGACGCGCGCCAGAACGCTCATTCCCGGGTTCGGGTCGTGGAACCAGATCCTCTTGTCGGGGGCGAGGCGCTCGGCGGCCCTGGTCAGGTAGACCAGGTTGTCCGCCTTTTCCAATCCGTCCGGGGTGAAGAAATCGATATTGTAGAAGACCAGGATCTGCCCTTTCCCCCTGAAGGTCGTCAGAACCGTGGGCCTCTTCGATTCATCCGAGAAAATCGAGTAGAAGCTCATCCCGCCTCGGGGGTTTCCGAACTTCACCGAACCGGAAATGCTCTGGACCTCGCGGACGTAGTGCAACTCGGTCAGACGGGTCTCGGTCGCGGGCCCCGCCCCCGTACCGAATTCGGCCCCAAGATGCGTGCCGAGGGGGTTCTTCGCGGGTTGGAAAAGGATGACGTTCCCGCCACCCTCGACCCAGGCTATCAGGTCCTTGACGAAGTTGGGGTGTAGGTCGGGAGGTGGATTGATCACGAACATCAGGCGGCCGTCGGCTGGAGGCGGGTAGAATGAACAATCGACCTTGTACCCGATTTCCTGGAAGTAGAAATACAGGAACGGACGGGGAATACGGCGTATCGTCGAAACCGTACCCGTCACGGCCGGTTTCTCGTTGGGACCCTTTGGATCGGGTTTGTCCTCGTCGATTTCGGACAGACTGAAGAGGTTCACCCCCCACATCGTGAAGATGAACATCGCAAGGAAGAGGATGAGATAGCCTTTCAGGGTTTCTGACTTCATCGGCTCAAGCCTCACCACCCGCCTTGAAGGTCTGCCCGGAAAGCTGGAGATAGAGGTTCCGGAAGACTTCGAAATCCTTGATCCCGGGCTCCCTGAAACCGTAGATCATCTGGTCGAAAGCTTTCAGGGGATCCCGGAAGAGGGCCTGGAGGTTCCGTTGGGTTGCCAGTTCCCCGAGGTATTCCCGATTGGTGAGGGATTCCCGGAAATCGACGACCCGCTTTTCCTCGAGAAGAAGCATCGCCGCGAGGGTAAGGAGGCGGATACCCTCTTCGAACCGTCCTTCTTTCGAGTATCTCACCGCGCGGTCGTACAGGCTTTCGGCCTCGGCGCGGTTTTCCGGGAGGGGGGATGTGCCCAGGAGGCTTGCCCCCTGAGCCTTCATATTCTCCTGGATCGACCGGTAGATGAAGTATCCGACGACCAGGAAAACGATGACGGTGACCACGATCATGAGGTTGTACAAGAGGTTCATGATGGCTTTCATCAAGCCCCCGCCCGAGGCGGGCGGCGGAGTGGGCGGTGCGACCGGCTTGGGAGGTGGCGAAGGAGGAGGGACGGGTTTGAACTCCGTGGCCCTCTTGCGCGGGGGTGAATACGAAGGGCGGCGGGACCGGTCAGAATTCGAGCTCTGGTTCGAGCCGCCTCCCCCACCCTGTGGGGTATACCCCTGTCCGGAACCGGTTGTGCCGCCTCCTGTGTAGCCTCCGCCGCCACCGGAACTGCCGCCACCGCCGGAAGAGCCTCCCCCCCCGCCTCCGCCGTGACTACCGGAACCGCCGCCGGCAGAGGAACCACCACCTCCCGAGGAGCCCCCTGCACCGCCGGAGCCTCCCCCGCCCCCGCCACCCGAGGAGTAGCCCCCACCCTGGCCTCCGCCTCCGCCGCCTGATTGACCCGGTTCGAACTCGGCTTTGACGGCGGTCACCTCACCCTCGAAGGCTTCCCCATACTGGTCGCCCGAATCGATGGGGGTGACCTCGCGACCGTAACCCTGGGAAGGAGAGGTTGGAATGTATCTCAACCTCTTCTTCAAGCGCCGGAGGGCTTCCTCCATTTCATTCCGGGGAAGGGTTCCCTGGAAATTCGAATCGATCTCCGACTCGAGACCGGAAAGGGTGTCGACCAGGGTCCGATGGAAAACCTTCCTCTGATTCACGTTCGTGTTGGTCTTCAGCTGTTCCGCAACCCCCCGTAGCCATTTCAGATCGACCTTCAGTACCCTTCCCGGGCGGTCGATCGAGTCGACCTGGGAAAGATCCTCGAGCTGTTGAAGATACCTTTCGTCCGGGAGGAACTTGCTTTTCTCCATTGCCTGGTCCTCCCCCCGAAGGAACTTGACCGCATCCTTGAATGTCTGCTCGGGAATTGCCCATATCGGGCCAGGGAAGGCCGTGAGGAGTGCCAGGAGAAGCACGAACCCGCGATGGATACTTCCGGTCCTGGCCATCACTTTTCCTCCGATCCTTCCGCTTCCTGCTGGGGGGAAGCGAAAACGAGACGGGTGGTGAGTATCTTGTATCCCATCCAGAAGGGGTCGAGGATGACATCGATTATCAGAAGAATCCCGGTGTTTACCAGGAACAGAGGAACGTTCATGTAAACCCCCATCCCTTCGAGGAGCAGGGCGAGGTTTGCCCAAAGGCCCAATCCGCAGAGCATCAGGAAGAAAAGGAAGGGGCGATAGGTTCCCTTCAGAAGCTTGTTGGGCCAGAAAACTGATGAAACGCTTATCTCCGGGGCCTCCCCCCTCTTCCCCTGTCTGAGAAGCTCGCGTGGCATGAGCGCAGCGGTATGATAGGCCACAAAGTAGAGCAGGATGGCCAGGATGAACCTGGGAAACTCATCCAGCCCTCGCGAACCGATCCCGTAAACCAGAAGAACGATCGGAACGAATTGCAGAAGATTGGCCTGGAAGAAGGCCAGATACTGACCCATCGAGAAGGGGGACCTGGCTATTTCAGCGGCCTTCCGATCCTGGAAACCGCCCATGATAGCCTTCCCCAGGGCCATCCAGATGAACGGCCTGACGAGAAGGAAGTGAAGGGAGAAGTAGAGCGGAAATGAATACTCCTGGGCGTAGTTCATGCTGCCCGGATAACCCCTGGACATCGAACCCGATGCAAGGAAGACGACGGCAAAAAGAAGTTTGAAGAAGCCTCCGACGACGGTGGCGTAGAGCACGCTCACCCAGTTCCGTCGCAGGATGAACTGGACTTCGTCGAAGAGCTCCCATTGGGTTCCGATGGATTCGATTTCGACAGGGGGATCTTCACGAAGCGGCCGCGGGGGCTTGATTCCAAGTGCCTCGAGCCTGGCGCAAACCCTAGATGCGTAATCGCCCACCGTCTCATCCGCATCGTTCACCAGTGCCCGGGCAACCTGCAAGGCTCTCGGCTCCCGGAATCGTTCCAGTGAAAGGACCCCCTGACGGCGTCTGGAGGGATCGTCGCTTTCGATATTCAGAAGACAGTTGTCGAAGTCCCGGGAATCCATTTCACCGCCCTCCGAACGGATGTCCGGCATCCATTTCAACCTGGGGCTGCGTTCGGACCATGCTTGTGGAGGGCAGCTCCTCTCTCTCCCTTATAACTACGGTTTGTGCGAGGAGATCGCCCAGTCTCTGGCACTTGTTCGAAATGAGAATGGTTCCCGCCCCTACCAGGAAAAACAGAGGAAGGAAGTCGACCACCCTCAGGAGGTTCCGCAAAAGCGAGGAATAGAATCCGATCTGCTGCCCGTCCACGGTCACCACCCGGATCCCGTATTTGTATTTCCCCGGGGACTGGCCCTCCCAGAATATGTCGAAAAAGACGTGATAGAACCAGAACACGGCGAAGAAAAACAGCATCATGATGACCTCGGCGTACGGCCGAAAAAAGGAATAACGGAATCCCAGGCTCCCCTCGAGCATTCCGGCCAGGAAGGCGGAGCAGATGAAAACGAGAACCTGCATCAGGGTGTCATGGAAAAACGCCGCCAGACGGGTGGGAAGACCCGCAAGGTAGTATTTGATCTCGATGTTTTCCGGGGTCAGGATCCGGATTTCCCGCGGCACCTCGTATCTCCCTAGAAAAGGTTTCCAAAGGAACCATCTCTCCGGTAATATACACTATCCGGAACGACGAGAAGAAAGGATTGTTCGGGGAATTTCTGGAATGGACCTTTCCGACTACCGCAAGTTCAGGGCAACCTTCCTGGAAATGACCGACCGGGCTTCACGATTGGCCCGTGATCTGGAATTCAGCGGACTCGTCGCGATGACCGACCGCCTGAGGGAAAGAATCCTCGAGGAGAGATTCTTCGTTTCGGTTCTGGGTGAGATCAAGAGGGGAAAATCCACGCTGATCAACGCTCTCGTCGGCTCGGAGATCCTTCCCAAGGCCGCCCTTGTCTGTACTGCCGCACTATGCATCATCAGATACGGAAATCCTCCGGTCGCGCTCGTCCACCGGCGCGACGGAACCTCCGGGCCGGTCGATCCGACCGCATTGAAGGAGGTGGTGACGAAGAAGAACTCGAAGGCATCGGAGATCGCGTTCGTTGAAATCGGCCTTCCACTTCCCCTGCTCGAGGAAGGGGTCGTGATCGTCGATACCCCCGGGGTCAACGATACCGACGAGCTGCGCCGCAGGATCACGGAGGAGTTCATCCCCCGTTCGGATGGTGTTCTTTTCGTCCTGAACGCTGGACAGCCTCTCTCCGATTCGGAAGCCGTCTTCCTCACCAACGGGATCCTGAAGTATCACGTCAAGAAGTTCTGGTTCGTGGTGAACGGCATGGACAGGCTCGAAAACGATGTCCAGCGCCGGGAGACCCTGGACTATTGTTCCGAGCACCTTTCCCAGCTCCTTCCCGCGCCCCGGATTTTCGGGGTGTCCGCCAGGCAGGCACTGGAAGGCCGGAAATCCGGTCGGTCGGATCTCGAGGATCGTTCCGGCGTCCCGGCATTCCTCGAAGTCTTTTCGCGCGATCTGGTGGAAGGAAGGCGGGAGTTCCTTTTCGATGTACCCCTGGGGACGCTCGGAACGATTCTCGCCGATATCGAGCGGGGAATCGGACTCTCCCGGGAAATGGTCTCAACGGACGAGGCCAGGGTCTCTGCCGCGACTTCCGCCCTTCGGGCCGAAGCGGAAAAAGTGCTCGCCGAAAAGGACCGGATCCTCGAGAGATTCTCGGCCCAGGTCGAGAGTGCCCTTTTCGAGGTCCTCGCAGGGATACCCATTCCCGACCCGCCCGAAGTACCTTCCGCGATAGGTCGCATCCTCGATCTGGATCAACCGGATGAAGGCAAGATCAGGGAAATCGCCCATCTGCTCTCCGGACAGATCCAGGCGTTCTCCACTCTGGTCCAGGACCGCCTCAGCGCCCGAGTTCGGACCGCCGCCGGGGCCGCCCTTTCCTCCCTCTCCGATTCGGTTGGAAAACTCGACTCCCGGGCAGGGATCCTCCCCCCCGGAACAGCCATCACCATTCCCGATCTCGGCCTGGACATGCGCCCGCCATCAGGCGAACTGGAAAAGGCTGGTGCGATCGGAAGTTTCGGACGCCTCGCCACCCTGGCATTCCTCCTGCATGGGAACTTCCTTCTGGCGGCAACGAGCCTCCTTGGCGCATGGGCAACAAGACTGGACCGATCCTCCGCCCCCGCTCTCGCAGGAAAGTTCCGTGAAGGTTTGAGAGAGGCCGTTTCCAGAATGAAGGAGGACGTTCTGGCCAGGAAAACCGAGATCGCCCGAACGGTCACCGGAACCCTTGCTTCGGAGGCCGGACGGATGACCGATTTCATCGGTGAAATGATCCTTCGTGACCGCGAGAGAACTTTCGAGGGGAAAGCCGGCCGCGAGAAACGCCTCGCGCACCTGGACGGTGTTGCCTCCGGCTTCAAGGCACTGAAGGCGGATTTCGACTCTCTGCGGATGGAGATCGGGCGATGACCCTGGCGGGGGAGATAACTTTCGCCCGGAAAAGCCTTCCCGCAGGTCTTTCCCACGAGATCGAGGCCGCCGTCAAGGGAATCATCTCCGGGCCCGGTTTTTCCGCAAGCTCCGGGATCGTCTTCCTCACTTCTGAGGAGGCGGGGTTTTCCCGTTTGCCGGGGGTTTTCGAGGAAGGGGAAACGATCTCGGTCCCTTTCAAGGACATTGCCACCTTCGTTCCGGGCGAGTCCCGGTTGGCCTTTTCGTTCCTGCGCGCCGGAAAGGTGATTGGGATTTCCTGCGAAAAGGGTTCCACCGGGGCAACCGACGAATGGCAGGATTTCGCGCTCAGGGTGACTCTCCGGCTCGCCGGAAGCCCGCCGCCGGGGGCATCCTGGCCGGCATTTCCCAATCCCCCCGCCCCCGCCTCGATCGCATCGTCCCTGGAAAAGGCCCTTTGCGACCTCGAGAAGGCCTTTCCGGGCCAACCTGGAGTCGTTCTCTGGAAGGCGGCGTGCAGGATTTCCCTGGGAGATCTTCCGGGGGCGGTTTCCGTCCTGTCCGGTTTTCCGGGGTCGCCGACCATTGCCTGGGTACGGCTTCTCACAGGTGCCTGGTTCCTCTCGGGGAGGTTGCTCGAGCTGGAAACCTTCTTGGAACGTCTTTCCCCAACCCTGATCAACCCGTGGACCACGCGTCTTTCAGCCCTCTGTCGTCTTCGCGAAAGGTCGTTCCCGGCGTATCCGAAAACGGGTTCCGGGGAAACCCCCCTTCTGGTTGTCGAGGTTTCGTCGACACCGCCGGGGGTGCTTTTTCCATCCTCGCTCGCTGTTCCAGCGGATTTCGCGGGACTATCCGACATCCTGGAAACCTCGCGAGGCCTTCTTGTGGAAGCCTGGGACCGGCTGGACCGTGGAAACCCCGGAAGAGCCCAGGAACTGTTTGACATCTTCCGCCGGACCGGCCCCCCCGACCCGGTGCAGGAGATAAGGCTCGAAGTTGGAATCCGTCTTGGAAGCGGCCAGGGGGAGATCGCATTCGACCTGCTCGGAAAGCTGCTTTTGGGGGGCTTTTCCGGAGAACCTTTTGGACAAGAACATCACCAGGATCGAAACCGCATTCTGACAGCGTTCTGCCGCCTGGCGATTGCCTTTGGAAAGGAAACCACGGTGGCGAAGCTTCTTTCGGGGATTTCCCAGAAGGGACTGCCGGCTCCTCTCCTTCTGCTCGGAGCGAGGGTCCTGTTGGCCACGGGCGATTCTTTCCATTCCGGGCGGTTCCTGAAAGAAGCGCGAGAGAGCCCAGGGTTGAATGGCTTTCAAAAGCTGGTATCGGAACTCCTTTCCGCGGAATCAGCGCTTGGGGGAAATGATCTTCGGGCGGTTGAAGATCACCTGCTTCCCTTCAGCCCGGAAAGCGGAAATGGGCGGGGCCCCTGGCCATCGGGTTTCCTGCATTTTCCCGGAGTCTCCCTGAGAGAAATCTGCGCTGCCATAGAGATGTATTTCCGACTCCGCCGGCGTCTCGAAGCCGCAAAGGGAGAACAACCCGGGACAATCCTCTCCGATGGGAAAAACGGTCCGGTCGCCCCCCCCAGGATCGGGGAGCTGCTTCAGAAGGTTCTGACCGTGGCATCCGAAGCGAATGGCAGACTGTTTCCGGGGAAGCTCCCCGTCCTCGTCAAGCGTCTGCGTGAAAGGTTTTCCAGGCCTTTCACTATCGCCATCGTCGGGGAGTTCAATTCCGGAAAGTCCACGCTGCTCAACTCCCTTCTAGGGTCGCCACTGCTTCCCACCGGCGTAAAACCCACCACCCGGATCCCTTGCCTTATCCGGGAAGGCCCTCCGGGGTTGATCCTGGCAACCGACCAGGAAGGCCGGATCTTTCCCATTCCCCAGGAAAGCCTCGAGTCCGTGGTCTCGGAAAGTGGTTCCCCAAAGGCGGGAATGCCGACTTCGGAGGTCTCGCGTCTGGAGATTTTCCACCGGGGTTCCGGAAAGAGTGGCGATGACCTGCTGGCAAGGGCATGTTTCGCGGATACCCCTGGCCTGAATTCCCGAAATCGCATGCATCAGGAGGCTTCCGAGAAGTTCGTATCCGAGTCGGATGCGGTGTTGTGGGTTTCCAATGCCTGCCAGTTCGGGAAGGGGACCGAGTGCCACGCCCTCAGGCGGTTGGTGGGACCCCACCAAAGAATCTTTGCCATACTCAACAGGATGGACGAAATCGATCCGGAAGAGCGGGAACCGGTCCGGACTGCTTTCCGTGAAGCCTTCGGGGGATTCTCCCAGGAAACCTTCTGCGTTTCCGCCCGAAACCCCGACTCGTTTCCTAAAAAATGCGGCATCGACGAACTTTTCGCCCGAATCCGCGAGGGATGGCTCGACAGGCAGGATGAAATCCGGGGCGAAGCCATTCGGGGGATTCTCCGGGAAATCGCCCAGGAAGCGGAGCTGCTCATGGGTGCTCTGGGGGCGGAAACCGGCCGCCTCATTTCCGAGCTGAACCGGGGAATCCGCCGGAATGAACAGGATGCGGATCCTCTGCCCGAAAATGACCGTCAGGAAGAATGCCTTCGTTTCTGGGGGTCGGTTTTTCCCCGGAACATCAGTCCGAACCAGGCTTTGACCGAGGTCTTTTCCCGCGATGCCGCAAACCTTCTGAAACCCGGCTTTTGTGGGGGATTCCAAATCTCCATGGACTCCCTGCTCGAGGACGTGGCGAAATTCCTCGGGGCGATTGAACGGTCACCGCTTTTTGCACCGGGAGACGCGTCGAGAGCGTATTCATGGATCTTCGCAAGGCTTTTCCGAGGTTCGTCTGAAGAAGGGGGTCAGGGGTTTGCCGATCGGGGTTTGGATGGTTTGAACTTCAAGAATGGGGTTCCGGATATCGTGGATTTGATTCGGAAAGCCTTTGAAAAGAGCGATCGGGAAATCCATTCCCTCGTTCGATCGCTGCGAGCGGAAATCGGCGATTTCCTGGAGTTTTTCATCCGGGCCAGGGAAGGATTCCTGCGAAATCCGCTTGGGGTCATCCGGGAACTTTCGGACCCGGAAAAATTGCCTTGAATCGGGAAAAACCCCCGCTCCGATTTTCCGTAAATCAATCTTGACCTTATTCGAACTGTACCAAGGTTTCTGACGAAAAATGCCACCGAGCCGCAGAGAACACAGAGAAAGCCCGGGGTATTCGAAAAAGTGAAACACCCCTTTCCGATTCGTCGGCCACCTCTGTGGCTCTGTGTCTCTGTGGCAATCCTATCAGCAAACTTGCTACATGTGTCCTTTTTTTCGTAACATTTCCCCGAAATGGGGTAAAATCCGAATAAGTATACTTACGGGGAGGGGAAAATGAAAAAGGTTGCGCTCTTTCTGATCGTTTCATCCCTTTTTCTCGCAAACGGGATCTTCGGTGAATCCTCGGATTCACCTGACCTGACTGGTACCCTGAACCAACATGACCCGTCGGCCGACCCTAAGGCCCCGGGCGGCAACATGGACCTTCCGCCGGTAATGGTTTCAACGACGGATACCGCCACTTCCACCCAGCAGACCGCGGAGAACCTTGCCAAGATCGAAAAGATCCTCACCGCCCTCGAAAAACTGCTGGAGATCCTGGAGAAGTATTCCAAGACGGTCACGGATGGCTCTTCCGCCAGCCAGACCGCTTCCACCGGTTCCGAAAAGATCATCGAAGGAACCGTCCGTGTCAACTCCTACCTGAACGTTCGCACGGGTCCGTGGGGCAAGATCATAGGTGCCCTCTACGAAGGGAACAAGGTCCAGATCGTGGGTCAGGAAGGCGACTGGTACAAGATCAAGCGGGGCGACGGGTATGCCTATATCCATGCGAATTACGTAGACACTCCCAACAAATCCGCCGGACAGACACCGGTTAAAAACCCCGGCAGTTCCGGGGACTCCGGCAGTCCGGGGAACAGCGGTTCGGACAATTCTCCCGTGACGACCGGTAACGGCCGGTTCGGAGCCGCCCCTTGTCAGCCGATGCCCAGCCGGGCCTCTTCCGAATTCGGAATGCGCAAACACCCGACCACCGGCCAGTACAAGATGCACAATGGAATCGACATTCCGGTTCCTTCGGGTACCCGTCTCAACGCTCTCGGTGACGGCGTCGTCAAGGCCGTGGGTTACGAATCGGGTGGTGGAAATTACATCATAATCAAGTATGACAACGGCCTCGAATCCTTCTACTGCCACCTGAAGGGCTCATCGGTCAAGCAGGGCCAGAGGGTCAGCATGGGTCAGGAGGTCGCCCGGTCAGACAATACGGGACAATGGACCACCGGTGCCCACCTGCATTTCGGTCTCAAAAAGAACGGTTCCTACATCAACCCCCGTTCCGCAAACATTCCTCTTCCGAAAAGGTGACAAGAATGAACAGACTCCTCCTTGTTGCGATCTCGGCCCTTGTCCTTTCCCTCCCCGTTTCCGCGAAAAGTTTCGAAACCGTGATGGTCGACACCCTCAACTTCGAGTCCGGACTCGCGTCCGTCGCCGTTCCTCCCGAGGATTTCCTGAAGATTCCTTTCGGGAAGGGCCCCGAACAGGTCGGCGGGGACAACGAGGATACCAAGCATATGACGGAGGGGGTGCCCTATACCTTCCTTCCGATTAAAGACGGTTCGGTCTGGGTCCTGGATTCGATCAACCAGAGCGTCAAGCGTTTCGATCCCAAGGGAGCCCTGGTGACCGACATCCCCTTCGGGAAGCTGCACGGGGACAAGCCTTCCATCGTGCGGGATTTCTGCCCGGCTCCCGAGGACGGGGCCTACCTCCTCTGCGCGACCGATGGAAAGATCGAAAGGGTTGACGCAAACGGGAAACTCGTGCTCGAGATCGAGGGCTTGCGTGATGCCTGGTCGATCGGGGCTGACCCAAAGGGGAATGTTCTTGTCAACCATCCCGCCATGAATGCCCTCCTCCGGTTCAATCCCCAGGGCGAAATATTGGAAAAATACGATTCAATGCCGGATGTCGGGCCCTTCTGCGACAAAGATGGAAAACCCTACGGGATGCGCGCGGAGGAATCGAGGGTTGTCCTGTTCAAGGTTACGGTCGCTTCTCCCGCCGCAACGGTGGATCTGGCTGAGATTCTCCTCGATCTTCCCAAGGACCGGGGAGCCCATTTCGTCAGTCAGAAAGTCCTGGGCACCGACTCCTCTGAGAACGTATACGTCGAAGTGACAGCATGTGACGATGACGGCGTGATACACAAGAGCAAACTCGTGAGATTCGATCCCTCCGGAAAGCTGCTCAAACAGATGGACTACAGGCCGATCCCGTTCCTCTCGCCAGACCTGCCCCGCCACATGGTCGTTACCCCCGACGGTGAGGTGATGTGTTTCCGCGTCGAGGAGAAGAACTTCGTCCTCTGCACCTATTCCTTCTGACGTAGGAAATTGGAGATGAAAGGCACATGAAACCGGGGCTTTTCCTGCTGATCGTTTTCCTGTTTTTCCTGGCGGGCTGCGGGGGCGGGGGGCGAACCGACGGGGGCCCGGCAGATGCTGAAGGAAAGAAGCTCTTCAAGGTCCCGATTTCCAAAGACGCTTCCCGCCTTTCGGTTGAAAGAAAGGGACGGGTGTTCACCTTCGTCCCCACGGAAGAGTTCTGGTTCTTTCCCAGAGACATCGTCACCAACCATTCGACCGGGACCCTGATCCTATCTTCCGACGATGGTGATCGGATGGTGCTTCGGCCGGCAGCGAAGCTCGAACTCAGGGAAAACTCGAACATCGTCCAGTTCGGGACGGTTTCCTTCAAAATCACAGACGGACCTGGCAGGAAAACCAGCGTGGAATGCCCATTTGCGGAAATCGATTCCGGAAATGGGGTTTTCAGCGTTTCGGTCGATTCCAACCAGAATGTTTCGATCACTGTCAAACAGGGAATCCTGAAGGTGAAGACCGCTGACGGAATGATCGAACTCAAACCCAACCAACGTCTGACCATATCCGAAAACGGTAAGAAAGCCGTGGTTTCGACAATCAACGCCTTAGCCGAGGTCGATGACTTCGACTTTCCGGTGATCAAGGTCCAGGCAAATCGGAATTAGTCTTCCCCGTTTGGCTGGGTTGCACGGCGACTGGGTTTTACCTGTTGGGAGGCGGTAAAGGGTTTTCGGGAAGGCTATCCACCAGGAAGGGGTAGCAATTCCTCCCCTGGGAACCCCCTATCCAGAGCTCTCCGATGAAACCTCCGTCCCTTCCCGTTGCCCTCAGCCGGAAGTTGGCCACCCCGGGAGGCAAATCCACCAGGAGTGCTGTGGAGGTTGTCACTCCCATGAGCAGTGGCGGGCTGAAGAAATACTCGTATTTTGCCCCTTCTCCGGCGGATTCCCATTCCAGGCAGACCGGAGGCTTCACCTTGGCGAGGTGGCCCGTATCGATCTTTTCGAAGAGACCCGGATCGTCGTTGTCCTCCGGAAACTTCATGTGAAGGACCTTTGAAAGAATGAGATCGATCCGTTTCGCCTCGGAGGCGACCGAAAACCCCTTCGAACCCCGAAAATCCCCGGAAAACCCCAAAGGGTTCCCTGGATTGGCGTCGATGATCGTCTGGAGTTGGTATGCACCCGGTGGAAGCCCCCTGATAACCAGGCAGTCTGTATGGGTTTCAATGGGGAAATCGCCTTCCGGAAGCGGTGACCTCTGCGTGACCCTGGCGGAGATTCTTGCCTTCGGAGGAGCGGTCCATTCCCGGCCCTGGTGGTAGAACTTCACCTCAACGTTCTGGGGAGCGGTCGACGAAGTCAGAATCCTTACCGGCAATGGTCCCTTGCTTCTCCCGATGAACCGTCGTTTCTCCCGATCAAGATAAGAAACGAAGTGGTACCAACCGACCCCGATCGTTTCACGCCCCTTTTTCCCGCGGAAATGCAGATCGTATTTCTGGGATTCTAGATTCGGAAACAAAGCGAATGGGGCGGTCCCGGTCAGGGTGACCCTGGGCCAGCCGGCGGGCATGGGAACCAGCTCAACCTCGTACATGTCCGCTTCGGCGATCGGTTCCCAGGAAACGCGCAGGGAATCGGTTGCCCGGATTCCCCCCGTCCGTTCAGTTGCGTTGTCAGCGGGTTCCAAAATGTGTAGGAACTTTTTCATCGGGATCTCGATGATCCGATCGTCGTTCGGGCCCCGGAAGGCGGTGAAGTTCCCGGTGAAGTCCCCGGGAAAATCCCTGGGGTTTGATACATCTGCGTCCAGGGAAATTGCACCCGAAAAGGTTCCCGGCTCGAGGTCGCCCACCTTGAAGGTTTCAGATGCGGTGGAAAAAGGAACCTTTCGCTGCCTCCAGGTCTTGAGATCGGTGAGGAGGACTTCGCCGGTCCCAGATGCGAACCTTCCCACCGGGATCCCCGCGAAAAGTGGTTTCAGGGAAATGGAAAAAGGAATCCGCTCGGGGGATCGTTCCGGAATGGCTGGTGGAGGAATCGGGTTCCCCCGAACGATCTGCGCCTTCCTGATAATCTCGGGTGCCGGTTCCGGAACCGTCCGAGGAATCATCGGGACCATATCCCTCGGGGTGAAATGCTCAGCCCGTTTCGTTGCCAGGGATGTGGATTGTGGGTCCGCCGTGGCTGGAGTTTTTTTCGGGGAAATCAGGTGAATGGCTGCTGCCAGAAACAAAAGAAAGAGTCCAATCAAGAAAAGCCATTCAAACAGTCTTTTTCGCGATCGATTCGCCAAGTCCCCGGAAACGGGTGGGCCTTCACCAGAAGATGAAAAAAGCCATCTTTTCGGATGTTTTTCGGGAGATCCCATTCCAGAATTCTACCCTTTTCCATCCGCAAGATCAGCCCCCTGATTTGCGCGGTCCACCGGGCAGGGAAAAACGACCACGACGGAAAATCCGCCGTTCGTGCTGAATTTTGGGCTTCCGGTGAAACCCCTTCCTTTGAACCGACCTTCCGGCGGGAACAACCAAAATGGCATCAGTTTTGCTAAGAGATCTTCGGGAATTTTCAAAAAAGAAGTTAGGGGAGAAATCATGAAACGCTCTTTCGTTCTGACGCTGGGGATCTTTTGTCTTCTTTTGAATGTTACTGCGGGTGCGGCTTTTGCCGCGGACTACGCGGTGGTCGGTCAAGGAAAGAACGGAATGTACAAGGAGATCGTTTCCCCGGACGGAACGGATGTCACCCTCGAGCGCCACACGAAGATAATCGAAGCTGGTGGGATCTGTTTTGAGGGTGATCCCACCTTTACGATCAAGGGAACCTTTCAGGGAAATCTCCCCCTCGATCTTACGGTCGAATCGAGGGATGTCGTGGTCGAAGTCGAGGGAATCCAGGCGGTCGCCCAGGTCGATTACCTTGTTTCGGGAAAAATCGGCGCGGAAAAGATCTCAATTTCAATCATGGACGATCATCCGATCGTCGAAATCGAGGGTGGGCTCAAGGTCCAGGCTGGATTCCGCAAACAGATCAAGGAGATCGGCTGCACTTTCGAATCCGTCTCCGAATACCAGGACATGTGCGGAATGAAGATCGAAACCAATCGGTACCATGTTCTCAACGGGCAGGGCGACACCTCTCTTCGCGTCGACAGCTTCCCGAAGGATGCCTTCTCCGTTTCCGGAAACGGTTCCACCAAGGTTCAGGCACTTCTCGTCGTCCTCCGGCCCTTTCTTCTCCAGTAGGTTCCGGTTCTCCCGAAACCTTTCCGAAAAAGGAACGCAGCCCCCTTCCGATTGGGGGCCGTTTTTTTTCGGATGAAAACTTCCCCCCCCCGTTTCCAGTAGTATAATTATAGAAATGGGGGCTGTATGAAGATACTTTTCATTGTCTTGGGAGTGGCCTTTTGCCTTTCGCCGATTTTCGCCAACACTTTCGACGAGTCCGAAAAAGTTATCGGGGGAGGCCAGGGAGTTTCCACCGCACCTGAACCCGACAAGGTTGCTGAACCGGTTTCGGAATCGGGAACCAGTCAGGAAGCTGCTTCCTCTCCCGGATCGAAGACCACGAAATATGTTGTTCAGCCCGGCGATTGTCTTTCTGCGATCGCGGAGAAATTGCTTGGGGATCCAAAACGTTTCTGGGAAATCGTGGACGCCAACAAGGAAAAGTATCCCTCCATTGCAAAGAACCCGAACCTGATCTTTCCGGGCTGGGAACTGACGATTCCAGGTGCCGACGGAGATTCCGGAAAAGCCTCCCTCCAGAACCCGATCGAAGGAACGGTTGAGGTAAACACCTCGCTCAACGTCCGGACGGGCGTCTGGGGAAAAATCATCGGCAGCCTCCACAACGGGGACAAGATTTCGATCATCGGCCAGCAGGGCGACTGGCTCAAGATCCAGTACAACGGGGGGACAGCCTTCGTGCACAAGAATTATGTCTCGACCCCGGGTTCTCCCGCCGGAAACACTCCGGTTCGTACCGCCGACGGAGATCCGGGAGATTACGTCGCTCCCCCTTCGGGCGGCAACGGCCGGTTCGGTGCCCCCCCCTGCCAACCCATGCCTTCAAGAGCTTCATCGGAGTATGGCTGGAGGAACATTTTCGGAGGAAGGAGTTTCCACCACGGAATCGATCTTCCCGTCACTACCGGCACCCGCCTGAACGCTCTCGGTGACGGTGTTGTCACGGGAAAGGGTTACGAATCGGGCGGAGGGAACTGGGTCAGGATCAGGTATGACAACGGTTATGAATCCTTCTATTGCCATCTCCGGAGCGTTGGGGTGAGCAATGGACAACGCGTCAGTATCGGCCAGGAGGTCGCCCGTTCCGACAACACCGGAACCCAGACCACCGGTGCGCACCTCCACATGCAACTCAAGAAAAACGGGGTCGAAATCAACCCGAGGAATGCCGCAGG
>CAYRYU010000103.1:0-4694 GCA_964428355.1 uncultured bacterium
AGGAAGTGTCCCAGGACGGGCTTCCGGTCCTTCAGGGATTTCTCGGCCCAGACACCCATGGAAAGCGAGCGAGAGCCGATCTTGTCGGGGAAGAAAACGGTCAGCAGGAGGAGCGCGACTCCTGGGGCGAGAAACAAGCTGCCTGCAAGGAAAAAGGAGCTGGCTCCAGGAGGAAGATCGGGGCCAGTACCGGAGGCGAGGATGATGCACGCGGCAAGGAGGAGTAAAGCAGACCCGATCATGCTTTTCCCGAAAGAGATGATTGCCGCGGCGTCAATGGGGACCCCCCTGCGGACAAGCATGAAGATGGCTGCGGGTGGGCCAAGGAAGGATGCCGGGGAGATCCAGGAGAACAACAAGCTGGCAACTGAGGCATCCAGGGCGGCTTTCCAGGGAACCTCCACCCCCATTGCGCGTCCGAAGGCGACCGAACGCCAGGAATCCGCCGCGTAGATTCCGAAGAAGAGGACCGTCAGAAGAAGGAGGGTCAGGGGTGGAAAGTCAATCAGTGTGGCGAGATCCCTGATTCCCACTTCGAAACGGCTGGCGGCCCACCAGATTCCAAGGAGGGTGAGGACCACGAAGACGACCAGGAAGGCCAGGACATTCCTCTTCCTCGGGCCTGGAGCAGGCTGGGCATTCGCTTGCGTTGAGGTGTTTCCCAAAGCTTCGCCGAGTGGCCCGTCCGTTCGTCCGGTCACCGGGGTGTCCTGGCTGGGGGGAAAGCCCGGGAGAGGATTTCGAAAAAGGGAGAGTCCGCCGCCGGGCCGGACGTTGATTGGCCGGAGGTTTCCATGGGGAGGCGCTTCCGGAGACGTTCAACGATTCCCGCAAGGACGGTTTCGGATGGCTCGAATTCGGGAAACTCGCGGGTGAAGACACTGACAGGGGGCCTGACCGATTCCTCGCCCTCGAGGAAAGCCTTGATCGAAGCAAGCCCTGAGTCGTTTCCGGAAACCAAAAGCTTTTGCAGCCATTCCGCAAGCATGATCCGGGACCGGTGGAAACCGGTGAAGAAAACCCGCCGGGATTCCGGGGAGACACGGTGGTTTCCGAGGATCCGAAGGTCCAGGAAGGTTTCGGGATTGGAGGCGGAATCGGCATCACCGGTCCCATGGTATCCGTTCAACTTTTCGGGAGTCGCGTCCAGATCGAACCTGTCGCCCGCGATCAATCCTGGAACCGATCTGGCGACGACCGTGATCGGAGCACCCGGAAAAGGTTTCAACTCGTTCACGCGGCTGGAGGAGTCGAGATCGATCCTGAACCGGGGAATCTGAAGGGCGAGCTTTCCGATCCGGTACCAGCTTCGGATCCGGTCGTGGTGGCCCACGAAGGGGTTGCCTCCCAGGAAAAAGCACCGGCTGGCCATTCCCTGCGCCTGGATCTCGGTCAGAACGGCCTCGATCTCAGGGAAGGTGTACGAAGGTGGTGTTGAAAAGCCGGTTTCGGCAAGCCTTCGGAAATCCGTTTTCAGGAGTCTGATCGATTCTTCGGTGTAAACGTCGATTCCGATGACGATCTCGTCGATTCCAAGCTCGCGGTATGCGGCGATGATGTCCGACCGCACTTTCCGGGGCGATCCGGCGGTGGCGGGGGCCCGGCGGTCGAGGAAACCCACGAGGCCGTTGTGCCGCACAAAGAACTCGAAAAACCGAAGCAATCCCTCGACCCTCAGCAATCCGACCAGTTCTAGAAGGCTTTCGGGGTCGTTGTTGAAAGAACTGTCCAGAAGGAAGATCTCGACGTATTCTCCATTTTCGAGACGGCTCAGTTCCATGATCCTCTTGAGGATCTCAACGGTTTTCCCGGGCTCGAGACCGGTGAAAGGTTGGTAGCCCCCGGAACAGCAGATGCTGCAACGGTTTCCGCAACCCCGGCTCGTCATCATCAGGTGGCTGACCTTCGGGGGGCGGTCCCGGCGGTTCGGAGAGAAAAATCCCCTGAAAAAAAGGTCGTAGTCAGGGGAAAATACCTGCCGGATCGCGATCGGGTCGAACTCGAGGCTGTTCAACCCACCTTTCGTCAGGACGGCCCGCAGATCGGGACGGCTCAGTGCGACCGAGTCCGCTCCAATGCGCTGGATAACGCCGGGGTATCGGAAGACATCCCGGTGGGAAAAGGGAATCCGTGAAAGATCGTCGAGATACTGGATCAGCCGCCCTGCCTGTTCGTCTCCGAGCATCAGGGTGTCGGCGAGGGCTCCTCCACGTGCGCCGGCGTCAATGAAGGGTCCAAGCCCCGTCGCGATCAGGTATCTGCCTGGTGGGACCGCGCCGCGCGGCCTCATCGGAAGGTCGTAAGGTGGTTCGAAATACGACTCCTCCATGGCGTTGGCGGTGCGGTAAACCCATGTGGAAGCGGATTCTGAATGTGTGATCTGGAGGCCCTGGCTTTCGAATTCCGTTGCGGTCGTTGCGGCGAGCAGTCCCTCCTCGGGCTCCGCCGAAATCGAGTTCAAGCCCTGGACGTGGAAGTTCCCAAGGGAGGGAATGCGGCCTTCCGGTTCGGGATGGGAAAGCCGGGCCACCTCGCGGGGTGTGCTCCGAACGAGTGAGGGTGCGAAATCCTGTGGGAGACGTGGGTTCGAGTCGAACCAGGCCGCATCCAGGATGAGGCCGAGAAAACCTCGGGAGGGGCAAAGGGTGAGATTCCAGTTTGTCCCGTCGCAGGCAACGATCGCTTTCCCACTGGGGGCCTGCGGCTGTCCGGGAGGGACGGGGATTTTTCCGATGGTGAGTTCCCAGATCGCGCCCGGCGAAAGGAGGTCCCCGACCTTGAATATCTCCCGCGCCCGTCGGGCGATCCGGACAGCTTCATCCAGGGTGAGGGGGGAACCCGGGGTCCGGACAAGTATCTTGAAGGGCATCTCCCAGTCGATGTTACCGGCGGAAAACTCGAGAAATCGATCGGACCTGAAGCGTCTCAGCAACCGGCGAAGGAGCCGCACGAGAAGTCCGGAGGAAGAGGGAAGGTTCGAAAGGTGATCTCCCAGGTTTCCCCGATCGGTCACAACGCGGATCGAAAGATATGGGATCCCTGCCTTTCCGAACACTTCGGAGAGCGGGAAATCCTCCATCTCGACGATCTCTCCTCCTCCGGTGGTGAGGATCAGCTCGTCGAGATCGGCTTGGGTGGCGATGAACTTGCTGGAGTAAAGGGAAACCGCCTTTCGGATGGGAATTTCGTGAGGAGCGGAGTCGATAAGTTCGTTCAGAAATGGCGGATCCCAGGAGCGCGGGCTCCCGCCAGCCCCAATTGCGGCAGTGGGGACAGCGACTTCCCCCGCCTGGAAAGAAGGGCCACATGACATGCAGGTTCCGAGGGAGATGCAGGTTGCCGGATGCTCCGCTTCGATGAAACTCTGGGCGATCTTTCGCAGAAGGCCGGGCTTGTCCCCGAACGGGAGCCTGAGAGCGGTGACGGGCCAGCCATCGAGTGTTCCTGCCAGGATGGGGAATTTCGAATCCGGAAGGGGTCTTGCCGCCTCCACCTTCATCCGCTTTTCGATTGCCTGAATCTCGATGCGGTCGTAGCAGACTAGGTTGATGACCTCGGGAATTGGCGCGGTTCCGGTTTCATGCCCCACTGGGGGCCGCTCGCTGGTCCGCAAATCGCGATCGGATGGCGAACCAGGCAGGGAAAGGGGATGCTGTTTCTTCATTCCGCCGTCACGGAATCTCGCTAAAGCCTGTTATTCCGAGGGATTCGGAGAGGCTTGCCAGTGCTTCCCTCCCCCCCGGGATTTCCGAGATCTTCGTGAGGAGGTTCTTGATCTCGACCGGAGAAACGTTTTCGCTGTCAGTCCTCACACAGATCGGGTCGGGGAGAATGGAGGAGGTGGTCCCGATTACCTCGAATCGGTCGCGGAAGGAAGGGCCCCATGTCTCCGAAAAGAGCATCATCTCTGTGACTGCGACCCCATCGAAGCGGCCGTTGGAAAGGCCTTCCAGGCACCGGTCGTGGTTTCCCGCGAAGAAGACACGGGAAAAGTCCCGAACCGGGTCGATCCCTGATTGGCGGAAAGACCTGCACGGGTAGACGAACCCACTTTTTGACTGCCTGTCGACGAATGCGAAGGATCTGCCCCGCAGATCGGCCAGGGTCCGGATTCCCTGGTCCCTCCGGACCACTATCACGCCCTGGTATGTCGTTCCACCCTTGGGGATGGGCTGACAGACCGGGATCATCTTCCCATATTGCGGTGAGCCCGCTGACGGCGGTGTGACCCAGGCCAGATCGATCTTTTTCTGCGCGATTCCCATTTCGAGATCGGAATAATCCGAGACGACCCGGAAATTCACGTTGCGGTTCAGGTTTCGGGAAAGGAAAACCAGGAGGGGCTGGAGGTTCTTCGAAAGTTTTTCCCGTTCGAGGAATGGAAACGCGCCGAAGTTCGCCCGAGGTTTCGTTTCGATCAGGACCGAAACATCGGAAGAAGGTTTTGCCCCGCAACCCCAGAAGGCCAACAAGCCGAAAAGGGAGAATGCGATCAGGAACCAGCTTGGGCCCGCCCTCACGAATTGGCTTCCGCGATATCCCCCACCCGGGGACGACGGCCCGCCGGGGACGCAGCTGAGCCGGTTTCCCCCGGATGCCCAGGTTCGAAAGGGCGATTGTTTGGATTGGGCGGCAATTTCCTCGTGGGCGGGCACCCGGACAGGTTAGCATCCCCTCCCCCGTCGGGTCAACGC
>CAYRYU010000103.1:4794-23504 GCA_964428355.1 uncultured bacterium
GTCACTCGAAGCGGAGCGCTTCGATGGGGTCGAGGTTACTGGCCTTCCACGCCGGTTACAGGCCGAACCCGCCGCCAACCATGGCCGAAAACCCGACCGAGAGGAGGACCGAAGCAGCCGAAACCTGGCTGTTCCAGTCGGTGAAAACCGTTATTATGCCCAATCCGAGGGAGATGCCGAAAACCACCCCGATTGCTCCTCCCAGGAAGGAAAGTGCCATGGCCTCCAAGAGGAACTGAAGGAGGATATCCCTGCGGCGGGCCCCAACGGTAAAATCGGCATTTCCCTCCCCCACCCCGTGACGGGCCGCAAGAACCTGTTGGATCTGGGTTTTGGCATCCTCAAGGCCATCCTGGGAGACCGCGGAAGCCAGGATCATGTGCAGGTAATCCACCTTCAGAACTCTCTGCCGGAAGGTAGAAAAGGGAACCAGGATCCGGTCGTCCTGGTCATCGTTGAGTCCCGCGACTCCCCGTTCCCCCAGAACCCCTATCACGAGCAGGGGGACCTTCTTGACCCGGGTCGTTTTCCCGAGAGGATCCATTGAGCCGAAAAGCTGATGACCGGTCCGACCGCAATGACTATTCCAAGAGAGGTAAGGAAGGATCGAAGAAGGTTCCGTCGGAGATTCCGGATGGACTGGCTCAGCGCAGTTTCGAAATCCGTTGGACCAGGCGCAGGGAACGGTTCCTCGCCTCGGGTCAAACAATAAGGGGATCCCCAGGTGCACGGAAGAACCGCATGGACCGAGGAATCCCCGTTCCCTTCTACCAGGTGACCGTGAAATTTTCCTGGATGGGAGGAGCCGGCGGGTGCTCGATGGTGATCGTTCCCTGGCCGGTCGGAGTTACGTCGTAGGTCGCGGTCCATCCGTTGAAGGACAGCTGTCCTTGCGAAACTCCGGAGTCGTAGTCGTAGGTGAAATCCATCGTTCCGGAGACATCCCCGCTTCTCAGGACGATGTGGACGGTGATCACTCCTGTGGTTTTGGACTTCGTCGCAACGTAACTCATGGTGAGGGGCGTGGAATCCGGATTGTTCACGGTGAAGGTTCCCACAACCTGGAGGTCCCCGTTTTCCTGGGTCCAGATGGCTTCGTTGCCTCCCGCGAACGTCGTGGTGCCCGTGGTCAGGGTCGGCTGGCCGTCGACGAACTTGTAGGTGATCGTGTTGGTGGTGTTGTTGGAATTCACCTTCACGATGGTCATCACAGTTCCTGTTCCGATTTTCGGGGTTTTGGCCGAGTCGAAGTCCAGGTTGGAGACCTCCACGGTCAGGTAGGACATGTAGGAGGAGTCGGACGGGTCGTTCTGGTTCATCCGCATCTTGGCCTTGAGTGTGCCGTCTTCGAAGGATAAGGTCGGGCTTGCGCCCTGGACCGACCAGACCGGGTTGGAGATCGAAACGTCGAACTGGTCGATCAACACCCCGTTGCTGGAGGAACCCTTCATCCCGGCAGTTATGGTCTGGGCGACCTGCATCGTGCTAACGGGCTTGGGCTGGGCCGCGAAGGCGGTCTGGAGGGTTTCGGGCGAAAGCGAGGTGAGGCCTTTGTAGAACAACCCCACCTTCAGGCTGAGATCCTGGGAGATCGTTCCGGAGAACCCGGTCAGGAAGAATTCCAAATTCCTGGTCACTCCTGGCACTCCGTCCACGAAGGTCGTGGAATTGCGCTTGATGTCGAGGGTTCCGCTCAGGGTTATCGAGGCGGAGATCGTGGCGTTCTTGAGATACTTGTACACGTAATCCTGATAGGTTGCGGATGGGTTCAGGGTCTGCTGAGAGAATGGATCGGAAGTCACGAACCCGAATGAGCCGGTGATCCCGGAAACGATCGTGTAATCCGCTGACATGGTCTGGCGGTCCGTGGCCGGATCGAACATGGTAACGGCGGCCTTGGCTCCCGGGCCCACCTGGATGCCGGTCACGGTGTTCAGGAACGATGATACCTGCACGCCTTCCCAGACGGTTTTTCTGACCAGGGCGGTCTTGTTCTGCCCGCTGTTTTCATCGTATGTGACCGCGGAGTATTCAATCGTGACCGAGGTCGAGGTGAACTGCGTGATCTTGACCGTGGTTCCCATGGATGTTTCCGATGCGGGGATGGTTGCGGGGGCGGCCATCATCTCCAGCATCATCTTCTGCAGCTCTGCCGGGTCAGCTGTCGTGATCATCTCGTTCACCAGCGTCGTGGGGTAGTTGGAGAAGTCCATGGTCGAGGCACGTATCGAATGGAGGGGAACATTCCTCTTCAAGGTTTTCAGCGCTTCGGAAACCCCCAGCTTCACGATCGTGGTCATCGAGGCGAGCGTATCGGTCGCGGTCTTCGTGTCGGGAATGGCAACCGGCGAGGGGTTCCGGTTCAGGAAGGCGGAATAGGCCTGATCGAGAGATGATCTTTGCAGGTCGAGCCCGGCAAGGATTTTCTTGACCTCGGTGACGAGAAGGGCGGGGGCGGTCGCGACGTTCTGGGCGCTGGTGATGAAGGCTTCCAGGACTCCGGCAACCATATCCTCGATCGTGCGGCACCCGATCGGCATGCATTTGAGGTCGTTGACCTTGCCCGCCTCGAGATCGATTGCCCCGTGGAATTCGGTGTAGGTTCCGACCCTTCCCCCAACGAGTGAAACCTTGCCGATGACCGGTCGGACGGGAATCCCCGAGAATGTGACGCCGGCGGTGTTCGTCGAAATGTCCACGGATTTGGTGAGAAGTGTATACGGTGTCGTCACGCTGCCGACGTTGACAAGGTACAGCGAAAAGGTGACGTGGACGGTGGGGGATGCATCCGCCAGAATCGCCGTGGACTGTCCGCCGCTGCTCGGAGGCAGCACCAGCCGGAATGCGATGTCCGCCGTCTGGGCGGTCTGATCCGTGGGAATGGAACCAACAGGGTTGATGGTGTTCCCGTCTCCCCCGCTTCCGCAACCGAAAAGTCCGAAGAGAGAAACGAAAGCCGCCAAAAGGCATACGAGTTTGATCTGGTTCATTCTGTCACCCTCCCGAAAGATCGACAATTTCCTCCCCAGGAGGATACCACACTCAGGAAAGGAGGGCCATGGCGGTTTCAGTTGAAAGAGAGTCGGGTGGAATTCCGGTAAAGGACTCCAGGTCGACGAGGAACTTCTCGGGGTGGGAAAGGGCATCGAGGAACCGAATGAACCTTCCCGATAAATTCGCCCCGAGACATTCGGTCAGGAACTCCGAAGTCAGCGAAGACACGAACCGGTCGCGGTCAATCGCGTTTCCGATTATCCGGAGGGCTTTTCGGGGATTGGGGCACCGATTGGCGGCAAGTGTGAAGAGGACCGCCCGGCCTTCCTCGAGTTTGACGGAAACCTTCTCCGGAATGGAGGCTTCAGATTGGGGTTCCTTGACCGGGAGTTTTCGGGAAAGGGCGTGTTCGAACCAGGTTCGTTCCAGGAGGGCCTCGAGAAGCCTGTCGTGGAGCGCATGGTTTCCATGGGCCAGAAAGAGCGACGCGATGCTGGCCAATTCGAACCCGGCCGAGCGCGGAACCGCCCGGAAAAGGTCGGGAAGCCTGGAAGGATCGAACCGGAATCCGTTTTCCCCAGATGTCATGATGCGGGAAAAGGCTTCTAGAAACTCGTCGTTCCTGCAATCCCGTACGAACTCAGTTAAAGCCTTCCGGGCTCCCTCCTCGGGGATGCGGAGAACGGAAAAAAGAAGTCGGCGCCTTTCTCCCTGGCTCAGAATCTTTCGGTCCCCGGCGATGGCACCTCGCTCCCCAGCCGAGAGTGACTCGAGGACACGAAAAACCCCCTTCTGGTTGAGTGTCTCCATCCTGGAAACCTCTCCACTGGCGAGAACGGCGAGGTCCTTGTGGGGGGTCCGTTCGAGGAAATCACGCAACGACTCCAGAGATGCGGAGATTGGAATCCTTCCCAAGGCTAGGATTGCCTGCCGGACGACCGAATGGTCCGGGTCCTCGAGCATGGCGCAAAGCTGAGGAAGAGTCGCTTCGTGTTGGAGCATGCCCAATGCGGCCGTTCCCGCCGCCCGGAGCAGGGGGGCCGGGTCGTGAAGCATCGTGAGAACCTGCCGCAACCCTTCTTCGACCTCCGCCGCATCTGAAGTGACGAGGACGAGGGTGGCGGCCGCGGTGCTCCGAAGCCTGTGATGGGGGTGATCGAGGTGACTTCGAACGAGGGGGGCAAACCTTTCGGGACGGGGCAGAAGAGGAAGGGATTCGAAAAAATTGGCCAGAATTCTTTCGTCATCAAGGATTTCGGGCGGAAGGTCTCCTGGAAGGGGGGAAGATCCGATCCCATAAAGGGTGGTAAGGGGCTTGATTGCCGTCGCGAGCACCCTCGGGGAATTCCCTCCCTTGAAGACCTCGAGCACGACCGTGCGTGCCTCGGCTTCTCCAAGCAGGTCGAGTCTTCCGAGCGCGGCAAGCCGCTGTTCCTCGGTTCCCTGAAGGAGTCGGCGGATTCCCGCCAACCGCTCGGTCGGATGGGTTTCCGCCAGCACCTCCACCAGGGGGAGGGGGCCCGCCGGGGAGACGTTCTCGAGAGTGCGGGAAAGCTCTTCGGAATAAGCTTTTCCAATCGGGCGGGTCAGGATCGTCATACCGAGGAAAACGACCGAAAGTGCCAGGAAAGCCGCTCCGTGATCGAGTTTCGCCTGGAAGAGGATCAGCGTGATGGAGGAAAAAAGCGAACCCGCTGAGGCCGCCATGCCGATCCGGCTCATGGTGGGCAATCTCCTGGCTGGAGCGAGGACTCCCATCATCAGGGTCGGAGTCTGGTTCGAGATCGACTTTGCGGTGAGCGTGAAAAGGAACTGGGTCACCAGGATCAGCCACCAAAGAGGGAACAGCATGTCGATCAGGCAAAAAACGGTCATCAGGAGAGGAAGGACCGCCTGGACCACGGATACGGGAAGCGCCTGGAAGACCCGGCCTGCAAGGAACATCTGCCCGCACAGTACGAACAGGTCCGTCACGGCACAAAAGGCGGCAATGAACGAAGCGAGGTCGGCTTCGGAGGAAAACGAGGTGGTGATCACCCTCGAATATTGGAAATCCAGCCAGTACTTCCCGACCATTCCGAGGAATCCCGACGCGGCAAGAAGGACGCCCAGACGTGGGATCGAAGAGCCGGAAACACGGTTTTCAGGCTGGTCAACCCGGATCTCCTCCATGGGCGTCAGGTCCCGACTTTCGGGGAACTGCGTTCTGAGGAAGGCAAACAAACCCACACAGAGTGCGAAAACTCCGAGAGCTCCGAGAAGTACGGTTCGGATGGCCAGTACCGAAAGACCTGCTTTCAGGGCGAATCCCCCTGCGATGAAACTCAGGCTTCCGAAAGAGGTGATGTAAGGCAGATTCTGTTTGCTTTCCTGCAGGGGAAAGATATCGCTCAGGAATTGGGAGAAGAACTGGTTGAAAAGCAGTTCGAACACCATCACCAGGATCAGGAACAGGGCGATGGCTTCCAGGGAAGTTGCCGGGGTCAGGAACAACCGGACGCCCGCGAGGATCAGAAAAATGGAAAGGAGCCCCAGGAGATGGTCCGAGGTCCGGCCCTTCAGTTTCCTGATGGAAAAGAACTGGAGGGAAACGTATGCCACGTTCATCACGGCGTAGGCATACGGCAGGGCTTCCACGCCAACCTTCTTCAGGAAATAGGTCTGGGAAAGAATGAAGAAAACGTTGACCGCGAAGCGAACAAGAAAATGGAAGATCCCCAGGAGCGTAACCGGAGACATCATGATTGAGGGGGTTTCGGGGAGGTGCCCTCAAGGGCTTCGCCATCCTGGCTTTTCGGGCACATTCGCCCCGTCGTGGGGCTCGTGCCCTCAAGGGCTTCGCCATCCTGGCTTTTCGGGCACATTCGCCCCGTCGTGGGGCTCGTGAGCTTTTCCCAGATCGACCCGAGGGTCATCTTCTTCTGCAGCATCGAAGAAAGCTGATTCAGCGCTTCACCTGCCTCCGCGATCTCGTCGTCTCCAGATGTTTCGACCACTCCCGTGTAGGTTCCCTCCTTGACCCGGATGAGGCCCTGGGTCAGGTCGGTCACCCTTCGGGAAATCGATGAGGCAAGGAACCACGCCGCTCCAAGAGAAAGAACCACTGCAAGAAGCACGACGAAACCCAGGTTCTCCCTATATGTCCGGACCAGGCGGAAGGATTCGTCGGTGGGTTTTCCCATCAACACCCGGCATCCCAGAAGCCTGCTGAAGGAGGAGGAAACCAGAAACTCCCGCCCTTCATTCAATACCGTCCGGGTTATGACACCTTCCTCGGGTTGGTTGCCGGCAGCATCCTGCAAAGCCCCGGAAAACCCCACGGCCCGGTCGGAAAGGCCCCCACCCTTGCGGGCGACGATGGCTCCTGCGCGGTCAACGATACAGACGAAATCCGAGCTTGCCACTTCCTGGAAATCCAGGATTCCCTGGATGTCGACTCCGTCCAGGAATGCCACCGAGTAGAGCGCCCCCACCGTGGTGGTGGGATCGTCGAAGGTTGAAACGGGGATCATGAAGAGAAGCGGTTTTTCGGAGGTGCGGTCGGGGAAATTCGATAAAGTCATCGCCTCCCGGGATTTCAGGACGGTTCCCAGATGCGCGGAAACACTCAGTCCGAGGGCGTCATGTCGCTCGCTGATCTTCCCCGGTGCCTGGGCCCGGCCGGTCTGGCCCCCTCCGTTGGGCTTGAGGGAGTCGAGAATCGAGCCGTCCGATGCCAGCACGGTCAGCTCGCGGAAAAACGGGTTCTCGATCAGGAAAAGCTCCAAAGTCTCCCGGAACTTGGCGGGATCAAGGCTCTGGACCTGTGGAAGTTCGGCCAGGGCCCGCAACTGCCTGATCCGGGCAGAGGTGAACATCTCCGCACATGCGCTGACGGAGTTCAACATTGCCTCGTGCTTCCCCCTGATCTCCTTTTCCAACGAATCCTCCGCGAGCCGGAGCGTGATGAAGCCGATCAGGAGCAGGGGACAGAGAGAAACCGCCAGGATGACCATTCCCAGCCGGAATCGGAATGTGCGGGTGATCACGGGGCGGTCATTTCCGGATCAGGTTCACGATCACGTCGACAAGTATCTCCTTGAAGAAGAAAACTAGCGGGATCGCGACCACCGTGAGTATCGGCATGATATTCTCGAGTCGGAACGGCCATTCCGGGAGCTGGTCGATCTCCTGGATCACCTGCCGGGCCGAGATGTATTTTTCAGCCATTTCCCGCCGGGGGTTTTTCAGAAACTCCCGCTCGATTCCGATGAACTCGGAAAAGAACAGGTCCTTGATCTGAAGTTTCCTTTTCACCAGGATCCGGTGAAGCCGCCATTGGGGAATCAGAAGATATGCCAGAGGGACCAGGATAGCCAACGCGAGGACGGATTCCATGAAAATGATCTGCTTGGGGATGGATTCCAGGTCGGTGGTGAAGTTCAGCGAGTTGGTGTATGCCATCCAGAAAAGGCTGAAGGAAAGTAGCGAAGCCCCGAGGGACGTCCGGGCATACCCTTTCCCTGCGCTTTCCAGGAGTTCCCAGGAGAAGAGGCGGTCCTGGATTCTCTCGAGTTCCATGCTCATACGGTTCACCAGCCTCCCGAAGGTCAGGAACATCCAGACGGCGCGGGAAAACAAGCCAAGCCCGAATGAGAAGAAGAACGAGGAAAACCAGAAAGCCGGCGTTCCGATCAGGTGGAGGACTTCCCAGGAAACGGCCAGGCGGAAAACGAGGAAAGCACCTCCTCCGAGGGCTCCGACGATTTCCGGTTCGTGCCTCCGATCCTCGCTTTCAACGAACTCGTCGAACATTTTTGAAAACGAGGGTTCCTGGGCAGCGAAGTTGTTGAGGAGCCGTCCCAAAGCCTGCCGGCGGGAAAGAATGAACGGCCGGCCCAGCGCCCCCATCGTGAAGGTGAAAACCCACCAGAGGTTGCGGATCGGATGGATCGAAGCATCGAAGAACGACCGGACGAACACCCCGATGAACAGCAAGGGAAAACCGAGGAGTGAGATCTTTTCAACCAGGGTCAGCGGGGCGAACCAGAAATACCCCGCCGTTTCGAGTGCGAGCGGACCTGAAGGCGCCTGCGGCTGGGGTTGTGTTTGTGGTTGCTGTTGAGGTTGGGGTTGATCCGGGTTATGGATCGGACGCTCTTCCATCGTCCGACAGTTTAACCTATTTCCTTATTCCTCGTCGCGGGGAAATCTCTTTGTCAGGGAAACCGAACCCTCTCCGGATACGAAGGGAATCCTGTCGGCGATGAATCTGATGAAGCTCAACAGGGAATTCGAATATTCCCGCAGGATGGGCGCAATTCTCGATCTGGCCATTCGGTCCCTCCCTCTCTTTACATTCACTTAATTCATCGGCAAAAAAGGCGAAACCGACAACCTGCGGAAAAGAAAAATGCCTCCCCCTTCGGAAACCTCCGGGGGGGGAGGCGGACTAACCTTCGGGCTGGTGGATTCAGAGATTGGAAAGGGGTTTCCCGTTTCGCTGGAAGAATTTGAATGCCTCGAACCAGAGAAGATTCAGAATCCCCGCCAGGAAACAGATTGAAACCGCCAGAGGTGAGACCGGGGCGAACTTGAACAACCCCTGCAGGAACGGGATGCAAAGGAAAAGACCCAGGAAAAGGACTCCCCCGCCGAGGACCCACCACTGGGCAGCGTTCGGAGTCGCCAGCGAAGTCAGGGAGGAAATGGTCCAGGAACGGTTGACCACGATCAGCGCAAGGTTTCCAGCTATCAGCGTCGTGAATGCCAAAGCACGGCAGGCGGCGATGGGCATCCCGTAATAGTCCCTTGCGCCCAGGAAGACTGCCAGGACGGCCAGGAGAACACCTACACCCTGAAGGACGCTGAGAATGATCCGCCGCTTTCCAAACAGAGGTTCATCTTTTGGACGGGGCGGGCGGTTCATGATTCCCGGTTCCTCGGGTTCCATTTCGAAAACCACCGAGCAGGCCGGGTCGATCAGGAGTTCCATGAACACGATATGCACCGGGAAAAGGATCAGCTCCCATTTCAACAGGACCGGAAGCAGCGAAAGACCCGCAATAGGAACGTGAACCGCGAAGATATAGGCCATCGCCTTCTGGATGTTGTCGAAGATCCTGCGTCCGAGGCGGACCGCGGCGACGATCGAGGAAAAATCGTCATTGAGGAGAACGAGCGCAGCTGATTCGCGGGCCACGTCGGTTCCGCGCTCACCCATCGCGACTCCGATGTGGGCGGCTTTCAGGGCAGGCGCGTCGTTCACACCGTCCCCCGTCATGGCGACGATCTCGCCCCGTCTTTTCAGTGCCTGGACGATCTTCATCTTCTGTTCGGGGACGATCCGGGCGAAGAGGTTGACCTGGGCCAGCTTTTCCGTGAGCTCCTCATCGCCCATCGCGTCGAGTTCGGGGCCGGTGATCACTCCACCCTCGGATGGGATTCCGATCTGGCGGGCGATCTTCTGGGCGGTTCCCGGGTAATCACCCGTGATCATGATTACGCGGATTCCTGAACTGCGGCATTCCTGGACCGCCGGTGGAACCGCGGGCCTGATGGGATCGGCGAATCCCACGAGTCCGAGAAACTCGAACGAGAAGTCGTGCTGGTTGCCGGGAAGCTTCGATGATTTGAAGCTGGCGCGGGCGACACCAAGGATGCGGAGGGCATCCGAAGCCATCGCCGTAACTCCTTCCGCGAGTTTCTCCTTGGTCGCTGCCGGGAGGTGACAGAGATCGAAGATCGCTTCCGGAGAGCCCTTGGCCGCGATCACCAGCGAGTCGCCGTCCGGGGATTTCCAAACGTGGGAAATCGCCAGGAGTTCAGGGGACAGCGGATACTCGCGAACCAGCTCCCAGGTCGTATGGAGGTGCTCGGTTCCACGCAGAAAAGCGGTTCCCAGTGCCTTGAGCGCTTTATCCATCGGATCGAACGGGTCGCTCTGGCTGGCGAGGATCGAAAACTCGACGAGCTCATGGAAATCCTCGTTTTGTTCCGACCCGCCTGCATCCGGAGCGGTTTCGGTGAAATCGAGGAACCCCTTTCCGTTAAAGATTCTTGCCACGGACATCCGGTTTTGCGTAAGCGTTCCCGTCTTGTCCGAGCAAAGAACGGTCGCGGTTCCCAATGTCTCGACGGCCGGGACCCGGCGGGTGAGGACTTGTTTCTTGGAAATACGCCAGGCTCCGAGGGCGAGGAAGATCACGAGTACGACGGGGAACTCCTCCGGAAGCATCGCCATTGCAAGCGTGAGACCCGCAAGGAATCCTTCCGTCCAGTTTCCTCTTGTAAAACCGTAAACCAGGATCACAACCACGCACAGGCTCATCCCGACAAGGGCGAGAGTCTTGACCAAGCGCCCGGTTTCCTTTTTCAGGGGGGATTGCTCATCCTCGACCTTTTCGAGCGCTTTTCCGATCTTCCCCAGCTCGGTCTTTCCCCCGGTGGCCAGAGCTTGTGCGCAGGCACGTCCCTGGACGATCAGGGTGCCCGAGAACACGAATGGAAGGTCGTCTCCGCCGGGCTTTCCCATGGAATCCGGGGTCGGTCCTTTGAGGGTGGTTTTCCGGACCGGAACCGACTCCCCCGTAAGGAGGGATTCATCGGCGGAAAGGTTCAGGGCATCGAGAAGAACGGCATCCGCCGGGACGCGATCCCCCTCGACCAGGACCATGATGTCCCCCGGAACGACCTCACGGCCGGCGATCCGGCGCTCTTTTCCGTCGCGGATGACGAGAGCCCGGGGGCTGGAAAGATCTCGCAGGGCTTCGAGGGCGCGTTCGGTTTTCCGCTCCTGGAAGAAAGTGATTCCCATGACGACGAACACGAAACCAAGAAGCATTGCCGCTTCCTCAGGATCTCCGAGAAGAAGATACAGGACGCCGCAGGCGACGAGCATCAGGAACATCGGTTCGCACGCCACGTCCAATGCGATCTGCCAGAACCTCCGTGGCTTGGACGAAGGGAGCTCGTTGGGGCCCTCCGCTTCGAAGAGTCGGGCGGCATCCTTTTCCGTGAGTCCGGTCAATGACCGGATATCGAAGTGTTTCTGCATTTGGCTCTCCAGTTTTCCCTGTTTGGGTGGGTCGGAAATCTGACGTCGGTGAGAAAGGGAGCAAGGTCAAGCTTTCCAGGAGAGCCTTTGGGGAGGGGAAACCCCGGAAGTCCGTAGGGTGTGGCCCGCGAGTGGGATCGATGAGGGAAAGCGTGGAATGACCCATTCGGAAGGGGAGTTTGGAGGGGGAGATTGGAAGGGCCAGAGGAGCACCGGAGAATCGCCAGGTCGGAAATGATGGCCATCGAGCGATGACGGGGCTCCGGGGCTGAAGGCGGGGGTATCCTGGCACTCGCAGAAGGAGAAGGACTCGACGGGGTGGATCAGGTCGCCGAAGGACAGGAAATGGTTCCAGACCATGCCTTTGGCGAGGGTCTCCCGCGAATCCGCCCCGCAGAAGGAGATCAGTTCCTGGCCGGGGGTCCTGGGGTCCTCCCAATGGTGCCATGCCTGGAAACGATCCTGGCCTCCCGCCTCGCAGATCGAAAGCGGGAGTAGCGACACCAGGAGGAGGTGAGCTGGAAGCAGGATGCCCAGAAAAAGGCGTTTCAAGACCACGACCCCCCGTCAGGATTTCCGACCCGGGCCAGGCCGGAGGGGAATCTTGCTCGCCATATCCTGCGCCAGTTCCCTTCCCCGGGCGAGTTCGCGAACCGAGAGTTTCTTTTCGACCGATGAGCGGAAGGAAGCGGTCAGGTCGCGAGCAAGAACACTTCTGACACGGGTTTCCGCCACGGACAGCCAGAGAAACGAGTCGGAAAAGCTTTTCGTCACACCATTTCCGTTCCGGTACATGCAGCCCAGAAGCAGCATTGCGCCGGAATGGCCACGCTTTGCGCTCTTCTTGAGCCATTGCGCGGCCCCCAGGAAATCGATCGAGGTTCCCTCGCCGTGGTAGAGGGTAAGTGCCAAACGGAACTGTGCCTCCGAATCCCCCAGTTCGGCGTTTTTTTCAAGTGCAGCGAACTCCTGTCGGGCCATTTTCGTCTCGGGGGGTTTGGGAAAGGAAGCGAGGGCCTTCTCGATTTCCTGGATCCGGGAGCGGGCTTTCGCGAGTTCTTCTGTGGGGAGGACATAGGCAGGCTCGGCTTCGGTAAGGCCGTCACGAAGAAGCAGGGAACGACGTCGCTGGCACGCGACGAAAAACCAGGCGTAGGATTCGACGTAATCGAGGGTAACCCCCTTCCCAAGGAAAAAGCACCAGGCGAGGGAAAACTGGGCCCGGACGATTCCGTTGGAGGCGGCGGACTCGAACAACTGGGCTGCCCTTACCGGGTCGGCCTGGGTGCAACGACCCTCGTAGAGCAGGGTGCCGAGGTGAAACTGGGCGGCCGCGTGGTTCTGTTGGGCGGCCATTTCAAACCACCGCGCTGCGGCGGAGAGGTCTTCCGGAACAAGGATTCCCTCTTCATACAGGACTCCCAGAGCGAACTGGGCAAGCGCGTTGCCCTTTTCCGCGGCTTGCCGATACCAGTTTACAGCGATATCGACGTCCTTAGCCACTCCCTGGCCATTTAGATACAGGTAACCCAGGCCGTACATGGAGGCAGGGTGGCCTTGCTGTGCGGCCGCACGGCATAACCGGACAGCTTCCGAGGGGTCCTCTTTAACGCCGAGGCCCTTGGAATGCATGTATCCGAGATAATACTGTGCGTCGGGGTCACCTTTTGACGCGGCCAGCTTGAACCATTTCGCGGTCTCGAGGTAGTCTACGGATCCACCCGGACCCTTCGAGGTCATGTAGACGTTTCCGACATTGAAGGCGGCCCGGATGTGGCCCTTGTCAGCGGCGGCCCTGAACCAGCGCAGGGCTTCCCCGATGTCCACGAGCGTGCCGGTTCCGTGGAAGAGGCATTCCCCGAGTTCGTTCATCGCTTCGATGTTTCCACCCGTTGCGGCCCGGCCGAGCCACTTGACTCCGGTTTCGGGGTTCCTGGACATTCCTTTTCCCTGAAGGCTCATTCGGCCGAGAAGGAGTTGGGCTTCGAGGTGTCCCTGCTCCGCGGCGTTCGTCAGGAGGCGGGCGGCTTCCTGGAGGTCCTGGTGTCCGCCCACCCCGAAGAGGAGGTTCTTTCCCAGGTCGAAGAACTCGCTGGCTAGGGTCGGTTGGGAAGAGGGGGAAGGTGTTTCCCGAGGGGCGGGTGCGGTTCCCGGCTTCGGGGGAGCCTTTGGGGGAGCAACCGGGTCGGTTTTGGATGCCCGCCGGTCGGTCTGGGGAACCGCTTGTGGCGCTGGTGCTGAAGCGGGTGCGGACTCGGGGGGCGGGGCCTTCGGGGTCGGCACTTTTTTCCGAGCGGTTTCCTCGGGGGGGGGGGAAAGGTCCTTTTCCAGCTCCTCCAGCTTGATCTGCGCTTCGAGGATCTGCTCGTCGACGGAGACCAACATTCCCGAAAGGAACTGGTCTCCGGCCAACCCCTTCCGATCAGCATTCATGATCGTTTCATACAGAGGGTTGTTCCGAAGTTCCAGGGTTTCTTCCTCGATGTCCCTCAATCGGTTTTCGATACGGGAAACCCTTCTCCTGAGGCGCATCAATTCGGAGGTTGTTCCATCGGCCTCGATGGGGGGTTCGGCCAGACCCTCGGCGTCGAGAAGAGAGTCGGCGACGAGCAGACCCATCTTTTCCTTGTCGGAGGCGAAGAACGCCTCGAGCAGGTCCTTCAGGAACTTCCTGCGCCGGAGGCGGGTTCCTTCGCTGATCGCGAGGTCGGGATGGAATCTGCGGAACCCCTCATCGAGCAGGCCCGCCATTTTCGGACTGACGGAAAAGAAGGGATCCGGGGGGGGGCCGCCTTCCGGTCCGGATGCTTTTCGGGCTGCTTCCGCGGCATTTTCACGGGCTACCGCGGCCTTCCATTTTAGATTGGAATCTTCGGGAGATTTTCGGGAAAGGGCCTCCGCGATCTGTTCCTGGACCTTCAGGAAAATTGACATGCGGCTGTCCCTGGCGCGTTCCATGGCGGCCTCCAGGGATTTGAGGCTTCCCTTCAGCCGGGCAAGGCCGGCTTCCTCTTCGAAAAGCCGGTTCTCGAGACCACTGACGATGCCACGTTTGAGGGTCAATTCGAGGACATGGGGAGGAACCCGAGAGGTCAGGGAAAACTCCTTCCGGGCTGGTAGCACGGCTGTCTTCCCGCTTTCGCGGGGGCGGTCAGATTGTCTCCTTGGTTCCACCTTGGACTCCCTTCGGTCGGAAATCTGGGCTCCCTTTTACCGGGCTAGCGGGCGAACCAGACTTCCTTCAGGCTCCGGAACAGGATTCCCATTGTGAGCGCGTGCTCGAAAAGGAACTCCTTTCCCCCGCCGTCCTTGAGTTCTGCTTTCTCAATCTCCAGGGTCGAGGGCTCGAGGACTGCCGATGCCCCCCTGGCCGAGTAATGGAAACGACCATCGCGTTCCTCAAGGGTTTCCAGGTTTCCGTCAACTCGGGCTTTCAGGATGCCGGGGGCGAGGAAATACCCGTTTTCCTCGGCGTTGAAGCTTGTTTCCGTGAGGTAGAACTTGGGCTTGTCCTTGTAGGGGGACCCCGAGGTCGGGCAAAAGGAGGTGCAATTCCCGCATTCATTGCAGAAATCGCCGATGTTCAGGGTCTGGAACTCCTGGGAAAGGTTCATCATCCGGACGGTTTCGACGGCCCTTCCCGCAACCCCGGAGATCACCCTTTGAACCTTGAATGTGCCGGGGGTCACCTGGTAGGACTGGTTGGCCCGGTTGGGGCAGACGGTGACGCAGACTCCGCAGTAATCGTTGCATTGCAGGCAGCGTTTGGACTCGGAACGGGCCTCCTCCTCGGAAAGCGGCCGAACGACCTGGACGAAGCCCTTCCTTTCGGAAGCCGGGATTTCCGGAATCGGCAATCCAGGGACCTTCCGGGCGTTCTTCCGGTGGACCTCGGCGAGGGTCATTCCCTTTTTCCCGGGGTTCGGCGGTGTGGGAAGCTTCAATCCGGCACGGGCCATGATCGTGAATGCGGCTTTGCGCCCGTCCCCAAGGGCCTTAACGATTGTGGCGGGGCCGCGGACCGCGTCTCCACCGGCGAGAACATTTTCAAGACGGGTCATTCCGGTTTCGGGGTCGGTCTTCATTTCGTCCGCGGTCATGAAGTCGAGGACCAGGTCCTGGCCGATGGCGGGAATGATCGTGTCGGCGGGAATGTCGAACTGGGACCCGGGGACCTTGACCGGCTTTCGTCGGCCGTCCGGGCCTTTATCGCCCAGCTTCATCCGGTCGCATCGGAGAGCGGAGGCCTTCCCTCCGGAAACGACGATCGAAACCGGGGCGGTCAGCTCGAGCAGTTCGATGTTCTCGTCGAGGAGAGCTTTGACCTCATCGGCATCCGCAGGCATTTCGGCTCTGGTTCGCCGGTAGACCACGGTCACCTTTCCCTCGCTTCCGATGACCCGGAGGGCGGTCCGGGCCGCGTCCATTGCCGAGTTCCCACCTCCCACGATTATCACCCGCGGGCCGATCCGGGGTGCCGCGCCGCGCCTGACCTGGGAAAGGAACTTCAGGGAATCGATGACCCCTTCAGCGCTTTCTTCGGGGATTCCCATTCCTTTCGCAGATTGGGCGCCGATTGCCACGTATACGAAATCGTGGTTTTTCCGGATTTCCCCGAAAGATTTCCGGTCGATCCGGGTGTCATACCTGATCTCCACTCCGAGATTCCGGATTCCTTCGATGTCCCGCCGGATGGCTGAATCCTGGAGGCGGAACCCCGGGATTGCATCCGAAACCATGCCGCCGGCGAAAGCTTTCGTCTCGAAGACCGTTACCGCAAATCCCTCGAGGACCAGGAAGTAGGCGCATGCCAGGCCTGATGGACCCGCACCGATTATTGCGACCTTCTTTCCGTTGGAAGGTGGCGGTTTCAGGAAAGAACGGTCGGGGTTCTTTTCCGCGATGAAACGCTTCACCTCACGGATCAGAACAGGTTGATCGAAGTTCGTCCTGGTGCAGCGATGCTGGCAGTGATGGTCACAGACATTCCCCAGGATGTTCGGGAAGGGGTTGTTCCGGAGAATGACTTCGTAGGCTCCGCGGAAGTCACCCTGCGCGGTCCTGAAAAGGTACTCGGGAATATCCTGGTGGGCGGGGCAGGTGTTGACGCAGGGTGCGGAGATGCAATCGAAGGCCGGAAGGGGGCGATCGACCTTGACGGAATCTCCGAGTTTGCCTTCTTTCCGGTACGCGATCTGATGGGGGGCCGCTCCGGCATATCGCCGGAGGTTCAGGAGTGCGGAACGGGTCACGTCATAGTCCCGGTCTCCGGCAAACTTCCTGATGAATTGATCGATGGTCCCTGCCTCCTCGGCTTTCATCGAGGCCTCGAGTTCCTCCAGATACTGGGAAAGTCGTCCGTAGCCACCCGGTTTCAGGACGTCGGAGGAGACGGTCACGGGTTTGATTCCACAGGCGATAAGCTTCGGAAGGTTGAAACAATCCGCTCCCGCCGAAAACGAGATGTCCAGTTCCCCTTGGAACTCCTCCTGGAGTTTGGCGGCGACGTTGATGCTGATGGGATGCAACGCGCGGCCGCTCATGTACATCATCTTTTCCTTGGGCGGGAAGACGTTGCGATGGTTTTCTGATTCGAGGGTGTTGGTGAGCTTGAGGGAGAAGCTCAGCCGCTCACGGCGTGCGGCCTCCCTCAAATTCCGTATGAGGGAGAGTGCATCCGGGTATTTCAGGTCATGTCCGAAGGCTTCGTCGGGGACGCGGGTTTCGAACTTCAGGAGGTCGTTGAGGATGTGACGCAGGTGGTCCGCGCCCAGGAGGGTCGGGTTGAGCTTGATCGTGGTATGGTACTTCCGCTGGGTGATGAGGTACATCCCGATCTTCTCGATTTCATCGGGGGGACAGCCATGCATGGTCGAAAGGGTGATGTTGTTGGAGAGCCGGGCTGGAATATCGATCTGGGAGATGGCCGGATAAATCCTGGCGATCGACCCGATTTTCTCTTTCACCTCCCTCTCGCAGTTTTCCATCCGGTCGAGGAACCTCTGGACGTTGTCCTTGAGGATCCCTTCCATGTTGTAACCGACGCTCATGTTGAAGATGCAGCCCAGTCCACGGTCGCTTTTCCAGCCCAGTCGGTGCTTGAGGAGGTGGACGAGGATCCATGCGTTGAGATACTCGTCGAAGGAGTCCTCGAGACGGAGTTCCTGTGACCATTCACAGTTATAACCCTCGTCCGCCATGTCGATGCAAGGCTTCGAGACATCCAGGCGGTCGAGGGTCTGGACGGTCTTCAACTCGATGTATCGCGCTCCGCAAAGCCAGGCCGAGATTATGTTCTGGGCCATCTGCGTATGAGGACCTGCAGCGACTCCGATGGGGGTGTCGAGATACTGGCCGAATCTGGTCATCGAAAAAGGCTTAGATCCCTGGGGATCGAAGAACAGCGATCGGGAGATTCCGAAAATCCTTCCTTCGGCTTCTTCCTTAAGGATCCAGGCGGTGAGATGATCGAGCGGAATCCGTGTGAAATCCTTGGACATGGGTTCACTCCTTGACATGAGGAAAATGGAACTCTTCGTGGGGAATTCTACCACTTCCCCCTGGAAGAGGAAAACCGCTTTTTGCGATAAAATTCCCCGGTTCGGGGACCGGAGTCAGCGGGAAGTGGAGAGTTCGGGAAAGTCACTTTCGAGGTCCCGGCACCGGATCTCGAAGGTCCCGCCGTCCCCCGAAGGCTTTATCGGAACCTCTGAAATCACCTTCTTCCCATCCAGGACGATTGCCAGGAAGCGTCCCGGGTTCACCCTGGAAAAGCTCATCAACCTCGACCGGCCTTGAGGGTCAAGCTCCAGCCGAAGGAAGGTCTTCGACTGTTTGTCGGGAATCGGCCTGACGGCCAAAACCTCCCGGTGGTTCAGTTCATCGCTCTTCTTCAGAAGAAACCACCACGGCGCGGCTTTCAGGCCTTCGGTGAATCCCGGGAGGGCCAACTCATCGTCCTTTGGGGGGGGAAGATTTTCTTTG
Organism: uncultured bacterium; assembly: GCA_964428355.1. GTDB lineage: Bacteria > Muiribacteriota > Ozemobacteria > Ozemobacterales > Ozemobacteraceae > CAYRYU01. Next base: position 22,808 of record CAYRYU010000103.1, read on the forward strand.
GAACCCTCCCTTTTGACAAGGAGGTGAATTCCGATCCGGGAGTGAACGGAATCTGGAAGGGCAGGAGGCCTTGTCCATCTTACCATCAGTTCCGGGATGAGGGCAAGCAGGGCAAAAAAGACGAGCCCTGATCCCACGAACAAAACCCTTTGTAAATCAGGGTATGGATGGGTCCGTTCCGGGGGGGCCGGGTCACCTCCTTCGCTTTTTGGCCCCATTTGGGGTGGGGTTTCCGATTGGGTGCCCCCCGAAGGAGTGAGCTTGATCACTTTCGGGTCGATTTTCCCGTGGTTTTGGGCTGAGTGGCCATCTGCTTTTTGCAATACTCGATTCGCTCTTCGGTCAACTGTTTCATCGTGGGGTCGAGTGTGAACCCCAGATACTTCTGATAATTTTCGATGGCATCCTTGAACTGGCTTTTGAAGCCGAAAACCGAGGCCAGGTTGTAATATGGGTCTGGGAACTGCGGGTCGAAAAGGATCGCTTTCTTGTAAAACTCGATCGCCTTTTCGTTTTCGTCCTTTTGATAGAACGCGATTCCGAGATTGTTACAGACCTTGGCGGATTTGGGGCTCACCTCGAGCGCTTCCTTCCAAGTGGAAAGTGCTTCATCAACCTTGCCCAACTTGAACAGGCAGTTTCCGAGGTTGTTGAGGATCTCGAAGTTGCGGGGAGCTTGCTTGATGGCTTGCCTGTT
>CAYRYU010000103.1:23604-24666 GCA_964428355.1 uncultured bacterium
TCCTGTTTTCCGGTGGTTTCCGGAGGCTGTTTCCCAGGTTCCGTTCCTTGGGGACCAGGCTCAGGATTTGAAATGGCTGAATCGGGAGGGTTGCTTTCGCCCATGGAAACCGGTCCGGTTTGGACAGGTGGAACGGAAACCCCGGCCGATCCAGTGGCTTCTTTCTTTCCATTCGGGGAAGAATCGGTCGAGAGTGCAGCGGAATCCGATCCTTGGGCAGGTTTCTGAACGGGGGACGCTTCGAAGAACTTGGACTTTTCCAGAAGGCTTTCGTAGATCCAACCGACGGTGCCATCCTCGAAGGTTGCTTTAACCCAGCCTTTTTCCTCGAAGTTGACCGTGTATTTCGTTCCCCTCAATTTCTTCGCAATAACCGGGGAGCCGAAGTCATGGTTCTCCCGGACATTGATGTAGCTTCCCTTCACGACGCCCTCTTTGGCATGGGAGATAACTGAGAAGGCGAACACCAAGATCACCATGGAGAAAATCAACGCGGTTCTTTTCATATTCCACTCCTGAAAGCAATGCACAGCGTGCAATACTATAAAAAATTTCCAGATATCTGTCAAACCCCTATTTTCTCTTTCTCGTGTCCGACAGGTTTATTCCCCTTGTTGGTCTCGCCAGCAGGGGAAGTGTAAAGATTTCTTTACATTTAGGTCGAGAATGGATTTGCAAGATCATTCACAAACTGATAGGCTTGTTTCCCGATTGATTTTAGGGAAGGTTGTGGGTTCCCCCATTTCTGAAAAACCTCCCGATCGGGAAACGGGACAGTCAAATAGATTGACGCCCAACCTTCTGTTGTGGGGTAAATTCAGGTTTTCTTAGGAGGGGAAAAACGTGGGATCTCTGAAGAGCAAGATTCTTTTCTTCGGAATTCTGGGAGTGGTTCTTGCCGTTGGAACCTTTTTTGCCATTGTGGAGAACCGTCGGAGCGGGATCGAGGAGGTTGTAGGCAAGGAGATTGATTCCTTGATCAAGAACAACCTCGGGGGGATCGTCGAAAACGTCGAGACGATGTTGAAGATCCAGCAGGAAAACCTTCAAGCGAACCTTGAA
>CAYRYU010000103.1:24766-26094 GCA_964428355.1 uncultured bacterium
AAAAGGGCGGTAGGGACGTTCATTCCAGCCAAAACCCCTGATGGGAAGGACAACCCCGTCATCGCCGCCATTCTGCAGAGGAAAGAGTTCCAGGGGCGCGCCTTTGTTGTCAACGCCTGGTATTCCACCCGTTACGAGCCGCTACTGGATTCCCGGAATGAGCTGATCGGAATGCTCTACGTAGGATTGAAGGAAGAGAACATCAAGGGGCTCAGGCACGGGATCGAGTCCATCGTAATAGGGAAGACGGGCTACGTTTTCGTTCTCGGCGGGAAGGGTGACAAGCAGGGTGTCTATCTAATCTCGGAAAAGGGGAAACGCGATGGGGAAAGCATCTGGGACGCCAAAGACGCCGCGGGGAACTTTTTCATCCGGTCCATCGTAGAAAAGGGGCTTCAGAGCGAAGGAAAGACGGTGTTCGACAGGTATCCATGGAAAAACGCCGGTGAGCAGCAGGCCCGTTTCAAGGTCGCGGCAATCCGATACTTCGAACCCTGGGACTGGGTGATCGGCGCGGGCGCCTACGAATCCGAATTCGCTGCTGCCAAGGACAAGGTTATCGCTTCGGTCGATGAGTTGAGGCTGTTTGCACTGTTTGGGGGGCTACTGATAGTCCTTCTCAGCGGGTTGATCTCCTTCGGTTTTGCCGGGAGGGTCGTAAACCCGATCCTGGGGGTCATGGAAAGCCTCTCTTCGGCCTCCAAAAGGATTTCCGCATCCTCGTCCGAGATGTTCTCCTCGTCACAGACCTTGTCTGCCGGAGCGGCCCAGCAGGCTTCCGGGATCGAGGAAACCTCCGCATCACTTGAGGAGATGTCCTCGATGACCAAGCAGAACAGTGAAAACACGCAGGTCGCGAACAACCTCGCCGAAGAGACGATGACGAACGTTCTCCAGTCCGCCAAATCAATGGGCGAGGTCGTGACTTCGATGAAGGAGATCGCCAAGGCCAGTGACGAAACCTCGAAGATCATCAAGACCATCGACGAGATCGCTTTCCAGACCAACCTGCTCGCCCTGAACGCCGCGGTCGAAGCCGCCCGCGCCGGCGAAGCGGGGGCGGGTTTCGCCGTTGTCGCCGATGAGGTCAGAAATCTCGCTCTCCGTTCGGCGGAGGCGGCCAAAAGTACATCCGCCCTGATCGAGGCTACCGTTTCCAAAGTCAAGGCCGGCAACGACCAGGTCCAGAAAACCCAGGCAAATTTCGACCGGGTAAACGAGATCGTCAAAAAAGTCAGCGACCTGATCCGTGAGATCGCTAATGCGTCGAAGGAACAGGCTTCCGGTATCGAGCAGGTGAATCGGGCGATTTCGGAAATGGACAGGGT
>CAYRYU010000104.1:0-10175 GCA_964428355.1 uncultured bacterium
TCCTGGCTTAAAAAATAGCCGCGCCCGATTCGTAACTTCCCGTCCACATCTGCTAATATAGATGCAATAGGATGCTCAACAAAGCCAGCTTGCCCAAGCGGACCTTGCCAGTGCCCATCCAGGAGAAAAGCAGATGATTTCCTTTTCCGTTTCGCGGGTTTCCACCCATTGCATGTTTTTTCCCTTCTGGGACATCAGGAACGACCGGTTTCTCCAATCGGATGAAGAGAGGTGGAAGGTCTGAAGTGCCTTTTCAGGTGACGGGTAGAAAACCTGGGAGCATCGAAATCCATCTTTCAACCCTGGAAAGGATGTCAGTTTCGTTTTCCTTCCTAAGATCGGAGAAGAGCATTTTGGATCAGGAAACAGCGAGACCACACTCCGGATCGGTTCGGGGACAAGCGATCCTTTCGGCTGTCCTCGCGGTGGTCGTTCTGCTGATTATTCTTTATTCGGTTTTCTCCGATCGGCTTCTTTCGGAAATGCGGTTCGTAAAAATGTCGATCGAGGATGAAACCGCTTTGTTCCTGGCCGAGGGCTGTATCGAAGAAGGTTTGCTCACAGTCCGGACCGGGGCGAACGATTCCGCATCACCCATTTTCCAGGCTTTCCGGAACCGACAACCCTGTCAAATCCCACTTCGGCCCGATCGGACGCTCGAGGCCGCGCAGGTGCAGTTCCCTGGCCAGAAGATCAGTCTCAGGGTCACGGGAGAGATTGGCGACATCAAGCCGTTCCAGGATGATCTCGTCCCCGATTCGACCGACCGGTCGGGTCACCTGATCCTCAGGGCGGAAGCCGAGTTCGGGAGGGGGAAAAGCTCCGTCCGTGAGGTCAGGCAGTTCCGGATCCAGGACGTGGCGACCCCCAATCCACTGAAGAAGTTCGGGCTTGTCTGGAGAGAATACGGCTTGGAGAATGCCTTTGGAAAGATCTCCCCCGAGAAGCTGCCCGATGGAATTCTGCGTGTGATCAGGGACGTGTGGAGAGCCCCCGTCCTTTTCAATGATGTTGTCAGGAACGTTACCGGGTACCCGTTCGTTCGGCAGAGGATCTCATACTTCTCGCCCGACTGGGGCGCATTGCGGGAATACTTCCAGGACCAGGGAAGCTACTGGATCTACGGGGATTTCCTCTGCAACGATTCCCGTGACCTGGATATCGCGGACGTTCCGCTGAACGGCGCTGGAAGGATACTTTCCCAATCCGGGCGGGTGGTCCTGCGTCATCTCCTCTTCCATCCGTCGAGTTGCATCGGGTTCGGGGTTCTCGCGGGTGGGGAGGTTTGTCTCGAGGGCTTCCCCAAGGAGGCTCCCGCAAGGGTTTCGGTATTCCTTCCTTCGGGAAGGATCACCGTCAGGGATGAAAGCTACGTCGAGGGCTTCTTCCTTCTCGACGATGTCGATATCGCAGAGACAGATTTCGAGAACCCCGAAGCGAGGAAGCGGCTCAAATGGGATGAACGCCTGACCTCGGCGAACGATCTAGTTGTGATCAGCGGACAGACCGAAACGTGGAGATCGACACCATGATTCGGAATCGCCCGAACCGGTTCAGAGAGGGGATCTCCATGGTCGAGATCCTTCTCGTAATTCTGATACTCGGTTTGGTGGCGGTTCCCCTGCACCGATACCTCACCTCTTCCGGGGAAACCGTTACGGATGTGTGCCTTCACCAGATTGCGGCATCCATCTCCTCGAACCAGATGGAGGTGTTTCGCAACAAACCCTACTCGGAGCTGGCACGCCTTTCCGAGATGGACCTTCCCATTCCCCCGGATTTCGAAAAGAAGCTTACCTCCAGGGTGCGGGTGGAAGAGATCATTCCGGGGGCCTTGTTGAAGATCATGGTGAATACCCGGCCCAGGGAGGATACCAGAGGCGGAGTGACGCTTCTTACGCTGGTTTCCAACCAACGACCGGTGACGGGGTTCCCCCGAAGATGACTAAATCAGGGTTTTCAGTGATTGAGATTCTTGTAGTACTCGCGATCATCTCGACAGTCATTCCGGTTCTTCTGCTTCTTTTCACCTCGGGCTTCGGTTTTTTCAACTTCGGTACAAGCAAGGTGAATTTCTTCCAGGAGTTCCGACAAGCAATGGGTTTCCTGCGTCGGGACGTCAGGGAAGCCGGATGGGAAATCGAGATCTCCCAAGACCAGAAAGTCCTCCGGATCGGGAAATTTTCGACCGGGGAAAACGGGGTCCCAAGGTATGATTCCGGCGGCTTCATGGCCTGTGAAAGCCCGGTGGTTTTCGCATTTTCCGGGGATGGTGCGAGCGGGAGGGGAATTCTGTCGAGGAACGGAAAACGGATCCTGTCACACCTGAATGACATTTCCTTTTCCCTGACCAGCCAGCTGATCAGCGACCAGCCGGTTCCATGCATCAGGGTCAGGATCGTTTTCGAGGCTTCCCGCGACAACCAGAACGAGTTCATCGGCCTGATCGTTCCCCGTCATCTGGCCTCCTGGGCCCGACATCGGTACTGGGTTTCCACATCAAACGGACAGCGGTTGAAATACAAGTTTCTTGAGCAGGGAAAATGACAAGTAAGACGAGTCTCCCTGCTTTCTGAGCAGATCTCAAAACTCCTTCTTCGTATCCTGGGATACGCTTCTCGATTTCTGCGCCCGCTCCAACTCATCCTTCTTCATCAGGATCTTCTGGCGGGTTTCCTGGGTGGCCTGAGCCGCGAGGAGGTCGCATTCGCCCGGAGTCTGGGCCTTTTCCGCTCCCAGGAGCAGAACCTGCTTCGTTACTTCATCGTTGGGGGGAAGAAAAAGGGCGATCTTCGCGCACTGGGAGCCATTCGTGGCTTTTTTCGCCCCGATGAGGGCAATCTGTTTGAGAGTCTCTCCACTGGTTTCCCTGCACAGCACTTCACATTGGTCGGCGTCGGCCTGCTCCGCCCTCTGGATGTACATCTTGTTGGTCTCCTCCGAGTTTCCGCAACCGACAAGGCTTGTCAGGAAAACGCAGGCCAGACAGAAGATAATCCGTTTCATGCTATTCCTCCCCTGAAAAATCGCCATGAAATCACTGGAAAACCCTCTGGACTCTCTTGCCCGGAAGATGAATCCTGCGCGGTTTCCCCTTCATTTTCCTTCTTCTCCTTTACGACGAGTCGGTTACAAGTATATCACCAAGGGGAGGTAATCCACCTTCGGGGTCTGACGGTCATCAGACGGTGGGAAAACCGCACCCTGCCGGTCGTTGCGGAAGTCTGACGGTTCGGCTCGATTGCCTCCCATCGCGATTTTTGGGACCACGGCAGGATTTTCCGCGAGTGAAAATTCGTGCTAGAATGTCAACATACCCCCCACTCTCAAGGAGGTACCGACCCGATATGGTTAGGAAACGCATGTTCGGTCTTTTCTTGATGCTCGGACTTTTGTTTGGAAGCCAATGTCCGACTTCCGCAAGCGCCGCGAGCGATACGATTGTCCTGGAAAAGGCCCCCCTTACCTTCGGAACCGATCTTGGCACAGCCCTTTGGGCGAGAAAGAGCACACGGGACTTCGCCGAACGGGAGATCCCTCTTCAACTGCTTTCCCAGATTCTCTGGGCCGGCGATGGGGTCAACCGGGAAAACGGGAAGCGAACCGCCCCTGCCGCCCGTGCGTTCCAGTTCGTCCACATTTACGTCCTGTCGCGGTCTGGGAACTATCTGTTCGTACCCTCGTTGCAACAGCTGAAAAAGGTCAACGATGCCGAGCTTGTCTCGAAAGCGGGAATCCAACCCTATGTCGCCTCCGCCTCCCATGTTCTGGCGTTCGTGGCTAATCTGCCCGAGTTCACCTCCGAGGCTCCCAGGGAGCAGAAACTGACCCTGGCGAACCTGCAGGCCGGATGCATGGCCCAGAACGTCTATCTGGCCCTTGCCAGCTCCGGACTGGGCGGATGCCTCGTTTTTTCGACCAACGAGCAGGCGGTTGAGGAGGGGCTTGCCCTCACTGCCGATCAGGCCCTCCTGTTCATCATGCCGGTGGGGTATCCGAAATGACCTTTCTCGATCCCAGGAGCGGGAGGGGCGATTTCAGCCTGTTGGGCATCCTCATGCTTCTGGGCGGGCTCTTTTCCGGGTTCATTGCGAACGAGAACCAGGATCGCCCCATCGATCTTTCGCACCGGATCGCAGAGTACGGACAGACTGCGGCTCCTCCCGCCGGACGCCCGACCGGTTCCTCTTCCCCCTTCCACCAGGCCGCGGCCGATGGCGATGTGAATCGGCTCAAGGAGTTTCTGGGCCAGGGGAAAAACGTGAATGCCCGGGATCAATGGAACAACACCCCGCTGATGTATGCCGCGGCAAACGGTCATCTGGAGGCGGTCCGGGTGTTGGTGTCGGCGAACGCCCAGATCAACTCGGTCAACAATTCCAGGAAGAGCGCGCTCATTCTCTCCCTCGAGGGTCCTCACCACAAGGTCGCCGACTTCCTGGTGGATTCCGGTGCAGATTACCGCACCGATCATCCTGAGGGAACCCCAATGCTGCACGTTGCCGCAATCACCGGAAACTTCAAGATAGCGGAGAAACTGCTCCAGGAGGGGGTCCCGGTCGATATCCCCGCATTCAACAACTGGACAGCCCTCCAGCGGGCGTCATACTTCGGCCAACTCGAGATGGTGAAGTTGCTGATCCGTCACGGGGCCGATCCCAGGTTACGAAACAACTACACCTATTCCGATTCCTTCGAATTGGCCGGCAGGCGGGGATTCAGTGAAGTCGTAAAAGCTCTCCAAAACGCTCCGGCGGAACGGTTTGGCAAGGGCAGGTGAGGCGGGGGAACCCTCGGTCTTATTCGACGAACTTCTCTGCCAGGGTCTTGAGGGTCCGGAGGGATTCCTCGATTTCCTGATAGCTCGTAGGAGCGCAGTTCGGAAGGTTCTTGGCCGCTTTCTCCCCGGATTTCTCGGGGGCCGTTGCGGGCCTTCGGGCCTGGATCATCTCCCTGGCGTATTTTTCCAGGATCCGGGGGAACTCCCGGGTGCAGGTCAGGAAGTTCTTGACGTCTTCGCGATGATTGGGATCCATGGCTATGGGGAGCTGAAGAAGCGCCGGAGGGATGGATTGGGCGATCAACGAGGCTTGAGTCTTCCATGCCTCGACTGGATCGACCGCCTTCCCCTCATTTTTTTCGTCAATGCCGATTGGAAGAAGACCCACTTCCTTCTCGACGGTTCTGAGGATCTTTTCCAGATTCCCGACAAGCTGAACCAACTCGGATGAATTTCCCGTCGGGGCGGTTTCCTGAGCGAAACCCAGGGAGACGCCGAAAAACGCTATTCCCAGAAGAAGTGAGGCCACCATCAGGCTTCTGGTCGATTTCATGGAATTTCTCTTTCTCCCCTGAATGAAATCACTTTCTCATCTTTCACGCAAGCGGGATGCCAGGTGACAACCCGAAGGTTATGGAAGATCCGTTTCCTGGGTCATTCGTTTCTAGGGATGAATGTGGTTTCCTGATTGGGCGGGTGTTTTTCCTCTCTTCTCATGAAGGATGTCGGAATTTCAGCAAAAGTGGAGTAAAATTCATCATTCCTTGAAAGGGGTTCTCGATGTCCGATTCTCCCGATGAAACGGCGAAACCAGATGCCCCTGCTTTGAGGCGTTTCTTCGATTTCCGTCTTTTCGGGCGGGAAAAGAGGATACGGCTCCTCCTGAATCTCCTGGTCGGAATCCTTACCGTCTTCATCCTGGGAAAGATCACCCAGAGCCGATGGGGCGAAGGGAACCTGAATCTCGCCCTGGACTTCTTCATCCAGAGCGAAGCGGAGGGAGAAGCCGCGAAGGCCGCTCCGTCGGACAAGATCGCATACGTCGATATAGACTATGACACCTATCGGGGATGGGGTGAACCTCTGCTCACTCCGAAAAACCATCTGGCGGAGATCATCCGTGGCGCGGCTCGGGGAAAGGCGAAGGTGATCGTTCTCGACATCCTGCTCGAACATCCCGATCGGGAGCCCGGGCATGATGAGGCACTGAGACAGGCAGTTGTGGAAGCTGCTTCCGCTGGCTTGAAGCTCATTTTTCCGGTCAGGATAGGTGTCAAGGGCGACCGGAAACGGAACGTCCTTGACGACCTGATCGATGCCGATCCAGGCCACCTTTTCCGAGGCGTTCCCTACCTTTCCGCTACCCCGGATGACCGGATCGTACGCCACTGGCGGCTTTCGTCCCGGTTCTTCCCCATGAATGCGACCCAGCCGGCTATCTTGTGGGGAACCCCTTTCCTCGGTGCCGTCCTTGCCTGCGGCCGGGAGGGGTCCCTTGGGGCCCTCGAGGATTTTTTGTCCCGGCGTGGACCGGCGACGGCTAACAACCACCTCTTCAACTTCGAACTCGGAACCGGGACGAACCTTCTCCTGTCGCGTAAGAGCACCGACTTTTTCCTTCAGCGGATCCGGTTCTCCATGATCCCGCGCGGCGTGATACCCCGTTTCCCCGAGGGAAACGTCCAGGGGCTTTCGGTGAAAGAGGTCGAGGAACTTTGCACCGATCCCGATATCGCCGCTTCGTTCTTCCAGGACCGCCTGGTGGTCGTTGGGAACTCCAGTCCCGACTGCGGGGATATCCACCCCACCCCTTTGGGCGCAATGCCCGGGATGTTCGTGATGGGTAACAGCATCAACACCATCCTGAGCGGAATTCAACCTTCCCCCTCCTCCGATTTGGTCGACATTCTCGTGGAATTGGCCGCGGTCGTACTCGGGGCATTCCTTTTCGTCCATATGCCTTCGGTCCTGGCCCAACTCCTGGCTTCGGTCGTCCTGCTCATCGTTTTCGGAGGATTCAGCTTCTGGTACTTCCTGAACCACGGAGTTTTCTTCAACTTCGTTTTTGGTATCATGGGGATGGAGGTGCTTGCCCTGCTCTCCGACCTCGAGGAGTTCGCCATCGGTCGTTTCATGAAAAAGACGTCCGAACGTTGAGTTCGGGAAAGAGGATTCGAACATGATGAACCAATCTGGAAAGTGGGGCTTGGCCACGATTGCCCTGGTACTCCTTTTCGCCGTGGACGCTTTCGGGGCGGAGACGAATCCCGTCGGGATCGTGCTCAAAGCGCCTTCCGATGCCTGCCGTCTGGTGCGGGCCGAGTCGGAACTCGCCGTCACGAAAGGAATGAAGCTTTTTCCGGGCGATGTTTTCAAAAAACCGGCTGCCGAGGCCGCTCCCGAAGTGAAGTGGTGGCCCTACGCCAGTTGGGGAAAAACCGAATCCGAAGACAAGCTCGTCGTCGCTTTCGCCCCTCCGGGATCGAAGGACAAGAAGGGGATGGTCGACCAGTTGAAATCCTACATGGGTTTCGTCGATACCGAGTTCGAAACCGTCCACGGAGTCTCGGACATGCCTTCCGAAACCCGGCGGGAGCAGCCGGGGGAGGTCAAGGACAGCTTCGATGAGCAAGCATCCGATCATTCCCTGGACGCGGCCGGGCCTTCCAAGGGAGCCGAGAGCAGCCCTCCGGCGGCCTCCCCGGGATCGGTCCCACAACCTGCTGCATCCGAGTTGGAGGCTGGACCTGGAGCTGGCGACATGGCAAAGCCCTCCGCTGTCCAATCTCTTTCCGGCAAAGAAAAGGCCGGGGGACAGAAAAAGAAGAGATCTGAGTATCCCCAGCCCGGGTACAAGGCCTCCCTGATGGGCAAGGTGGCCATCAGGTTTGCCTGCGATCCTGCCCAGGGAGTCCCGACCTCGATCGTATTCACCGATGAAGCCGGGAAGGAGGTTTTCAAACGCCCCGCCACCGGTTCGGTTAACCTGAAGGCCGAGGAGATCGGTATCGAACCGGGGAAGGTCTACAGATGGAGGTTCGAGGGAGTTTCCGGGGAGAAAGACAAGGAGGTCCGGCTCATCGACCCCGAAACCATGAAGACCGTTCGCGAGGATTTCAACCGGATCGCTTCCGAGACCGCCGATCCTGTCCAGAAGAAGTTGCAGCAGGCTGCCTACCTTCAGTTCGTGAGCGACCTGGGAGGAACCGGCACGGATCTCTATTGGCTCAGCTTCAAGCTGCTAACGGAGCTCCTCCGGGACAACCCCGGCCACCCGGCTGCCGAGAGGTACCGGGAGAAGTGCCTTGCCCACCTCGACCAATCCAAGGGGGGAAAGTGACCTTTTTCGACAAAGAACCAAGTATGCTGATAGGACTGCCACGGAGACCCAGGGCCACAGAGGGTGTGGATGAATCGGGAATGTGTTGTTCACTTTTTCGAAAACCCCGGGCCTTCTCTGTGTTCTCTGATGCCTTGAAAAAGCCGCCAAAGAATGGTCTTGCCACGGATTTTCACGGATGGACACGGATTGGATTTGGGGAAAATCAGTGTTGATCGGTGTTTATCCGTGGCGAGATTTCTTCGCTCTCGATCCCTTCCTCGTCGGTTGGGTTTTTCCCTAGGTCCGACTGGAATGCTTCGGCGGAATTTACCCCATTTCCTCGCCGCGGGGCTGACCCTTTCCTCTCTTCTACTATTGGGGTACATGGCGTTCCAGGCGCTCGAGATCCAGGTTCGGGACGAATTGGGAGCCCGGTTGCGGGAAACCTCGTTGCGTGCGCGCGGGGTGGCGTTGGATTTCATCAACCGCCTTCCCGAGGTTCTGGCCGAGCGGCATTTCATTTCCCTTCCCCTGGAAAGGCATGCGCTGCCTGCCTTTTCCTTTCCCGATTCCCCCCAAGACCTTGAACGGCTCCTGAGATACAGCGAAAATCCCGTTTCGTCCCGGCTTCCGCTGCTCGAGGGATTGGTCAATGCGGAAACTCCGAAGAGGGGCTTCTGGGACCACCTGCTTGTCTGCCAGGGGATCCTGAACGCGGACTTCACTTCGGCGGAAAGCGCCCTGCGACGACTCATTCAAGAGGACGCGGATTTGCGCCTTCCCGACGGATTGTCCATGAAAGCCGCAGCCCTGCTGCAGATCTCCCGCCTCTACCTTTCGCGGAAGATGCCGGACAAGGCCCTTGAGGTCCTCCGGGAAGTCGCGCACTGTCCTGCTCCCGAAAGGCTTCCAGCTTCCTTCTCGCTCTCGATGGCTGGAACCATGGGCCTTGAGGGTGATCAGTGGCCCGGAATGATTCTCTGGGCCTGGACCGCTCCGGCTTCGACCACCTGGAGGGAAGGTTGGGTCGAAACGGGTTCGGGAAAAGGGCTGTTGTTGAAAAGCGGGGTGGGATGGAGGTTGTATGCCGGGGATCTCATGTGGAAGCGCCTGGCAAGCTCCCTGGCTGGAATCGGGGGCGGTGCGGTCGAGGCTGCGCTTGCCGCCTCCGGAACCACCGGGAGTGTGCCGGTGGAGGGACTTGAGGGAACGGCTTTCGTCGTCCGGGAGGCCGATGGCGGCCACGGCACACGGCTCCCGGGCATCCAGCGGCTGGGCCTTGGCCTCCTGCTTGCCCTGGGCGGCCTGGGCCTTTCATGGATTGTCCTTCTGGGCCTCAAGCGGGACCAGGCGGCCACCCTTTTGGCCGGCCAGGAGCAGTTCTTCCGCCAGGCGGCCCACGATCTGAAGACGCCTCTTGCAACTATGAGGGTGCTGGCGGAGACTCTTGCCCTTCGCCGTTCGGATTCCCCCGAGACCGAGAACCGCTACCTTGCCCAGTTGGTGCAGGAAACTGATCGTGCAGCTGAAGTTGTCGATCAGATGCTGTTGGGGGCGCGCCTGAAAGCGGGGAACGTTCTGCCCGCTCTGGAGGCTGTTTCCCCAGATTACGTCATCGGGCGTGTCCTGGAAAGGTTCACTCCCAGGCTTCAGGGGTGGAGTATCGGCCACCATCCCCCCCAGGGTGAGATGGTCCGGGCCGACCCGGTGATGTTCGAGAGGGTGATCGTGAACCTGGTCGAGAATATCGTGAAACATGCATCAGAAGGCCGCGCCATGGATTTCCGCGTGACGCGCCTGGAGCGGGGCCGTGTCGAAATCGCGGTCGGGGACCGGGGGCCGGGAGTCTCGGTGGATGGAGCGAAGGCGGAATCGGGCACGAGAGGAATCGGTCTCGAGCTGGTTGGGAGAATCGTCGCGCTTCACGGGGGAGAGTTTCGACATGTTCCCCGTGAGGGAGGTGGGACATGGGCGATTTCGATCTGGAGCGAAGATGTGGAGGAAGTCCATTGAAACAGAAGATTCTCGTGGTCGAGGACGAGACCGTGATGAGGGAATTGTTGCGTGACAACC
>CAYRYU010000104.1:10275-25881 GCA_964428355.1 uncultured bacterium
AAGATTCTCGTGGTCGAGGACGAGACCGTGATGAGGGAATTGTTGCGTGACAACCTCAGGTTCGAGGGGTTCGAGGTTTTGGAGGCTTCTTCCCTGGCTCAGGCCCGTGAAAAACTCCCGGTCCCCCCCGATCTTGTGGTCCTGGACGTAAACCTCCCGGACGGCGAAGGGATAGCCGAGCTTCAGGACTGGAGGAACAAGGGGTTCCGCGTTCCGGTCCTCGTCTGCACCGTCAAGGATCGCGAGATCGATGTGGTGAGGGCCTTGGATGCAGGGGCCGACGATTACGTGACAAAACCTCTGCGGATTCGGGAATTCCTGGCACGCGTGCGCTCACTTCTCCGAAGGAATGTCGACCCATCAGGGGAGTCCGCTCTTGTCGGAGACTGTCGCGTCGATTTCAAGGGGCGGTTGCTCGAGCGGGCGGGCGTTTCCGTCGCACTCACTTCGACGGAATGGGCTCTTCTCGAATACCTTTTCGCGAACAGGAACTGCGTTCTCAACCGCGAGCAGATTGCGGAAAGACTTTGGGGGGTCAGGGACCTCGATGACTCCAGAGCAGTGGATGTGCACGTGGCGCGGCTGAGGAGAAAGCTGGGTGATTCTCATGCCGGAAAAGCCGTGGTGACGGTTCGGGGAATGGGCTACAAGCTGGTTTTGAATTGATGCCCGTCACGTCGCGAGGTCGGGACTCGAAATCGTTACCGGACCGTTACGTTTCCGAAGTCCAACCGTTACTTCCCGGGGCGATAATCTGGACAACGGATGAAATCCGGAAAGGAGAATGAAATGAACAAGCGTTCGAAAGTATCGATCACGGTCCTGGCCTTTTCCCTCCTGCTTATGTTGGCCCCAGGGAACCACGGCGCTCCCGTTTTTGCCTCGGAAAAGACATCGGAGGCCGGGAAGGAGCTGGATGAAGCCGTCAGCAGGTTCTGGCTCGATGGATTCGGGGAGAAGGAGGGAAACCGCCTCAGGGAAATGGCTCGCGACCTTGCGGAACCCGAAACCCGCGCGAAGGCGGTCTTCCACGCGGCTTGCGCGGATCTTATGGCTGGGAAGCGTGAAGCCGCGCAAAGGGCACTTTCCACCCTGGAGGGATTGAACGCGGGAAGGGAATATCTCGAAGCGCTCCGGAAGTTGTTGGGAGCTCAAGTCGCTCCGGAAAAGTCCCTTTCCCTCGATATCAAGGACGTTCCCCTTCGCGAAGTTCTCCGGATGGTCGCCCAGAAGGTCAATCAACCCCTCGTCATCGGCGATGACGTTCCCGACCGGATGGTTTCCCTCCATCTTCCGAAGGTTGAGTTCGACCAGGTTCTCCAGATTCTATCCAAGATCGGGAACTTCAAGGTCGACCGGTCGACCGGGATCCTTCTTGTGACCTACAACCCGAGCATCGGGGTGAATCCCGAGCCGGATGGCCGGATCAACCTCGACCTGAAGGACGGCGATCTCCCCGAAGTCATCAAGCTGGTCGCGGGGCTGGGAAAGCTGAATGTCGTTCTTCACCGGAAGGTACTGGGTCGTATCTCCATCAAGCTCGATCGTGTCGTTCCACAGGAGGCTCTGCGGTTGATTGCCAGGGCCGCGGATCTCTACATCGAGAAGGATGGCGATGCCTTACTGGTCGTCAGGACCGATGACTTGCGAAATCTGACGGGAAAGGCCAGTTCGGAGGTCGTTCCCCTGAAGTATCTCGAACCTGCTGATGCCGTTGCGTTCCTGAATGCGGAGAGGATTCCCGGGGCGACCATTCTCGAGAAGGGCCGTGGAATAAGGATCAATAGCACTCCTGAGCTGGTCGAAAAGGCGAGGTCCTTGCTCGCGGAGCAGGACAAGCCCCAGAGCCCGATCATGATCAACATGAAAGTCTGGGAGCTGGTCGCCAGCGGTCCCTTCTCGATCGAGGATTTTGAACGGCAGGACGGTTCCCAGAAGCTGGGATCCGCAAGAATCCTTTCTTCCCCCCAGATCTTCGCGATGCCTGGCGGAAAAGCCAGCACCGGATTCGGGACTGCGAAGGCGGCCCTCAAGTCGGCCGAGAAATCCCAGGATTCAGGGTACCAGTTCGAGGTTCGGCCCGTCCTTCTTCCGGGGGGGCTTGTCCAGATCGATATGAAGGCCAAGATCACGACGGAATCGGAGGAAGGGGACGAAAAGAAGCTCCAGACAAGGGAATGGGCTTCCTCCATGGTCGTGAAGCCGGGAAATCGCTTTTTCCATCAGATTCAGGGCGGGGAAAGGCCGATCATTCTCGAGATGGTGGTTGGCCGCACGGAATGATTGCCGCACGGCATGATCGGGTCAGGCAATCCCGGGAGAGTCAGGGATTCAGAGTGGGGAGAAGTTCGATCTTCCTGAAACAATCGGCGAAATCCTTTATGTTGTAGGGTTTCGCGATCACCCCGGAGAATCCGAATTTCTGGAATTCGGACATGATGGGATCGCTCGAGTAGCCGCTCGAAACGATCGCCTTGACCTTGGGGTCGGAAATCAGGATTTGCTGGATTGTTTCCTTGCCTCCCAACCCTCCCGGGACTGTCAGATCGAGGATGACCGCGGCGAATGGCTTGTTCTCCGCCTGCGCCCGGCCGTACTCTTTCAGCGCCTCTTCCCCGTTCTCGACCTCGGTCGGCTCGAAACCTAGGCTTTTGAGTATTCCGCATGCAACCGCACGGACCTGGGACTCGTCGTCCATCACCAGGACCCGGCCATGACCGGTGCCCGCGATCACCGCAGGAGCCTTCTTGGGGGGTTTTGGCCCCTCGGATCCGGGAAGGAAAAAGGAAAACTCGGACCCTTCTCCAATCTTCGTCTTCACCGTAATGTGGCCGCCGTGCCGCTTTATGATCGAATAGGAGGTCGCAAGTCCCAAGCCGTTTCCGAAGGTTTTCGTGGTGAAATAGGGATCGAAGATCTTGGGCAGGACCTCGGGGGCGATTCCCGTTCCCTGGTCCTTGACCGTGATCTGGACATATTTCCCCGGTTTCAGGGCCGTCTCATCGTCCTCCCCTAGAGCCACGTTCCGGCCGTCGATCCTGATCGTCCCTCCGTCTGGCATGGACTGCTTGGCATTGATTATCAGGTTGCTGATGACGCGGCTGATCTGCCCCTCGTCGATCTCGACCATCCAGAGGTCAGGGGGGATATCGAGTTGGTGCGAGAGATTCGAGCCCCTGAGAGTGAACTCCACCGACTCCTTGAGGATTTCCTCCAGGGAGGAGGATTTCCTGACCGGGGCTCCGCCCTTCGAGAAGGTCAGAAGCTGGTAGGTGAGGTCCCTGGCCCGATAAACCGCCTTCTCGGCGTCGGTCAGCCTGGCGAAAAGGAACGGATCGGCATTCGCCCTCATCTGTGCGAGGCTGATGTTTCCCAGGACGCAGGTGAGGATGTTGTTGAAGTCGTGGGCCAGCCCCCCCGCGAGTATTCCGACCGATTCGAGCTTCTGGGCTTGGAGCAGTTCGTCCTCGAGGCGCCGTTGCTCCGTGATGTCGCGAAGTACCAAAACGAAGCCGGACGGCTTTCCGTCATCCCCGACGATGGGGGAGCTTCCGCGGGAGATCAGCCGTTCATCCTCCTCCCGTGACTGAAGCAGGAAAACCTGGAGACTGACTTCCTCGCCGTTCAGGGAGACGGTCTTGCGGAAAAACTCCGTTTCGGGCTGGCGGGAGGGCTGGCCCAGAATCCTGAAGACCTCGTCGAATGGCTTCCCGATTGCTTCGGAGGCTGGGACGCCGGAATACCGCTCGGCCATCGGATTCATGAGCGCAATTTTCCCTGAAGGATCGGTGCTGATGACGGCGTCGCCTATCGCCTCGAGGGTTACCCGGAGCTTTTCCCGCTCCTCCGCAACCGCTTTTTCCCGGATCTTCCGTTCGGTGATGTCCGTGAGGAGGGCGAAGAGCCTGCCGTCGGGGAGGACGGTTCCGTTGACCCGGAGCTCCCTTTTCGAGCCGTCCTTGTGGGATATGACCACGTCGAACTCCCGGGAGGGGCGCTCCCTGATCTGGCCCAAGGCCGTCTGGACCGTTTCAACGGACTCCGGGGCAAGGAACTTCAATGCCGAAAAACCAAGGATCTCCTGCTTGGGATATCCCAGGATCTGGCACGCCTTGTCGTTGAGATCGATATACCGTGCCTCGTTGTCGAAGACCGCGATTCCTTCGCCTGCTTGATCCCAGAGGAGGCGGTACCTAGCCTCGCTTGCCTCGAGTGCCTGCTCCTGCTTCTTCCGGTCGGTGAGGTCCCGGGAGAGGCCCATGACGGCGAAGATCCGGCCTTCATCGTTCTTGATGGGCAGAAGCCTTGTGTGAAGCCACTGCTCCCCGGTAGGAAAGACCGCGGGGTTTTCGTGGGTCGTGACGATTCCGGTCTTGAAAACCGCCCGCAGGTTGGAGAGCATCCGGTCGGCAACGAGGGGCGGAAAGAGCTCGGAGAGCGATTTCCCCGTTATCATCTCGGGTTTGATGTGAAATGAGTTTGCCGCGAAGCTGTTTACCCAGCGCACCCTTTCGTCCTCGCCGATGAGAAAGATGAAATCCTGCGCGGCTTCAGCGAGGGCGGAATACTGGAGTTCGGTTAGTCGGAGCGCTTCCTGTGCCTTTTTCAAGGCGGTCACGTTGATCCCGATTCCGCCCACTCCGACGATCCGGCTGTTCTCATCGAAGTGGGGGAAGACGTAAAACTCGAAGATCTCCCCCCTTACCTGCTGGACGAGGGTGACCTCCTCTCCATTCAGGGCCTTCTCGAAATTCTTTTTGAACGCCGGGGAATGTCCGTGGATCTCAAAAATGTTCTTCCCCACCAGCGATTCGTTCGACCCAGCCAATTTCTGTATGACATCGCCATCGAGCGAAAGGATTTCCCCCGATGGAGCGACCCGGAAAACGAAGATCGGGGCTCGGGCGACAAGAGCATCGAGGACCTTTCCTTTGTGCGAGAGTGCCCTCTGGATCTCCTTGCGCTTCGCGATGTACTCCCTCGAATTCCGGTATCCCTGATGGAGAAGGAATGCCAGAATCACCAGTGGGATCGAAAAAAGGGAATTCTCGAACGGTGGGGAGGGGAATCTGATGTCGTTGACGATATGGACGCACGCCAGGAATGCTCCGACCCCACCTCCGAAAATGAAAATCCTGCGGTTGAACCAGTCCTCCTCAGAGACTGGAAGGCGATATGCCCTGAGAACCGTGACGAGGATGACCAGAGCTGCTCCGATGGATATTATGAGTAGGATCCCCGTCATCACTGATCAGTCTGTCCCTTTTCCTCCATCTTAACATGGTCGCCCCCTTTTCCCCAAAAGAAAAAGTCCCTTGCCGTTGGGGGGCTCTCAGAAGCCCTCCGGGACAGGGACTGATGAAAAGTTGGATTGGACTTGGAAAACGGGAGGATTGGACTTGGAAAACGGGAGGGAAGAAGCCCCGGCAGACCTGCCGGGGCAGGGTTTCTCAGCTGCCGGCGATGGTGCCGACGAATTCGATTGCCATGTTTACGCGGTTCTTGGTTTCGTCGAAATCATACATGACCAGATAGAAGCGGGCGTGGGAGATTCTCTTTGAGAGCTCTTTCAGAACCTTCTTGTTGAGCTTGGAGACTTCGATCTTTTTGAGGGTCGAAAGGGCATGGTTGAGGTGGCCCATTGCCGGGAACGCGTTGGTGTAATTGACCTTCTTGCCCTCGAGAGCGGAGATGCAGAGTTGCAGGTCTTTCCCGACGAGGGCGAGAAGTTGCTGGTTGACGATCTGGGTGGAGGGATCGGTGGATGGAGCGTCCTGGCCGGGATTTCCGGGCGCGGGAGCGGGGGCGGGGGCCGGATCTTCGGGAGCAGGAGCTGGGTTCTCGGGAGCCGGTGCGGGTTCCGGATTCTCCGGTGCCGGTGCCGGGGCTTCAGGAGCTGGCGCTGGCGCTGGAGTTTCCGGGGTCTGCCCCTGCCCCTGTGCCTGGCCCTGGCCTTGGTCGGATGAGCCGCAGAAGCCGATGGAGCCGAATCCGAGAAGCAGGACGGTCAGGGAGAGTACCAGGATCTTATTCATCTTGTTTCTCCTTATCGTCGTTTTTAGGTGATGCCCGGAGAAGCGCAACTTTCGTGCCATTGGGAAACCATTATCAAAAGCGGATTCTCCGCCACGGCTGCCGAACTTCCCGCAGGTTTCGCCCGATTCCTGGCGACGGCTTTTCCATTTAAAACATGTCGGGTGTCCCCGATTTCAGGGGCTGTCTACGAGCTGCCGGAATGAAACCCGGGCTGTCTCGGAGCTCTGCTTCACCATCCGCTGGAACAGGAGTCCCACGTCCTTCGATTTCCGGCGGTTGAAGCGGAAGACGAACTCGTCGAGGTAGGACTGGAAATGCTTCGTTCCCATCCGGCCCTGATGGGTTCCCAGAAGCCACCGTTTCAGCAGGGCGACAACCCGCTGGACGTGCGGGAGCGGGGTTTCCGGAGAGTCGGTCTCGCGTATTCGGTTCGAGGGGAATCCCATCTTCTCGAGGGCGCGAAACCCGCTCCATCCATCGATCTCGAGGGTGGTTCCCCTGGCCACGTTCTCCCGGATGAATGTCAGGAGTGCCGTGTCCGGTTCTCCCGTCAGATTACGGACCCGGATCCGCCCCAGCTCGTGGGGATCCTCTTTCAGCTCAACCGCCACGGCGATGACCGCCTTTTTGAAGCTCGTCTTCCCTTCGGGGACGGGACCGCCTCCCCCCACCAGGGCTTCGTCGACCTGGACCCGGAACTCGAGATGCTCGCGGTCGACCCGGACCATCGCGCGTCTCAATTTCTGGAGCCATGTCCAGGCGGTCTGCATGCTCCGCAGCCCGAGGATCCTCTTCAGGCCGGCGGCGCTGATCCCGGTCTTCTGCGTGCAGACCCACCACATCGCCAGAAACCAGGTTCTGAGAGGTTTCCGGGTGCCCTCCATCGCCGTTCCCGAGGTCAGCGAGGTTTGCGCGTGACAGTGGGCGCATTCGATCTGGTGCCTGAGGTTCGTCCAGCCTTTCTTCCCCCCGCAACGGGGGCAGATGAAGCCGTCGGGCCATCGTTGGAGCATCAGGTAGTCGCGGCAGGCCTCCTCGGTTCCGAACATGCGGTCGAAATCGACCAGATCCCTCGGGAACAGGGCGGGTTCGACGAATTCCATGTTTCCATTGTAGCACACCCCCTTACATGGTCGAAGTGGAAAAGGCGCCGACGAAAGGGACAAAGTGGCGATTGAGGCGCGGTTCCGGACAAATTCGGCCATTGTCGGATCGCTAAATCCGTAAGATGCGCCGTTCGTTGGAAGAGGTGAAGGAACGAAATCAAGACGGAGGAAACGGAAATGGAACGGAAAAGCAAAATTACCCGGATCGCGGTGTTTGGAATTCTAGCGGTCTTCGCCCTTACGGGGACCGGCTTTCCCGCTGCCCTCGATGAGGTTGACGAAGCTTCCGGCGGAGCGACTCAGGCCAACTCTGCTCCGGAACAGGCTGGAAGCTCGGTGCTCGCTGCGGCTGCCCAGGAAAATCCGGATCCCCAGGAGACAGAGAACATCGATATGCTTGCCGGAATGCACAAGTTCATGAGCGCAGGAAACCGGAAGGATCCCTTCGACCCGATCATCAAGAAGAAGCTTCCCACTATCGAGCCTCTTCCAGTGAATCCGCCCATCGTCAAGCCCCCCGAGCCCGTTAAACCCCCTCTTCCTCCTCTCAAGCTCAGTGTCAAGGGAATCGTGGGTTCGGAGGAGCACCGGCTCGCCCTGATCATGTTCGAAAACCGCGAACTTGTCGTTCAACCCGACCAGACCGTCGACGGGAAGTTCAAGGTCGTCACCATATCCCCCAAGGAAGTCATCGTTTACTCGAATCGTGACCAGATGCGACGGGCATTTCCGATCGAAAGCAACTGACCGGTTCCCTCCAGATACGAGCCCCACGATGGGGTGAATGTGCCCGAAAAGCCAGGATGGCGCAGTCCTTGAGGGCACGACCGGAAGGCCTCCCTCGACAGCGGGGGGCCTTTCGGCTTCTACCGCATGATGGCGAAGTCTGGAAACGGTGGCTTTGTCGGCTAGAGCCCCCATCCGGCGCAGAAATCGGGGTTCATGTAGGCCGGGTGCCCCCACCCGGCGCAGGAATCCCGGTGGTTCTTTGGTCTTTGGGTTGCGCTTCTTCTACCGCCCTACCGGCGGATGGAAAGCCCCGCGGGTTTCGGGATGCTCCAGGCGGTTATGACTGCAAGTATCACCCAGAGCGCATCGTGGCCTGTCAGGATCTTGGGCAGTACCTCGATGAATGACGAGAATACCTTCGGCGAAAGCAGGGAAATCCCCTGCGCGGCGTCAGCGCCGTAATTCTTGATGATCTCCTGCTTGAGGAAATAGAAGAACGAGCCGTACTTCCCGATCAGGATCCCGACGAGACTGGACACGACCGCGATGATCTGCAGGGGAAGCCCCTTCTGGCCACGTGCGGCCATGACCACCCCGTATCCCGCGAGACCTCCAAGACCCCACGCCAGGTAACCGATCTCGTATCCGGTTCCGACCACGACGGCACCCCAGATCGCGCCTCCGACGATTGCCACGATCAGTCCGACGACGATCGCGGGAACGACGGAATCCGACGAGAAAGCCTCTTCCTTGCCCACCTCGGTCGCGGCGGTCTCGACAGAGTCCACCACCTGCTGAGCGACTTCGGGGGTGAACCCCTTTTCGACCACGAGTTTCACCACCGCGCTTTTCGGCATACCGCTCTGGAGCTTTCCCACGATGAACTGGACGAGTTGCTGGGTTTCCGGACTTGTTTCTTGTTCGGACATGTGATCCCCTTTCTTTTCGGTCGTTTCTGTGTGAGGTACAAATGGGTCGGAACTATGCGCGAATCCTGGGAGGCGCGGAAGGAATCAGGCTCCGGTTCATCGGTCCGAGTTCCTGCCGGAATTCCGGACGAAAAAGGCGTGCCAGTCCCCCTCGGTTATCTCCCGGAAGTTTTTCCATGGCTTCTTCTTCAGGACCTTGCGCACCTCGGGCGCATTCGTCACGTTGACTCCCGAGAATACCGCCCAGCCTCCGGGCTTCAGGAACGAGGCAAGACGGTCGAAGTTGGCCAGAAGCACGGGGGACGTAATGTTGGCAGCCAGTCCGTCGAATCGTTCTGCGGGCGAAAAATCTTCCAACAATCCCCGGATCGTTTCGAGCTGGCCATCCGGAATTCCGTTCAGGGTGGAGTTTTTCCGGAGATTCTCGACCGCGGGGCCTTCCATTTCAAGGGCGGTCACGAGCCTGGCTCCACGTTTGCAGAGGTAGAAGGAAAGGATTCCGCTGCCGGCTCCCACATCGAGGAAACTTCCTCCCTCGGGCGAGAGCGGTTCAATCAGGGTGAGGCAGAGCCGGGTGGTCTCGTGGGTTCCGGTCCCGAAAGCCATTCCTGGGTCGATGACGATCTCGAGGGACTTCCCCCCCGCCTCATCGGACGTGATCCAAGGCGGCCTCACGAGGATCTTCCCGCCCACCTGGATGGGCTGGAAATAGGCGCGGAAAGGTTCCATCCAGTCCTGTTGGTCGGAGTACTCCAGCCTCGAAACGGACTGAGGGGGAATGCCCTCCTCGTGAAGGAATTCGGAAATCTCCCTTTCGATTCCCGAAGCGTCCTGTTCCACCGCGGAATACATCAGGCTGACCACGGTGGAACCCGTAAGGCGGAAGGCTTCCTCGCTTCCGGGGGCATCCTCGATGACGGGGCTGGAGAAGAAAACCAGTCCAAGACGCTCCGCCAACCCAGCCATTGGTTCCTCCAGGGAATCCGGAACCTTGATGTCGAGCCTGAGGAGCATGTTTCTAGGTCAGTTCCTGGACTGGAGCTTCTTGATCTTGATGTCGGTCTTCTCCAGCAGCGGATGATTCTGGCCGGCCACTTTCTTGACCTGCTTGAAGTTCTTGATCGCTTCCTCGAAGTTCCCCATCTCTTCGAAAGCCTCCCCCAGCCCGAAATAGGAGTAGGGATCGCTCGGATCGCCTTTCTGCGCTTTCTGGAATGTTTCGAGCGCTTCTTCCGGAAGACCGGCTTCCAGGAATGTCCGTCCCAGGCTGTTCCGGGCATAGATGTCGGACGGCTCGTATTTCAGGCAGAACAGGAAGTGGTAGATGGCGTTCGGGAAATCCTTTCGGCTCCTGTAGACTTTGCCCAGGTTGTAGTGGGCGAACGCATAATCGGGCTGGATCGATAGCGCTTTCTTGAGATACCCGACGCCTTCCTCCACCTTGTCTCCCATCACGAGGAGTTTTCCCAGATTGCTGAGCGTGAAGGGGTCCTCGGGGTCGAGAGCCAGGGCTCGTGAGAACTCAGTTTGTGCCTCCTTCAGCAACCCCTTGTCGAGGAAAATCATTCCCAGGTTTTTGCTGAGCGAAAGCTTGTCGCTTCCGGAGTTCAGGGCGGCGTTGAAATGCCGGTTGGCTTCATCCGGATCGTCGTTTTCGAGGCACAGCCGCCCGATGTAGTAGTGGGCCTCGCTGTTGTTGGCGTCGATCGAGAGGGCCTTGGTGAAATAGGCCTGGGCTTCCGGCATGTCGCCGGTCTCCATGTAGATCCGTCCGGTGAGGACCATGGCGGTGAGGTTCTGGGCATCCTTGCGGATGATCTCCTGCGCCAGACGCTCGGCTTCCGTCGCCTCGCCCTGCTCGAAAAGGACGGTAGCAAGGCTCAGTTTGTTGTACAGGTCGTCCGGGGAAACCCTGAGCGCGTCGCGGAGCGTCTCGAGGCACTTTTCGTAGTCGCCGCTGACCCGGTAGGCGAGTGCGAGCGAGTTCCGGGCGTATTTGTCCTTGGGGTCGATCCGGATGGTGTTCTCGAGCGTCTCGATTGCCTTGTCGATGTCTCCCTGCTCGAGATAGGTGTTCCCGAGGATATAGTTCGTGTAGAGGTCTTCCTTCTTGAGTTTCAGGGAACGCTCCAGAAGGTCCATGGCCTTGGTGAACTCGCCCTTTTCCTTCATGATCAGGGCGATCTTGTTTATGGTGTAGATGTCGTTCGGTTTTTCCTTGAGAGCCTCTTCGAAACAAGCTTGGGCCTCGTCGTACTTCTTCTCTTTAAGCGCGTCGTTTCCCTTTTTGTAGGCTTCTTCGAATGTCATGGACGTCCCTCCTGAAACGCGGATCGATTAGGGAATGATACCACCATTTCAGCCGTGGTTCCCAGTGGCTGCGATTTTTTCCTTCATCAGACGATTCAGGACTGCGGGATCGGCCTTACCCTTCATCCGCCGCATGACCTGGCCCACCAGGAAACCCATCACTTTTTCCTTTCCGGAAAGCAACTGCTTGACCTGGTCGGGAAACTCCGCGATCACGTCTTCGACGGTTTTGCCGATGGCGGCTTCGTCGCTGACGACTCCGAGTCCGCGCTTGGCCACGATCGTCTCGGCGTCGTCGGGGCATTCCAGCATGATTTCGAAAACCTGCTTCGCCATCGAGCTCGACAGCTTCCCCTGTGCGAAGAGACGAATCAGGCCGCCCAGCCTTTCGGGGGAGACGGGGAAAGTCTCGATCGAGCCGCCGCCCTTGAGGATGCGGAGGACGTCGCCCATCACCCAGTTCGATGCGAGCTTCCCGTCATCGCAGGCTTTCGCCGTGGCTTCGAAGAAGTTCGCGATGGAGGCTTCGGAACAGAGCACCTCGGCATCGGCTTCCGGAATCCCGAAATGGCGGCAGATCCTTTCCTTCTTCTGGCGTGGAAGCTCCCCCATCGAAGCCCTGATCGTTTCAATGAAGGTATCATCGATCTTGATCGGCGGAAGGTCGGGATCGGGGAAATACCTGTAATCGTGGGCATCCTCCTTGGTGCGCATCAGGAAGCTTTCTTCACGGTTCTCGTCCCAGCCCCGCGTTTCCTGGCGGAGGGGCTCCCCGCTTTGCAGCGCCGCGACCTGGCGTTTGAACTCGAATTCGATCCCTTTGCGGGCGGCCTTGAAGGAGTTGATGTTCTTCAGTTCCGTTTTCATTCCCAGCATCGTTTCTCCCCGGGGACGCACCGAGATGTTCGGCTCGCACCTGAGGGAGCCCTCCTCCATGTTTCCGTCGCAGACCCCCAGATACCGCAGGATCTGCCGAAGCTGGGTGAGGAAATCGTATGCCTCGTCCGCCGACCGGAAATCCGGTTCGGTGACCATCTCCATCAGAGGGGAACCGGCGCGGTTGAAATCGACGAGCGTTCCCGAACCGCTTATGGCAGGGTCGTGGATGAGCTTTCCCGCATCCTCTTCGATGTGGATTCGGCGGATCCTGATCGGCTTGAACTTTCCGTCGGGGGCGTGAACGTCGAGGTGGCCTCCCGTGCAGATCGGAAGCTCGTATTGGCTGATCTGGTATCCCTTGGGAAGGTCGGGATAGAAGTAGTTCTTGCGGGCGAACCTGGAGAGATGGTTCAGGGTGGAGCGGAACGCGAGTCCCGCCTTGACGACCTTCTCGACCACCTTCCTGTTGAGAACCGGCAGTGAACCCGGGTGACCGAGGCAAACCGGGCAGGTGTTCGCGTTGGGGGTATCCCCGAAATGGTTGCGGCATGCGCAGAACAGCTTGGTCTCGGTCCGGACCTGGGCGTGGATCTCCATTCCGATGACGAGTTCGTAATCCATGGTCATTTCGCCTCCTTCGCCATCGGAGAAAGCTCCCGATGGTGGCCCGTCTTGTCGAGATAGCACCTGGCCGCGGAAAGCAGGCGGCGCTCGCTGAAAT
This sequence comes from uncultured bacterium, assembly GCA_964428355.1. Classification (GTDB taxonomy): domain Bacteria; phylum Muiribacteriota; class Ozemobacteria; order Ozemobacterales; family Ozemobacteraceae; genus CAYRYU01. The sequence goes on from CAYRYU010000104.1 coordinate 22,986, forward strand.
GGGGGCCCCAGAGCTGGAAACCGGATGGAAGACCCCCGACGAGGCCGCATGGAATCGATATCGCAGGGATCCCTGCCAGGTTGACCGCGATGGTGCAGATGTCCGAGAGATACATCGCGAGCGGATCGTGAGCTTTCTCGCCGATCCGGAAGGCGGTCTGGGGGGTGGTCGGCGTCAGGAGGAGATCGAAGTTCTGGAACGCCTCGTCGAGCTGGTTGGAAAGCAGGCGGCGGATCTGCATCGCTTTCAGGTAGTAGGCGTCGTAGTAGCCCGAGCTGAGAACGAAGGTTCCGATCAGGATGCGCCTCTGGACTTCCGGCCCGAACCTCGATCCGCGCGTTCCGGAATACTGCTCGATGATATCCTTCCCAGGTTTCCCCGGGCCGTAACGGACCCCGTCGAACCGGGCGAGGTTCGAACTGGCTTCAGCTGGGGCGATGATGTAATAGGCGGGAAGCGAATTCGAGAGTTGGGGCAGCGAGCATTCGCGGATTCTTGCGCCCAGTCCTTCCAAAACCTTCGCGGCATTGGTAACGGATTCTCTGACCGCGGGGTCGATCCCTTCTCCGAAAAGTTCTTTCGGAAGGCCGATTTTGAGGCCTTCGACCGTCCCCGTCATCTCGGCAAGATAGGAGCATCCCTGCGGATCGTAGTGCGATGTCGAATCGCTCCGGTCGAACGAGGCGATGGCTTCGAGGGCAATCGCTAGGTCGTCAACGTTGCGGGCCATCGGCCCGATCTGGTCGAGGGAGCTGGCATACGCGACGAGGCCGAACCGGGATACCAGGCCGTAGGTGCACTTCAGGCCTAGGATTCCGGTGAGGGCTGCAGGTTGGCGGATCGATCCGCCCGTGTCCGAGCCGAGGGCAATGGGGGCCATGCACGCTGCGACCGCGGCGGCGGAACCTCCCGAGCTTCCTCCTGGAACCCGGTCCGGGTCCCATGGGTTGCGGACCGTACCATAGGCCGAGTTTTCGGTCGAGCTTCCCATCGCAAACTCGTCCATGTTCGTCTTCCCCAGGATCAGTGCACCGTGCTTCTTCAGGCCGGCGACCGCCGTTGCGTCGAAGAGCGGGCGGTATCCTTCCAGGATCTTCGAACCGCAGGTGGTGGGAATCCCCTTCGTGGAGATGTTGTCCTTGACCGCGACGGGAACCCCGTAGAGCGCGTGGTTGTGGAAATCGGCCTTGCGGGAGTCGAGTTCTCGGGCGCCCGCCCGGATCGCCTCTGGATCGAGGTGCAGGAACGCGTTGGTTTTCGGGTTGAGCTTCGTGTCGTGGTTGATGTAGGCCTCGGCAACATCGATGACCTTGAAGTTCCCGTGGCGATAGCCGTTCCGGAGCTCGCTTGCGGACAGGTGAAGAAGGCTCTCCATCTCAGGCGTCCCCCTCTCCGATCACTTTCGGAACCAGGAACATCCCGTTCTGATGCGATCTCGCCAGCCCCACTCTCTCTTCGCGCGTGGTGCCGGGCTCTTTGGCCTCATCCAGTCGCCAGAAGGTGGGGGTTTCCGAAAGCCCGTATCCCTGGATTGCCGATGTATCGACCTTCTGCAGGGTTTCGACGTAGTGCAGGATATCCCTTACCTGTGCCTCCAGCGGGGCTGCCTGGGCCTCGTCAACCTCGAGTCGGGCGAGCTTCGCGATGTTTTTAATGTCGAACATGTTTCACCTCCAAGGACCGCGGTCCCATTTCGAACGTCCCAATTCTAAGCCAATCCCTTCCGAAGAGAAAGAGGGAAAAGGGGGGGGCATTTAAAAAGGGGACATGAGAATCTTTTCGAAGAAAAGATTCTCATGTCCCCTTTTTATGTCCCCTTTACCCTAGAGGCTTTTCTGATGGTTCTCGATCGCGTGGCGTGCCAGTTCGCGGCTGTTGGAAAGCCCCAGCTTCTTCCGAATTCGGGCGAAATGCGTTTCCACGGTTTTGATACTGACCTCGAGGTTGCCGGCGATCTCCCGGGGGGCGAAACCCCGGCCCAGGAGGTCGTAGACTTCCGATTCCTTGGGAGAGAAAAGCTGGGGCGGGATGTCGCAGGTCCGACCGTCACGGATGCTTTCGAGAAGCTCTTTGATGCGGGGCGAAAGGAAGGTATTTCCCGCATGGACCTTCTTGATTGCCGCCACCAGGAGATCGGTGGCCTCCTGCTTGTTGACGAATCCGCGAGCTCCTGCATTCAAGACCCTCTGCACGTGGAAGGGGTCCTCATGCATCGAAAAGACGAGGACCGGCGTCTGAGGCCGTTTCTCCGAAACCAGCGCGATTGTCGGGGTGGCATCCCGGCGTCCGAGGGAAATATCGGCGATCAGGATTTCGGGGGCCGTCCGTTCGAGACTCTCCAGGATCTCATTTTCGTCGGCCGCTTCTCCAACGATCTGGAAGCCTTCTTGCGTAAGGAATCTCCCAAGCCCAAGACGAAGGACAGGGTGGTCATCGAGGAGGAAGAGCCTGACCGGGCGGGGCGTTTCGTTCGAACTCTTGCGCGGCATCGTCACAACCTCTGGTGCAATAGAACTGCAAGTGACTGAATGCTCTGACATCAGGAGAATCCTCTGCCTGGAAGGCCGATCTGCTCCTTAATAAAGTATTCTTAACACATCTTTACCGAATTTGCACTTTTTTTCACTTCCCCGAAACAGAAATTCTGTTGAGTTGGGTTCAGTTAGGGGGGGGAGAAAAGGAGAAAAGGGGGGCACCCGACCAGTTTTTAAAAACTGGTCGGGTGTCCCCCCTCGAAAAAAACGTTCAAGAATTTTCGCAGTTCAAAAACGCGAATGGGAGCGTATTTCCGGGATTTTTTGGGCGTCTTGTCAGGGAATCCCCCGACATACAAAACGAAAATGGCCTGATAGAGTTTTCACAAAAGACTCTTTTTGGAGGAACACGATGTCGAATT
>CAYRYU010000105.1:0-1698 GCA_964428355.1 uncultured bacterium
CGGAGCCTCACAAGGATTCACGATCCGGAGGGGGAGTTCCTCTGACCCCCCACCTGGGGAGACCCATCCCGACCCGCACGATGCGGGAAGTGGGCGTTTGCAGCCCGGATGGCGCTTCGCAAACGACCACTCCTTAACAGTGATCCGCTTTGCGTTCCACTGGTACATGGTGTATCATCTGGAAAATGAAAACCTCCCTCCGGTGTTTTCTGATTCTCCTGTTTCTGGCATCCGGTGCCGTTTTTGCCGGGTGGAGAACCTGGGAGTTCGTCAACCCCGCCGACCTCGAGATCAGGATGATCGCCGATCAGGCCGAGATCACTTCCGGGGAAATCGCCACTTTCACGATCCGGGTCCGGAACAAGACCGACAAGGCGGTCAAGGTTTTCTTTCCGACGGGGCAACGTTGGGACATGGCGGTCTTCCACCAGAGGACCCAGATTTTCCGCTGGTCGCAGGGAAAGCAATGGATGGAAGCGCCGCATTCGATCCCGATTCTTCCCGGACAGTTCGAAGAGTACAAGCTCTGTTGGAGGGCTGTCGACCGTTACGGATCCCCTCTTCCCCGAGGCGACTACAAGGTCCAGGGAATGGTGATGACCGTTCCACGGTATCTCGTTACCAACGAGGTTTTCTGCCATCTCCTTCCGGCAAAGGTCCAGAAACTGGATGTCCAGAAGGTCAAGATCGGCCAGTTTTTCGAGATCAGGTTGCCCCGCTTCATGGATCAGAAGCCGATCCAGTGGAAGGTGGGTTATGTCTACAACGATTCCCGTGTCTCCCTCGAGGAGGAAAGGAACGACCCCAGGGAGCTGACACTCATCTTCCTTCCCAAGCGACTTGGTCATGTCGACGTGATCCTCGATGCCTACCCCTTCTTCCGATTCGTGGAACAGTCCATCGAGCGCCGGACTTTCCGGCTCGAGGTGGTACCCAGAGATTGAAACCTGCCTGGAGGTCGCATGAGCCCCAAACCGAAACGTGAAATAGAAGAATTCATGATCGAAAAGAAGCTGCTCACCGAAGAGCAGCTCGAAAAGGCCAAGAACATCCAGGCCCAGACCCTCGAAAGACTCGAGGACATCCTCATAAGACTCGGCTTCCTTGCGGAAAAAGACGTCCTGGACTGCTGGGCGGAGTTCCTGGGAAACACCGTGATCGACCTCACGAACATCAAGGTCGACGCCAAGATTCTCTCCCTGATTCCGGAGTATCAAGCCAAGCAGTACAAGGTGATCCCCTTCAAGAAGACAGGGAACAGGCTTACCATCGTCATCGCAGACCCGTTCGACATCATGGCCCTGGACATGATCGCTTTTTTGACACAGTGCAAGCTGGATGTCATGATCGCCCCCAAGTCCCAGATCGAGCTGGCAATAAAACAGCTCTATTCCTGGGAAGGATTTTCCGTCTCCGGGGAGGAATCCCTCCTGGGGGGGGGGGAGGACGGGGTCGACGTAGTCCGCCGGACATCTGAAGAAGGCCCCGTCGTCCAGTTCCTCAACGCGGTTTTCAAGCAGGCAATCCTGAAACGCGCATCGGATATCCACGTCGAACCCCGTGAAGACATTCTCCTGATAAGGTTCCGGGTCGATGGAATACTCCACGACGCCATGACCGGCCCCAAAAGCCTCCTTGCTCCGCTCATCAGCCGCGTGAAAATCCTGGCCCATCTCGACATCGCCGAACGTCGGCTTC
>CAYRYU010000105.1:1798-3774 GCA_964428355.1 uncultured bacterium
CTCATCAGCCGCGTGAAAATCCTGGCCCATCTCGACATCGCCGAACGTCGGCTTCCCCAGGATGGCCGCTTGAAAGTCAAAATGGAGAACAGGGAGATCGATTTCCGCGTGAGCACGGTTCCAAGCCTTCTCGGGGAGAAGGCCGTGCTCAGGATCCTCGCGAGGGAAACGGCATTCGAACTCGACAACATCGGCTTCATCCCCGACGATCTCGAGAAAGTCAAGGCGACCCTCGATGAACCGTACGGGATGATCCTCGTCACCGGACCCACCGGAGCCGGAAAGACGACAACGTTGTTCGGGATGTTGAAGTATTTCAGCAGCACCGAGATAAACATCTTCACGATCGAAAACCCGATCGAGTACCGGATCGACGGGATCACCCAGATCCAGATCCAGGAAAAGATCGGTCTGGACTTCGCGACCGGCCTGAGGGCCTCCCTCCGCCAGGACCCTGACATCATCCTCGTGGGCGAAATCCGTGACCTCGAGACCGCTGAAATCGCATTCCGGGCCTCCCTGACCGGTCATAAGGTCCTTTCCACCCTTCACACGAACAACGCCCCGGCCTCGATCAACCGTCTCATCAACATGGGGGTTCCGGCATACCTGGTTACCGCGGCTGTACGCATGGTCATCGCCCAGAAGCTCCTTCACCGGACCTGCTCCAAATGCAAAACGGAGTATCGACCTACCCAGAAGATCTTCCAGCGTCTGAAGCTGCCTCCCAGCAAGGTCGTGAACGCCAAGTTCTTCAAGGGGACCGGATGCCGCGACTGCAACCAGACGGGTGTTTACGGCCGGCTCGGGGTCTACGAGACCATGGTCGTGAGCCAGGCCGTCCGTGACGTCATCATGGAAGGCGGGACGGAAGTCCAGATCAAGAGGGTGGCCCGCCTCGGGGGCATGAAGACCATGCGCGAGATCGCGGTCATGAAGGCATTCGAGGGATTCTCCACCCTCGAGGAGATCCTCTACGTGACACCCACCGACGACGAAGGCCATTACCCGACCCTCGCCGGTCTTGGAAAAGCCAGCGTGATGATGCCTATCCCGGTCGCGATGCCTGTCAATCCGGACGGTTCCCCCGCGGCCATCCCGATGCAGCAGGTTCCGCAGATCTCCTCCCAGATGCTCGACCCCTCCGATCCGGTCGTTAAATCCCTGATGAGCCAGGTCGAGGAAGATTTCCTCTATTTTTCCCAGGAAGATCTCGCCAACCAGTATCAGATACCCCTTCCCAACGTCCAGGAGGTCGAACGGCTTCTCGGCCTGGAACGCAGCCGTGACGGTTTCAAGAAGAAGTTCGGCTACCTTCCCGAGGAGATGAGCGACGACCAGATAACGGAGCTCCTCCGAACCGTTTCCGACAAGCACGCCCAGCTTCCCTTCTTCATCTTCCAGGATGACAAGTCCGCCGCCCGGTTCGCCGCCGTGATGACGGCAAACGCATTGAGGGTTCTCGGCGAGCGAGTGAAGGAGCCCGAAAAGATCCCGGGCGCATTCGACCGCGATTTCATTTCCGAGCTCGGCCTTGATCCTGCCTTCGAATGGGCGAAGGAAAGCCGGTTCACTCTCGTTGACCTCGCAGTCCCTGGAAGGTACAAACCCTGGCAGTTCGGGGAGGTCGAAAAGTGGCTCGAATCCGGAGACCTTCGCGAACGCACCAGGGAGTCGCTCGAATGGCTCATGACAGTGCGCCTCGGGTGCAGCCGCGGAGATCTTCCCCAGCTCCTGAACCAGGATCTCTTCAGGGACGCGGGTTTGGAGCCGCTCCTGAAAAAGTACGCCGGTTCCATTTTCAAGCTCGTCCAGACCATCTTCCCCGGTGTGTTCCAACCATGGCAGTTCGCGGACGAGGAAGCCCTGATCTGGTTCCGCGAGGACCGCTTCGAAACTGCCAGGGCCGCTACCCGATGGCTCATCGAGACCCGTATGGCCATTCCCGCAGAAGAGATCCCCGCCCGGATCTCCCT
>CAYRYU010000105.1:3874-25461 GCA_964428355.1 uncultured bacterium
TCATCGAGACCCGTATGGCCATTCCCGCAGAAGAGATCCCCGCCCGGATCTCCCTTCGGGATTTCCACCAGAATGGCCTCTCGAAACTTCTCGACCTGTTCAACCAGAACCTTTTCCAGGTCGTCGAGAACGCCTATTCCGGGAAGTTCAAGCCATGGGAATACGCGGAACAGGGAGAACTCTGGCGCGATCCCAACGCGCTCGAGCTCGCCAAGGAAGCCACGATGTGGCTCGTGACCCAGAAACTTGAATGGCAACCGGCCATGGCTCCCAGTCAGCTCACCCGACGGCATTTCCTCAGCAACGGCCTCGGGTTCATGCTGGGAACCCTGTTCAACCATTCGCCGTTCATGGCCATCGAAAACTCATTCGAGAGCCTTAAGGGAAACGAGGCTTTCCAGAAAGCCCTTTTCACCTTTTCGCAGGAAATGCGGGAGACATCAACCAAATGGGCTTTGCTGGCCGAGAAGATCGCACTGAACTATTTCGGGAAGGTGAAGTTCAAGGTCACCCTGCCCAATCTCAAGATCGCACCGATCGTTCCCGAAACCGAGCGGATCTACTACAACGCCGGGAACCAGATCGAATATGTTCCCCAGATCGTCATTCCCAAGATCAGCGCCTACGATGACTTCTCGGACTTCTCCTACTGGGTTCCCTACTGCGACCGCCTCCATTATTGGGTTCTCGCGGACGACCGGTCGGCGGGTTACGTCGGCCCGACGCATCCCAAGGTCAAGCTGATCTTCATCGAATCCCTCCTCTCCGGGCTGCGAAGCAAGGGCCAGGTCGATATCGTCGACAAGGTGAACCTGTTGAAGAGCGGCCTCGACCGGATGCTGGACAAAAAGTATCCCCCCGAAAACTGATTCCCGTCCACCCAACCCCGGCCGAAGACCTGAAAGCCCTTTTTCCGCCGGGGCTTGATTTTCACGGGAATCCATTCGGCCCTCCTCGACAACCCTTGCGGTCTCGCCGGGAAAAAAAACCCTCTCCTGTTGGAGAGGGCGGAGGGAAGGAAATATTGGTTGGATTGGAAGTGGAGGGGAGATCACTCCCCGAAGGTTCCGTTGGTTTTAACGATGATCCCGGCCGTTCCAGGAGTGGCCTGCTGCTGCGTCGAGGTCGGCGGTTCAAGGGTTTCGGTGGAGACCGGCTGCCCCGTGCGGCCGGCGGAGGAGGTCCGGGAGAAGGGGTTGTTGCCCGTGGGAAGGTTCGCAGAGTTCGTTTCCCGGGAATCCTGATCGCCCTTTCCGAACAGGGAAGCGACCCAGTGCGCGACTTTGTTCCCTACGACCCCCCCCGCGATACTGCCGATCACGTATCCGACCGGTATCAGAGCGGGGATTGGAGCGCAAAGTGCTGCTCCAAGAGCCCCCCCGGCAACGGCACCGATCGACTGGCCTGCAACGCCGACCCAATCGACATTCTTGAGGGATCTCCCGATCGAGAAACCACGCCCGTTCGCCAGGTCCCCTGCCGTCGATGCTCCGATCGCGCTTCCGGCAACGGCGCAGATTGCTGGAGCGAGAGCTCCCGCAACCGGGATGGCGGAAAGGAAAGGGACGAAGAATGAACCAGCCGCCGCTCCGAGGGTTCCACCCGCGACGGATCCCGCGAATTCGGCGGTGGCGATGCTTCGAACGGCATTCCCAAGGTTGGGGGTTTCGCCTTTCATGGATTGGCTGATGAGATCAGTGGCAACAGCTATCCCTGCGGTCACGAGGAGGTTTTTTGGAGAAAAGCCGCTCTTCAGGCTGCTCTCGACATTGGCCATCCCTGCCCGGGTGTTCCGGACGGTCCAGGTTGTGGCTTTGTTGATGCCGCTGTGAAGCGCACTGTCGAGCGCCTTTCCCTGCCCGATCCCGAGTCCCTTGCCGGCCTTGTAGCCTTCCTGGAACTTTCCTGCGAGGCTTTCGTCGGGAGTCTGGTCGGGAATGTCATAGAGTTTCTGGAGTTCTTCCGTCGAGATCTCCGCCGTCTTGGGGGCGGCTTCGGCCCCGTTCAGGCCGGAGGAAAAATCGCCGTTTTCGTGCAATTCCCCCTGAGAAGGACCTGTAACGGTCGTCGATTCAACGTTGGCGGTCTGGTCGGGAATGTCATAGAGCTTCTGGAGCTCTTCCGTCGAGATCTCCGCCGTCTTGGGGGCGGCTTCGACCCCGTTCAGGCCGGAGGAAAAATCGCCGTTTTCGTGCAATTCCGCCTGGGAAGGACTTGTAACGGTCGAAGATTCGACCTTGGCAGTCTGATCGGGAATGTCATAGATCCGCTGGAGGTCCTCAGTGGAGACTTCGGGGCTCTGGGGAACCACTTCGGTTTCCGAAACCTGGTTCTTCGTCGGCAGGGAGATTATCTCATCCTCGATGGGTTGGGTGGAAGAGACCTTCCTGACCTTCACAACCTTCTTGATGATCGTCGTCTTCTCGGTAATCTCGGTTTTCGTTGAGGGCGGGGAAGCTTTCTTGGCCGCGAGAAGTTTGGCCGGGGCGGAAAGGCCCCAGAACAACATTGATGCAAGGAGAACGAAGAAACGGATCTTCAGACAGCTCATCATCCTGGTTTCCATACTTCCCTCCCCGAATCGCTTTTCCCTGAGGCTTTACCGGGACTTCCCCCGGTTTTTTGAAAACGTGGTCGTTTTCCTTCTCTGCTTATTTAACGTTTGGATCTTCCTGCCCCGTTGGAGATTTTTGCGGGTTTTCCCCGGGCCCGGAAAGTGCCGGATTTGGGGCCCTGGTGCCAATTTTCCGGCAAATTCTTCTCTTGCCTGCCCGAAAACGCCCTGTCAGGGCGGCTCCAATGTTTGGCATCAATATTGCTTCAACGGATTCGAGTTCTTTCGAAGGAGACACACGTGAAACGGATCGACTACCTGGTCATTGTTGCCTTCATTGCCGCCCTCTACGGGACGGTCACCCTCGGGGTTTCCGCCAGTGAAAACCTGAAACCCGATGTAACCATCCGGCCGATCACCCAGGCGGATTTCCAGATGATCGAAAAGGATGGGGACGCTTGTCCTCCGGTCCCTCCCGATACCGACCCCGTCGATGACGGTTCCGACAACTCGGACGATCCCGACGGCTCCCATTCGACCGACGGGGATTCCTCCGGAAGCGATCCCGACGGCTCGGGAAGCGGAACGGATTTCTGACCCGAGACCGGGATTTTCCTTCCAGATCACGGTGACGATCTCGGTCCCGCCCCAATCTTCCTCGAGGACGCCTCGGAGTGTTGCCGTTTGAGAAGCTGACCCTGCCGCCTGATATGAAGACAGGGAATTGGCGAACAGAGGTTATCCGGGAATAGCCCCAAAAACCCAGGCCGGAATTTCCCTTTCCCCCAGTCCTCTGATATAATCCTCCGAAATGCTTTTGAGGAGAGGACCGATGGAAGGTTCGGGGAGTTACCCCCTCCGGAAATTCGTGGCCCCCGAGTTCATCTTCGGGGACGGGGCTCATCGCCTCGCCGGACAGTATGCCGGAAATCTGGGTGCCACCCGCGTGCTTCTCGTTTCCGACCCGGTGGTCGAGAAGGCTGGGTGGACCCTGGCTGTCAGGGAAAGCCTGCACAAGGCGGGCCTGGCCACCGTCGATTTTACCGCGATCACGCCCAATCCGAAGGATCACGAGGTGATGGCGGGAGCAGACCTTTTCCGGGCCGAGTGCTGTAACGTCCTTGTCGCGATCGGGGGAGGCAGCGTGATGGACTGCGCCAAGGGGATCGGCATCATCACCGCCAACGGAGGGAATATCCTGGCTTACGAGGGGGTGGACCGGGTTCCCGCTCCCTGCCCACCGTTGATCTGCATCCCAACGACGGCTGGGTCCTCCGCCGATGTATCCCAGTTCGCCATCATCAGCGACACGAAACGCCAGGTGAAGATAGCCATAATCAGCAAGGCTGTGGTTCCCGACATCGCCCTGATCGACCCGCTCTGCACAACCACCATGGACGCCACCCTGACCGGGAACACCGCAATGGACGCCCTCTGCCACGCATTCGAAGCCTATGTGTCAACTGCCCACTCCCCGATCACCGATCTGCACGCCCTCGAAGCGGTGCGGCTGATCCGCGCCAACCTCCAGGCCGTCCAGGCGAACCTGCACGATCCGAAGGGCCGTGGTGGCCTGATGCTGGCAAGCCTCGAGGCCGGTTTGGCGTTTTCAAACGCCAGCCTGGGAGCGACTCATGCCATGGCACATTCCCTCGGCGGGCGGCTGAACCTTCCCCATGGAGAGTGCAACGCCGTGCTGCTCCGTCACGTGACCGCCTTCAACTTCGAGGCGGCTGCCGACAGGTACACCGACCTGGCGGCGGCCCTGGGAATCCCCATCGAAGGGCTTCCGCCCACCGACCTTCGGGAAGCGCTTCTCCAGGGACTGGAGGAAATGGCCAGAGTTGCCCGCGTGGATCACGGACTCGCCGCAATGGGGTGCAACCGGAGCATCCTTGCCGATCTCGCCGAGAAGGCGATGCAGGACCCCTGCCTGGTCACCAATCCTCGACGGCCTTTTCCTGCCGATCTGGAGAAGATCTATGAGCAGGCCCTATGACCGCCCCGAAGGCTGGGATGACCTGCACGAGAAAATCATCGGCCTGGGGGAGCGGTCCCTGCGCAAGACCTACTTCCCTGAACTTCAGCGGAAATTGGCCGATCTCGAGAGGTTCCGGGCACTGCTGGACGAGAGCGGGGAAGGCCTGCTGCTGGTCCAGCTCCCGTCGCTGACAGTCGTTGACGCCAACCTCATGGCAGGGAAGCTGTTGCAGGTTCCCCGAGCTGATCTGGTCGGGCACCCCTTCTCCGTGAACGGCAAGGAAGGATTCGATGCAGCCCTCCATGGCTTGCTTCTTCGATGGCGGGACGGCCCGGGAGACGAGGAGCGTCTGGATGGGCAATGCAAAGAGGCCGATGGGGCCGTCATACCAGTGGAAGTCCTGGCCCACCGGATGACCTTTTCCGGCCAGATGTACGTCCTGCTCCTTATGCGCAACCTCCTCGAGCGCAAGCGGGCCGAGGCGGAGAACCAGATTCTCCAGGACCGCCTGGCCCAGGCCCAGAAGCTGGAGTCGGTCGGCCGTCTGGCTGGCGGCATTGCCCATGATTTCAACAACCTCCTCGCCGGGATCATGGGAGCCCTTGGGGTGATCGACGCGAAGCTTCAGCCCACGGGACAACTCCGCGAGCTTCTGGACGAGGTCAGAAAAGCGGCCGAAAGCGGCGCAAGCTTGTCCCGACAGCTCCTGGGCTTTTCCCGGCGGCAGGTCGTCGAACCGCGTCCCATCGACTTCAACAGTACAATCCAGGAACTTGTCAAGATCCTCCGACGCCTTCTTCCCGAAAACGTCTCCCTGGATGTGGTTCTTGCACCCGAAGGGAGGCGAGTCTGCATGGATCCCGTGCAAGTGGAGCAGGTCCTGGTCAACCTTGTTGTAAACGCCCGGGACGCGATGCCAAACGGCGGGAGGATCACGATCCGGACCAGCCATCGCCCCGCAGAAATCGCACCGGGCGCCTTCCCTCCACCTCACGATGACCAGGGCCACCTGCTATTGGAAGTGGCCGACACAGGAGTGGGCATGACCGAGGAGGTGCGGGTCCGCCTGTTCGAGCCATTCTTCACCACCAAGCCCCGCGACAAGGGAACCGGGCTCGGTCTGGCAACCACCATGGGTATCGTCCGACAGAATCGGGGTTGGATTGAAGTCGAGTCGGAGACCGGAAAAGGGAGTCTCTTTCGCGTGTTCCTGCCCGCTCTTCCCGTTGAACAGGGGGCCCCAGGGCTCCCCCTGCCGAAATCCGCCCTCCAGCGAGGAACCGAAACCATCCTCCTCGTGGAGGATGACGATGGGTTGAGAAAACTCGGGATCCAGATTCTCACCCACCTGGGCTACCAGGTCCTGGCCTGCCGGGGAGGACGCGAGGCGATCGCCCTTGCAAAACAAACTTCCGGACCGATCGACCTGGTACTGACCGACGTGGTGATGCCGGGCATGGAGGGCCCCGCTCTGGTCGCCGCTCTCCAGTCCGACCGGCCCGCTCTGAAGGCCGTTTTCGTCTCGGGCTACACCCTGGACGTCGTTTCCCAGAAGGGCGTTCCCGCCGACAACCGCCATTTCCTTGCCAAGCCATTCAGGCCCTCCGAACTGGCCCACAAGGTCCGCACCCTGCTCGACGGCTGAGACCCCAGCCCCCCTTGGGGCGGAGATCCCGATCGATGCGGGAAGCTGAAATCCCTCCAATCGGAAAAGGGGGCGCCAGCGGGCGCCCCCTTCGATTGCGGGAAAACCGGGTCAGTCCTACATCAGGGTCTTCTGGGGACCTTTCAGAAGGGTGGTTTGGAAGAAAATCTCGTCGGGTGACAGAGGTCGGGGTTGGAGACGTGGAGTGGGAGCGTTTTCCTGGACTTGGAGAGGGCGCGAATCCTTGAGAAGTGTCTCGATCTGCTGAAGAAGGTCGCTGGCATCAGATTTCGAGCGCTTCTGAAGGAGGGGGTGGCGCTCCACGATCGATTTCAGGGTGGCCAACTCGTCGTTGCTGAACCGGCTTCCCAGCTGTCTGACGAATGTCCGGTTTTCCGTGGTGGGGCCGTTCTGCGCAACCTGCTGGACGAGAACCGAAGCGGCGAGAGAAACCTGCTCGTTCCGGGGAAGCTTCGCGGTGACGTCCCAGAAATCGCTCAAGATACCGCGTTTCTGAAATGAGGTGTGCTCCATCCGTCTCTCCTCGCTGTCGTAATTCAATGTCGTCTCGGCACCGATCTTCCGGACAGCATTCCTGAGGTAAGCGGTCGGGTTCCTGGAAAGGGTCTGGACGTTCATGGGTTGCCTCCTGGAGTTTGATTTCTTTTCTTTAAGGCCTATCGGCAGATTCCCGTCCACACCTTAGAATTTCGTCTGGGACAATTTGTGCAATTGTTATACATTTTTCAATGGGGTCTTGTGGGTTCGCGAATTGGATGCTATAAGGAAGACGAAAGAGAAAATTCATTCGAAAAGGACGGCAAACTCAAATGTCTGGTGATGACTCACCGCTGGTAGAACGGGGCGATCGCCTGAGGCGACTCGCACCTGAAAAATCGCTGTTTTCGCCACTCAAATGCTTCCCCCCGACGGGAGGCGTTTTTATTTGCCCCGAATCGCGTGGGCAAACGGTAACACAGGGAGGCCTCGCGGGCTGAGCCGTTTTCCCCCTCGGCATGCGGGCTGGAAGCAGCCTTCCCAAACACCTGGGCAACCGGCAAGGTTGGACGGGTTTTCCGGAAAACCGGACAGATGAAAGGAAACCATGGAAGACCAGGATCACCACGAGAGCCGTTCTGGGCTCTCCAAAACCGCTGAAGTCTCCGAACTGGACGTCCCCTTCCCACAACGCATAAAGGATGTCACCCATAACCGATCGTCATCAGAGGATGAGTGGAACGATTGGAAATGGCAGATGAGAAACCGGATCGTTTCCGCTTCCGCCCTCAAGAAACACCTGGGCCTGACCGACAGGCAAACTGCCGGCATGACACTCGTCGAAGAGAAGTTCCGGACCGTCATCACCCCGTATTACCTTTCCCTTGCCAACCCCAAGGACAGGAAAGACCCCATCCTCCGGCAGTGCCTCCCTGACCTGAAGGAGTTGGAGATGGCGGATTTCGGGGAAGCGGACCCCCTCTCCGAGGAAGACGACATGCCGGTTCCCGGCCTTACCCACCGGTACGAGGATCGTGCGCTCATGGTCGTGACCAATGCCTGTGCCATGTTCTGCCGTCATTGCACCCGGAAGAGGATCTGGAACTGTGCCGACGCCAATGTCAGCGACGAGAACATCCGCGCAATGATCGATTACATCGCGAAAACCCCCTCGATCCGTGACGTAATCGTGTCGGGTGGCGACCCCTTCACAATGAGTACCAGCCGGCTCGAATCGATTCTGAGCCAGATCCGCGCCATTCCCCATGTCGAGGTGATCCGGATCGGCTCCCGGACCCCAGTCACCCTCCCCATGCGGATCGACGAGGAACTCTGCTCAATGCTCGACCGGTACGGCCCGATCTGGGTCAACACCCAGTTCAACCACCCCAATGAAATCACGCCCGAGGCCGCGAAAGCCGTCGACAGGCTGGTCCGGCATGGCGTCTGCGTCAACAACCAGTCCGTGCTTATGCGGGGCATAAACGATGATCCCGAAGTCATCAAGATCCTCTGCCGGAAGCTGATCCAGATCAAGGTCCGGCCATATTACCTGTTCCAGTGCGACCAGGTCCAGGGCGTCGAGCACTTCCGGACCAAGGTCAACAAGGGAATCGAGATCATGGAAAGCCTCCGTGGTCACACGAGCGGTTTCTCCATCCCCACGTTCGTGGTCGACGGCCCCGAAGGAACGGGCAAGATCCCGGTCATGCCCAACTACCTGATTTCCCAGTCCGAGCAGATGAGTGTCCTTCGGAACTATGAGGGCGTGATCATCGGTTATCGCGAAGCCGGGGAAAGAGTCATCCAGAGGATCAACCGGACGTCCGGAGGAGTCGCTGGAATCCTGGCCGGCCGCCGGTCCTCTCTGGTGCCATTCGAGACCCGGCGCATCACCAGGAGGCAGAAGCTTGCGTCTTGCGGTCGCCTGTAATCGCAGCAACCGGTATTCACTCGAGAGCGGGCAACCCGAGGACCAGTTCGAGGAGTTCGATTCCCCCGAGACCGTGGATGCCATAGCCAAAGCGATCGAGACCTGCGGCCATACCGCCAAGATCCTTGAAGCGGATTCGGCTTTCCCCGCCGCCCTGAAGCGGGGAAAGTTCGATTTCGTGTTCAATATCGCCGAGGGGCTTTCAGGCAGGTGCCGGGAATCCCAGGTTCCCGCCGTCTGCGAGATGCTCGGAGTCCCCTATTCCGGCTCCGATGCGATCACCCTCGGGGTCACCCTGGACAAGGACCTCGCCCGAAGAACCCTCCACGGCATCGTTCCAATGGCCGGGGGCCGTTTGATCCGGTCCGCACACGAAATCGATTTGTCCGGGCTGACCTTTCCCATTTTCGCCAAACCGAATGCCGAGGGCTCGAGCAAGGGAATCCGCAACACCAGCCGGTTCGACTCTCCGGTCGAAGCCAAGCCCCGCATCAAGGATCTCCTGGAGGAGTACCGCTGCCCCGTCCTGGTCGAAGAGTTCCTCCCGGGCCTCGAATGCACGGTCGGAGTCATCGGAAACGCCCCCGCCCGGGTCATCGGAATGATGGAAATCGCCCCCCGGAACGTCTCCCCGGACCAGTTCGTCTATTCCCTCGAAACGAAGCGGGATTACCTCAACCAGGTCGAGTATCACATCCCGCCCAGACTCCCGCCGGAAAGCCTCCGCCGGATCGAGGAGCTCGCGCTGAGGGCGTATCGGGGCCTCGAGTGCCGCGACTTCAGCCGGATCGACGTCCGCCTCGACAGCCGCGGAAATCCCTGTTTCCTCGAGGCCAACCCGTTGCCTGGCCTGTCCCCTGTCAAGGGTGACCTCGTGATCCTCTCCAAAGCCTCGGGCTTGACCTATGAACAGCTCATCTCCGAGATCCTGGCCGTTTCCTTCCAGAGGTACGGCCTTCCCGTGTGAAAATCCTTATCGTCGAGAATGCCCCGGCCGCCGGCGAACGCTGGGAGGATGAGGCGGCATCCGATCGGGGAGTGGAGAAAGCTGCAGCCGCCGTTGCCCAGGCCCTCCGAGGGAACGGACACTCCGTCCGCCGGACATCCGTCACGAAGAACCCCTCTTCCCTTTTGACCGCGGTCCGCCGCTTCAACCCCGACGTTGCGGTGAACTTCTGCGAGACGGTGGAAGGCGATTCCGCCCTGGAGCCCGCTCCCACCTATCTTCTCCGCTGGCTCGGAACTAGTTTCACCGGCTGCCAGCCTGAAACCCTCGCACTCCTGGTCGACAAGGTCCGGACCAAGTTCCTGTTCCAGGGCCTGGGAGTTCCCACGCCCCCCTTCCGAAGTCTCCTGAACCCGGCGGATCTGGAAGGCTGGAACGACTGGCCCGCGCTCTTGAAGCCTGTAACCGAGGATGCTTCGCTGGGGATCGATTCAGGGAGCGTGGTCTCCGACTTCCCCGCGGCAAAAAAGCGGTTTCTTCTCCTGAAGGAACGGTTCGGAGGCCCCGTCTTGATCGAGGCATATATCGAAGGCAGGGAGATCAACGCAGCCCTTCTCGAAACCCCTTCAGGCCCGGTGACGGCCCTCAATGAAATCGATTTTTCCGCGGTTCCCGCGGGGAGGCCCCATATCCTGACCTATGCTGCGAAGTGGGCGGAGGAGTCCGACGAGTTCCTTTCCACACCCGTCAAGGCCCCCGCACGGCTGGCCCCCGATCTCGACCGCAGGGTCAGGGGAATCGCGGTCCGGCTTTTCCACGCACTTGGAATCCGTGGATACGCCCGCGTCGACATCCGGATCGACCGGCTTAACCGGCCCTTCGTTTTGGAAGTGAATCCCAATCCCGATTTGAGCCCCGACGCCGGGTTCGCGAAATCCCTCGGGGAGTTCGGGCTCTCCTACTCCGAATGCGTAGAGAACCTAGTCCGGGTGGCCTCGATGAAAAGGACCGGCGGTTCCCGTTGAAGAAAGGTGGTTGAAAAGTGGCTGCAAAGGCAAAACCCTCGTCCGGGGATGTCACGATCAGGGCACTGAAAGGCCCGGACCGGCGACCGATCGAGGCGATGCTCCGAAGTACCGGTTTCTTTTCGGAAGAGGAGGTGGTGATCGCCCTCGAGCTCTGCGATGAGGCCACCTCGAAACCCGACCAGCAGGATTACTTTTTCGGAGTCGCGGAGCTCGGGGGGGAGGCGGTCGGATACGTCTGCTACGGCCAGCGCCCGCTCAGCGAGGGGACTTACGACCTCTACTGGATCTGCACCCACGCACGGAAACAGGGCCTTGGAATCGGCAAGAAGCTCATGAAATGGGCTGAGACCGAGATGGAGAACGTCGGGTGCCGCCTGGTGATCGTGGAAACTTCCGGACGCAGTCAGTACGAACCCACCCGGGGATTCTACCTCGCGATCGGCTACATCGAGGAAGCCCGGATCAAGGATTTCTACAAGCCCGGCGACGACCTCGTCATCTACACTAAACGCCTCTAGTCACCCGGTTAACCAGCTCCGGATCGTTTCCATCGCCTGGTCGACCTTGACCGTGAGCTGCTGTCCCGACGCCAGGTTCTTGAGGGTCAGTGAGTCGGCCGCCACCTCGGCGGAACCGATTATCCCGACCGTCCCCGCCTTGATCGATTCGGCATAGGCGATCTGTTTCCCAATCTTGGGCGTTTCGGGGAATACTTCGACCTTGATCCCCTGTGACCGGAGCCGCCGGCCCACGCTAAGAAGAACCGAGGCGGGAACCTCCTCGAACCGGCAGAGAAGCAGCTGAGGACCGCATCCCGTAACCGGGAAAAGATTCCGCTCCCCCATGATCATCACCAGGCGCTCGAACCCGATGGAAAAACCAACCGCGGGAATCTCGTGACCGATGAACATCCCGATCAGGCCATCGTATCTTCCGCCGCCCCCGAGGCTTCCGGCCGCCTGTGGGATCTTCACCTCGTAGATGGGACCGGTATAGTATCCGAGCCCGCGGGCCAGGGAAACGTCGATCTTCACGTGTCCGCCCGCGACGGTCGATTCCAACAGCCCCAGCAGCTCCCGGAGTTCCCCCAGGGGGGCCGAAGAATCGGGATCCATCCCAACGACCTGGGTGATCCGCTCCAACTCCTGGATCTCACTGAGCCCTTCAGGCCGGGTCAGGAGGGCAAGAAGACTTTTCGCTGCGGCCTCCCCCACCCCACGGGCTTCAAGTTCCTTCAAGACATTCTCCGGACCTATCTTGTCGAGCTTGTCGACCGCGACAAGGGCGGTTCCTTCCGCTTCGGGGAGCAAACCCGCAGCCTTGATCACCGCCTTGAGCAACTTCCTGTGATTGAGATGGATGGTGAAATCGGGAAAACCCAGTTCCCTGAAAACGCCTGCGACCGCCCCGCAAACCTCGGCCTCGGCGATCATCGATCTGGTACCGATGATGTCGACGTCGCACTGGAGGAACTCCCGGAACCGCCCCTTCCCGGGCCGGTCAGCGCGCCAGACCGGCTGGATCTGGTACCGTTTGAAGAACCGTGGAAGGGTCCGGTTGTTCGCGACGAGCCTGGCGAGAGGAACGGTCAGGTCATACCGCAACCCGGTTTCCGCGAGGTCTTTTTCCTGGATGGTTTCCTGTTCCAGCGTCCGGGCCAGTTTCTCGCGCCGGTGCAGGATGCGGAAGAGAAGTTGGTCCCCTTCGTCTCCATATTTCCCGAGTAGCGCGGCCAGGTTCTCCATCGCCGGAGTCTCGACCGGAACGAATCCGTGGGATTCGTAGATCCGCCTGATCGCGTTTTCGACGAAACGCCGCCGCACCAGTTCCTCGGGTAAAAAGTCCCGCATCCCGCTTGGAGGGGCTGAGCTGACCGTCATTTCAGATTCATCGTCCTTTCACCCAGCATGCCGCAGGTTTTCGTCTTGCGGACCTCAGGTCGCCCGCTCCAGAGGGTTCGCCGGTAACCCTCAGGGATCCGTCTACACCGTAAGTGAACATTTTCGAACTGCCATTCATGAGAACCTCCTGGAGAAGAAAAGGATTCTCCAGTACTATTAATCGGCTCATTTGGGATTCTCCTGAACGGGGTGGTTAACAGATGGCGCTTTACCGGCCCCAGGATAACCAAAGACACGGAGACCGCAAAGGGAAGGAGGCCTTTCCGGATCGTCTTCGTGACCTTGGTGACCATTGTGTCTTTGAGGTGAGGCCAAGGTTCTCTTTGCCTCCTTCGCTACGAACGCTGAAGGAGGCTCGTTGAAGAAGCCAGACCCTTGACCTCGAAAATGTCCAGATCGGTCTTTCGTCCCCGCACCTTTACGGTCCCCCGGGAGACGACATCGAATTTCCCCGTCGTCAGTTTCTTCTGGACGAAAGCCGAGATCAGTATCTCTCCCTGGCGCGCGAGTGACTCCAGCCGGGCCGAGACGTTTACGGTATCTCCGAGAAGGGTGTATTCCTGGTGCATCTCCGACCCGACATTCCCAACCACCACGTCCCCACCATGTATTCCGATTCCGATTGCCTTGATCGGGAAATCATCGGTGCTTTTTGCCGTCGCAACGAGCCGGCTGAGGGCGTCGCGGACCTTGAGTGCGGCGATGACCGCGTTATCGGCTTCGTTTCCGTGTTGGATGGGGATCCCGAAAAAGGCCATCATCCCGTCCCCGATGTATTTGTCCAGGATTCCGCCCTGGTCGAAGATCGCCTGGGTCGCGACGTTGAAATAACGGTTGAGGAAGGAGATGACCTTTTCGGGTGGGGATTCCTCGCAGATCGTGGTGAAACCCCGGACGTCCGCAAAGAAGACGATCGCCTCCTTCCGGGCCCCTCCGAGCGCGATCGCCTCCGGATGCTCCATCAGCTCGCTCAGCAGATTCGGGGAGACATACTGCCTGAAGAGTTTGGCAAGGGTGCTCTTCTCGCGCTGTCTCAGATAGGCCTCGATCGCGACCGAGGTCAGCCATCCGACCCCGACCGCCATCCAGATCTCGACGACATTGATGAATACCCCGTAGACGAAGAACAAGCGCAGATCGACATACCACCAGGCTCCCGAGGCGATCAATATCAACAGGATCGTCCGCTCGGGATGGAACCACCCGGAAACCATTGCCGTGACCGCGGCGAGAACGAGAAGAAGGAAACGGAACCAGGGACCGTTGAGTTCCATGGGCACCCGCTGGTTGAGGATGCTGGTCAACACATGGGCATGGATCTCCACTCCGGGCATGTCGCCCTTGGGTGAAAAGGGTGTCAGGAAGTTGTCCCGGAATTCATCCGCGGTCCCCCCGATGAAGATGTACTTTCCCGCGAAATCGTTGGGATCAGCCTTTCCCTGAAGCACATCCAGGGCGGAAACCGTCTTGATCGTCCTGGGACTTCCAAGGTAACCGACCAGGGCCAGTCCCTGATAGTCGAGGGAAACCGGATCCTTGAAGTCGAACTTCTCGACGGGAAGCATCACCTGGTTCCCGTTCATTTCGAGATCCTCGGCTTTCCTCTTCGCCCCGACCAGATAGGCCGCGATCGACAAGGGAATGCGGACCGGAATATCCCCCTTCCGGACGAAAAACCTTATCCGGCGAACATTTCCGTCCCGGTCGACCGGGAAATTGGCATATCCTTCCCCCGCCGCATATTCCCGAAAAATGGAACGGTTCTCGATCTTGATCGCGGCGGTTGCTTCACCTGCCCCTTCCCATAGAAGGGTGCAGTTCGCGACAACCTTTCCCGACCGCTTGACCGCGTCCTCGAGCTGCCTGTCCTCTTCGGGGTTTCCGGCTTCCGGGAACAGGACGTCGAAGGCGATCGCTACAGCACCCATTGAGGCGACCGCATCGATCAGGTCCGCGTAGACCTTCCTGCTGATCCGCTTCTCCCCTTTTCGGAGGATACGAAGGCTCTCATTGTCGATCGCGACGATCGAGACGTTCTCCGAATGTTCCTTGTCGTTGAGGATCATCCCATGCGGGACATGCCAGAACCAGTCAAGGATCCAGTTGGTGAAGAATCCCCCCTCGGGCGGGGAGACGATGAAAAGGAAACCGACAAGGGCAACCGCTGATACCCCCATCGCGAGTATCTGCTTCCAGGTTCTCTTCAAGCGAGTCCTCCAGTTGGATTCAAAGGATCCGGGCTTCGATGTCGAAAAAATCCCGTTTCATGTCGAACACCTTCTGGAGGATCGCCACCAGACCTCCCGAACCCCCATACGCATCCCGGATCGATCCGATGGATTGGGATAATCGGGCTTCTTCATCCAGATAATCGACGAAAATCGGCTGTTTTCCCACGAACTCGGATCGAAAAGCCGCGATCCTGGCTTTCAGATCGGCGATCTGCTGGGTGGGAGACGTTTCGAAACTCTTGATGATGATTCCCATTTTCTCCAGGTCGAGAGCTCTTCGGATCGTTGGGGTGATCAACCTGATCGGGAAAAATGGGGAATAGGGATCCGAAAGGAGTTTCAGATACTCCTTGTCCGCGGCCCCGAAAAAGGTCTCGATGGAATGGATGTTGGTCCCCCCTTCCCACAACTTGCCTTTCAACGTGCTCTTCGCCGCCCAGACCTTGGGCCCCAGGGTTGATGCGTCCAGGGGGCTGTTGAGAAGTTTCGAAGGTGCATCGAGCACTTTCCGGGCGATCGCGAAGAGGTTCGAAGCCCCCTGCTCATTCAGCTGGGCGATCCTTTGCTGGTACAATGCGCCCCGCTTTTTGGAATCGGAGGTTGCTCCGGCCATGGCGGAATCCCTTTTCACCTCGGCTTCATTTATCACGGCATTGTAGATTCCGATGCTCTGGTTGGATATGAAAGTGAAGAACAACAACTCTCCCAGAGCCTTCAGGATTGTCGGATCCCCACCTCCGTTTTCCTGGATGAATGCAGCAAGCTTGGGGTCGTCCGGGATCGGATCGACTTTGAGAAAATAATAGAGCGCCCAGGTAAATTCCTTTTCCTCGAGGGGGGTTACAGCTTCGGTATCGAGGGTCTTGTAGTAATCTCTCGCGATTCCGTACAACCGCTGCTTTACCTGGTATTCCTGATCGAGCCCCCCGGCATCCTTCCAGAAAATCCGGATCGTAAGCTCGTAGAGGTTCGGATAGGGCTGCGCCATCCCTGGATCGGCCGCAAACTGGCATTCGACCTGGCAGGAGAAATTCTTCAACTGGGTGAATATCTGGCCCTGATCCGATTCGATCGGGCGGTCTTCGCTGATATCAAGAAAGGTGTATCCGCTCGTGTTATCCAGGAGTTTGAAGTAGACCGTCTGCCCGTCCACGACGGGCTTCACCACTCCCGTTGCAGAGGCCACAAGCATCGAAAGGAAATGCGGGTTCTCCCGCACCCGGTTGTTTATGTCCTCCAGGATTTTCTGGGAAATGAACATCGCGGTGAAATGCTCGGAACTGAATGCTTCCCCCCTGATGCCTCCCTTCCTCATGACCTGGATGATCCCGAGGGCGGAAACGGCAAGGATGGTCAGGGCGATGACCACCTCGATGAGGGAAAACCCCCGAAGACCATTTCTGATGAAAAACCGGGTTCTTTCTCGACCAGTCAAATCAACGCCGCCATTTCGGAAACTTGTCAATTTTTCTACCACTTTTCAGGGATTCCGGATGATTATCGTCATCTGTCGGGCCAGCTGCCACCCCAGGTTACATTGGCCCAACTTTCAGTTCTTTCCCTTGCCCTTGTCACCGCCCTTGCCCTTCTGACCGAGGTATTGGTCCTTTCCTTTGGCCATAGGCCCTTTGAAATCCTCATCGTAGTCTTCATCGATGTCAAAGTCGTAATCATCGTCGTCATCGTCGTCGTCATCGTCGTCGTCGTCATCGTCGTCGTCGCCCTTGTCCGGTTTCTTGCCTTTGTCATCCTTCCGGAAATCAGGGTTCACCTTCTTCAGCGCTTCGTTGAGCTTCTTGTTCGCCTCTTTGAATTTCCCCTGATCGTATTTCTTTTTGACCTCTTCGAGGTCTTTCTTCAGGGTCTCAAGAATCTGGTCGAGGGAGTATGAACCTGCATACTTCTTTTTCGTGAACTTTTCCACACGATCCTTGATTATGTCCCCCACTCCTTCGAAAAAGGGAGCGGGAGACTGGGAGACGGGGATTACTATCTTGATTGGAACGGGGACTACCTGAAGAATCTTGACCGGGGTGAGATCGGGGGAAAAGGCTTCGGCACGGATCTTCTCCCCCGTGAACCCGATTCGCTGCAAGCTTATCGTCGGTTGGATCGTCTTCTGGAGATCCACCACTATCCGCTCGGTCTCCTGATCCTTCTGTTTTCGTTTTTCCAGAAGCTCGTCGACCTTGGCGGAAAGGGAATTCGGGTTCGCAGTAGTGGGGGCCGTGCTGTCGGGGTCCAGTTCGCAATGGTGCAAGGCGGTTCCCTCGACGAGTCCGCCCATCAAGCCGTGGTCGAACTTCATCCGCCAGAAGAAACCACGTTTGGAGGTCTTGTAGGTGGCACGGACCCAGAGGTCGACGTAATAGGCCCGGCTTGGGGTATCGCAGATGAAATAGTCGTAGGACCCGCCGCCATACTTCACTTCCGCCTTTGAATCGGAGCCTCCGGCGAACCATCGTTCCTCCCAGGGTTTGCTGAGAAGCCGTGAAAACATCTGGTTCATCGCCGTTTCCGCGATGTACTGTGCCCGGATATTCGCATCGGCAAACTCGAGCTGTTTCTGCACCCCGGACATGAGGTGGGAAATGGCCATTCCGCCAAGCGTCAGAATGACAAGAATGGCAAATACGACTCCGATCGCAATACCTTTTCGATTCATGGCTCCCCCTCCGGTTTGGAAGTACCCCGCCAGGCCCTTGAAGGCAAACTCCTCCGGTGGGGAAACCCCGCCGGAGGAGTTGGAAAGGGGTCAGTTCCGACTGGCCTGGACCTTGATCACGGGGCATTCCGCGAGATACGGATCGGTCAGGGAGTTGGCGGTGGTGGGACCGGTCAGGCCCGATCCATCAGCCTGGGCTTCCATCATTCCGGGAACGCTGATCGATTTGCTTCCGTCCTTCTTCGCGAAATCGACCAACCCTTCCATGACCGTGAGAGTGGTTTTCTTGTCATCGGCAGCCATCTTGAAAACCGTTCCCTTGATGCTCGCAATGACCATGTTGGTTTCGACCTCGAACTTCTTGGCCGCTTCACGGTTCTTGTCGACATAGAAGTAGGCGATCCCGTTCACGAGGTTGGTATAGATGATCGAAGAATCCGCGGAAACCACCTTTTCCAGCTTGACCACGAACTCTGTGTTGGGCATGATGCGGGAAATAGCCGTCGTCTTGAACTTCACGACCGCCATGGCGTTGGCATCGGTCTTGACGGTGTCTCCCGCGAAGAGGTTCACGCCCTCGGCAGCCTTCGCGAACTCCGTTCCGCCCGCCTTTTTAACGAAAACATCGCCCTTCTCGACCCCGGCGATGTAGGCGAGGGGCTTCGTCGTGTCCTGACCGCACCCCGTTACCAGGGCCAAAGCAACCACCAGGAGCAGGGATACCCGAACTAGACGTTTCATGGATCTTCCTCCTTTTCGATCGTTGTTCCCAAATTCAGGGAAGTTCCTCATCGGCGTTCACATTCTGAAGGCGAACGTAGTTCACCAGCGAGAATTCGCCGTTCCCTCCGCGCAACTGGGTCGAGATCAGTACCGCACCTGGGTTGTAGGTCGTGAAATTCAGCTTCAGGACGTGGTTCATCAGGAGTTTCGGGGGCTCCGACACCTCCCCGCTCGGATCCTTCATGACCATCATTGCCCGGTAGATCGTTTTCCCCTCCTCCTTGGTCAGGACGGGGTCTTCTTCGAGGTAGACCATCCGGAGGTTGTTCACGAAATCCTTGAAAACCAGGTAGGGGAGGGTGGTTCCAGAGGGGGGGGATACGATTTCGATCCCCTCCTGGAGTTCCCGGAAAAGGGTCAGCAATGCCCGCCGGGCTTCCATCTGAAGGATCAGGCGTTTCGAGAGATTCTCCGAAGTCTTTCCGTGGAAACTCTGGAAAGCCAGGAACCCGATTCCGATAACGGAGAAAAAGATGGCCAGGGCGATCACCATCTCGATCATCGTGACCCCCTTTGAAGGAACGGCCATTAATCGCTTTTTCCCCATACAGATCCTCATCTGTCTACCTCGAACCCTTGATTATGTTGGTCAGGGGTTCCCCCAGTTCGGGATCGGCCACGGAATTGAACGATACCGGCCCGGTAACCTTTCCCGAAGCATCGACTTCGATCCCCTGCATCGCCCCCAATTCAACTCTGGTTTGAGAGGTGGTCACAAGTATTCTACCCGATCCGACCTCGACAGTCGAGGATTCTCCTCGTTTGGACACCCTCCAGGCCGTTCCCTTCACGTCGATCCGGAGGTTCCCGCAATCCACCGAAAAAGGCATGGGATGCTTGGTTTCCCATGAGAAACACGACCGGCCGTCCCGAAGCGTAACCTTCGCCCCCGAATCTTTGCCTGGCGAAGAGAAAACCAGGGTCCCAGGCCCTCCCCAGATCTTCAGCCGGTTTCCCGAACTGTCACGGGCCAGGACCGATCCTCCCTGCGCGAGTTCCAGGTTCTCCCCCTTGAGCGTCGAAGATTTGAATTCGGAGAAGTTCCAGGATTCAACCCCGCTGGAAGTCCTGCCATTGGGATGGAAAAAGAACCCGACGGCAACCAGCATGACCAGGGCCAATGCCCAGGTAACGGACGGCACCTTGACCAGGGCAAGTATTCTCTCGGAAAGAGTAATTCCCGTATGGCCATGTGTCGACGCTTTCGAAAGAATCCGGGCTTTCAGTGAAGCGGGAAGCCCACGGCGGATTGGTGCCTGCAAGGCCGTCCGGAGGGAGGAGAGATCCTTGCAGAATGCCTGGCAGCGGGGACACTCCCGGGAGTGCTCGAGAGCCAGGGAAACGGATTCCCGGGGAAATGCCCCTTCTTCGCCGTCGCTGACGGCGCTCAGGATTTCCCTGAATCTTCCGCAATCCTGGTTCATTTTTCGCTCCCGAGGCTTTTTCGAAGGTGCGTTCTTGCCCTGAAAATGTCGGAAGAGATCTGATTGACATTCCTTCCGGTCAGGTCGGCAATTTCCGAATAGGAGAGGTCGAGACATTCGCGCATGATGAAACTGAGCCTCACATCCAGGGGAAGGGAATGAAGGGTCTCGATGATCTCGTCAGCGGAATGGGATTTCATCACCTGCTCCCCCGGGTCTTCCGGACCCTCGGGTTCCGGAAGCGTAGGGATTTCGGAATACTTCCGCCTCCGGATCATCTGGAGGGCGTGGTTCCGGGCGATGGCGAATGCCCAGCCGCGGATGGAACCCTGTGCGGGGTCCTGGGTGGCGGCCTTCTCGAAGATGGTGGCAAACGTCTCCTGCAACACGTCTTCGGCATCCTCCCTGTTTCGCAGCATTCCCCTGAGGAACAGGAACAACCTGGGTCCGAGACTGTCTACGAGCCTGCCAAGGCCGCCCGGATCGCCCGATTTCAGGGCGGAGATGGCATCGGATTCCGACTTTTCGCTGTTCTCTACCAGAGAAGATGCTCGCTTCCTCGAATTTCTTTTAGTTCTTTCCGGATTTTTTCACTCATTTGCGAAATTTGGAGCGATAGTCACTTCTCCCTGATTTCGAGAAGCTTTTCCAGGCGCATCTGGAAATCCGGGGTGAAGGCTCCGAAGATGGCACGCCCCTCGACATTCACCACGGGTACGATGTCCACCCCCCCCGTGAAGGAGAGGGCTTCCTTCCACTTCTCGTCGCTCGAATCGACATCGTGGTTCGCGAAGGGAATTCCCCGCGAATCAAGGTATTCAAGCAAACGAACGCAATGGGGACACCAGGTGACGGTATAGACTTCGACTTTTTTCACATCACTCCTCCGATTGCGCCCAAAAGGCCCTCCGAAAGTGGCTGAACCGGATCCGGAAAAGCCCGTGCGTCTCCTTGCAGGATACCACGTCCCATCCTTTTCCTGGCACATGCCATGTTTTTCGAACGTGTGTTAGAATTACCGATGTGGATCCGCTTGTAGCGCTTTTCTTCTGGAAACTTGGCAGGTTCGCCCTCGGAATCGGGGTGACCATCCTGGCGGGTTATCTTGGCTATCTTCGGGGAAAAACCCTGCGGGAAAGGGGAGTCACCGGAGAAACGTTTTCGGAATCCCAGAAGGTCACCGTCTGGATGGTTGCGCGTGATCTGCTGCTGGTCTTCCTCCTCGTGAAGGGCCTCGGCTACCTCGACCGGAAGTTCTCGATTTTCTCCTTCTTCGCAAGGTTCCTCCAGCAGATCGGCCTCGTGTCCATCCGATCGGTCCTGGTCTTCCTCTTCTTTTCGCAATGGCAGATCTGGACCGACAAGACCCGCCTGCGCCGGGCGGGCTGGGTAATCGCCGTTGCGGTCGTGGTTATGGCCGTGGTGGAGGTCATCCTGCTCTGCCCCGCGACGGTCCTGGTTGGAGACGACGAGATCGAACCCCGGAGCGGGGTGGTCTTGCAGACTTGTTCGATTTCATGCGGCCCCGCAAGCCTCGTGAACATCCTCCGTGCGTTTGGGCGCATGGAAACCGAGCGTGAAACGGTAATGGCCATGGGAATAGGCCTCGGAGGCTCCTTCGATGACGAGCTGATACGGGGAGCGGTGGCGATGGGCTTCCCACAAGCCCGTTCCAGCCTGTGCTCGCTCGACGAAGTCGCATCCGCCGACCTTCCTCTGATCGTGAGTCTGGACTATTTCGAGGACTGGAGAGGTTCCCTGCATGCGGTCGCAATCCTGGGAATCTCATCTGCCACGGTCACCTACGCCGATCCCCTCATCGGCTTGCGAACGGTCACCCGGAAGGATTTCGAGGCCCAGTGGAAGGGGCCCGCCGTCCATCTGGGGCCGCCCGCCTTTCCCGCCTCACGCACCCCCCGCCTCTCCACCTTCGACCCCGCCGCCTTCAAGAAATTCTCCCTCGAATGCCAGGCAGCCTCCCGGGCGGGGGGAAAATGA
>CAYRYU010000106.1:0-25461 GCA_964428355.1 uncultured bacterium
CCATGGAAACGCCGAAGGCGAAGGAAAAGACCTCGATCGAACTCCCGACCCGGGAGGGCTACGACCGGTGGTCCCAGATCTACGACGACGAGGACAACTGCCTGATCCTGCTCGAAGAAGACGTCTTCACGAAGTATCTGGGAAACCCTTCGGGCCTTCGCATCGCCGACATCGGGTGCGGAACCGGAAGGCATGCCGCCCCCCTTTCCCGGCAGGGGGCAAGCGTTACGGGAGTCGACTTTTCCTCGGGAATGCTTTCCAAAGCCCGGAAGAAGGAAGGTTCCGGATCGGTCGATTTCGTAGTTTCCGACCTTGGTGATCCACTTCCCCTGAAAACGGGAACCTTCCACCGGGTTATATGCTGTCTGGTTCTGGATCACATCCCGGACCTCCGATCCTTCTTCGGTGAACTCGGACGTATCTGCATGCCCACGGGGTTTATCGTCGTTTCGGTGATGCATCCCGCACTGATGTTGAAAGGAATCCAGGCCCGTTTCACGGACCCGGCGAGTGGTTGTGAGATCAGGCCCAGAAGCGCACCCAACCAGGTATCCGACTACGTGATGGGGGCGATCCGGGCCGGGCTGGAGATCGAGGATATGGGCGAGTTCCAGATTCCCCCCGCATTGGCGGAGAAATCCGCGAGGGCGGCGAAATACCTGGGCTGGTTGATGCTACTTATGATGCGCCTCCGGCCAAAGGGTTGATCCTGGGACCTCCCCGTGGGAGAATGATCCGGTGAAGGAAGTGACCCAAAACGGAGAACGTGAGAGAATGGGGCGCACAGCGGGATGATTGATCTGGAAATCGTCTCCAATCTCAATTCCGATGACCGGACGATGAATCTTCGGGCACTGGAAGCCATACTCCGAACCCCCGAAATCGCCGCGGACGAAGCCGAGATCATCGTCCAGATCCTCGTCCCGTTTTTCAAATCCCGGGATATTCTCCTCCAGACGAAGGCGAACGAGGTTTTCGGAAAGATACTGCGGGCCCACCCGGGAACCACCTATCCCCCCGAGCTTTTGAACAGCACCGTTTCCATGGAAGAAACGAAGGAGAAACTCGCAGCCGACATCCCTCCCGCGATTCCGGCGGATTTCGACCTGGGGTTTCTGGAATCCTCCACAGAAGAGACGTTGATACCATTCCTCGACAACCTCGAAACCCGTGGGACAGGGACGGCGGAACTTGGCAAGCTCCTCGTTCCGCGCCTGAAAGAGCTCGAGGAGCGGTTTTCCACGGGGAAGGTCCACGGCCTGGCTAGAAGAGTCCTCGAGCGAATCGGCAAGGATTACCCCGAGCTGGCTGAACAGGTTTCTCCGCCACCTCCTACCCAGCCCCCCGAGCCCGTTTCCCCTCTTCTGCAAAAAGAGCCACAGGCTCCCCTTCCGGGAACAGCCCAAGATGCAGCGCCCCTACCCGATGACGTCAGGAATCTCGCGAGCCCGTTAGTCGCCGCGGGTCTGGTAGTCTGGGGAGTCTTCGCTCCCATAATGTCGCTCGATCCACTTTCGGGGGGGCAAAGAAGGGTATTCACCTACTTTTCATGTGCCCGCGACGAGGCATTATTGCTCGTGGTATTGGCTTCATTCGCGGTCCATTTCTCCAGGTTCACCGGAACCCGGAGCAAAAACCTCTATGTTGGGGGTGCAATTCTCGGGGTTCCCCTTCTGGCAATCTGGACCGTTTTCAGGTGGGCAGCCGAAGCCCTCGCCCTTGCCAGGAAGAGCCTTGCAGGCCCTGCGCCGGCCGGGTTTCCAGCGAATTCAGCCGAAATCATCACCCCGGAATGGGGAATCGGGCTCCTTGTACTGGCGGGCATCCTCGTCATTTTCACCGGCGTCCAATCCCCCCACCCCCCCACTTTTCCGCCACCTTCCGGAATCGTCCAACCCGAAGGAAAGAACCGGGCAGCCTGACATTTCTCCACATTTCAAGAGGCCCTTCGATCCAAAACCGATCCGGTGTTCATCGGTACAGATACGACCTGGAGGTGCAAGGCTCCCATTCTGTACAAAATACGTTGACTATCGGGGAAATTCCCAAATAATGAATTTTCTCAAACAACATGGCAGACTGGGTTGGCTAATGTACCAATGTTTTCCCAAAGAGCCCCCAATCTGTGACCGAGAAGGTTCCGGAATATTTCAAGGGGAGGGTGATCATGCACTTTACCAGGGGCTTGGTGGTTCTTCTCGCAGTGTTTCTGCTGTTTTCGTCAGGAACGGCATTTTCCAGCCGGGGGGTTTTCCACGGATTGGTCAGCCAGTCCTACCTGAAATCTTCCGACAACAATTACATGGCCAAGACCGAGGACGGGTCCTTCCAATGTCATGAGGTCATCCTCAACTATCTCGAGCGGAAGTCTCCCAAGTTCCGTTACGGCGCGCAAATCCTGGCAAGGGAACTCGGCCGCGACG
Source organism: uncultured bacterium (assembly GCA_964428355.1). Classification (GTDB taxonomy): domain Bacteria; phylum Muiribacteriota; class Ozemobacteria; order Ozemobacterales; family Ozemobacteraceae; genus CAYRYU01. Next base: position 2,424 of record CAYRYU010000106.1, read on the forward strand.
GCAAGATGGCCCCAACCCTCGACTGGGCATACGGAGACTACCAGTTCAACCAGGACTTCGGTTTCCGTTTCGGCCGGGTGAAATCCCCTGGGGGCCTCCACAACCAGGTTCGCGACATCGATCCGGTCCGGCCCACGGCGTTTCTTCCACAGGCGGTCTATAACGAGGATCTGCGCGACATCGTCTCCGCCCTCAACGGAGGCGCGCTGTATGGGAGGTTGAAGCTCTCATCGTTCGGAGAGCTTGATGGGCAGTATATCTGCGGCACCAACTCGCTCAGCAACGATTCATCCTACGTTCTCGGCTTCATGCATGACATGAGCGGGCAGCTGATGCCCACGTTGGGAGCCGGGATCGCCAACGCGGTCCTTGGCGGACTTCCCGTCGCGGTGGGGGCGAACCTGCTCAACCAGATGATGGCCGCCCTCCCCAGTACCGGCTTCGACCGGAAAGCGGATCTCGGGATGGTCAACGCGTTCCATTTCGAGTGGCGTCCCAAGCTCGAAGGGCTGAGGTTGGCCTACACCCAGGCCAAGACCGACCTGAACTGGAAGGGAAAGTTCATGACGGGCCTTGCCGCGGTCGGGTTTCCGTCCGTCCTCAGCGTCGACGTCGACATGGATATCGCCCCCTATTCCGTTTTCGGGGCGGAGTTCGCAAAAAACAACTGGACCTTCACCTACGAAACCCTCAAGGCGGACCTCAAACTCAAACCCGCGACCGGCGGACCTTCCACCAAGCTCGTTTCCGGGGGTTATTACGGCCAGGTTGCCTATCGATTCAACAACCATTGGGAGGCCGCCGGTTACGTAAGCAAGTACACTGCCGACAAGAATGATCCGGGTGGCAAGAAGTATATGGCGGGCGGACTTCCCGGGTATTATGGTTGGCAGAAAGACAACTGCCTTGCCATCCGCTGGGATATCAACCAGAGCTGGTCGGTCAAGCTCGAGTACCATGACATGAACGGTACAGCCGCCTGTTACAGGTTCTACAACAAGGGTACCATGAAAGAGAACTGGAACATGGTCGCCCTCAAAACTACATACAATTTCTGAGGATGGGAGAAGTGAAATGAACGGATACTTGAGAGTTCTGCCGATCGTGCTCCTCGCGGCATGTTTTTCCCTTTTTCTCGCGGGAAGGGCGGTCCTGGTCGCAGAAGATTCGATTCTCGTGATCACGCACCCCGACGTGAAACAGGACAAGATCTCGGGCGACCTGATCAAGGACGTCTTCCTCGGAAAACAGGCAAAGTGGGCAAACGGCCAGAAGATCGAGCCTCTCACCCTTTCATCCGGGGCAGCCCACGAGACCTTTCTGGGAAAGTTCGTCAAGAAGAGCTCCCAGCAGTTCTCCCAGTTCTGGAAGAGGGCGGTCTTCACCGGGGAAGGGATTCCCCCCAAATCGGTCGGTTCGGAGGAGGATATGGTCAAGACCGTCGCCAAGACCCCGGGAGCCCTCGGCTACATCAGCGCTTCGACACCCCATGAAGGGGTTCTGGTCATCTCCGCGGAGTGACCCCTTCCTTTCCGAATGATTAAAAAGAGCATTTCCCTTCAGGCCCGTATCTGGCTCTTCATCCTGCTCATCTTCGGTGCCTACATCCTGAGCATGTACAACTTCTACAGCCTCGGCAAGAGAATGGATACAGGCCTCCGGGAGACCCTCGTCATCCATTACCCGATCGCGAGGTTCGCCCAGACGGCGAACTTCCAGTTCGCCCAGGCTCTGAAAGCGTTCAAGGATGCGGTCATGGTAGGGGATGAGCAGGCACTCAAAGAGGGCTTGAAGATTGCCCGTTCGCTGTCGGAGGAACTCAAGGCCCAGTCGGAGCTGCAAGGGCTTTCAGAGAACATCCGGAGCCGGATACAGAACCTGAACAAGCGGTTGGATCCCTTCCTTTCGGAAGCCGAGAAGGTCTACGGACCAATGACCCGCGGCGAAACGAGCCCCGAACTTACCAGCAAGTCCGCTTCCATCGCCAAGGACAAGGATTCCCTTACCGAGGAGTTCCAGGGGCTCGAAAAGTCCCTCTCCGAGAACCTCGGAAAAGACCTCGAATCGCTCATGCAGGACGGGGAGAAGACGAGGAAACAGAACGCGGTTCTCTTCGTCGTCTTCTTCTTCGGCTCATTGATCATTGCGTTCCTGCTGATCTCACGTTCGATAATGCGGCCGATCCTGAATGCCGTGAACCAGCTCAGCCGGGTGTCCGGGAAGCTCGGGGAGACGATGGAAATCGTCCAACGGACCGGACAGACGGTGCTCTCAGCCACGGAACGGCAGGCAAGCAGCATCGAGGAAACGAGCGTTTCCCTCCGGAAGGTCACGGAGATGGGGCATCAGACCGCCCAGAACTCCAACGTGGCAAAACAGACCGCCCAGGATGTCCTGGTTATCGTCAACCTCGTCAACCAGCGTTTCCAGGAACAGATGGCCGCCATGCGGAAGATCGTCGAGTCGAACCAGAAGGTCGCGAACGTGATCAAGGTCATCAACGACATTTCTTTCCAGACCAACCTTCTCGCCCTCAACGCCGCCGTCGAAGCTGCCCGGGCAGGGTCGGCCGGCCTCGGGTTCGCTGTGGTGGCCGAGGAGGTCCGGAATCTTGCCATGAGGGTTTCGGATGCTTCGAGAACGATCGAATCGATGATCGAAGGCACGGTAAATGACGTTAAATCCGGAAGCGAGATCATGGGCCAGACAGTGAAATCGTTCGAGGATAACATGCTCCTCAACCAGAAGATCGGAACACTCATGGAGGAGATCTCACAAGCGACCAGGGACCAGGCTTCCAGCATTTCCCAGATCGAGCAGTCCATGCTCCAGATCGAAGATACCGTCCGCAGTACATCCCAATCCTCCCAGGAGTCGAATGATTCGGTCTTCTCCCTCCAGGAGGAACTGGGGAGGCTCAAAAGTGTCGTTGCCGACCTTTGCGAAATGTGCAATTTGCAGGGAGAGGGTTCGGATCACCTTCTCCACGAAACGATGGGGAAAACCGCCCCGAAGGAGATTTGACATGCGTCATTTGCTTGCTCTAGTTCTCGGCATTTCCGTTCTCTTCATTCTTTCCGGTTGTATGGGCGATTCGGATTCCGACCCCGTCATCGCTCCAACCTCGACTGCGGCAACCGTCGCCCAGCTCGCGGCAGGCCAGACCGCGGCCCAGGCCGGGACCGCCAACCAGATGGCCAACGTCACCACCGATGCGGCACTCGCCAACGTCTCCGATTTTTCCATGCTGGCACTGGTTCCCGTTCCCGCGGGAGCGATCAGGGCGGTGAGCGCACTTCCAACCCTTCCCACCCAGGCACCGACATATCCGTCCGGAGTCCCTGCCATGACCTTCAATACGGTTCTGGGAACCGCCCCGGATACCGCAACAGTCAACTGGTACATGTATGTCTCCCCCCTCGATCCCACGGTCTCCTGGGGTGAATGGAAGACCACGGTCGCGAAGGGGAACATCCCGCTCTTCACCGCATTCTGGCAGATCAGCGCTCCCCTTGGGCTCACCGAGTTCTCCCACACCCGCGGTTTCAGCGGAAGCGGATGGGCGAACGGAGCCCTCGCGATCTACACGGTCGGAACGGGAACATACATCGCGAACGGGATGGTACTCGCCACCGGAACCCAGGTGGCGGTGGTGAAGGTCGGCGGAATCGCAACGATGACAGCTTTCGGGTTCAGCGTGAACAAGATGACCGACGGCTCGATCGTCGGGGGAATCTCCTTCGCGAACGGCGATACGACCACCTTCACCAGGTCCGCCCCGAACACCGCCGCAATCGGAACCACCAACGCCTATGCACAGACCCAGGGGCTGATCAAATCCTCCGTTCCCATCGCCCGGACGCTGACCTACACGTCAACCGTTTTCGGGAAGAACACGATGACCGTCCAGGTCGTCGCCCCCGGAGCGGCCACTACGACAACCACCCTGAACTATTCGCCCGATGGTTCCGGAAGCGGCTCTGTCACCGGAATTCCCGGGAAGACCATATCCCTCCTCTGGGACATGTCGGGAGGCGCGACCGCAACGATCCAGGTGGGCACCCAGACAGTGGTCTATCCCACCAACGTCACCCCGAGACCTGTCGACGAGGTTCCGGGGGCCTGAAGGCACCCCTGAGCACGCGCCCCCCGGGTGCGGCCGATCGGGAGTTCGAAAAAGCCGGCGGAGGAATCCTTCCGCCGGCTTTTCCTTTCGAAAGTTCAGGGCGAGGAAGTTCCTTCAAACCTCAGGAACTGCTTCGGAAGCCCGACCATCACCAATCCCTCCGTGACCAGGAACTTCAGCACCGAATGGGATTCGGGAAGCAGAAAAGCCTCCCCCGGATGCGCTTTCGGAAGGCCAAGCAAAAAAGGTTTCGGTGAAAACCTGGCAGCCATTACCCGCCCTGCCAGGGTGTTGGTCAACTCCCGAAGGACATCCAGCATTTCCTCCTGGTCTCCGGGGTCTCTTTCCCCGCCTGAGATGGCCGTGGAAAAGGCCTGAAGAACGGAACTGGGAAGCCAAAGGAAGATCTTTCCGAGATCAGGGTCGAGTGCCGGAATCTCGGCCCATGTCCCTTCCCCGGAGTCGGCCTGGAAACTGTCCGACCGGCCCGCGAGAACAGCCTCCTCGAAGGCGAAAACCTCGATGGATTCGGAAACCGCCGCCCGGATCCTTTCCTCGAAGGGGTTGGCGGCCGGGATCACGAATTTTCCTCTTTCTGGATGATCCCCTTGAGGGAACACAGGAACTTGTCCGGAGAGATGGGCTTGGAAATGATTCCGGCGGCCCCCAACTCCATCAGTTCCTTCTCGAGCCCGGGAACCCCGAGGGAGGTCACGACGTAAACGGGAATGGAGGACAGGTTCGCGTCAGCTTTCAGCCTTGAAAGCAGTCCTTTTCCATCCAGATCCGGCATCAGGAAATCCGTGATGACTGCATCTACACGGGTCTTTTCCAGGAATGCGAGTGCCTGGAGGCCATTTGAAGCCTCGTCGAAGATGCACCCTTCAGGAATCAGGATCTCGAGACAACGTTTGACCGTCATTCGGGCCACCCTGGAATCGTCCACGATCAGGAATCGGGGCATGCGGCACCTCCAAAATCGAATTCGCGGGTCTTCACAGTGTCCATGGCTCCTTTCCAGGGGATGTGATATCGACGGTGGTTCGGCCAACGGTGACGGAAACCGTCCGGCTGAAACTTCCCCCGACATCTTCCGCGGCGGGCCAGAGCCGACAAGCCCAGAGAGCTTTCTTCGCGGCGAGGATGTTCCTCTTGCCTATATTGAAGACTTCGTTGGGGTCGAGGATGTTGCTTCCCCCAACGATCTTTACCAGCAGATCCCTGGCCCCAACCCCACGCTCCGCCATCTTCGCCACCAGCAGTGGAATTCCGGTGTCAGCGTATGCACCGGGGGTTTTTCCGGTTTCAGGGGGATTAACCGTACTTTCGGGAAGGTGGACATGCAGGAGACCCGCGCAGGGGGTCCTCTTCGAAAAAAGAAACACCGCAACGCAGGAACCGAGGGCCATGGCCTTCAGGATGTCCCCGGGGCAATCCGATATCGCCCACTCCCCTATCCCGACGAAAGTGGTCACGGGCGGCCTCCCCACGTATGGAGGGTCGGTCCGGGGTCGCAGTGCTGGATTTTCCCGTTCCTATTCATCCCGGTTTCTTTTCCGATCCATTCCTGAGCTGAAGGAAGGCCTTGATCTCCGCGCCAATATTCCCCAAAGGAAGAACTTTTTCGACCGCGCCTTTTTCGAATGCTACCTTGGGCATCCCGAAAACCACACATGTCGCCTCGTCTTGCCCGAGGGTCATCGCCCCCGCTGCCTTCATCGCAAGCAGGCCGTCCCCGCCATCGTGCCCCATTCCGGTAAGTATCACCCCGATGGCGTTACGCCCCGCGGCTTGGGCAACGGAATGGAAAAGAACATCGACCGAGGGGCAGTGCCCCCCGACGGGCGCCCCGGACCGGCACTCGACAAAAAATCCACCTTTCCCGGAGGATCGGACTTTCATTTGTTTGAGGGAGGGTCCGACCAGAACCTGGCCGTCAATAACCCTGTCTCCATCCTGCGCTTCGCGGACCCTGAGCCCGGAGGAGATCGCAAGCCGCTGTGAAAACGACTGGGTGAACCCCGGAGAGATGTGTTGGACAAGGACCACACCGGGGAAGTTGGAGGGAAGAGCCTTGAGGACCTCCGGAATGGCCACCGTTCCCCCGGTGGAAGCCCCGATGGCGATAATCGGGCCCCGTGACTCCACGAGGGGAGCCCCCTGCTCCGTGGAATGTCCGGTCAGGAAACGCGAGGAGAGAGCTTTGAGATCCCGGGGAATCAAATGCACGCGGGCTTTGGATGCCGCCCTGATCTTTTGCGCCAACGTGGAGACCATCTCCTCGAGGCCTTTCCTGCCCCCCGATCCTGACGGCTTCGGCTGGAAATCGACCGCGCCCGAGGCAAGAGCCTCCAGGGTGAGCTGCTTTCCTCTCTCGGTCATTCCGCTAACCATGATCACCGGAATCGGATGCGAGGCCATGATTCTCTGCAGAAACTCGATTCCATCCATTCGGGGCATCTCAACATCGAGGGTGATCACGTCGGGGTCGGTCTTGGAAATCAGATCCCGGGCCTCGAATGGGTTCCCCGCAGTCCCAACCACCTCGATCTCGGGATCCTGGGAAAGGCCCTTTTTCAGCAGGGAACGGACGGTAGCGGAGTCATCGACGATCAGGAGCTTGATCACTTTTCCAGGGTCACCTTTCTGAGGATCGACGAGGCCACATTCTTGAAGGGGGAGATCAGGCTGACCATGCTTTCCGCGGATCCAACGTAAAGATGCCCGCAGGGGGCAAGGAGGCGGTGGATCTCCATCAGAAGGGCCTTTCGAACGACATCGTCGAAGTATATCATCACGTTCCTGCAGAAGACTCCGTCCAGAGGACCATGCATCGGAAAAGGGGGGTGGGCCAGGTTCAACCTGTGGAACACGACCTTTTCCCGTAGCTCGGGCTTGACGGTGACCTCACCCGGCTTTTCCGTCGCTCCCTGGGCACCGGGTCGGGAGGTTTTGGGTGTCCCGCTTCCCTTGCCCCCAACAGTGGATGACAACTGGAAATATTTCAAACGCAGGTCGGGGGGAACCGTTTCGAGAAGATCCTTGCTGAACGCACCCGCTCTTGCCTTCTCGAGGACACGCGTGGAAATGTCCGTGGCAAGGATTTTCCAATCGATTCCGTAGAGGCCGAGAGTTTCCGCCATGGAAATCGCCATGGAGTAAGGCTCTTCTCCGGTGGAACAGGCACAGGACCAGAGCCGGATCCTCGTTTTCCCCGCCTTTGCCCATTTCCGGGCCTCATCCTCGAGGAAACGGAACGCATGCTCCTCCCGGAAGAAACGCGTCACGTTGGTCGACACGACGTCAAGGAGATTGACCGTTTCCTGGCCTTCCGAATCCTGGTGGAGGAATCTGAGATATTCCTCCAGGGACGGGATCCTCAAGGCCCGAAGTCTTTTCTGGATGCGGGCGGAAAGGAGGATCTCCTTCCCCGGGGGAAGCGAGATCCCGCTGTGGTCGTAGATAATCCGGGTGAATTCCCGGAACAGCCTTTGATCCATTCTTTGGCGAGCAGTCTATTCGAAAGTCGTGAGTTCTTCCGAGGTGATCAGCTGGTCGACATCCAGAAGCACCTTCACTCCACCCTTGACCTTGGCTGCTCCGAGAATGAACGCCACATCGACCTTTGCCCCGAATGCCAGGGCCCGGTCAATCTCGCCCTCCGCGATGTTGACCACCTCGCTAACCGTATCAACGAGGATTCCCACGAGGCTCATCTGGGCCACGGTGCTCGCTTCGACCACGATGATACAGGTGCGGTTGGTATCGGGAACCTGTTCCAGGCCGAATTTTCGGCGAAGATCCACGATGGGGATCACTTTCCCCCGCAGGTTGATGACTCCACGTACTGCAGGAGGCATCCTCGGAATCGGGGTGATGTCCAGTAGCCCGTTGATCTCACGGACCTTCAGGATGGGAATCCCGTATTCCTCGTTTCCCAACCGAAAAGTAAGGTATTTCCCCCCAAGAACCGCCCTGGGAACCTTGGATTCGGTCCGGATCTCGGCCACCTGGCCGCTCTTTTCCTGGGATTTGTTCACATCAACATACCTTTCCGGGGAAACGGGTAGGTCCCTGGCCAGAAGCCACACGCGGGGAAAAACCCGTCCAGGCGCGCTCCAATTCGCTCCCCCCAATGGATTCGAACAGTATCATGTCAATTTCGAGGTCGCCATTTCGTAGATTCCGAGCGGATCGAGAACCAGGGCAATCCTGTCGTCCGGCATTACTGCGGCACCCGAGCAGCCCGACAAAGCCTGGAACGGCCCAAGGCTCTTGATCACGATCTGTTGCTGACAGAGGATCTCGTCGACTAGAAGCCCGATCGGCCGACCGAACTCCTCGAGAACCATGACATTGCCGGAAACCGGATCCGGCTGGAATTCCCTCACCCCGAGAATGCTTCCCAGGCGGAAGAACGGGATCATCCTGTCCCTGAGACTGACAAGCTCCCCCTGGCCGGTGACCCCTGTCACCGAACCCGGAGTGGGGCGGAAGAATTCCGTGATCGCCTGGGTCGGAACCACGAACCGCTGGTTTCCAAGCCTGATGACCATGCCGTCGATGATGGACAGGGTCAGAGGAAGGCGAATCGTGAACACGGCTCCCAACCCGGGGTTCGAAAGAACCTCGACCCTTCCCTTGAGGCTCTCGACGTTCCTTCGGACGACATCCATTCCGACTCCACGGCCGGAAACTTCGGAAACGACGGAGGCCGTGGAAAAACCCGGCTCGAAGATATACTGGAAGACTTCCTCGTCGGGAACATCAACCCTGTCCGGAGGAAGGAGCCCCATTTTCCTGGCTTTTTCCAGGATCTTATCCCGGTCGAGACCTCGCCCGTTGTCGGATACCACAACCCAGACCTCACCCCCGGCATGGCGGCCCTCGATCAGGATCAGGCCTTCCCTGGGCTTTCCGTTCCTTTCGCGCTCATCGGGAGCTTCGATTCCGTGATCGATGGCGTTCCGGATGATGTGAAGAAGCGGGTCCCCCAGAAGCTCGATCACGTTCTTGTCGACCTCGGTCTCCTCACCGACAAACTTCACCTCGACGACTTTCCCAAGTGTTCTTGCGAGGTCCCTGACGGGGCGGATCATCTTCCGGAACAATCCGGACAGGGGGACCATCCTGAGGGCGAGCGTGCTCCGGTGAAGGTCTTTCGTGATCTTGGACAACCGATCGATCTCCCGGACGAACTTCTCGTTCTTGCTCTTTTCCAGTCCGGAAAGGTTGGCGACGTTGGCTTGGGCGATGACCATCTCCCCGACGAGTTCGACGAGATAATCCAGCTTTTCCACGCTGACCCGGATCGCCTTCTTCTGGACGGAATCGGGAGGTTTCTCGAGCTTGCTGAGGGCTTCCCCGCCGCCGACGGTTTGGATCCGGTTCTGGAGGGCCAGGGCGTCTTCCAACGACTCGGGAGTGATCAAACCTTGCGCGAGGAGGATTTCTCCAACCCTTGGGGGAGGAGGTTCCGTTGAGCGGGCGGAGGTTTTCCCCAACGCTTCCAGTTTCCCGAGGGCGGCCTCCAACCCGTTCACCTTGCCGTTCTGCTCGGAATCGATGCACTGGAGGCCTTTTCGGACCAGGTCAAGCGAACCGAGGATGGTCGAGATCTCGGGTTTCCCGCACGGTATCTCCTTCGACTTCAGGAGCCCCAGCGCTGTCTCGATCTTGTGGCTGAGCCTGGCAAGATCGGCGAACCCGAAGAAGCCTGCATTGCCCTTGAAACTGTGGATCGCCCTGAATGCCTGCTGGATCATCTCCTGGTCGTATCCGTCGCTCTCGATGGCCATTAGGACATGCTCGGTCTCCTCGACGAGTTCGAGCGCCTCGTCCCGGAACTGCTGAAGCATCTCGGGAGTAAGGTCGATTTTCAGCTCGCTGAGGCTTTCAGCCAGAACCGGGCTATCGGCGGCGGGGCCGGTGAGGGTTGGAGGAGTGGTGGCCCCCTTTCCCGGCGAATCCGGGGATTCCGATTCGGCCATCGAAAGCTGGTCGACCAGCGCGGCGACCTCATCTCCATAAGCCCGGTCATCGCCGGTCTTGGATGCATGCGCGAGAAGCTTCCGTACAAGATCGCAGGTGGCGCCCATGAGATCGACGTGACGTGGGACCAACGTCCTCCGACCTTCCCTCAGGTCGCCCAGGAGGCTTTCCAACTTGTGGGTGACATCCCGGATCACCTCGAGTTTCAGGGCGTCCGCACCGCCCTTAAGGGAATGGAACAGCCGGAAAATCGCGTTGATGTTCGAGCTGGCAACCTCCGGGGTGGTCCCTTCGCCCTCGAGGGCGACCATTATCGGATCGACGTCTTCGAGCATTTCCAGCGATTCCCCGTGGAAGATCTCGAAAAGAGTATTCCACTCTTCGTCGTGCCTGCCCTGGGATGTCAAGATTTCCTCCGAAGATCGTCGAAAGCGAGTTTCAACCGGGCATACTCGAAGGCGAGGCGGGAGTGCTGCTCCTTGAGGGAAACCTCCTCCATCGCCTTCTTTTCCTCCTCGTCGGCAATCACGAGGATGTCACGAAGTTCGGGATCCCGCGGCAGGAGGGCACGAACGCCAAGGGAGACGGCCTCGCAAGCAGTACCCGTATCGAGTTGTGGCGAGGCAAGAACTATCGGAACGTCCGACCTGACTTCACGGAAAGCCTTCAACACATCCAGCGCATCGCCTGATCTTGAAAGCTGTCCGATCAGGACGAGATTCGGGGAACTGCTGCTGAAACTGGACAACGCATCGTTCTTGTCCTGGACCGGGATGCAATCCATTCCCATGTCCCGGAGGGAAGCCCCCAGGAAACTGAGGAATTCGGGATTTTCGTGCAAAATCATGATCTTGAGCGGGTGAGACATAGATTCTCCTCAGAAATCCTTTATGTCCGGATCCCCGGGCATCGGAATGATCGGCTTTTCCTTCGCCTTGGGCGAGGGATGTTGGGAGGACGGGATTTTCCCGAGCCTGGCATTGTCTGACGAAACCGGAATCGGCGCGGGAACGCGGACCTTTCCACCCGCCAAGGCACCGGGGTTGTGGGCTGCTTCCCGGGGCCGGCCAGGTCCTCGGAGGGTGCTCCCTCCTGGGGTAGCCGAAGAACCCGACGATGAGCCGGTTTTCTGGGTGGGCTCGCCCGAAACCGATTCGTTGCCCACCAGGTCGAGGAGATCCCTGACGACGGTGTTCAGGAGGTTGGCCTGATTCCGGGTTTCCATGGAAGCTGCGGAGGTCTCCTGGGCAGTGGCTGCCTGGTGCTGCACTACTTTGTCAATCTCCGAGATCACGCGATTCACCTGCTCGATCCCGGAGGCCTGCTCTTTCGAGCTGGTCGCGATCTCGGCGGAGAGATCGCCGATCTTGGTGATTCCCTGGGAAACCCGATCGAAGGATGCCTTGGTTCTTCCCACCAGCTCGGTTCCCTGCTTGATCTTCCCGACGATTCCCTCGATCATGACGGAGGTGCTTTTCGCGGCTTCGGAGGACCGCATCGCAAGATTCCTGACCTCATCAGCGACCACCGCGAAACCGGCGCCGACGGATCCTGCCCTCGCGGCCTCGACGGCGGCATTGAGGGCGAGGAGGTTGGTCTGGAACGCGATTTCATCGATGGTCCGGACGATTTTCGAGGTCTCCTCACCGCCAAGGGTGATGTCCTTCATCGCAACGACCACTTCCGACATTCCATTCCCGGCCTGGTTGACCAGAGTGACCGTCTCCCTGACCAGGTCGGCTGAAATGCCTGTGTTCTCGGCGGAGTTCTTCGTCAGGCCGGCAATCTCCTCGAGAGCGGAGGCAGACTCCTCCAACCCGGCTGCCTGTTCGGTGACCCCGCTGGAAAGGGTCTGACTCGCTTCCTGAAGTTGGCTGGAAGAAACGAGGAGGTGCTCCACCACCCCGGACATTTTCGCAAGGTTCCGAACAAGGGGGGCGACCACCCTTGCCGCCAGAAAGGCTGAACCAAAAAAGGCGAAAAAAAGAATGCTCAGACCGCAAACCACGAAGTATTTCTGGAGATGATCCCCTTCCTTGTCCAGGGTTTCCCCTATCCGATCGAAGTCCTCGCGGATCAGCCCCGCCCCCACGATCAAATCGAGGGGCTGAAAGTGCCCTATGGCAAGAACATGCCCACGGGTTATCTTTTCCCCGGAATTGGAAAGGCTCACTTCCTCCCAATCGATCGCCTCCTCCCCCACCGAAAGCCCCTTCTCGATAAGGGTCTGGACGTACGATCGACCGGCGGAATCACGGTCTTCCAACATGTTTTCCCCGTCCTTTGAAGGGTCAAGTGCGAGAAGAAATCTTCCTCGGTCTGAACCAAGCGCGCGAAGAAGAAAAACGAACCCTCCCCTGTCGCTTCTGAGGGCCGAAAGTGCGGAAACTGCCTCCCGGAACCGTTCAGATTCTCCGATCGCGATCGCGAGCATTCCAAGAACCTTGTTGTCGGGCCCTTGCAGAGGGTGCGAGAGGGCAATGAACGATTCGCCCCCCAGAGAAAAGCGGCCCATCGAAGGCTTCCCGGAAATGAGGCATGAAATCATCGGATCGTCCGCCCCTCCGGGACCTTTCGCGGAGAGAACCGCCCCGATTTCCCTCTTTCCATCTTTTCCGGTCAGGGAGGAAGCAACGGCGATCATATCCCCTTGCGGGTTCATGCGCTGGAAAACGATGCACGCGCCTGCGCCCAGAAGTTTGATATCGTCGACAAGTGGAACGGGCGTTCCCGCTTCCGTCACCGGGGAAATGGGGAGACTGGAAATCAGGATCTCCGGAAGCTGAACCTCCGGAAGATCTTCCCCAGCCTGCCCCTTGGGTTTCCATCCGACAGTTTTCCCGGAAACCCCGACTCCCCCGGTTTGGGCCAGGAGGACCTGGGCGGATTTCATTCCCGATTCGAGATCCCGGGTGACAGCCCTGTACTCGGCCTCCAAAAGACGTTGAGCCTGGAAAACCCTTTCCTTCAGGTTCCCCCGCATGATCCTCTCGATTTCAACCCGGATCCCGCTCTTGAGCGCAACCCTGTTTTGGGAGAGAAGGAAGTAAAAAAGACATCCGGTAAAAACAACGCCCAGGGAACCGAGCACGGCAATTTTCCGTTTCAAGGAAAGACCCATTTTCCATCCCAAATCTCTATGGAGGGAGAAGACCCTCCCTGAATTATCCATATGATATCCACATCCCGTACCCCCGTCAACATCCTGAAATGTTCCCTCCCCATACTTGCCGTCGCGAGGAGAGGGGAAACTCGTGCCCGATTGTGGGTCGGGGGAATTGAAATGATTCCTTCGGGAGAGGCGATTCATCGGCGTTTCCACCCGAAAATCGGACACGTGCAAGAAAGAAAGCTGTTGACATCGGATTTTCGGAAAAGTATTTTACACGTGAACTTTTCATGTATAAATTCATATGATTTCCACATCCGTCACACTTTTCAAGGCAATTCTCGCGGCATCAAGGAATGCCCTCAAGACAGTTTGGGCATCCCCCCGGCTCGCGGAGTTGACTGGTCCGCAGTTCGGGATCCTCAAGATCCTTTTCGAGCGTGGGCCGCTTGCACCAACTGAAATCAGCGATTTGCGGCTTGTCTCGGCCGGCAACGTCACCGGGTTGATAACGCGTCTTCATCGATCGAAGCTGGTCGAACGCAAGCGTCTCCCGTCCGACAGGAGGAGGTTGAGGATCGCCCTTACCGCGAAGGGTCGGGAAACGCTTCTCCGGCTCCTTCCGATCATGGAAAGCGCCGTGGACGAGCATTTCAAGGGCCTGACCGAATCGGAGAAACTCCAACTCCTCGCCCTGTTGTCAAAAGCCGGAAATCTTCCTCCCCTGAAAGCGATACGAACGAATCAAGGTGACAAGGAGAGTCCATGACCCGACAATGTCTCGCCGGTTTTCTTCTGCCATTCCTGATTCTAATCTCCTTCTCCGTTTCCACGGAAGCGGGCGCGAAGGAACCACCCGCCCCTCTCACCCTTCACGACTGCCTCAGGCTTGCATTGGAGGCGAACCGTTCCATCCTTTCGAGCCGGACACGGGTTACCGCGGCAAAGGCCAAAGCACGCCAAATCGGCATCACACAGCTTCCCGCCGCGGCGATATCCGCTCAGGACACTAGATTGCGGGAGCCCAATTCGAGTTCCACCGGCCTTTTCCAAGATTTCCAAAGGGTCACGGTGAGCGAAAACCTCAACCCGTTCGGAAAGAACCGCTCCCAGCGGCAGGCAGCCAATGCCACACTGAGAGCAACGGAAGCCGAGGTGGACAGGACCGTCCTCGAGACGGGGTTCAACGTCACGCGCGCATTCTACGATCTCCTCCTGGCTGACGAGTTCATCGGCGTGGCATCGGAATCCCTCGACCAGCTTGCCCGCCATCGGGATGACACCGAGAAGAGGGTGCGGGCCGGGTCGGCGCCGAAGTTCGACCTGGTCCGCTCCGAGGTCCAGCTCTCAGCCGCCAAGCCCATCCTTCTCAGGGCGGTTCGGAACCGCGAATCCGCGTTGGTAGACCTTCTTCACCTCATCGGGAGAAACCCCGATGAGGATGTCTCGGTCCTTGGTTCTTTTCCCGACTCGATTCCCGACATTCCCCGCGAGGAGGAGAGGGCCGTGACCATCGCGACAATGAACCGCCCCGACCTCGCTGCCGCGCTGGCCTCGCAGGATGCGGCCCGAAGCCAGAAGGAGGCTGCCCGACGCAACCTCCAGCCCGGCCTGACGTTCTCGGGAATCTACGAGAGAACCCGGGGAACCCGGGTTCCAGCGACGCGGTACCGTGACAACTGGAACCTGATCATGGGACTCCAGTTTCCCCTCTTCGATTCCGGGATGACCCGGGAGCTCGTGAGGGAAGCCGGAGCAAACCTCGATCAGGCACGCATCAATGTCGACAACACCCTTTCCCAGTTGAGGGTGGATATCCGGAAGGCATTGCTGACGCTGGAAGAAAGCGAGGAGGTCCTTTCCTCCCAGGAAAAGAACGTTGCCCTCGCGTCCGAAGCACTTTCGATTGCCCATGCCGCCTATGCAACGGGGTCCAAGACCAGCCTGGACGTTCTCGATGCCCAACTCGCGCTCGCCCAGGCACGCAACACGCTCTCCCAGGCACGCCGGGACCGGGTGGTAGCGGTGGCCCTGCTCCAGCGGGCGCTGGGGATGAAAGATGCGTTCAACCCGGGCGAGGAGCCGCCCAAGACGGCAGAAGAGAAAGGAACCTCCAGATGAAGATCGGATACCGGCCACTCGCACTGATGGTATTTGCAGCAGCAACGGCCATGTTATGCCTTGTGCCCGTCATCGCGGAGGAAGCCGGATCCAATGCCTCCGCTGGGGAAGTCCTTCAGGACACCGCCGCCCCCCAGACCGCCTCGGGTTCCGGCGGGGAGAGAGCATTCCAGGGGGAAATGGTTGGAGAGGTCACCGCGATCCGCAAAGTTTCGCTGGCATTCAAGGTTCCCGGCCGACTCGCCAAGGTCCCGTTCTTCTCCGGGGATATGGCCACGGATGGCGCTGAAGTCGCCACCCTCGACGACCGGGATTACCGCCTCGCGGTCTCCCAGGCCCAGGCATCGCTCGAAATCAGCCGAATCAAGGTTAAGCAGCTCGATACGGGTTCCCGCCCCGAGGAACGTCGTGCCGCTACCGAGAACCTGAACCAGGCAAAGGCAAACCGGGATAATTCCCAGGCGGAATGCACCCGGAACCGTGACCTTTTCAAGGTGGGAGCGGTATCCCAGCAGACCCTGGACGCCGCCGAGGCAAAGGCCAAGGTCGCAGAGGCCCAGTATCTGGCAGCCCTCCAACAGAAATCGCTCGTCGACCAGGGTCCCCGGGCCGAGGAAAAGGAATCCGCCCGGGCCGCGGTGAAACAACAGGAAGCCTCGGTCGAGCTCGCGAAGCTCCAGCTCGAATACACCGTCCTGAAGGCACCCTTCTCGGGAGTGATCGCCCAGCGCCATCTCGATGAGGGAGCGTTCGTGAACTCCGCCAACCCTGTCTATACGATCGTCCAGCTCGACCCGGTGTTCGTCGTTGTCGATTTCCCCGAGCGCTTCCTCCCCGGCCTCAATCTTAAAATGATCGGAACCGTTACACTGGACGCCCTTCCGGGGCGCAGGTTCACGGGAAAACTTCTCCGGCTGCCTGGCATCGTCGATTCCAAGACCCGGACCGCCAGGCTCGAATTCTCGGTCGACAACCCCGACCATCTCATGAAACCTGGAATGTTCGCCAGGGTCAGACTTACCAACCCCGCCGAAATGACCGGCCCCGAAACGGGGGATACCCGGTGAACCTGGCCGAAATCTGCATCCGGCGGCCCGTCTTCACCGCCATGATGACCTTCGCCCTCATCGTGATGGGGGTGATCTCCTACCGGGGCCTGGGCCTCGACCTCATGCCCAAAATGGACTTCCCCATGACGAGAATCTACGCGACTCTTCCGGGCGCGAACCCCGAGGAGATAGAAACCCAGATCGCGAAACCGATCGAGGAAGCCGTTAACACGATCGGTGGAATCGACCAGATCGTAACGAAGTGCCAGTTCGGAATGGCCCAGGTGATGGTCCGCTTCGCCCTCGAAAAGAACATCGACGTGGCGGCTCAGGAGGTACGCGACCGGATCGCCCGGATCACGAAGAATTTCCCGGAGGGAACCGATCCCCCGGTCATCGAGAAAATGGACCCCGACGCCTCCCCCGTCATCACACTCGTGATTTCCGGACCGATGAAACTCCGTGAGCTGACCTATTTCACCAGGAAACGGATCAAGGAGCCGCTCGAAGCGATCGAGGGGGTTGGAGCCGTCCAGGCAGTTGGAGGTCGGGAGAGGGAGATCCATGTCATTCTCGACGCAACGAAGATGGGAGCCTACAACATCCCGGTTTCGATGGTGCAGGCTGCCCTCAAAGGTCAGAACCTCGAGATCCCGGGGGGCCAGGTGACCAGAGGCCCCCTCGAATTCGTCCTGAGAACGATGGGACGGGTGAAGGACCCCGGTGATTTCGGGGAAATCATCGTTACTACGCTGGGAAATGTCCCGATCAGGGTTGCCGATATCGCCGAAATCCGCGATACCGAAGAGGAACCCCGGACCCTGGCCCGTCTGGACGGTTCCAACTGCCTTTCCCTCGTCATCCAGAAACAGTCGGGCGTCAACACGGTCGAGGTCATCGACCGGATCAAGGGCCGCCTGGAGGAGCTGAAGAAGAGCTTCCCCAAGGGCGTCGAGATCGCCGTGATCCGCGACCAGTCGAGCTTCATCAAGAACTCACTTCACGAGCTGAACACACACCTGATCCTGGGTTCCGCCCTGGCTTCGCTAGTCGTGATGACCTTCATGGGTAACCCCACGACCGGGGCATTCCTGGCCATCCTCCTGTTCGCGGGGCTCCTTGTACAATCCCTTCCTTTTCGGCTTGCCCTTCTGGCGCTTGGAATGGTGGTGATGGTGAAGCTCGGGAACTGGGTCTCAACCCTGATCTCGGCGGTCGCGATCCCCATCTCGCTGATCGCGACTTTCTTCATCATGAGGCTGATGGGCTTCACCCTCAACAACATGTCCATGCTGGGCCTGACTCTCGCGGTGGGGATCGTCATCGACGACGCCATCGTCGTTCTCGAAAACATCTTCCGGCACATGGAGGAGAAGAAATCGGACGCAATGACGGCGGCACGCCAGGCAACCTCGGAAATCTATCTCGCGGTCATGGCGACGTCGCTCTCCCTGGCCGTGATCTTCGTTCCAGTGGCTTTCATGGAGGGAATCATCGGACGGGTGCTGAACAACTTCGGATTGACGATAGCTTTCGCGATCATGGTTTCCCTGTTCGTATCCTTCACCCTCACTCCGATGCTCTGCTCGCGCCTCTTCCAGTATCGTTTCGCCAGGGGGTCGGGACACAGCAAGGAATCAGGCTTCTACGCCTCGATCGACCGGGCATACGGAAGACTTCTGGGATTCTCGATGAGGAACCGGTGGTTGATCGTTCTGCTTGCGACCGCTTGTATCGTTGCGATCGTTCCCTTGAAAAACATCATGCGGATGGATTTCATCCCTTCGGACGACACAAACGAGTTCAACGTCAACTTCAGGGGTGACGAGGGAAGTTCCCTGGAAGGTACGTCCGCCCTGATGACGGAAATGGAGGAAAAGATCCGTTCGCTTCCCGGTGTCCGACACATTTTCGCGAGCATCGGGGAGGGTGCTGGAACCGGGGTCAACGAAGGGGCGCTCTATGTGCAGCTGGTCGACATAAGCGAAAGGACCTTCTCCCAGTTCGAGGTGATGGAAAAAGCCCGACAACTGCTGAAGCCGTTCAGCCAATTTCGCGTTGCCGTGACCCCCTCCTCCTCATTCGGATCTGGAAGGATGTCCGATGTTACCTACTCGATCTCGGGTCCCGATCTGGAAAAGATCAAATCCTTCTCGAACGCCATCCTGAAGCGTCTCCAGGAGAACCCGAAGGTGGTTGGAAACGCCGACACATCTTTCATCGACCGGAAACCCGAGGTCCACGTGGTGGTAGACCGTGAAAGGGCCTACCGGATGGGAATACGGCTCGAAACCGTTGCGGGAGCGCTAAGAACGATGGTGGGAGGAACCGACCAGATCACGAGGTTCAAGGAAGCGGACGAAATGTACGAGGTCAGGATCCGTCTCCGACCTGAAGACCGCAATTCGGATGCTTCGATTGCGGGACTGCTTTTTCAGAGCTCGGGAGGCACTTTCGTCCGGCTCGACTCGATCGCCTCGGTCTCCCTTGGATTCGGACCCGCGCAGATCGACCGGACTGACAGGCAGCGGAGCATCACCGTAAGTGCAAACCTCGCCAAAGGAGCGGCCATGGGGCAGATCAATGAAATCATCCTGGCCGCCGTCAAGGAGCTGGAATTCCCTTCCGACTACATCGGAGGCTTCACCGGTCGTTCGAGGGAAATGGCCCGAACGGTCAGCGGATTCTCCTTCGCATTCATGATCAGCGCAATATTCATGTACATGATCCTGGCGTCCCAGTTCGAGAGCTTCCTGCACCCGATCACGATCATGCTTTCCCTTCCGCTCTCCATTCCTTTCGCACTGCTTTCACTTCTGCTCACTGGAGGAACGCTGAACGTCTACTCCGCCCTTGGAGTATTCATGCTTTTCGGAATCGTGAAGAAAAACGCGATTCTCCAGATCGATTACATGAACACACTCAGGGAATCGGGCTATCCGAGGGCCAAGGCGGTCGAGGAGGCCAACCACGCGCGACTCAGGCCGATCCTCATGACCACGATCACGCTCGTGGCGGGAATGCTTCCCATGGCGTTCGGTCAGGGAGCGGGAGCCGCAACCCGCTCACCCATGGCGGTGGTCATCATCGGAGGCCAGAGCCTTTGCCTGCTGATAACGCTTCTCCTGACACCCGTCGCCTACACCCTGTTCGACGACCTGTTGGAATGGGGAAAGCGGCACTCCCCGACACTGGAGCGCTGATCAACTGGCGAACCCGACCTGTTACCGCGTGAACCCGATCTGGATCTTGTTGCCCCCGATCTTGGTGACGGTGAGATCCTCCTTGTAATACTGGCCCACCCCTTTGATCAGCCCCACGCAGAAGTCGACCAGGCCCCGGTGGGATTTGTAGGTCAGGATCATCGTCTTGTCGCCCTTCATCTCGTATTCGAACCGGGGAGGATGGGCATCGGGGATGTTCTTGGTCATCTTCTCGTGAACGGTATCCATTTTCGACAGGAACTCCTTCGCGGAATGGGCTTCCCGGAAGAACTCCATGTACAATTTCGGTGCGTAGACGGTCACCCAATAGCTTCCGAATGCATCCGCGGCCTGCGTGGGAGTGATCTTGAGCACTCCGCAGACCGCCTCGACGGTTTTCATTACGACCGCGTCTTCGACGTTCTGGCTCGGTATGAAAAATGCCCTCCGAGCAAGACCGGCTTTCTCGAGGGCTTCCTCCCATTTGTCCTTCCCGAACTTCTCCTTGACGAGATCCCCCAGACAATGCATGATCGCACCCTTCATTTCTTCCTCCTGGTGATCATTCGGATCATACGAAGGTGAATAGCACCCGGTTCCAGGAATGTCAAATCGGGTGTCCCCGGTGTCCCCGGTTTGGGAATGTCAAACCCGGTTGCGTCTCTTAATCCGGGGAACGATGGCAGTCTTCGGTTTTTGCTCCAGGGTCATTCCCCGATCGCGTCCAGATAACCTTCTTGCGGCGTTGTTTCGGAGGATCCGGCACGGGGGGAATCCGCTCCCCGGTCGATGACGGTCGTCCCTTGAACCCCGGACCTTGGTACAAGAGGGGTTTCCTCCGCCAGCCGGGGACTCTTGGCATCGAAATCCAGTGGGGGAGGTGGATTGACACGCTTTTTGAGGATGGCTTCCAAAGCGTCGGACGTTCCCAGGAAATCCAGGAAATCCTGGTTCCTGAGCCTTCCCGAAGTCGCCGTTTCGACTATCCGGACGATCTCGCCGAGGTGCTCGGGGTGCCTCGCAAGAATCCTCCGCATCAGGTCGGGTGCAAGGCGGACTCTCATCCTGGAGTTCGTTTCCCTGAAAGCGTCCTGGACGATTTCCAGACCGTTTGGAATCTGCATTGCCATGTCATAGAGAATCGTGCCGATGATTCCCTCGACCTCGAGGAAGGAAGGCCCATAAACATACTCGGGAGTGAGATAGATGTAATGCGGTTTCAAAGGGGTCGAATCCCAGCATTCCCATTTCAACCTCGAGTAGGGGGCAAGAGGCTCGGAGGTTGGATCGTCCAGAAGCTCATTGAACCTGGCCCATCCTTCCGCCCATGCCGTCCCGACTTCGGTCCGCTCGTCCACGTAATGTGTAAAGTCCCATCCCCCGGGTCCCGACGACACGTTGTCCAGCATGTGGGCCGTCTCATGGGTTAGAGTCTTGTTGAAACCCGTCTTGGTCGGACCGTCCGAATCAAGCGAGGAAACGAGTATGGTACGGGTCTTCCCTGGAACCCCATCGCATTGAGCAATGAAGTCATATTTGATTTTCGCCTCGTCAACCTTTCCAATGATTTTGGCAAGGTCGAAGATATCGAGGCGGATGACACCATCCTGGATCTTCGCCGAATCGACCGTGGCCGCAAAGGCAAGCCGTTCCTTCATCTTCTGGGTCTTCGTCGCGTCGTAAAGCGCAAGGGTGGCTTTCGAAGGCTCGGGAAGGGATTCTTCTTTTCCGTCCTCCGAAAGAACCCTTATCAATTGCTTTCGAGAGGTGATTCTGGTGGGCCGGAGGACGTATCCCTTCCACCAGACCGTGCATCCCTCCGGAACGGGGTTGAAATCCGCCTCCAGCCCGAGAACCTCCTGGAGGGTGATCAGGAACTTCACGGGCTGGTTTTCCCCGGCCTGGACTTGAGCCACAGAGCCCACCCCAAGAAGAAAAACGAGGGAAAGAATCAATGATTTCAGCTTCATGGTTTTCCTCCGAAAAAGGTCGAAATCGGTCCACCAAAGAAAGCATTATCCATAAAAGTGGAACGCTCTTCCAGATCCTTCCGTTGGGAAAAATGGTGGTAAAATCACTTCGGTCCTGGGAAAATCGACCTGAAAATTCGTAAGAGGAAAACTTATGGGAGGGTATCATGAGTCGAGTATTCTTCTCCGCTTGCCTGTTTCTGGGCCTGATCGGTCTTTTTTTTGCTCCGGCTTGTTGGGCGGAAAAAAAGCTGTATGGCCAGGCAGATTACGATCTGGTCAAGAAATGGCACAAGGAGATCACGGGAAAGGAGCTGGCGGACAAGGCGTATCGGCAGGCAATCTCCAGTCTCGACGACGGTTCGATGGACCTGGAGGAGCTTCGGACAAGCTTCGTCAACAGCGAGGATGGAAAGAAGAATCTGTCGGTCATCAACCGCATGTTCTGGGGATATCTTGCCCGCCCCGCCACGCAGGACGAAACCAAGGCGATCGAGGATTTCGTCGCAAAGATCACCGATCCGATCGAAAAGCAGATCGAGGGGATCATCAATCACCGCGAGCTCCGGCCTCACTCCGGGATCACCGGGGCAAATCTACTGTCCGACCTGAAGGCTTCCTTCTCCCTCGAGGAGGCCCGGAAAGCCATCCAGATGTCGGACGAGTATGCGAACCTCTGCCTGAGGGAACTCTACAAGCGGTACCTGGGGCGGGAAGCCGATGAGGGTGGTCTGGGGGATTACCGGCGCCAGTTTCGAGAGCGCCCTGGCCGGGTGTTCATTCCGGAGTTCTGGCGGCGGGTCCGGATGAGCCTGCTCAATAGCCAGGAAGGGGCGCACCGCCATCCGAACAAGGCTGATCGGCTTTTCCTCGCTTTCTACCGACGATTCCCCTCGGACAACGATCGGAAAAACTTCGAGAACCGTTCCGATGCAGAGTTGTCCGAGCTTCTCGATTGCAGCGATGGCGCGATGCGCCATCGGATGCAGCAGGTCTATCGCTGGATTTTCGGATTCGAAGCCGATTCCGGAGGCCTCAAATACTGGACCGACGAAGCGATCAAGTCCCTCAGAGCCTGGTATCGCAACCCGATGCTTCAAAAGCTCGGTGACGCGATGTGCCCGGTTATAAACCGAATCCAGGACTTCGCCCAGAATCCCCCCGACGTGATGACGAACCTCGCCATCGCCCAGCAGGCACTGGCGGAAGAGGTCCGGAGCAGGGAAGAGATCAAGAAGACCGAGAAAGAGACTCCCGAAATGGAGGCAAACAAGACCAATCAGGAGGTCGCGGTTCGGGATCTTTTCGAGGAATACGTTCTCAGGATTCCCACCGATGCGGAAGTGAGCAAGATCATCAAGGACGGAGAGAAAAAAGCCCCCCCAAAGGGAGGAAAGGCTGAGGAACTCGCCGCTAAAGCCAAGGCGATGGTCATCTCCTCCAAAGAATTCGCGGCTGCCGCCAAGGTC
>CAYRYU010000107.1:0-12913 GCA_964428355.1 uncultured bacterium
CCTCGAATTTGACAAACACTCAGGACTCCCATGGCTTTTTTGAACCACAGGATCCCCGAAACCGATCGAAATCCCAGGAACAAGACCGTTATCCAGCAGCAGGAAATCAGATACGGAAACAGCGAAAACCTGACCGAAAAGGGGAAGGTCCTCGTCCAGAAGTTCGATGGGGAGTGCACTTGATTCGTTTTCCGGTTCCAGATCAGGAAAAGGTAACCATAAGCTCCAAGGACAATCGAGAATGCGAGGTAGCCCGCCTTGTTCGGAAAGAGCATCCCTTTCGCCAGGAAGAAGAAAAGGAACAGCAGTCGAAGAGACCTTCTCATGCTTGTTGACAGAACCTCCCGTGGCACAACGGTTTTTGTGGATTCCCTATTGAGGTAGGCCACGAACCCGAGGACCACCATTGGGAAAAAAAGGAAGAAGAAGCGGATTTCCGGGGGAAAATCGGGGAATCTGGTTTGATGGATCCTGGATTCCGACCAGGAGAACCAGAAAAGGGCAAGCAGGGTCAGTTTGGCCAACGGCCTTGGTTTCAAGAGCGATTCATCAAGGCGGATTTCGCCATCGGCAAGTTTTTTTAGGAAAAGGAAGGGAACGGTAAAATCCAGTGCCGCATGCCAGGAGAGGGCGGGAAAAGCGCATCCCGGGAGGGAAAGGCCGAAGATCCTTGGAGGGAAGGGCGAGGAAAAGACGATGTTCGCAAAAACCCCTTCCAGAAGCAAGCCATGGA
Source organism: uncultured bacterium (assembly GCA_964428355.1). Lineage (GTDB taxonomy): Bacteria > Muiribacteriota > Ozemobacteria > Ozemobacterales > Ozemobacteraceae > CAYRYU01. Next base: position 734 of record CAYRYU010000107.1, read on the forward strand.
GGCAGCCAAGGAGGATCATTCCGGTGAAGTCTTTCACCGAAAAGCGATGAACAAGATCGGCAAAAATAGCGAACTGCAGGGTGTAGAGAATCCAGGCAAGGGCCCCCAGGTTGAGCATTGCATGGGGTCCTTTTTGATAGATTCCCACCATGGTGGAAACATTCCAGATCAATCCCTCGGAGAGGAACATCCCACAAAATCCCAGAAGAAAGAGAATTCTGAAGGGGGCGGTTGCGGGGTTTTCCAGTTCGCCTTGTTGGTTGCCTTGGTTGCCTGAGGGAAGTTCCATGCTCATTCCCTGAAGATTCTTTTCCCGCGCGGATCTGGAAAAGACCCGTGCCTGAGCTTGAGGTCGATTGATCCCGGGGGACGGAAGGGGGGGGGAGCCGATCAACGGTTGTAGAATTCTCTCAAGTTGGGGTCACTGTTGGCCCTGAGCTTTTTCAAGGCCTTCTCTTCAACCTGCCTGACCCTTTCACGTGTGACGGACATGATCCGTCCGATCTCTTCGAGGCTTCTGGGAACTCCGTCGTCCAGTCCGAATCGAAGGGCAATGACCTGCCTTTCCTTTTCGGTAAGGACCTGAAGAACATTCTCGATCTTCTCTTTCAGGAGGGTATCGATGACCGTCTCTTCGGGACTCACAGCTTCATCATTGCTGATGAAACTTTCGAGGGAGGAATCCTCCTTGTTCCCCACGGCAAGGTCGAGGGAAACAGGTTCGGTCGTCAGGCGGGTAATCTCCTCGATCTTCTCGATCGGGAGGTCGACATCCCTGGAAAGCTCTTCGGGAGTCGGTTCCCGACCGTGCTCCTGGACGAAAACCCTTGTCGCCTTCCTGACCTTGTTCACGATTTCCATTATGTGCACCGGGATCCTGATGACGCGTGATTGTTCAGCAAGGGCACGGGTTATGGCTTGCCGGATCCACCAGGTGGAATAGGTTGAGAATTTGTATCCCAACTGGTATTTGAATTTTTCTACGGATCTGAGGAGTCCCAGGTTCCCTTCCTGGATCAGATCGAGGAAGAGGAGACCCCGGTTCGTGAATTTCTTCGCGATGCTGACCACCAGTCGGAGGTTTCCCTCGACGAGCTTTCCCCATGCCTCGAGGGCTTCCTTGTCCTCGTTCAGGGCTTGGAGGAAGTCCTTCTTTTCCTTGTCGGCCCGCGCCATGACCTCGGCGACCTTCCGCGCGCATTCCCTCTCCGTTTCGTGGTCAAGAAGGGAAAGCTTGGTCAATCTTTGAAGATAAAGCTTGACGGAGTCGTCGAAGATCGACTCGGCACGCTCTCTTTCGATCAGCTCCTCGGGTTCGATCTCCTCGGTTTCGGGGACTTCCTCATCATCCGCCGGTTCGGGTTTTTCCGTTTCGGCGGGCGGGGCGGATTCCTCCTTCTTTCTGCGCCGACGCGGGGTTTCCTCCGCGGGGATGGGAGAAGGCGCGGAATCCTTGGGGGCGCTTTTCCGCTTAATCATGGTCGGGATCCTGTATGCGGGTGAACTTCCCCAGGTTCCGGTATTTTTCGTATCTTTTTGAAAGAAGTTCGTCCCGGGAGAGTTTCATCAAGGAGGGAAGAAACTCGAGGATTGCTTCTTTCACTGTGTTGGCGGATGCGGCATGGTCTCGGTGCGCTCCCCCGAGCGGCTCGGGGAGAACCCTGTCCACGACCCCGGCCTCGAGAAGATCCGAAGCCCGCAATTTCAGCGCTTGGGCGGCTTCCTTGGCTTTGGATGAATCCTTCCACAGGATTGCGGCACAACCCTCGGCGGTAATGACGGAGTAGATCGAGAACTCGAACATGCAGACCATGTCTCCGACTCCAATGGCCAGTGCTCCGCCGCTTCCTCCTTCGCCGATGACGAAGCAAAGAATGGGAGTCCCGATCATCGAGATTTCGGCGAGGTTTCGGGCGATGGCTTCGCTCTGGCCCCGCTCCTCCGCGCCAATCCCGGGGAAGGCCCCGGGGGTATCGATGAAGACGACGACGGGCAGGGAGAGCGATTCCGCCATTTTCATGATCCTGAGGGCTTTCCGGTATCCCTCTGGATGAGGCATTCCGAAATTCCGGAAAAGGTTCTCGTTGGTGTCGTGCCCTTTTTGATGCCCGATGATGGCACAACGCTGGTCCCCGATCTTGCCGAAGCCGGCAATAATGGAGGGATCATCACCAAAGAGGCGGTCCCCGTGTAGTTCCAGAAAATCCTCGCCGCAGAGAAACCTGACATAATCGAGGGTGGATGGCCGCTCGAGATGTCGGGCAACCTGCATGATCTGCCAGGGCTCGAGGGATTTGAAAATCTCGGTCTTCAGATTGCCTATCTTGTCGGCGATGGCCTGGATTTCTCTCGAAAGGTCGATCTTCCCTTCTTCACTAATGGTCTGAAGGTCTTTGAGCCGCTTTTCCAGCTCCAGAATCGGACGTTCGAACTCAAACTCCCTCGACATTGAAACCCCGATCAGAAAATGAGGTTGAAGAGCTTCGAAAGAGTGCCCTTCAGGTTCCGGCGATGGACGACCATGTCCACCATTCCATGGTTGAGAAGGAATTCAGACCTTTGGAAACCTTCAGGCAGCTTCTGGCGAATGGTCTGCTCGATCACCCGTGGGCCCGCAAAACCAACCAGGGCTCCCGGTTCGGCGATATTGACATGGCCGAGACTCGCAAAACTGGCGGAAACCCCACCGGTAGTAGGATCCGTCAGAAGGGAAACGAAGGGGATTCCGGCGTTCCAGAGCTTCGCGACTGCCTGAGAAGTCTTCGCCATCTGCATGAGGGAAAAAATCCCTTCCTGCATCCGGGCCCCACCCGAGGCGGAGACTGCGACGACGGGGCATCTTTTGCTGAGAGCGGATTCAATCATTCGGGTAATCTTTTCCCCCACGACCGACCCCATGCTTCCGCCCATGAATTCAAAATTGAGGACTCCCAGAAGAAAGGGCTTCTTGTCGATACGGGCATCCCCGCAAATGACCGCCTCGTAGGAATCGGTGGCTTCGACGGCCTTTTTCATCCGGTCGGGATATGGTTGCGAATCTACGAAGCCGAGGGGGTCGAGGGAAGCGATGTCCGAGTCGAACTCGACGAAGGAGTTGTCGTCGGTCAGAAGGGCGATGCGGTCCCAGACCGGCATCCTCAGGTGATGGTCGCATTTTGAGCAAAGGAAAAGATTGCGCGCGAGATCCTTGTTGAGAAGGATTTCGCTGCAATTTGGGCATTTCTTCCAGAGATCCGATGGATCTTCGGGTTTTTTGGCACCGGTCAGTCGGGAAAACCACCCCATCGGTTACCTCACCAGTCTGGAACCCGGGCCGCAATCCCTGAAACGCGTGCGGCGGGGCTTCCCCAGGACCAGGATCGGACGGGGTATGAACGTCATAGGTTTTGGTTATATCAGATTTCCTTTCGTAATTCAACATGGGCCCCGACCGTTTTCAGCGGTTGAAGCTTCGTCAATCGAACTTGGGGGTGGTCCGCTTCTTCTTGGAGGTTTTCTGGTCCTTCCCCGCATCGTCCTTGGCCTCGATCCAGATGGAGTAGTTCGTCGAGGCAATGGCGTTCCTCCACGTGTAGATATACTCCGTGACGTTGGTCGGACAGGCATAGGTAAATTTGGTTCCGAGATCCAGGTTTGCGAAATGGATAATGCACTCCTGTGGATTCGCGATGGTCTTGTAGGAAACCTTGATGGTGTTTTGGTCCTCCACCTCAGGGCTGAAGTATACGAAGAAGGTGCTTCCGGTGTCGGGATTGGTGGTTCCCGTGGCTGTGGTGGTGGGAACTTCGACTGCACTCTGGGTCCTGAAGGAAAGAACTCCGAACGATGTCGACGAAGTCTTGTTGGCATGCTTGTCGGTCACGCTGATTTCGAAGTTGTAGTTCGTATCGGGGAGGAGCCCATCCACCGTGTACTTGTGGGATGTCTTGTATGTGGTGCTGACCGGGAACTCCAGTTTGTCCCCATCGATGGTTTTCAGGGTGAGACGGGAAAGGCATTCTTCGTCGGTCTGCCAGGTGACCGTCACCGAAGTTCCGGTGGGTGCAGCGACCACACCCCTGATAGATGGTGGATTGGCATCCCCGTAAATCGTCAACCCGTTAGCCCCGTGGCATCGATAGCAAAGGGAGGTGTCGGTATAGCTGTGATCCGGAATCCTGCTCTGGTCGGTATGGCAGGAAAGGCATGCCTCCTGCTGCCACCCGGGATGATTGTTGTCCAGGAGGGGAGCGTTCGTGTGGTCCGACCTGGTGTCGGTGGGAACCGTCACGATCGGGGAGTCGAGAGTGCCCACTCCTTGAGTGTTGGTGGTGACGACGGTCGTGGGGGAGGTAGTTGATGAATAGGCTGAAAGCGGGTTCACCCCACCCCCGGTTTCGGATGTGCTGTCCGAACACCCCAGGGAAATCAAGGCTGCGACCAAAACCAGACCCAGGGAGAGGAACGGACGTTTCTGGATTTTCTTGAGGTTCTTCATTTGGGGAAATGACCTCCCTGACAGATAAACGATATACGATTCCTTCCATCTATCGGCAGTTCGATTTCCAAGGTTAACCCGGGGATCCAAAAGAATTTTTCCGGAAGATTCACCTAAAAAACTTCAAGAAACGGCAAATGTTGTCGAAAGAGTTTGATATACTACCGGCAAATGTAAGCATGAATCCATCAGTTGAAGCCAAGGCGGAATGAGGAAACTAAACGACTACCTGTTCTGGTTCTTTTCCGCGATAGGGACCGCGCTTTTCGTCGCTGTCCTGTATCCGTTCTTCATTCTGAAGAACCTCAGGTTCTACCTCAGAGCCCCTTCGGTGTTCCTGTATGCCGTGATCTTCTTTCTGCTGGACAGGGTTTCCAAGATCCTGATCCTGGTCTACGAGAAGAGCCTCCCCCTTCCAGTGATCAAGGAATTCTTCACCCTCCAATATGTCCGGAATCCTGGTGTCGCATTCGGATGGTTCCCCGACTGGAGGTTGCCTCCTATCGCTATGGCTCTGGTGATGATCACCATCATCACCTACTACAGCTTCCAACTCCCCATCCAGGAACGGATGACCCGTTGGGCGCTCGCCCTGTTGGTCGGAGGAGCGATCGGAAACCTGTATGACCGGGTTCTCTATGGTTACGTGATCGATTTCCTTCTCTTCCATTTCGGAAAGTATGATTTCCCGGTCTTCAACGTCGCCGACGTCGCGATCGATCTTGGGGTCTTCCTTCTCTTCGTGGACATCTTCTTTCTGAGTCCAGACGAAAGTTCGGAGAACGACAGCGAGTCCGTGAGCGCGGCTTCCGCGGCCTGACCCATGATTCCGATCCTGTATTCCTTCAACGGGATCAACGTGTACAGTTACGGCCTGATGATCGCGGTCGGGTATGCGCTCGGAACATGGTGGATCATCAAAGAAGCCGATAAAGACGGGCTTTCAGGTGAGTCCGTCTTCGACATGCTTCTGATACAGATGGTGGTCGGAATCCTGGGATCGAGGTTTCTCTACATCATCGAGTACATTCCACAGTATCTCCTTTCGGGAAACTTCTTCGCTTTTGAAAGTGGTGGTCTGACATTCTATGGGGCGGTTTTCGGGAGCATCCTTTCGAACTACCTTTTCGTGCGCTACAAGGGAATGCCGTTCTGGCGGACCATGGATTGCGTGGGAATGGGCCTTCCCCTCGGAGCCGCTTTTGCCCGTCTGGGGTGTTTTCTCAACGGCTGCTGTCATGGGATTCCCTGCACATGGCCGTGGGGAATCGTTTTCCCCCGCGTGGGTCCGACACCTCTTCATCCGACCCAGGTTTACGAATCACTGGTCTGCCTGATGGTTTTCTTTGCGGTTCAATGGTACAAACCGAAGCGGAAGAATTACGGGGAAGCCTTCGTTCTCTCCCTTGGCCTTTACGGATTTGGCCGGTTTTTTATCGAGTTCTGGAGAGGGGACAACCCGGTCTGGATGTTTTCGATGACTCTATCCCAATGGATCGGGATGGGTATGACCTTCGGATCGTTCGTTGCATGGAAGCTCTTCGCCCGGGCGGGAAACCTACGGATTTTTCCCCCCGAAGAAACGGTTTCTTCGGCAGCCGGGAGGGCTTGATGTTTCCCCGACTCGGACACTTCATTCTCCCTATCCAAACATACGGTGTTTTCCTTGCGATCGCCTTCGCCTGCGGAATCGGATTGGGAGTCTATAACGGCCGGAGGTTTGGAATTCCGAGCGATCGGATTCTCGATCTGGCTGTCTGGTTCATGATTTCCGCCATGTTCGGGTCCCGCCTTCTATACATTATCCTCTATCCCGACCAGTTCCCGACGATCTGGTCATGGTTCGCCTTCAACCGGGGCGGACTGGTATTCTTTGGAGGTTTTGTCGCCACGACGATAGCGGTCATCGTTTTCTCTCGATACAGCGGAATCGGTCTCCGGAATCTCGGTGACCTGGTTGCGCCCTGCCTTGCGCTCGGTCATACCATCGGGCGGTTGGGGTGCTTCATGAACGGATGTTGTTTCGGACGCCGGACCGACAGCTTCCTGGGCGTGGTCTTTCCGGAGCGGAACGAAGGATTCGCCCGACATCCCACTCAACTCTACGAATCGTTGTTCCTTGGAATCCTCTTCATGATTACCCTTTCCGCGTTCGGAAAGAGGGCGGAAAAGGGGAGGTTCTTTCCGGGTGCGATCTGGGGAATCTATGTGATGGCCTATTCGGTTTTCCGGTTCCTGATAGAATTCCTCAGGGATGACGACCGGGGAGGCTTCTTCACTTCCCTTCAACTCTCGGTTTCCCAGCTCATTTCGGTGGCCGGGTTTTCCTTCTCCGTCGCCTGGCTGGTTCTCTGCTTCGCAAGACGCAACACCCCTTCCGGAAGAACAGCCGTCGAACCCGCTCAGGAAGGGATCTAGAAGATGCCCGGCCCCAAGGAATGGATGATTCCCGGGGAGCTTGCGGGCGTCCGGGTCGATCAGGCGCTGGCGAAGGGTTTTCCCGATTCCTCCCGGGCGGCTCTTCAGGAGCTGATCCGGAACGGTTCGGCTGTCGTCGACGGTCGGAAGGTGAAGCCCAGCGCGAAGGTCAAGGGTGGAGAGTTGGTGCGGATAACGTTTCCCGATATCGCCCCCGCAAGGGATCTTGAGCCGACGGCGTTGACCTTTCCGATCCTCTTCCAGGACGAGCATCTGGTGGTGATCGACAAACCCTATGGACTGGTGGTTCACCCCGGAGCGGGCCGGGAAAAGGAAAGTGTCGTGTCCGCCCTGCTCGGATGCACAAGCCTGAGCCCGATCGGGTCCCCTCTCAGACCGGGAGTCATCCACCGATTGGACAAGACCACGAGCGGTGTCATGGTTCTTGCGCGGACCGAGGTCGCTCACCTGCGGCTCTCGAAGGCGTTTTCCGCCAGGAAGGTGGGCAAGGAATATTTCGCCCTGGTCCAGGGCATCGTTCGTCCGGAAAGCGGGCGTATAGAAATAGCCATCGAGCGGGACAGGGTTTTCCGGAAGCGAATGAAAGCAGCCCCTCCCGGGAAGGGGCGGAACGCGGTTTCCAGATTCGAGCGGGTGGAACTGCTGAAGGGAGCCACTCTCCTGCGGGTCATCATCGAGACCGGAAGAACTCATCAGATCAGGGTTCATCTGGCCTACATCCGGCATCCATTGGTGGGCGACATCACGTATGGAGGAAAGAGGATCGGGGCAATGCAGGGTCTATTTCTGCACAGTTCCCGGGTCTCCCTTACCCACCCGGTCACCGGCGAACTCTTCACATGGAAAGCTCCTCTCCCATCCAGGTTCCAGGAAGCCCTCTCGGAATTGCGCAGGTCACCCGGACGTTGACAGGATTCGGGTGGTATGGTACGTACATATGATCTCTTCCACCAGGGAACTCCCCAGGGATACTTCTCGTGAAAGGGCAAGGTTGAACAGGAAAATCGCTTCCAGAAAAGGCCAGGGCCCGGGGCTCCAGGGATCGGCCTCCTTGCCTGGTGGCCCGGTTTTCGGACGCGGCGGTGGATTCGGTCTCTACGGGATCCTCGTCCTCCTCGTCGGTTCCTTCCTGATCGTGGCCTTCTTCTTTCCCCAGTATTTTCGGATGCGGTCGGGAATCTACCGAATCTCATGTAAAGAGATCCGCAGAAAGATCGAAGTCGCGATTTCCAATTTCGATTCCAATAACACCCGTTCATTCGTCCAACCCGGGAAGGTCATTCCCCTCGATTTCCTCAAGGCCGAGGGTTTCCTCTCGGAAATCCAGCGTTGCCCAGAAGGGGGAAAGTATATTTTCGGGCCCGGGGGAGAGACTCTCTGTACGATCCACAGGCCGAACCCCAAAGACGAGGCCGAATCAAGCACCCCGACTCAGGGGCCTGAATCCAAAGGCGAACCTGGGGCGGGCAAATGACGGGTTATGAATAACCGGAGGACCTATGGCAAAACATAGAAGGCGGATTTTTCTGATCAAGACGGGGCTTCAGCTCCGATACATGGGAATCATCGTGACGACCATGCTTGCGGTAGCCCTTGGCGTGGGCTGGACGATCTATTTCACCTCCTGGAGCATGATCAGCAAGACCCAGGATCTCACCATCGACAAGCTGGCGGATATTTTCGACACCGTCAACCGGGACCTGGTCAAATACGTTGCGATTTTCATCCTGGTTATTGCGGTCTTGTCCATCTTCGTTTCGCACAAGATAGCGGGGCCCGTCTTTCGCCTGGAGAACTCGGCGAAACAGATCGCCCAGGGAGATTTGACCCAGGATGTCCAGCTTCGCTATGGAGACGAACTCAGGGACCTTTCCGAAGCGTTCAACACGATGACCGAATCGCTACGGAAAATGGTCCAGAAAGACCGTGAGGTGATTGGCCGCCTGGTATCGGCGGGGAACCGACTCAATGAAACCATGAAGAAGAAAAAGCAGGATCCGGAGTCCATTGAGGCTGTTGCCAAGGATCTCTACGGGGTCATCGAGGAGCTCAGGTCGGTCACCGCGGGTTTCAAGATCGACAAACTCCTCAGCGAGGAGAACCCCGAAAATCCCCCCGCATCACCTGAGGAGACAGCCTGACCCGGGCCTTCTCTGGCCCTGATTCCCGTAACTCCTGTGCCATCAGTGGCCGTAGTCGTTTCACGCCGCTCGACGGTTCGGGAGCATGAAACCATCAGAAAATTGTTTGCGGATGCCGATGGATTACTGGGAAACCTATGAACATTCTTCGGAAACCCTGGATGAATCGCACCGTCGCAGTCATTTTGTGTTGTCTGCCGGTGATTTTTCTCATGGGGGCGAAACCCAAAAAGGAGCCTGTGCGAAAAGCCGGGGCAAAAGTCCCCCGCGGTCGACCCTGGTATGAAAGCATCTTCTCCGACGGGGTCTTCCGGATCGCGGTGTTTTGGGGCTGGGACCATCCGCGTGAAACCATCCAGGCGGTTTATCCGGCTTTCCAGACCTTGAACGGAAAGCACATCTATTTCAGGGGGAAAAAGGCACGCATCGACATCGGGATGATCACCCAGATCAGCGGCAACCCCCGGAACCTTTTCCAGGAAGCTCTCGAGGATCCCTCGCTCGACCTGATCATCTACTCGGGACATGCCCGATACGGAGGCGGAATGGCGTTCTCCGACAGGGATGACATTTTCCGGAGTGGAAACGGCGAGATGGTTGAGGACCGACATACCGAACCATACAGATATTATCGGGCCACGAGTGAAGATCTCGACGCAACAAGATTTCCCCCCAACTACAAGATCATCCTTCTCAACTGCTGCGACTCGGAGAACCATTTCCGGCAAAGCTGGACCCGGCGTCTGAACGAGATGGGCTGTCCTGCGGATCTCATCACCGTCGAGTATCCCGTATACAACCTTTTCGACAATGTGCGTGTTCTCAACCTCGTCCAGGATCTGTGTTCCTTCGCCGATTGGAAGACGATCAAGGAGCACTACGACTCCGAGGTTCACAAGCGTGTGAACCGTCTGGTGATCCGGCCGGTTTTCGTTCCCTCCGACGAGGATCAGGCCGCTACCAACTGACACGGGCAACGGGATCGCCACCACACCTCCTGGAGTCCGGGATACGCGACTCTCGAATGCAATCAGATGTTCGGTCGCGGGATTTGGGGCTTGCGACGGTTGCGTCATCGCTTTCCCTGCGCTAGAATCTGAAGCGACAATGGGAAACAGACAAGTCCTAACCGCCGTCATCGTATTCGTTTTGATGCTGGGCATCGGAGCTCTGGGCTATCGCCTGGTGGAAGGGTCCTCATGGACGCTCCTGGACGGACTTTTCATGACCGTGATCACCCTGACGACCGTCGGGTTTGGCGAGGTCCATCCTTTGAGCCCGCAGGGACGCATCTTCACCATCATCCTGATCGTGTTCGGGGCGGGGTTGATGGCATACACGATCACCGCCGGAGCGCAGTTCGTTCTGGAGGGAAAGCTCAGGGAAATCTGGGGGAAACGTCGAATGAAAGACACCATTCGGGGCATGAAGAGTCATTTTATAATCTGTGGAGCGGGAAAAACCGGGATGGTTGTCATCCATGAACTGATACGCAGGAAGACTCCTCTTGTGGTCATAGATTCGGATCCCAAAATCGTTTCCGAGCTTTTCGAACAGCAGATCCCGGCGATCGAAGGAGACGCCACGATCGATGAGGTCCTTGTGGAAGCGGGCCTGGAAAACGCCTGCGCCCTCGTCGCAACGCTTCCGCACGATGCCGACAACGTTTTCGTCGCGCTTACCGCAAAGGGCCTGAACCAGAAGATTTTCGTCGTCTCGACCGCGGCAAAGATCGAATCGGTTCCCAAGCTCAAGCGCGCAGGGGCGAACTATGTCGTTTCGCCAAACATCATAGCCGGGGCGCGCCTCGCATCAGTTCTGATGCGTCCGACGGTCGTTGATTTCCTGGATGCAACGATGGCCGGACAGGACCAGGAACTCCAGATGGAGGAGTTCCACATCGTTCGGGGTTCCTACCTCGATGGAAAGGCTCTCAAGGATGCCGATGTCAGGCGGCGTTCGGGGGCGATTATCGTTTCGGTCCGGCGGGGGGAGAAGAATGTGATCAACCCGGAACCCGCCTATGTATTCGAACCCGGGGACACTCTTGTCGTTCTGGGAAACATAGATCAGATAACAAAAATGGGAGATCTTGCCTCGCACTCCTCGAATTCGTGATCCCAAAAGCGATCCAAAGGAAGGGATGACAAGGATGAACACCAGCCTGGAACCGGTTTCCCCCGCACCCCGGCCCCCTCTCGGAGGGATGGGAATTCCGATAATTCTTTTCGCACTGGCGGTCTGGTCCTGGGACAGTGTTGTGATACTTCCCATCAAGCTCCTGACCGTCTTCTTCCACGAGCTTTCACATGGTCTTGCGGCAATCCTGACCGGAGGGAAGATGCTCAAGATCTCCCTGACGACTGACGAAGGGGGGCTTTGCACCACCCAGGGGGGGATCCACTGGATCATCCTCACAGCGGGTTACCTCGGAAGCCTCCTCTGGGGATCGGCCCTTCTTCTCCTTGCGGCGAAAACCCGTTTCGACAGGGCAATCGTCACCGGGCTCGGGATCCTCCTGGTGGCCATCTCTCTGGGATATGGAGGGAATGCAACGGGGATCGCCTTCGGAATAGGATTTGGGGCGGCCATGATCGCGTTTGCCCACTACTTCGGAGAGATAGCCTGCGATCAGCTTCTGCGCTTCATCGGGCTGGTGTCGAGTTTCTATGTGATCCTGGACATCAAATCCGATCTGATCGACCGAAATGTCCCGATGTCCGATGCCTACGTACTTGCGGAGAAATTCCTGCTTCCCGGGTGGGTGGTGGGAATCGTCTGGTTCGTCATCGCTCTTGCCATCACCTATAAAGTCATCATGGCCACCCTGGAAAGCGACCTTCCTGTGCCCCCGGCCTCCAGCGGGAACCTTCCCCCCTTTCCTTTTCCAGATTCCAGATCCTGACCCCCCCCACCCCGGATCCCCACGTGCCCTGACGTTTCCCGGAGCCCGGGGGCGAAAATGTATAATGTATAGGGGTTGAAGAGTGACTTCCCCGGTCCCCGAAAATCCGAGATTGGGGGGGAGCATGGGCAGGAGAAGCATTGCGAAAAAGATCGCCGACGGCCGGTATCATGTTACCCGCCACGCATACGACCAGATGCTTGCCAGGGATATCTACA
>CAYRYU010000107.1:13013-25281 GCA_964428355.1 uncultured bacterium
CGGTATCATGTTACCCGCCACGCATACGACCAGATGCTTGCCAGGGATATCTACATCAGGCAGGTCCATGATGCGATCCTCAACGGGAGGATCGTCGGACGTTGGCAGGAGCGGAGCGGGGAGAAACTGGCAATTATCGGAAGCAGGTTCAACGGCGACTTCATCAAGATCGTCGTTAAGGATTCGGAGATCCCGCGCGTCATAACCGTTTGTTACCCCTACGAGGAAACCTGATTCCGGGTCCTGAAATGGAACGCTTTTTGGAGGGCTTTCCCCGCGCGGTCGGGGTCATCCCTTCGCTTCAATCTTTCGTTGCACCCGAGGTCAGTCCCGCGATCACCTCCTTTTGGCCGATCACGAAAAGTATGATGATCGGGAGCGCGGTAACCGTCGCTCCAGCCATCAGCGTTCCCCAATCCGTCGAGAAGGGACCCTGGGTAAGCATCGAAAGGCTCACGGGAAGTGTCCGGAGATGAGCTGAATCGACGAGGATCAAGGGGAACATGAAGGAGTTCCAGGTGGTGATCGCGGTATGTATCATCACCACCGCCAAAACCGGTCTGCAAAGGGGATAGACCACTTTGCGAAGTATGGCCAGGTCGTTCGCCCCATCCACCCTTGCCGCTTCTTCCAGTTCGCGGGGAAGCCCCAGGATGTACTGGCGCACAAGGAATACGTTGAACCCGTCTACACAGAACGGGAGAATCATCGCCCAGAGAGTGTCATGGAGCCCAATCCGTATCATCAGGTCCAGGAGGGGGATCATCAGGGTTTGCTTGGGGATTGTCAGGGTAATGAGAACGGTTCCAAAAAACAACCCCTTCAAGGGGAAATCGTAGCGGGCGAAAGCATATCCGACGCACAGAGAAAAAATCAGATTCGCGACTACCACCACCAGGAGAATCACCAGGCTGTTGAAAACTGACCGGGCCATCCAGGTTTCCTCGACGAGGTGGCGGTAGGACTCGATGGAAACCCCCCATCCTTCATTCGTTGGTCCGGTCCCGCCAACTCCAAGCGACCGCGCTGCCATGAAAAAGAGCGGGAAGGCATAGGGCAGGGCAAGAAGCAACAAGACTACCATGGTAGTCCGGTTGCGGCGTGAATTTGCGCGGCTCACTCCCCTCCCCTATCCAGCACCCGGAACTGCAAAAAAGACAGTATGAGAATGACGAATGTCAGGACCTGGGCCATCGCGGAGGCATACCCCATCTCGTGGTATCTGAAAGCTGTTTCATAAAGCCTGTGGACAATCGTATCGGTTGCCCCCAACGGCCCTCCCCGGGTCAGAGTGTAGATTTCGGGGAAAACCTGCCAGCCGCGGATCGTGTTCATCACCAGGATGAAGAGAATCATGCTCCGCAATCTTGGAAGGGTGACGAACCGGAATTTCCCCCACTCATCGGCTCCATCGATCTCCGCCGCTTCGTATAAGGTTCCGGGGACCGCCTTCAGAGCAGCCAGGAACAGGATCATGTAGAAACCCGCCGACGACCAGATGTCCATTGCCATGATCGAAGGGAGGGCCAGGTCCTTTTCGACCAGCCACCCGTGTGGCGAGAAACCGAAAATGGAGGTCAGGAAGTTGAGCGTTCCTTCGGGGGAGAAAAAGAACTTGAAAATGGTGGCGATAACCACCACCGAGATCATCGAGGGCAGGAAGAAGACCGACCTCAGGAACCCCTCCCCGACCCTGAGCGAGTTCAACAGCAATGCCAGGCAGAGGCCCAGAAGGGTGACAACGGGGGTGGTTCCCACCACGAAGAAAAGGGTGTTTCCGAAAGCCTGCCGGAACTTCGCGTCGGAAAAGAGCCGCGAGAAATTCCGGAAACCGACCATGCTCGAGTTTTCGGGATGGAAGATCTCGAAATCCTGAAAACTCAACAGGAAGGAATAGATCAGCGGATACACCCAGAACACGGCGAAGGTCAGGAGCCAGGGAAGAAGGAAAAGGACCCTATGCTGGTGCGCCGAGCGCAGGCTTTGGGAACCCCCCGATTTCCACCTTTCCCCGAACCGGCCCTTGCTGAACAGCAGTAGAACCGCCAGAATGAGCCCGCCCACCGCAAGGGCGGAGGAGAAGAGAAACAGGTTGAATGCAGGTTCGGGGTTCTTCCGGCCCCTTTCCGCCGTGACGGGCGACCGGCTCCGGCGGGCGAGATCCTCGCGTGCGCTGTCGTAGGATCGGCTGGCCTTCTCGAGGAGTCCGGCTACGTCGGCCCCGTAGATCGCCTGTTCCACGGTCTCGTTGAGGATGCTTTCGATCGGGATCCACAACGGGTGGACGGGAGGATGGACCGCGGTCTCGAGCTGACGGAAAAAGACCGCGAACCTGTTATCGGATGCGAAAAACGGATCGGAAAAAGCTTTTCGGTCCGCGGGGAAATGGACCAGGGTCTCCTTGGAAATCGGGAGGGTATTCTCCGGCCGGGCCAGGAATCGGATGAACTCGGCTCCAATTTCGGGGTCCGAGCATCCGCGTGGAAGGACGAGGACCTGGCCTCCCAGAAAGGAGCTCGAGGTACCGTTGTTCAGTCCGGGGCGGGGAATCAGGGAAACCCCAAAATCCAGCGTCGGAGCCTCTTTGGGCAGACTGGCAAGGTTCCAGGAGCCTGAAATCTCCATTGCCAGCCTCCCACGTTTGAAGGCATCATCGAGAATGTCCTGTTTCTCCTTCAAACCGAAAACCGAAAGTCTCTTGTAGAAGTCCAGGGCCTCCCGCGTCGGAGGGCCGGAGAAGGCGAAGTTCCCCTTGGAATCGAGTATTGCTCCGCCATTTCCCCAGACGAGGGGAAGGAATTTCTTGTAGAGGATGTGGCCTTCCCCGGCGTTGACTCCGAATCCGTAGGAACCGTTTGCCGGGTCGTGGGTTTTCCTTGCGCACTCGAGGAGGTCAGCCCAGGTTTCCGGCGGGTGATCAGGGTCCAATCCGGACCTTCGGAAAAGTGCCCGGTTGAAGAAGAGGACGCGCGTGCTGGTCAACCAGGGAAGGCCGTAGATTCTCCCGTTCCATGTGACGGTTTCACGCATGGCGAAACGCGGGAGGTCCTCCCCCACCCTTTCAGTCATGTCCAGGAGTGCATCCTGAGCCATGAAGTGTCCCGTCCAGGTGGATCCCAGTTCGCAGATGTCCGGGCCCACCCCGTTGGCAAGAGCAACGACAATCTTGTCCAGGCCGTTGGCCCAGTTGATCTGCTCGTTCCGGATCCTGGCCCCGGGGTGCGCCTTTTCGAACTTTTCGATAACCGGGAGAATGAACTTGGGGTTCCAGAAGTTCCAGAAAACGAGCTCCCGGGCCCCGGCAGGGTTGAGGGAAAAAAAGAGGGAGAAACAAACTGCCAGGGCGAACACGGGAACCGCAGGCGGAGTTACCGATCCCCAGGTTTTGGGTTGTTTCAATGGAACCGCGTGTCGACCTCCGTGAGTTCGAGAATCAACGCCAGGTCGATCCGGAATTTCGTCTTGACCTGTTTGAGGAAATCCTGGACCGCTGGGAGTGGAGGGCAGAGATTGTAGGCCCGGGCCAGGTTCCTTTCGAGGAACTCGAGCATCCGGTCGGGTTGGGTGGGAAATCTGACCAGGCCATAGAAGCAAAAGGTCAACAGGTTGCTCATGTGCGAGGGTTTGAATTCCACCGCCTTCTCGAGGTCGGCCAGAGCGGCTTCGATGTCTCCGCGGTTCCGCTTGATCATGGCAAGGCCTCCAAGGCTTTCAGGGTAGTTGGGAAGCCGCTGCAGATCCTTCAAGTAGGCGTCCTCCGCCATCGTCAACAGGCGGTCACCGGGAATGCCCTGTTTCTCCTTCGCAAGGGCCCTGTAGCAATGTCCGATCTGGGTCCAGGCATCTCCCAGGAAGGGGAATTCCTCCGCAAGGCTTGTAAGCGCCTGGATCGCGGAGTCGATCTTTCCGGAATCCCGCAGTTTCAGGGCTTCTTCCATCCGCCCCGTCAGATCGATCGACCCGCTGCATTCCTGGAAATAAACCGGATTTCCCGACGGGAGGTGGACGATCGCCAGAACGAATTTCCCTTTCGCTTTTTCGAGGGCGGCGGAAAAGTCCTGGATCGTCTGGGGGGTTGCCTGCTCGGGCATCCATTCGAGAATTGCCGTCCGGCCCATGGTTCGGTTTTCCATCACCAGACCCTCGAGTCCTCGCCCGGACATGCGGAATACCATATTCTCACCTTTGAACTGGAGTCTGGCGGAGTGGATGTCCGTCTCCTCGGTCATGAAAAGAAGCACCGGAAGCGGATAGGACGTCGGAACATGGAAGGTCAGGAGCATCGATCCGTCCCCGGAAGAGGGGGATTTTCCGCTTGCCGCGCGGATCTTCAACTTCCGGAGCAAGGCACACCCTTCCTTGAGAACGGCAGCCCCCGCGTCGGTTTCGAGGCAATCCCTGCGGAACCTGGTGGTCTGGGTCCAACTGGCTTCCAGTTCGGAAAAAGCGGAGGAAAGGCCCGGTCTCGCTGCTGGGGCATCTTTCGACCTCTTGGCCTCCCCGAGGAACTTCGCGACATCTTCACGTTTCAGCATCAGGGAATCGGCCACAGTAAGCAGAAGCTGATGTTCCCTGTCCTCCAGCTTCCCGTCGGCCATTGCCTGGCGGGCGAGGTCACGCAGGAATTCCACCGAGTCGAAATCCCGGTTCAACGGTTTGGGGGCCTTGCTGACCTCCTGGAAAATCTTCTGATAGACGTCGGGAGGAATCTGGAGGAAATCCCGGAGGTTTCGGAGGGTGTCCTCCTCATCCGAGGTGATCACCCCGTCCCCGAGGATTTCCTGGAGGGCTTGACGGTAAACGTACTCGACGGTGAGGACCTCCCCGGAGAGGTTGACCGGCTCAGGCTGAGGGGCTTCCCGTCCTTCCCAGGCATCGACGAGCCTCTGATGGAAGGCCAGGAGTTGGGCTGGAAAGAAGGAATGAACCTGTGCAAGCAGCGTCCCGATCCGTTCTGGCTGGAAAACCTCTCCGTCGAAAAGACGTCGCGCCCAGACGAGAATCTGGGGGATATCTCCCAGGAGGTCCTTCAGTTCGGGATTTCCGCAGGCAAGGGAAAGGGAGAATTCCAGACGGGCCATGAATGCCTCTATCCGGCGGTTATGTAGGTGGTTCACGAGATCCTCGACGGAGCGGGCGGCAACCGCTTCGAGGTCGAATTCCGCGGAACCCTTGACCGAGACCTTCGTCGCCAACGGGGTCCGGGCAACCCTCCCTGCAAGCTTGAGATGGCGCGTATAGGTTTCGTCGGATCTGACGACCTTCTTCCGCTCGTAATCCAGCCACGTCATTGCATACCTGCTGGCACCCCGGAAAACAGTCCCCATCAATTTGGGCTCCGGGGAAAAGCCGCGTTGCTGGCAGGTCTGGAAGAAGACATCGCCAAGAAGAAGGAGTTGCCGGTGAACGTCGTTCCGGATACGGATCTGATTGAGCTTGAAAAGCTGGAGGAAGATCTGGGCGAACGTTTCAAAACATTCTGGAGGGAGCTCCTTCAGGAGGTTGGGAAGGTCATGCCGCGCGGCGAGGGTTTCCAACCGCTTGGGATCCGGTTGGCGCCACGCCTCGACGGTTTGCTCGAGCCATCCCCGGAAAGGGTGCGGGAAAATCGAGATTCCCTTCAGGATATCATCCAGCGGAATGTGGGTCATCGTTGGTTTCCTCCATATGCTCCTGCGGGAATCGTTCTGAGGTCGATTCCGATTTTCCGGAAAAGGTCGAGATAGGTTTCCATCATTTTTGCCCATGAGGCATGGGCAAGAATCCGATTCCGGGCAGCGGTTTTCATCCGTTTCCGGTCTTCAGGACCCGTGTTAAGGGCTATCTGAAGGGTTTCGCGAAGGGAAATCTCGTCCCTGTGCCTGAAGTAGAACCCTTCGATTCCATGGGTGAACATCTCCTTCATCCCCCCGATTTCGGGAACGATCGGAATCACCCCCGAAGACATCGCCTCGAGAACGACATAGGCGTAGGTTTCATGGGAGGTGACGGCGAGTCCGAAAAAATCGAAAGCCGGATAGACCTTTTCGACATCCGTCATGAAGGGAAGGATGTGGAAATGCTTCCCCCTTCCAAGTTCGGCGGCGCGGCGGCGGAGAAGATCGCCATAGCCGGGAGAGTGCTCACGCCCCACATAGACCAGATGGACCTCCCTTTCGCCCGTCGAAGCAGGCCCACCCGGGCCGAACAACGCGTCCAGAAGTATCATCGAACCCTTCTCCGGATGAATCCGACCGGTGTTTCCCACGACAAGGGCCTCCGGAGGAATTTCCATTTCCTTGCGGAACCTGATTCCCAGAGTGGGGTCGGGGTGATAACGGTGGGAATCGATCCCACTTTTGATGCAGACGACCTTTCCGGGGTCGATCGCCCATTTCGACAGGATCTTGTTCTTGACGTGGTCGGCGTTGGGTATCACCGCGGCCAGTCGGTGGAAGAGGACCCGATGGATGGGGTCACGCCTGGGCTGGTTTCCAGCCCCGAGCCGGTAGAACAGGATGATAGGAACATGGTTCCCAGAGATGACCCGGGCGATGTGGAAGGGGTACAGGGTCTGAGTCCGGAACCCGATGCACAGGCGGGGTCGGTCCTCCCGGAAAACTGAGATGAATCTTCTGATTGCCCGGGGGTCGAAACGGAAAAGGATCGGGAAAGGTTTCCAGGAGAGTGCCCGGCGGCGGCACTCGGCGTGGATCAAGCCGCCTTCCGGAGACATCACGATGACGGGAAAGCCTCTCTTCACGAGGTCATCCGCGAAACGGATGCCGAAAAGCTCGAGGCCCGACATGTTTGGGAACGGCAGAAGCAGAAGGATCGGGCCTTTGGCGGACCTGCTCCCGATTTCCCCCGAAGGGATCATTCCTTTTCCTTCGAGATCTCGGCGAGGGCTTCCAGAGCCAGGGAAAGCATCCGTTGTTTTCCCTCGGTCACCTTTTTTCCATGGGGGTCGTAATTTCCCTCGTTCCATTTCAGGGGATTTCCGTCGACCGTAAGAATTCCTCCTGCGCGGATCCCACGAAGGGACGCGATCACGAAAAGGGTCGAGCATTCCATTTCAACGCCCGGAACGTTGGCCTTGCTGTAAAGTTCCAGTGATGTCGGTAGAAGACCTGGATAGAAACAATCGCTGGCGAGGACGATCCCCTTGTGGAACGGGGCTTGTGACCTTCGGCACGCGTTTTCCAGGGCGGCAGCGACCCGCCCGTCGGCAACCGCGGGGTATCCAAGGGGGATCAAGAGGCTCGAGACACCATCCTCCCGGACCGCAGCAGTGGCGACGATGTGATCCCCCTGGCCCAGGTCGTCCCTGAGGCTTCCGCAAGTTCCGACGCGGATGATCACCTTTGCTCCGATCTTGATCAGTTCTTCGAAACAGATTGCCGCGCCCGCCGAGCCTACACCATGGGAAGTGATGGTCACGGGACAACCCCGGAATGTTCCGCCGAAGGTCCGATATTCTCTATTGTAGGCAAGTTCCTTGGGGCTCTCGCACAGGTCCGCTATCAATTTGGCCCTTGCAGGGTCTCCACATGTGAGAACCCACGGGGAGATAGAGCCTTCGGCAAGCTTGAGATGTGGTTGCATGATTTTCCCCCATTTCTCGAAGTTGCTCGAAGGATACCCAAGGGATTGGATTCCAGTCAAACCCCAGCTGTTCAAAAAGTGAACAATTTTGGCGGCATTGGAACTCCCTGCAAGGCGACGATTCTTTGAAACCAGCATCAAATCAGAAAAAGCGAGATGTGGCACGTTTGATGCGACAGTTTGGCCGAACGAAAAAATAGGAGGTCCGAAGAACCTATGGATATCTCGATTCTATATTGGTTCCACGAGTGGTTGAACCGGATCCGGAAGGATTTCTCCCGTGGTTGATCGTAAGCGCACGGGCTCCCTGAAAGGAGGGATGGATAATGTTGGACATGAGCATCCTCGTATGGTTTCAGCAATGGATGATACGAATCCGTCGCGAGTTCGGCAACGGACGCTGAGTTTTTCCCGGCATCCGGCCGCCGTTTTCGACCGAAGTCTCAAATCCTCGGTTTTGGGGATCAGGATTTTGTTGACAAGGTGGACAGAATGGGGTTAATGTATGCGCCACAGCGTGATGCTGGTAAAATTATCGTGAGCATGAAGATGGAGGTATTTCAATGAAGCGGATTCTTCCTTTCCTGTTGGTGGTTGCCCTTTGTCTCCCGGGCGCCGTTTTCGCCAAAGGCAAAAAAGCCAAGAAAGCCAAAGGCACCAACGTTCCGGAGTGGGCGGTCGAGAGCGAAAAGTGCTCTGGCGATCGCGATGTCAAGAGCGTTTCCCTTGGAAAAGAGTCGATCTATGTGAGTGAAGATCTCCGGTCGGCCTCCTTCACCAAGGATTCCGTGCACGCCCTCCGCCACAACCTGGTGTACTATTGCGCTTCCGATGGAAAGTTCCGGAGAACTCCCGGAATGTGCAGCTGCGGGATCTCCCTGGTTCCCAGCTTCAAGCATGGCGAATCCTGGTACACCCTCGACAAGGATCTCAACGGCAACATCACCATCAACGGCGCTCCTTCCACCTCACCCGTCGTCCAGGAACCCGTGAAGAAGCCCGTAAAGAAGGCCAAGAAGGCGAAGAAAGCCAAGAAATCCAAGAAGGCCAAGGCTGACAAAGAAGCCGCTCCGGCCGCGAAAGAAGAGCCCAAGAAGGAAGAACCTGCGAAGGGCAAATAATCCAACCCATCGGGAACACCCGGGAGATTTCCCGGGTGTTCTTTTTATGAGGATTTCAATGCACCCCATTTTTCAGCCTCAATCCAGGATCATCCTCCTGCTGATCCTTTTCGCGTTCTTTCCGCCGACTCTTTTTGGTTCGGACAGCTTGGGGGCGTCCTCGGAGGAGGGAGTACCGGTTTCCTCGGTAACCGACCGTTTCGGAAGTCCGACCGCCTCGGCTGCGAGCGAAACCTTTGGCTCCAAAGTGAAAACGGGAAAGGCGAACCCCGGGAGGTTCCTTCCGCCGGAGCCCACCCCCGCGAATCTGCGGGAACTGATCCCGGGTTTTTCCGCCCAGGACCTCCCGACCCTGGAAAAGGGTTTTGTTTCGCCCGATCCCCGGACACGTGAGGAAGCCCTTTTCATTATGGGCAGTCTTCCCCACCTTCCGGAAATGGATGAACCGAGGATCGTGGAAGGCATTATCGACCGTTTCCAGGATGCTTCGGAGTCGGTTCGTATCCAAGCGCTCAAAACCCTCTTGGGGCAGTTTTCAGAGCTCCCCCGGACGCACGAGATCGTGGCATCTCTTTCCGCAGAGAGGCTTCCCGCGAATCTGGTCGCCTGGGCGAAAGACGTCATCGAAACCGGGGGCCGCCGGACCGCCCAGGCGGAAGCCGAGATCCGGCGCTTGACAGAGGAAGCTGATCGCAAGATGAGGGATCTTACCCTGACCCTTTCACGGGTCGATTCTGCCTCGGCAACGAAAGCCTGGCTGCAGGGTGAGCCGACGGTGAAAACCGTAGACCTGACAGGCGATTGCCTGTGGTTCACGACCAAAGACGGGCTCCAGTCAGGGCTTTTGCTGGACACCTACCCCGCCTTTCCCGCTTCCGACACGAGGAAAAGATAGCCCTCGGGGGGACAATCCGGAATCCCACCCGGGGATTTGGTTGGGAGGACCGGGTTGACAAGGGAAACGAAGGATACCTAGAATGGACGTGAAATCCGGTCAGGGATTTCCCGACATCATCTCAGGAGCAAATCATGGCTACCGTTCGCCCTTTCAAAGGATTGAGAGCCCCCCAAGAGATCGCCCCGAAGCTGGCAGCGCTTCCCTACGACGTCATGAATTCCGAGGAAGCCCGCAAAATGGCTGAGGGAAACGATTTTTCCTTTTTGCACGTCACGAAACCCGAGATCGATCTCGCCCCCGGAATCGACCTTTACGATCCCTCAGTTTATGCGAAGGCGAAGGAGAATTTCGCGCTTTTCCAGAAAAAGGGGTATCTCAAGCATGACTCCGCCCCTTGTTTCTACATCTACCGGCAGGTCATGGATGGCCGCTCCCAGACCGGTCTGATGTGCTGTTGCGCCGCGGAGGAGTATTGGAACGATTCGATCAAAAAACACGAATTGACCAGGAAGGACAAGGAAGAGGACCGCCTCCGGCACGTTGACACCATCAATGCCAACGCGGGCCCCGTCTTCCTTACCTACCCCGCGAGGTCCGAGATCGACTCGATGGTCGACGAAGCTGTAAAGAAGCCTTCGGAATACGATTTCACCTCGGATGATGGAATAAGGCACGTGCTTTGGGTCGTCCAGGACCAGTCATGGGGCGAGAGGATCCAGGGCCTTTTCAAGAAGGTCCCCGTTCTCTACGTTGCCGATGGGCATCACCGCTCGGCGGCCGCCGCGCGAATCGCCAAGGTCAGGAAGGACCAGAACCCGAAACACACCGGCAAGGAGGAATACAACTTCTTCCTGGCGGTGCTTTTCCCCCACAATCACCTGTACATCATGGATTACAACCGCGCGGTGAAAGACCTGAACGGGAACTCCGAGGAGGCTTTCCTCAAAAAAGTCGGAGAAAGATTTTCCGTCGAGAAGACCTCGGAGAAGAAGCCGGCCAAACAGAAGACCTTCGGCATGTTTCTCAAGGGTCAGTGGTACAAGCTTACGGCAAAGGAAGGAAGCTTCGATTCCAGGGATCCCGTCGAGAGCCTGGATGTTTCCATCCTTCAGAAGAACCTCCTGGAGCCGATCCTGGGCGTGAAAGACCCCCGAACCGACAAACGTATCGATTTCGTCGGGGGAATCCGTGGCGTGGGTGAGCTCGAAAAGCTCGTAAAAAGCGGGAAAGCCGAGGTCAGCTTCTCGATGTTCCCCACCACTGTCGAGCAACTTATGGCAATTGCCGATAGCGGGAAGATAATGCCACCCAAATCCACCTGGTTCGAGCCGAAGCTCCGTTCCGGGGTGGTCATCCATACTCTCGATTGATGGAGTTGCGGGGATTACCCCATTTCCCGGCGGCATGGATTCCATCGTTGGGCTGAACTGCCGATGAAGGTCAAGATTGCCTGGGAAGCCCGTTCCACCGTGGGTGGAGCGGGCGCTGCCGGGATCTTCTACGCGCTTCCCTTCCTCGGATTCGGGCTGGGAATCCTTTTCTATGCGCTGGGATGTTTCGTTACGCTCCGCGAAACCGGGCGATGGATCGAGGTCGACGCTTTCCTCCAGGAACTCCGGTTTTGCGATTCCATCATCGGCCCGGGTGGCGTTCCAACCCCGATGCCGTCCTTCTGGTTTTCCTACCCCATTACCGGAACCTATCTGTACCAATGGCAGGGGAAAGAACTGCTCGGGAAAAGGTTCGCCATCAAGGACAACTTCGGTGGGTCGAGGTCGGAATGGGAAAACCTTTTCCGACCTCTGGAACAAGCCAAAGCAAGCGACAAGCCCATCCGGATCCTGGTCAATCCGGACAACCCCCGCGAGTCTCTCGTCTTCAGGCGTCTTTCTCTTTTCATGACCGTCATCTTTCTGACTGGTTTTATCCTTCTTTTGGTTGGAGGAGCGATGGCGGTCGAGGGGTTGGGAGGTTTCCTGCGATATCGGAAGGCGGGGGAACTCCGAAGGAGACTGCCCGATGAGCCATGGAAGGCTGTCCCGATCTGGCTCACCAGGCAAATTCGCGTCGCCACGACTTCCAACCTGGTCCAAAGGTGGGGCATGGCAGGAATGACAGGAATCCTCGCCATGGTCACCCTGGTCAATCTCGGTTTCGACAACTCCCAATCCATCCTGGTCCGGTTTGTTCCCCTTCCCTTCCTGGCCGTTTTCTTCTCGTTCCTCTGGAATGCCGTCCAACGCACCCGGCTTGCCCTGACCAAGGGTGAACTCCGTTTCCTGCTTTCCCAGCTTCCGATTGTTCCCGGAAAAACCGCCTCGGGTGTCCTTTCCGCCCCTGAAGGACTCCTTCCCAGGGAAATCAACGGGCTCATAAGGGCGGTTCCGCGGGAGGAGGCGGAGGGCGAGGGCGCTCCGGCGTTCGAGACGGTGTTCCAGACCTCAAAAACCAGGGGAAAGGACGGGCTGGGGATTTTTCTGATCCCGATACACGTTCCTGCAGAGATCCGGGGAAAAGGCACTCAGAAGCCCGGAAACCTCGATTGGATCTTGAGAATGAATGGTGAGCTCGAAAACGAACTGGTATCAATCCAGATCGACCTTCCGGTCTTCGAGGTCAAAGACCCCTCCCTGATCGAAGCTGACCAGAAGACCTCTTTGTGAGG
>CAYRYU010000108.1:0-4906 GCA_964428355.1 uncultured bacterium
AAAGATTCTCATGTCCCCTTTTTTCCCTAGGGCATTTTTTGACAGGGGTTGGGGTTCCGGGAGATAATGGCGGGTGGAAATTCCATCTATGTGAAAAATTCAGGAGTGAAGCCATGAAACGGACGATGCGGGCCACGGTCATTTTTCTTGCCTTGTGCTTGTTGATTCCCTCCGGGGTCCAGGCAAAGAACATCCTCGAAGGGTTAGTTAAGATCTATACCACCTATCAGGAGGTCAACATGATGCTCTGGCTGGCGGGCGATACCAAAGCGGAACGCCGGTTCGGAGAAGAATGCAAATGGTTCGTGAACCTCACGAACAAGAAGATCAAGGATCCAGAAACCAATCGGTGGGCCAGGTCAATTTTCGACAGGGTCAAACCACAGTTCCGGGACCGGGGCTTCGACTACAATCTTACACTCCTGGAAGGAAACACCGTCAACGCATTCGCGATGCCGGGAGGCAATATCTTCGTTTATAGGGGAATGCTCAATTTCGTGGGTTCCGATGACGAGCTCGCGGCGGTCATGGCGCACGAACTCGCCCATTCCGAACGCCGACATTCCCTGAAGCAGCTCAGAAAAAGCGTCGCCTTCCAGGCCATTCTCGAGAGGGCGGTCAAGAACCGCCGGGACCGGGAATCCTGGGGCCAGGTGGTCGGGGCACTCACCATGCTTCATTTTTCCCGGGAAGACGAAGTCGAAGCGGACGATATCGGGCAGAAGAAGATTTTCGCCGCAGGATTCAACCCCGGGGGTCAGGTAACGCTCTGGGAGAAGTTCACGGCGAAATTCGGAAAGGGCGACAACGGAATAATGCAGTATCTCAGCACCCACCCGCCTTCCCAGGAACGGGTCGAGAGCGCCCGCCGGGGAATGGCCGCGCTGGGTTCGATGCCGACTCCGGCGATAGCGGGAGTTCCCGGGGCCGCTCCTGGCTCCTCGATATCGGGTCAGGTCCTGTCTTACAACATCCTTTCCGACACCCCCGAGAATCTGCTTCAGAATTCGAGTTTCGAAACGGACCTCGGGAAGAAGGGTTTTCCTGACGCCTGGATGTTGAAGGAGGGGAAGGCATTCTCCGACTCGGCAAACGTGACAGGCAACCGTTCCATCAAATTGGATTGCGACACGGGGGCGCGCCAGGTGCGGGTGGTCTCGGATTTCATCCAGGTCAACCCCTCGGAGAAGTATCTCCTGACCGGATGGATGAAAGGAGAAAGCGGCCGTCAGAAGGTCAGCATCGGCGCTGAACTGTACGATTCTAAGAAACGCCTCCGCGGGTTCATCTGGCCAGTCCTGGCCGGTTCAACCGCTTCCAGCGACTGGACTCGTATCGAGGGCAGTTTCGAACCCGGTCCAACCCCCAACAGGAATTTCGGGAAGGATACAGCTTTCATGAAACTCCTGATCCAGAACGGTCCGCTTTCAAAAGGCGCGGTCTGGTTCGATGATTTCAGGCTTCGTCGCGGAGCGTCGGCTCCACATTCGAATCTTCTCGCCAATGGCGATTTCGAGTATGGGGATTCCCACGGAGGGGTCCAGGATGTGACTGGGACTCCTGATGCCCTTTTCCAGGATCGCTCCAGGTGCAAGACCGGTTATGCATCACTGGAGATGAGAGGCGCGGCCGGAACCGATATCGAAGCCCGCCTTGCCCCCGTTTCCCTCCAGGAAATCAAGACGGGTGAAACCCTTCAGGGCTCATTCCACTTTTGCGGGTCCACGGAGATCAAGGGGAAACTCATCATCGAGCTCCTGGACCAGGCCGGGAATCCGCTCCCCCGACGCCTGACCGAGCTGGATTTCACGACCAAACCTGATTTGTGGCTGGCCACAGGCTTCAGGGCACAACTCGGGCTTCAGCCTGAGGAAAGCGCCCAAGCCGCCTCGGTTTCTCTCAGATTCCTCGGATCGATCCCAGAAGGCGGGAAGATCTGGCTCGATGGAGTGGTTTTGAAGAAATAGGGGAACCTTGGGGGCCAGGTCAGTTTCCCCCAGGAGGTACCACCCCGGAAGCGGGCACCGCCGCAGGTGTCGCGTTTGTCGTGGTTTCCACCTTCGGAGCGGCAGGTTCGGTCTTGGGTGGGGGGGATGCAAGAAGGATTTCGTCAAGTTCCTTCTCGAATACGGCCTTTTCCACGAAGCCGACATGCTTTTTGAGGACCTTCCCTTCACGGCTGATGATGAAGGTTGTGGGGATCGCCCGAATGTCGCCGTATCCCGCAATCACTTCCTTCGTCGACATGAGAATCGGATAGTTGATCCCGGTGTCGGCGATGAACTTCTTCACCTTCTCCGGGTCCTTGTCGAGAGTGATTCCCGCGATTTCAACCCCTTTTTCACGGTATTTTCCCAGGATTTCGATGAAACCGGGAATTTCCTCCCGGCACGGCGGGCAGTAGACCGCCCAAAAATCGAGGATGAGGATTTTTCCCGTGAATGAGGCCAGAGTCATTTCCTCACCATTGC
Source organism: uncultured bacterium (assembly GCA_964428355.1). Taxonomy (GTDB): domain Bacteria; phylum Muiribacteriota; class Ozemobacteria; order Ozemobacterales; family Ozemobacteraceae; genus CAYRYU01. The sequence goes on from CAYRYU010000108.1 coordinate 2,472, forward strand.
CGCCATTGACGGTTTGAAGAGAGAAAGCGAAGGCGTCCCCGGTTTCGGAGTCCTGGGCACGACAGACCGGAAGCGCAAGGCATCCGAAAAGAAGCATCAAAACGAGAAAAAGACGTTTCATATGGAACCTCCATCAGAGTGGGATCGGGGAAAATTCAATTCAAATCGGAAGAAGACGCAGGTTTCGGGGCGGGCTTCGGAACAACCTGCCCGGAGAAGCCCGGTTGGATGATCTTCTTTGGGCAGATTTCCCCGCATTCGAGACAGCGGATGCAATCCAAACCATCGATCTCCTTCCTGACGTCGAGCTGGGCGGGACAGACCTTGTCGCAAAGGCCGCAGTTGACGCATTCCTCTGCATCGAGACTGACCCGACCGATGCTGAAAAGGTTGAAGGGTGCCAGGAATGCGCCCAGCGGGCAGAGCCATGCACAGAAAGGTCTCCTGAACAAGACCATAAGGTAGATTAGACCGATCAGAAGCGAGAACTTCCAAAGGAAGAGCTTCCCCAGCAAACCCCTCAGGTCGGAGTTAAGGAGGGGAAGGAAGATACCTCCTTCGAGGGTCCCTGCGGGGCAGATCAGTTCGCAGAAATACGGTTCGCTGAACCCCAACTTGTCGGTCAATAACAGCGGCATCAGGATCACGAACACCAGAAGGACCACGTATTTCATCCATCGCAGGACTTTTGGGGGGCGGGGCTTCGGCCCGGGAATCCGGTGGATGAGTTCCTGGAAGAACCCGAAAGGACAGACCCAACCGCAGGAAGCCCGCCCGAAAAACGCTCCGATCAGGGAAAGGAAACCGATCACGAAAACCGGGGTTCCCGACAGAATCGTCGTGATCTTTTCGCCCCAAACGCGCGGAGCCGTTGGGTCGAGGCCTCCACCACCCGCCAGAACCACCTGGGCGGCCCCCACGGGACAAGCGAACATCGCTCCAGGGCAGCTGTAGCAGTTGAGCGAGGGAACGCAGATGTGCTTGCTGGCGCCCACGAAGATCTTCCCCGTCCAGAAGCCTTTCAGGTAGGCATTGGTAAGGAAAGTGGAGACTGTCTGGACGATCGCGCGCGTGTTCATCCGATTCCGATGCACTGAAGGCAGACCATGGTGGCCTTTTCGAAGATTTTCCCCAACTCACCCAATTGGTTCCCGAGGTACATCAGATAACACGCCACCAAGGCAACGATCACAGGAAGAATGAGACGGGCGCGGAAATCCTTCGAAAAAGGGTCGGTATTTCCCCCCTCTCGGGGAGCACTTCCAGTTCCAATTTCCATAAACCTCGATGATACCTCATTTTCCAGCGAGTTTCAACACCGGAAACCCCAGCGCGGGGACCGGGAACCTTTTCCCCGACCCTGCCATGGGGGCTTCCGAGGGGCACCTGCCCGGTTCGGAAAACCCGGGGGAGGGAAAGGCGATTTCCACGACTTCACGATTTCGGAAGAAGAGGAAAACGGCCGATAGGTGAAAGGTGAGGAATGAAATTTTCCTTCGGACACGGCCCTTCCATGTCCGAAAAGGAGGAACCATGGGCGTTTTGATTCCGCTCTTCCAGCGTAAGGATCCCCCTGAAGCCAAGAATCTGGATTGCGATCAACGGACACGGCTGAAGCTGATCAACAATTCGATCGAAGCCCTCAAGAAAGAGGAGAAATCGGTCGAGTCGGTCATCTTCCAGAAGTGCCGGGAGGAAATCGACCGGTTGAATGCCATCGAGTTCAAGCTCCGCCAGCTCGAAACGGAGAAAGACCAGCTTTGCGGCACCGAGTGGGTTTCCCCGAAAACCCCCAAAGGCTTTATCTGAGCGGCTGATATCCGAACGAATTTGATCCTACCGATTGACTGAAAGGAAAACACCCATGGTAAAATACTCGCTGTTCCCTGATTCCTTTCTCGAGAGGAGAAATGAAGCATGCTCATCACAACAACCGACAACGTCGAAGGACACCCAATCGAACGATATCTCGGAATCGTCACAGGAGAGGCCGTCTTCGGGGTCGGAGTCTCTGCCAATCTCAAGGCAGGCTTCACGGATCTGGTGGGAGGACGGGTGGAAAGTTATGAAAAGGAGCTCGAAACCGCAAAAAACCATGCAATGGTCGAGATGATCAAGGAAGCCCAGATTCTCGCGGCTCATGCCGTGGTGGGCATCGACATCGACTACATGGAAATCATGGGGAAGTTCTTCATGGTCGTGATGAGCGGAACCGCGGTCACGCTGAAGAATTTCGAGCCGGCCAGATTCCCGGACAACTTCGTCCTCCCCACGGAAAAGAGACAACCGGAGGATTGATCCCTCCGGGCGGGAAAGTCGTCCCAGCCCGAAAAGGCCCACCCGGAAAAGGCATTTGTCAGCCAAAGGCACGGGGAACCCGAAAGGGTCGTTTGCGAAGCGCCATCCTGGCTGCAAACGCCCACTTCCCGCATCGT
>CAYRYU010000108.1:5006-24124 GCA_964428355.1 uncultured bacterium
GGGTCGTTTGCGAAGCGCCATCCTGGCTGCAAACGCCCACTTCCCGCATCGTGCGGGTCGGGTTCTTCGTGCCTTTCGCTACTGGCGAGGTTGTTTCCAGCCCCTCAGACGACGGATTTCTCGCGATGGAACTCGGTCTTGCCGCGGAACCGGCGGACATGCAGATCATCGATCGGGATCGATGTCTTTCCCTTCGTGACCTGCTCGGCAAGCAAAACGCTCACGGCCGGTGCAAGCATGAGGCCGTGTCCGGAGAAGCCAGAAGCCTGGTAGAAGTTCTCGATTTCGTCGACCGGGCCCAGGATGGGCTGGGCATCGGCCGTCATCTCGTAAAGCCCTGCCCATTGCCGGACGATGCGGAGACGGTCGAGCTTGGGGAACAGGGTGGTGAACCGGCGGCTCATCTCGTACATGAAGTGCATCGAGCTACCGACATAGGTTCCTACAGGCTCGTTGGGATCGCCCATTCCCATGACAACGCCGCCGTTCATCTCCTGGCGTGAGTAGAGACCGACATTGAAGCTGATGACCATCGGATCCCAGAGTCGTTCGACGGGTTCCGTGACGAGGATCTCGTGCCGGTACGGGTCGACCGGGATATCCACATTGATCATGGTTCCGATGCTTCGTGCCCAGCTTCCCGCGCAGTTGAACAAAAGCGGAGTCTGATATGCCTCCTTGTCGGTCAGGACGAAGAAGGTGTTGCTCTTTTTCATGAGGCCGGTTACGTTCGTCCAGAGATGGATCTCCGCCCCCATGCGCCTGGCGGCATTGGCGTAGGCCTGGGTCAGCAGGAAGGGGCTGATGTGACCGTCGGACGGGCACCAGGTAGCCATCTTGATGATATCGGTGTTGAGGAACTTGACTATCTTTCCCGCTTCGGCTGGAGTGACCATCTTCACGTTCAATCCGAGACGCTTCTGCATCTCGACATTCTTCTTGAACTGCTCGACCTCGGCGTCGGTGTGGGCGACGATGAGGTATCCGCCCTGGAAGAACTCGGTCTTGTATTCGAGCTCCGCCTCGAGCTCCTCGAACCTTTTCACCGAGGCCATGGCCAGCCGGGTGTTGGCTTCGGTGCTCCATTGCTGCCGGAACCCGCCGCCGCATCGACCGGTGGAACCGCTGGCGAGATAGCGCCGCTCGAGGACGCAAATGTCCTTCATTCCTGCTCTTGCGAGCTCATAAGCGATCGAAACGCCCAGAACCCCGCCGCCGATGATGATCGCGTCGAAATTGGTCTTCATTTCTTGCGTCCTCCCTTTCCTTTGGAGGCCGTTCCCGCCTCGGATTTCTCCTGGCGGGCGAGTTCGGCCATTACCATCCTGAACTGGACTGGGAGATTGGGCGGCCTGAACGTGGGAGGGAAAACATCCGCGATCGGCTTTTTCAACTCACGAGACAGGATCTGGGAAACCAGCCGCCTGCAGGTCCGGCCCTGGCATGGCCCCATTCCAGCCCTGACAAGGCGTTTGACCTCATCGATGGTGGTGGCTCCCTGGCGGATGGCGGAGATGACTTCCTCCTCGGTGATATCCTGGCATCTGCAGATGATCTTCATTTTTTGCCTCCCTTGCCTGCCGCCATGGCCCTGACATCCATGGCCAGGTTCCTGGGAATCTCCACGGTCACGACAACGGTCTTGTCGTATTTCTTGCTCTTGATCACTCTGAGCACTTTCGCCTCACAGACGCGCTTGCCGGCCCGGTCGAGGCCCCACACGATCTCCCCGACCTTGGGGACGGGAAGGAGTTCGTAGGGAATTGTGACCGCAGCGGATTTCGGGGAGTGGGTCATGTCCACGATGAAAATCGCCAGTCCGGGGCAACTCGCAACGCACAGCCCGCATCCGATGCACTTGATGAAATCCAGATGGGGCTTGTCGGTGATTCCCGCCTGCATCGTGATGGCATGCGACGGGCATGAGGAAACGCAGGGATCGCAGGGAATGTCCTGGATGCACTCGATTATCGCAACCGGCCCCTTCTGAAAACGCTCGTCAGAAGGGAGAACCGTGGCCAGTTCCTGAGGGGAAAAAACCCCATCGTTCTTCAGCATGCGGCAACCTCCTTGTGCAGCAGTTCGCGGCCCCACCGGATCCTTTCACCCGTGGTGCCCGACCGCAATGTCTTCAGCTCCTCGTTGGCATCAGCAACGATGGCCTGCGCCTTTTCGCTGCTTCCGTGAAGGCTCTCGTAGGCCCTGGCACCTGCGATCCTGCCGCCCAGGATGGCGGTGGTTGCTTCCTCGATTCCAGAAGCGTCACCGGCGACATAGACGCGCGGATTCGTCGTCCGCATGTTGACGTCGTGGAGCGGAACGAGCCCACCGAGCTCTGGAACGAAGCCGGTCTTGCAGCCCGCCTGCTGAAAGAGATCGATGAGCGGGGAAAGACCGACCGCAAGACAGATGCAGTCACAATCGACCTCGAACTCGGTGTTGGGAACTCTCTGGAATCTGTCGTCGAGCCGGCATAGAACGGCCCCATCGACACCTTTGGTCCCCTTGGCGTTGACGATGGTATGGCTGGTATGGATGGGCACTCCGAGCCGACGGATCTTGCTTGCGTGAACCAGGTATCCGCCGATCGTGGGCATCGCCTCGACGAGCCCGACAACCTCCACCCCGGCCTGGATCAACTGGTAACTGACGATCAGACCGATATTCCCGGAGCCGATCATCAGAATCTTCTTCCCAGGCTTGATTCCGTGAACATTCATCAGGGTCTGTACCGCCCCCGCACCATAAACGCCCGGAAGATCGTTGTTCTCGAAGTTCAGGCTGTTCTCTGTCGCGCCCGTGCAGACAATTGCCCTTTCGTAGCTGACCTTCTCGAACAACTCGGGAGAAAGGATTGCCCCTTCTCCATCCTGATAGAACCCCACCGCGGAGGTTCCCATGAGCAGTTTGAGGTTCTTCTTGACCTCATCGGCCTCCGAACAGAGCTTCGTGGCGATGGAAAAACCCCGGATCCCGGCGTCCCGGGCGCTGCTCCCGAAGAATCTGTGGGTCTGCTTGATCAGCTGGCCTCCGAGGTTCGGGTTGTCATCGACGAGAAGGACCTTGGCCCCGAGCTGGGCCGCGACGATTGCCGCCGAAAGTCCCGCCGGACCGCCGCCCACGACGAAGAGCTCAGTTTTCCTACTCATGGCAGGATCACCCCATGCCCTTTCTGCATCTTGATCTCCATGTTCTCCGCCAGAGGCGTGATGCAGGTCATGGTGTTCACTTCTCCATTCACTTCCATCATACAGCTGGAACACCTTCCGATCGCGCAGAAAAAGCCACGGGCGCGATTCTTGTGCGGGCTATGCCGAAGAAGGCGAATCCCAGCGGCGTGCAGAGCGGCGGCTATGGGTTCCCCTTCGTGTCCCTCGAGTTCCTTGCCGTCGAGGGTGAATTTGACTTTCCGACCCTTCTTGAAAGCCAGTATCGGATGCTCTTCGATCCGAAGGTTCATCCTTGTCCCTCCATGTGAAAATTTTTACAAACGACCTGGTTAATGGAGGGATATTACCATGAATCCGGGAAAATGCCTAGCTTTGCTCCATTTTTTCCCGATCGTCCTGGGAATCGCCTGGAGCTCTTTTGAGAAAGGGGACCAACCGGACCGCCTTCGTGAAAGTGGATCGGGCTGGAATGGTCGGCCGTTCAGGCCTTTACGTCGATGTTCCCGCCAACGGTCGGTCTGGGCCCCGGCGAGGGGTTCGGCCGGTTCTGGGAATGATTGACCCGGGCTTGGACCTGGGCCGAGCGAGCCTGTCGATCAGCCTCGGAAGGACGACTCTTTGCGGAAACGGGACGTCGCGTGGACGGAGCGGGAGTTGGGTCTTTTCCGGTGGCTGTCGTGGTAGGCATGGCCGACCTCCATTTTCGAGGGATTCTCGAGGGGCGGGAACGCATTCTGGCTGGAAAAAAGTTTCCTTCACTATAATATTACAAAACTACAGGGTATTGGCAAACCCCCAAACGGGATCCACCCAAAAATGGTGAATGGTCTACTGGGCGACTTCCACAAGAAGGCGGCCTTGCTCCTCGCGGATGGGGAAGCAGACCACGGGTGGAAGGTCGAGAAAACCCATCGCATAGAGGATCTTCCCCGTACCCAGTTCGATTTCCACAGAATGCCAGGGACACTCGACCGATTTCTCCTTGACCAGACAGCCTTCGAGAGTCCGTTCCTGGTGTGGGCAGCGATCGTCGAGCGCGAACCAACCAGACCGGGTCCTGACTATGAGGACCCGACTCTTCCCAACCTGATAGGATTTTGATCCGTTTTCGGGAATTTCCTCTACGCCGGCAAGGTCGATCAACATTGGTTCCTCCTGGGATCGAAAGGGTTGGGGAATGACGGACTGCGATGCCTCGTATTCAATACCGGGTTGGGGACCCCCCGGAAATTGGGGGCAAATAATGTGGGATTCGAGTGCCCCGAAAATGGAAAACCGGGCATCAAGCCCGGTTCTCCACCTTGGTTCGTCCGCCCGGAATCAGGGTTCGACGGCACGAGACGTCGGGGGGTTGGGGGCGGGGGTTTTTGGACGGCGAAGCTGCTTTGGCGGAGTCTCGTTTTCCCCGTTGCTCTTGGCCAGGGCCGCAAACTGGTGGGCACCTCCCGCGGCCTTTCTTTCCTGGCAGGAGAACTGAACATTGATCAGCCCGCGCTTCAGGCTGTAGCCTTTCTCGTATTCGAATCCGGATAGGAAGCTGTCGTAGAAAAGGCCGCGAATGTCGCATCCCTGGACAACCGCGGCTTTCAGCTGCCGGACATGGTCGAGGATGAACTGGGCTCTCAGGGCGCCGCCCGAGTCGGACATCCCGATCATGGCGAACAAAGGCACGGGATACTTTTTCAGGGAGAGAAGAACCGAGGTCAATCCATCGGGAAAAACCACCTGACCGGACTCGTCGACAGACATTCCGGGGGGGACGATTTTCTGGACCCCGAGCGCTTGGAGGATGTTGAACTTGATCTCTTCGAGGCCGCCGTAAGCGGCAACGATGAAATCGGCCTTCCGGCTGTCATAGTTGGGGGGGGTCTGCGTTTCGGGGGGCATCCCCTTCCCCTTTGGGCCGTTCTGCACCGGGCCGCCCGAGATCAGGTCACCCTTCATGATTCCATCGATGAAGGACCAGCAGGAGAGGATGTCGGCGGAACGGGCCGCGGTGATGTCCATGGAGTTTCCCTGCCTGTGGGGGCGCACCCAGTTCATGCCCACGAGGAGGCCGATCTGGCTGGGAACCTTGCCCGATGCGGCAACGGTATCCCCTTCCTTGATCGACTGCCAGGCGCCGCGATGCATCCCCATCATGCAGATGATCGCCTTTCCATAGGATACGACGTCGGACTTCCCCGGAGGACAGGCGCCGTCTTTGAAGGCTTTCTTGGCATAGCCCACGGGGTCCCGGAGGGGGATCCAATAATCGACCAGGTCACCGAAAGCGCGGGCGGAACGTCCGGCGAAATCGGAAAAGTTGAGGATGATGCCGGGGGCTTCCAGGCCACCATAGGCGGCCACCCATTGGGGAAGGGTGCGGTCCCAGAGGACGACAATCGGCTCGATATTGCGTGAACGGAGCGAGCCGAGAACCTGGCGATAATGCTCTACAGCCTGGGGATCGAGCGAGCCGGGATTGGGTTCGAGGCGACTCCATTCGAGGGAAAGTATGACGGAATTCTGGCCCAGTTTCTGCATCCAGACGTGGTCTTCGGCATACAACTCCCAATGGTTGCATGCCTGGCCACTTGGGCCTCCGGGGGGGGCATGTCCGGGGGTTTCTTCCCAGAGGGTCCAGTCGTTGGCATGGCTGCCTTCGACGGCGTGTGCGGAAACGACGGTTCCCCACATGAAGCCGTCCGGAAGGGCTCCACCGGCCCAAACGGCGGGGGTTCCCACGATCAAGGCCAAGAACAGGGCAATGCGCAAACGGCGGTACATACTCCCTCCTCGCGGAAAAAAGATACCGTGCTCCTAATTATAACCACGAGAGGGGAATGTGTCAAAAGACGCCAGGGGCGGGGCTTTCCAAAAGGACCATTCCGGGAATCGGTACCTGTGGGGCAGAGAGGGATCCTTTTGGCAGCAAACCGCTTCCTGGAGGCCTTTTGGAGGTTACGAGGCCACCTCGGAAGAAGCCGGGGTCATATGGCCGGTTCGGGCGGGGGAGTCTTCTTGTGTTCCGCCAGATGTTCCATGCAGAAAGCTTTTCCGGCGGCACCGCAGGACGGGCATGTACAATACCTGAATTGAAGGTCGGGATTGGAAATTTCGTTCCCACCACATACCGAACAAACGTTCCGCGGGGTTCCGGCCGGCTTCGAAGCCGATTCGAACTCCCTTCGTCGCTGGTAGGATTTCGCCCCCGTGCGGATGGAGGCCCATGCAGCCGGCCCGAAGAAGAGAAGGTAGTTGGCGATCGAGAGCAGGGCTGCGAATTTTGCGTCCAGAGGGGCAGTGGCAACGGTATAGATGATCCCGAAGCCGGAGAGCCAGGCAAGGTATTTGACTTTTACCGGAATGACGAAGAAAAGTAACAGTTCGAAATCGGGGAAGATCGTGGCGAAAGCCAGGAAAAGCGTCAGTTTGAGGTAGGAGCTGTCAAACACGGCATAGGGAAAGAAGAAAGCCAGCGCGATGATCGAGAGCACCCCGATAAGGTAATAGACGGTCAGGCGGAAACTTCCCCAGACGTTTTCCAGGCCGTCACCCATGAGGACCAGAATCATGAGCTCGAAAAAGAAAAAAATGGGATTCTGTGAAACGGAAAGAAAGGGGAAGGTCAGGATTCTCCAGACCTCTCCCGAAAGAACGGAATTCCAATGTAATGCCCAGGTTTCAATTCGAACGGTCTCGGTGAACCCGAGCCCGAAAATGAGCAGCATGAAGAAAGACACATATCGCAGTAAACCGGGCATATCCAGGAACCCTGCCCGTTTCTCGAGCCAATCGAGCCACGCCACCCGCTTTCCTCCTCGGAAGAACCAGGATCCCTGGAGAATCTACCAGAATTTAGTATCCCGTTCAAATGGGGTAGTTGGGAAAACCCGAATGCCCGATCTCCCAAGATTCATTGTCACAATCTCGGGAACCATTGACGACTCCCTCCCCGATTCTTAAAATCAATCCTATAGGGGAGACCAAAAGATGGGTTTTTCCAGATTTCTCGAGCCACATTTTCCAAGAGCGGGGAGGAGTTTCCTCTTTTTCCTGCTCTTGACCGGCTTTTCCTTCATTGTGGTAAGTCCGGGTTCTTCCCTCGAAGACATCCAGGCCGCCTACCGCGTGATGCAGGACAACCTGAACAAGTACACCACCGCGGTAATGAAAAAAGAGTATGACCCGAACGAGATCGTCAAGCTTCGGACCACCTACCTGGAGTCGAAAGCACGATACGAGACTTTGAGGTTCGGAAAGGCCTCCCCCGCGCCAGATCTGCCCCAAAACCCAACCGGCACAACCCCAACCCCGGATACGGCTTCCGATTCTGCCCCGGAGGCAACACCGGTTCCGGCCACCCTTCCCACGACGGAAGGCGTTTCCACATCACAAGCCGTCCGCCGAGCCATTCGAGCCATTTCCTCGGGTTCGAAAGTTACTGAGAAGGATCTTGCCCTGAAGTTCCAGCCGACCCGTGACAACCACCTGGAGATCAAGACCGGGGAGGATTTCTGGACCTCGGTAATCGATGACATCAAAGCCGCGAGTTCTTCGATCCATATCCAGATGTTCGGCATGGAAGCGGACAAGACAGGCTGGGAGTTCGCCAGGATGCTCGCCGACAAGGTCAAGCAGGGAGTCGAGGTCGTCATCGTTGCGGACCGCTCCGGGGCGCGGATGATGGGCCTCAAGAACCTCTTCAAAACCACTGAGGAAGAGAAGCTTTTCAATTTCTACAAGGCAAGCGGGGTGAAGGTGGTTTTCTACGACCGGGTCAGCCGGGGAACTTCCATCCTCGAGAAAGCTGATTTCTACCATTTCGACCATCGCAAGGGATTCATCATCGACGGAAAGGTCGGTTACGTGGGGGGTTATACGCTCCAGACCCCCTCTCGGGAAATGAAGCACGACATGATGGTCCGGATCCATGGTTCGGTTGTACACCAGCTGCAGTCTTCTTTCCTGCTGAACTACCTCTACAACGGAGGCACGATCGCGGAGACCGACCAGGCCAGGCTCGAAGAGAAGTATTTCCCGCCCCCTCCCGTAACCGGCACCATGGACGGCTGTCTTCAGTTCAACATCCCCCGTGCCAACCATGACGTGACGCAGACCTACCTGGATCAGATCGATGCGGCGAAAAAGTATCTGTACATAATCAATCCCTATATCCCGAACGACGACATGATCAAGCATATTGCCGCAGCCGGAAAGCGCGGGGTCGATGTCCGGCTCATCCATCCGGGAAGCGCGGAAAACCCGTTGAACGACCTCAATACCCGCGGTCATTTCGCGAAACTGCTGAAAGCCGGAGTGAAGATCTATTTGTACAAGGGCGAACGGGGTCTCGGGAAGCTCCACGCCAAGGGAATGATCCGGGACGACGAGTTCGCGTCGATCGGGAGCTGCAACATGGACACCATGGCGCTCCGCCACAACTACGAGCAGAACGTCGTTTCGACCGACAGGGGGTTCGTCATCTCCGTCCGGAAGAACATTTTCGAAAAGGATTTCAAGGTCAGCGAGTTGTACAAGACTCCCGCGAGCCTCTGGGAACGCCTGAAGATCAAGGCCGGCTGGGCCGCCACCGGGCCCCTCGACCGCGTGGACTGATTTCTTCCAGAAAACAAAAGGCCGGGGAAGAAACTCCACCCCGGCCTTTTGTTTTCTGGGCTACAGTTTGCGGTAGGCGACCACCTTCTCGTAGGTCTGGAGACGGAAGGCTTTGGTAACGTTGTAGAGTGACTCCCTCGAGCCGATGAACAAAGCACCGCCAGGAGTCAGGATGTTGTAGACGTTCTCGGCCAGGCGCTCTTTCTCGCGCTGGGAGAAGGCAACGAACACGTTTCGGCAGAGGACCACGTCGAACTGGCCGAGGTTTTCCATCTCCTTGGTGAGGCTGGCGTTGAGGTATTTGAACTCTACCATGTTCTTGACGTCGTCCTTGATCCTGAGGTCTCCCCGATCGTCCTCGAAAAACAGGTCGATGTATTTCTGGTCGACGTGCCTCATGATCTCACGCTTGTAGATCCCGCGCTTGGCCGTGTTCAGACAGATATGGGAGATATCGGACCCGGTTACATTGATCTTGATGCGGTCGGAATGGATCTCCTCGAGGATGCTCATGGCGACCGAATAGGCTTCGGGTCCGTAGGAGCATCCCAGGGAAAGGATCCGAAGGGTGTTCTGGCCGTTCCGCACACGCTCCTCGATCAGTTCGGGAATGATGGTCTTCATGAGAACCTTGTTCTGGTCGGGTTCTCCGAAGAAGCCGGTCCGGGCATCGGTAATGGTGTCGTAGAGGCTGATGGACAGGTTCTGCTCATCCACACCGTATCGGAGAGTGTGGTAATACTCCATCCACGAGGTGATGTAGAATTTCTCGAGGTCCTTCTTGAGCTGCCTTTCGAGCACGTTCTTGTCGGCAAGCCAGATCCCGCATTTTTCGGAGATGATCTCGCGAAGGAGCAGGGCCTCCTCGACGGTGATCCCGTCGCCGGCGGGGGAAGGCTTCAAAAGCTCGAGACGCCGAAGTTCGCGGGGAGTGGCGATGGACTTGAGGATGGAATCGAGGAGCGGGCATTTGTTCTCGAGATATCCGACCAGGAAGTAGGTTTTGATCCAGGGGTTCTCGAGGAAGATATGCCGGAGCTTCTCCTCGAGATCGGCAACCTGCGGATTCTCGAAACCGAGGAAGAACTTGATTGCCGCAATCGTCAAATCGCGGTCTTCACTCCCAAGAAGGTCGGTCGCGACCTTGAAGGCTTTCTTGTCGTTGATCTTGGAAAGGGCGAGGAGGGCCTTGGCCCGCACTCCGTTGTTGGGATCGGATTCAGCGAGTTTGATCAGCGTATCGACCGCTTTCTGGCTGCGGATCTTGCCCAACGCCTTGACGATCTGGTACCGGACCTCCCATTTGGGGTGATTGAGGTATTTCCGGAAGGTATCGTCCAGGGCTTTGTCCTCGAGCTCGCTGAGGGCAACGACGGCGAGTTTGGCGACCTGGGCGTTGGAATCGCTCAGGAGCGGGACGAAGAACTGCTTCAGTTCCTTGCTCCGAAATGCGCGGAGGGCGGAAAGCGCTGCGATCCTGATCTGCCAGTCGTCGTGTTTCAGCAGTTCCTTGAGTGGGAAGATTGACTTGAGGTCCTTCATGTTCTGGAGCGACTGACATGAGTTGACGACCACACGCCACTCTTTGTCCTCGAGCTTGTGGATCAGGGAATCGACCGCGGAAGGCGACTCGCACATCCAGATGGTCTTGGAGATCGTTTCACGGATCCGGGAATTCTCGCTGTCGAGAAACTCGAGAAGCCGTTTGGTGATATCGGGATCTTTTCTGGAAGCCAGTGCAATTGCCCCAGCTTCTCGAACGTCGCCGTATGGTTCCTTCTGGATGACGCCGAACAGGGGCTCCTCGACCTGGCGGGAGGTGGTGGCCTTCATCGCCAGTGCGGCTTCCCGGCGGACGTGACCGTTGATGTCCTTGAGGCAGTTGATCAGCGTGGTCAGCGCGCCATCGAAATGGAGCATGTTCTTCAGGCTGACCACGGCGTTCTTGCGCACGATCTCATCGGGATCGTTCATGAGTTCCTTCAACATTCCGAAGGCGGTGTCCGAGGGATTGGCCCCGATCACGCGGGCGAGAACCTGACGGACGGCATCCTCGGGATGTTTGACGAGCAACTGGAGCACTTTGGGAGCATCGTGGTGCGGAACCTTCTCGAGGTATTCCAGGATCTTGATCACCACGGGCGGGGGAACTCGCCCGACGCGGTCCAGGGCCTGCTTTGCGCATCGGGATCCGAGTTTCAGGAGGCCTCGGAAGGCAACCTCGATGATCTCGGGTTCGGAATTCTCGAGGGCGGTCAGTAGCGCGGGAGCGTAGGCATCATCCTCCACCGCGCCGGCGATCTTGACGAGGTAGATGAACTCCGCGGCATCCTGCTGGCCAAGAAGGGTTGTAAGGATGGGCCGGAGGGCTTCCTTGTCGATCTTCTGGAGGCAGCCGGGGTTCGCCTCCTCGACCTGGGAAAGGGATTTCAGGATCAGGCGCCGGGTTCCGGCATCCTCTTCCTTGAGAAGCTTCTTGAAAAGAGGCTCGACGCACTCGGGAATCTCCATCGCCCCCATCGCCCCGATTCCGGAGAAATATTCGAGAACATCCTCGGACTCCACGGAACCCATGACGACCGGGATGACTTCCTTGACCGCGATGTTTCCGAGAGCTTCGACGATGGAGTATTTCAGGATGTCGGTTTGATGGTAGGTGTTGATAAGGACCTTCACCGCCCTGGGATCCTGGATCTTGCCGAGCGCTTCGACCGCCGTGGTCTTGACATTGTCGTCATCGTGAGGAACGTATTTCATGACCGATTCGGTGGCGAGGGGGGAACCGATGTTTCCCAGGACCACGAGAATCTGGATCAATTCGTCGACATCGACCGCAGCGCCAAGGGCCTGGAAAAGATGGGGAACCGCCTTGGGACCGTAGGTCTTGAGGATCGACATTCCCGCGTTCCGGGTGTTGAGGTCGGATCCCCGGATAACCGGCAGGAGGGAGGTTATCACGTTTGGGTGACGAATCTGCGAAAGGATTTCGATTGCCGAGTTCTGAACGCCCTTGTTGGGATCGCCGAGAGCTTCGACAAGGCCGTCGATGGCTTCCCTGTCCGTGAAGGCACCGAGCTCACGAACTGCACGGCGGCGAATTCCGGGGTCGGAATCGTGGAGTTGGTCGAGGAATTCCGAGAAGGAGGCGCTCATCACTTGTCCCCCTTTCCGGGAGTTCCCGCCTTTTTACCCAGAAGGCGCTCGACTTCCTGGACCATGAGATCGGGTTTTATGGGCTTCTGAAGGAAGGAGTTCGCCCCGAGGGTCAAGCCCTTCATGACCATATCCTTCTTTCCTTCGGTCGTCAGGATGATGATCGGAATGTGCTTGAACTTCTCGTTTTCCTTCACCTGGGTGATCAGCTCGAACCCGTCCATCCCAGGCATGTTGAGGTCGGTAATGATTATATCGACCTCGTTCTTGGACATAGCCTCAATGGCTTCGATGCCATTATTGGCTTCAAGGACCTTGTAACCCGCCTTCTCAAGCGGAAAACAAGCAACCTTCCGCAACATCAAGGAGTCTTCGGCCACCAGGATTGTTTTCGGCATTCCAGAAATCCTCCGGAAATAGATTCGCTGGAGGCAGATTATATCGGCAAAGTGGTCAAAATTGCAACCGGAAAATTCCCTATTCTATCCATAGGGATTCATGAAGTTCTGGAACCCCGGGAAGCCTCCCGATTCTGCGACCAGAACCAGACTCCCAAAATCAGCAGAGAGGGAGGGATTCAGCTCCCGACCTGGGACATGAGGACGGTCAGATGCCGTCGAGTGTCGGGGGAAGGGCTTCCCTGAAGGCCAGCTTTTATGTACCTCGCGGCAGAGCGTCGATCGGAGCGCTCGAAAAAGTACAACGCCAGGTACAGATTCGCGGCGGCGTCCCGTGGATTCCGCCTCAGTGCCTCCCGGACGGAATTCAAGCCAAAACCGGCCGCCAGAGCGGAGCCGTTCGAATCACCCTGTGCGAAAAGGTAGGACGCCAACGCGAGGTACACCCTGCCGATCTCGGCGAGGTCCCGGTCCTCGAGATAGCATTTCATCGCGGAAAAGAATGACCCCCTCTTCAGAAGGGACTCTCCGAGTTTCCGGATCGAATCGGGCGAGGCCTGGGGAGTTCCTGGAAGTGCAAGAATCTGCGCGAGCACCTTGGGATCCTTCATGCCGCTTCCGGCACCTTCACCCTCCGAAACGATCTTGTCGCAAAGCATCTGCAGGCCGGGATCGTTCACCCCGGACCGGATCTTGGAAAGCCGCTCGACCCCTTCCTTGGTTTTTCCCTGAGCGTAATCGAGAAGCGAAAGAATGACCGGAAGACGTTCATCTTTCGGGGAAAGATTTGCGGCGTATTCCGCATATTGCCGGGCCATCCCGGGCTGGAACTTCGCGGTCAGATAGAACCTGGCAAGGTTGATGTAGCCTTCCGCATCCTTTGGGGTCTTTCGGACCAGCGTCTGAAGTGACTTTTCGGCCTCGTCGTAGGATCTGCTTTCCATCTGGGCTTCTGCCAGAAGCCTGAGGGCGAGAAGATCATCCGGGTTCTCCGCAAGGACCTCGGAAAGAAGCCTGGCGGCCACCGGATAATGCTCCGCCCCCATCGCGACTCCGCCGGTCAGTTTGTTGATGGCGATCGTCGTTGTGGCATTCTGTGCCCGGTTGTAGATTTCGAGGAACGACGCATAGGTGTTTTTTGAGAGCATGGGTTTCAACCGCATCAGTTGCTCGCCAAAAGCCCGGATGTCTTTCCTGTACATGTTCAACAGCCCCCGATGGATCTGGACCTCGAGGAATTTCCTGGTATTTTTCTGCTGAGCCGCTTTCCTTTCGGCTTTATCGAAAAAATCGGCCGCTTTCCCCAGATCATCCTTCTCCATGCAATATTTGGCGTATTCAAGGAAGACTCCGTAGGAATCGCTCGCAAGAGCAAGGAAGTCGGGAACCCGCCATCCATCAACCTCTGCAGCGGGTGGGGGAACGGGAGAACCTGGGTCAACTTCCGGACGATTTCCGGAGGAAGTCTTTTCCGCCTGGGTTTTCCCGTTTCTCTTCCTTTCGGGTGTTGCAGACTCCTTGGTTTTTTCCGACTTGACCGGAATCGGCTTGAACCCCTGGGGGAGCGGTTCAAACCCGTCCATCGAGGGTTCCGGAGATTTGCATACCTCCAGAAGACCTCGAGCTTCCTGATGCTCGGGCTGGACCCTGAGGATCCATTCGATCTGGGGTTTTGCCGCATCGGCCTTCCCCTGGGCGATCAAACCCTTTGCCATGGCAATCCTGGCGGAAATATTGTTGGGGTAACGCTCGAGGAGATTCTGGAAGCTCTCGACGCTTTCCTGGTTCCTTCCTACGGCGAGGAATGATTGCCCAAGCCGGAACCTGGGCTTAACCTGTTCGGGTTCGAGCCCGAGGGCGGTCTGAAAAAAGTTGATCGCGGCCTCATAATTCCCCGCCGCGAAGGATTTCTCCCCGGCCTGATATTGGTCCGCGTATGTCTGGGGAACACCGGCGCCGAGGTCGGCCCGGGCCCTGGCAACGAAAAGCAGGGACGACAGGGCGATCACAGTGTAAAGGAACGCGGTTCGCTTCATGGTGTCTGCCTCGCATATATTTTGGGAAAAAATTGACTCCATTCTCCATATCGACTCTGGGGATTGTTTCATCCAACACCTCGGGGGATTGTTTCATCCAATACCTCGGGGGATTGTTTCATCCAAACCCTCGGGGGTTGTTTCATCCAAATCCTCGGAGATTGTCTCATTCCAAAACTGGGGCACGGAAAATTCTTTACATTCCCAGTCAACTTTTCGGCCATTCGTGTCGATAATTTGTTTAGGATAGGGAAAAGTCCGTCCGTTTTTACTTAGAGTCGGGAGTTGGAATATGGTTGATTCAATCAAAGGTCATGGTGACAAGACCATAATCATCACCAAACCCAAGGCCAAGGAACCTCCGGACAAGGCCCGTGAAGGGTCTTTCGAGAGCACCCTCAAGGGTAAGGGAGGGGCCGATGGTACCGACGCTTCCGGGGCGACCCGAGTCCGGGGAAACGTCGAAGCGAAGATCGCGGTCCTACAACAGCAGAACCTCTCGAGATTGCAGCGCCTCGAGGAGATAACCCGCCAGATCCAGAACGGGACCTACAAGATGGTCGACCCGGCCGTTCTTGCGGAGCGTCTTCTCAAGGTCTTCCAGGACAAGAAAACCAGGGGAAAGTTTCTCCGCAAGATGGTCGAAGAGGACCTGGAAAAATCGAAACCCAAGGACCGGAATCTTTCCCCCCTCGAACTGAAAAAGCTGGTTTTCATGATCAAGAGCGCTCCGGAGGAAGTCTTTTCCGACGAGGACCTCGAAGCTCTCCTCAAGGATCTGACCTGACCCGCGATTCCTGGGCCTGTTGTGGGGCTCCATGAACAGGAGCCCGGAAGCCGAAGCCGAATCGGGGGAATGGCCCTTCGCGGACTGGAGCACCCGGAAAAGAATCAGGGAGCAGGACGCCGTTCGACTGCGAGAACTGTAAAGTCATCGGCCTGGCCGGCTCCACGGGCGCCAAAACCCGGATGCCTGGTGATGACCTCGCGGCAGAACTCCTCCAGATGCATGGCCCCAAAACCCCGTATGTATTCCAGGAACCGGGAATATGCGGTCCCCGGTTTTCCTTCCAGTGTTTCGAGAAGTCCATCGGAATAGAACACCAGCCGCTCACCCGGAAGGATCTCGAATGAAGTGGGAGTCACCTGGAGTTTTGAGCGGAAGCCCATGAGCTTGCCCTTTCCCTCGATCGGGGTGATTTCCCGGTTTTTCTTCAGCAGCAGAGGAAGGGGGTTGCCGAAATTGAAGAAGGTCGCTCTGTTGGTCGCAACGTCGATCTCCAGAAGGCCCAGCGTCATGAAGAGCGGCGCGTTGGCGGTCCGGTGGATCACCCCGTTCAGCGCCTGGAGCAGATCTTCGGGAGGGCTTGGGGAAAACGCGAAGTGGTTGACGATCCCTTTCACCATGGCCATGATCAGAGCGGCGGGTATTCCATGGCCGGTCACGTCACCCTGCAAGACCAGGAGACGGTTGTCGGGCCTGACGATGTAATCGAAATAGTCTCCGCCAAGGTCGGAGGCGGGAACGGAATATCCGAAGATCCGGTATTCTCCATGTTCGAGTGACCCCTTGGGAAGAAGCCCGTCCTGGACCCTCTTTGCAAGGCTGACTTCCTCGAGTTGTTCTAGCATCCTGTTGAACTGGACCGTAAGGGCTCCCAGCTCGTCGGAATCCTGGGGGGGAATCCGGTAGGAAAACTTCTGGATGTTCACGGCTTCCATTCCCGAAGCCAGTTCCCTGACCGGATCCAGGAACTTCCGGGCGAGAATGAGACCGAGGAGTGACGCGAATCCCAGGATCATCCCACCAAACAACAGGATCCGGAACTTCATGGATCGGATTTCTCCCGTGATCCTGGCCAGGGGGGTAATCGAGAATATTCCACCCTCGGAGACGGAATTTGCCACCCGCCCGCAAACCAGAGCATATTGCCCTTTATAAAAAATTCGTCCGGACACGTCACGCCCCTGAATCCGGACCCCGTGGAACAAAGGCAGGAAATCTCTTCCCAGTGGACGTTTTGGATAACTCGGAAAGAACCCGATGACGTGCCGGGCCTCTTTTCCGTTCCGCTCCCGATGGCGGACCACCTTCATCTTGCGGTTGAATTTGACCAGGACCAGCTCGGTTCCATCGTCCAAAGGCTTCATCGGAAAGAACCGGGAAAGGAAAATCTGCTGGAGATCCCTGCTGCTCCATTGCCCTGCAATGAGAAGATTGGGGCCGTTTTCGCGGAAATCAAGGCAGCGGATCATGATGTACATTCCCGACTGTCCGACCGGAAGACTCGAGATGATCCCCTGGTGATCGAGATAACTGTCAAGCATCTCGAAACCCGAAATCGGGACTCCCCACTCTGAGCGCGTCTCGAGCCCACGCAGGAACGTGGTGTCGGCCGGGAAGATTTCCCCCCTCATCCGGCAGAGGGCGACGCGAAGGAAACGGGAAACGAAGTCGTTCGGAAGCGGGTCAACGAGGCCCGGCCGATTGATGAAAATGATCTCGTGCGTGTCCGCCTTGAGGATGTAGATCGTCCGGCAGACATGGGGACCCATGAACATCCTGAGGTCCTCCCTCAGCATCCTGAAACCAAGGGGGGTTTCGGGATGGGCCTGGTCGATTATACGGTTGAATCCACGTTCGCTGGACATATACCCAAGCGAATAGCGCCTCTCGTAGGTGTCCAGGGTCCGGAACCCCATGGTCTCCATCTTAAGCCTGAGCCAGTCTTCCTTTTCCTTGACGAATGCGGCTGTGAGGAACCCCAGGATCGTCAAAGGCAGACCTCCCGCCAGCAGGAAAAGGGCAACCAGTTTCAGCCTCAGGGAAACGAAAGGAGCGGTCTCGCTGTGAAACCAAAGGCAGCTCAGGATCCAGATCGCGAGGAAGAAAAGGCCGGCAGCCCAACGAAATGGCCTGCGGTTTTCATCCTTCATCGCCTCAGGATCGAAAATCCTCGAGGCAAGAAGAAAGTGACGCGAATCGGTGGAGAACTTGGAATCAAGCGATATCATCGACCACAGGCGCCCCTCGAGGCGAAGATGCTGTATCGGCTCCCGAAGCAGCCTCGAACCGGCGATCAGAGCCAGTTTTCGGTATTCGGGATCGACATTTCCGATCACGTTGAGCGTTTCCAGTTCGAGGACGTCGACCCGTCCACCGGGGCTCCGGAAATGGGAAAGGATCTTCTCGAGCCCGAGAAGGGGCTCGAAACCCTGAAGGTGGACGTGCGCAAAGATCGAGAACTCCTTCCCAAGGTGATAGAAGAAGTACGACTTGTAGGACGTCCGGCCCACCTCCATCCATGTCGTGAAGCCCAGCTTGTTGAAACGCTCGACCGGGTCGGGATAACCGAGATAGTCGGTCAGACCGGGATATCTGCGAAAGTCCAGGGGTTCGATTCCCCTCCGGGCCCTCTGCAACCTCCACAACAATGCCTGAGCGGGGGGAATGGATTCCCAGATTCCAATCTGGTCGATGAGTTTCCCGTTTCCATCGAAAAGCTTGACCGAGAACAGGTCCGGGTGGGCGGCAACAAGCTTCCTTGCAAGCCTTTCCGCCTTACGGAAGGGATTCGGCGATGCTTCGGCCCGTCGGGAAAGTTCCTCCAACGTCCCACGGAGAAGGACTTCCGGTTCGCGCATCGAGAGAACCTTTCGCAAGGTTCTCTCCAGGGTCTTGAACCCCTTTTCCTCGAAAGTCAGGGATCTCTGCTCCAAGAGGTAGCTGAGAGCCCCATCTATCAGAAGGAGAGGAAATCCGCAAAGGAAAAAGCAGACGACGAACATCTTCCCCATCAAGCCCAATCGGCCATGGGAAGAAGTGGAGCTTCTGCTCGGGGTCACGGCTTTCCTTTCTTCTCCGGTTCTAACCGCAAGAGGCAAAGTGAATGGTAACCCGGAAACTGTCCCCAGGCAACGGCAGTGCAATCCAATCGGAGCCCTTTGAAAATGAAGAGCGGCCGGACAATCTCCCGCAGCCCTGCACTTTCGTTCAGGATTCGGAATCAGTTTGGATTGCGCCATCCCCAACTTTCATCTTTTTTTGGGGGGGGAGTTTCAGGATTCTTCCCTATTGCTCCGGGATCAGAATCTTCCGTGCTTCGGAAACCGCCTCGACCAGGGCCAAAGCCGTTCTTTCGGCCAATTTTCCGATGTTTCCAGCAAGATCGCCCGCCTTATTGGGGTTAAACTCCCCCACCATGGGTTCACCCAGCCTGCCGTGATTGGAGCGGTCCTCCTTGTCGTTCTCGCCCATCTGGACCTGGAACTTCCGAAAGGATTTTCAGACCGGCAACATGTTGATCGTTCAAGCCAAGCTGATCCAGCATATCGAAGATCCTGACATGGAAAGGCCAGGGTGGAAAGGCGGCCGAGCAAAACGACAAAGCAAGAATTAAGATTCCCATCGTTGCAAGAATTATCAAATTGAAAGCGGCCATAAACTGCCTTTTTCAAAAAATTCCACGCCTCCGAAAATCCCCTTCAACCCAATCTTTGCCCTTTTCAAGGGATTCCGTCATCCAAGATCCGTTCAGAAAGCCTAAAATTTGTAATTCGCGATTTAGAAATCTTAAGAATCAATTTCCCGGTTCGGGATTGCCTTTTTGTAAGGGAGGCTTATACTAATTGGTAATAACCTATTTTTGTGGAGTGAAAGTATGAAGCGCCTGTTGCTCCTTGATGACGATGTCGACTTGTGCGAATTGCTGACGACCTACCTGACAGGTGAGGGGTTTTCGGTAACCACCCACCATGCA
>CAYRYU010000109.1:0-23353 GCA_964428355.1 uncultured bacterium
TAATCCTTGACTCGAAAAATGGGGTGTAGTAGTTATGGCTTGAGAAAGCAGATTCCAATTTGAAGGCCCCGAAGAAGGGCTGCAACCGGCATGATTTTTGTGAGATCGGTTTTTCCCCGCTCTACGGTCTGGTTCAAGGAAAAAGTGGGCGGTTCCCGGTCGGGGTTGAACCGAAGAAGTCCTGCGATTGGAGGTCCTTTTGGAGGAACATGGATTTGAACCGTTCGATGTTTTTCGGCCTGATCTTGATGACGCTTTTTCCAGCGGCGGGTTGATCCAACCCCTCCAACCCCAGGGATGGTATGAAAGATCTTTCTGAACTTCTCGAATCGTTGGACGAGCAGGACCGATGTCGGGGAGTGGTTTTGCTGGTGAGGGAGCCGACTCCGGAGCATTTCGTCCAGGTACGCAATGTGGCGGAAAACGATGAATCGGTTGATGTGCGTTTTTTTGCCAGGAAGGCATTGGAAGTTATCCGTCGGGCATTACCGAAGGAATTGAGGGAGAAACGGCCGAAAAAGATCGATCTGCGGAAGGCCAACGTATTGCTGAAGGGAACGGGAGAACAAAAATCTTCTCTTATAGGATATGCAGTAAAGTTCCGGTTGCTCGAGACCGTTCCCGTCTTAATCCACCATCTGAAGACGGAAGCGGATGTCACCATCATAGCGGAGATAGTCAAAGCCGTTGGATTTCTGGGAGGGGAGGAGACCTTGCGCTCTCTCATCCCCTTTTTGGGGCATGAGGACGGGCGGGTCCGGGCAAACGCCATCGAAGGCATCGCAGCCACCGGGAGCACGAAAGGTTTTCCCTTCATCCTTCGAAAAATCGGCGATTCCGATAACCGGGTGCGGGGAAATGTCCTGAAAGTCATGAAAACCGTTCCCCGACTGAACATCCTCCGGCTTCTGAAGGACATGCTTGGTTCCCCATATTTCAGTATGCAGGCTTCAGCGGCTTTCGTGATGAAATCATTTCCGGACGAGGACAATGCCTCGCTCTTGGAACCTCTGGGGGGAAGTTCCGATCCGGCCGTCCGGCGAAATGCCCGGTTGGCCTTGCGGAGCATGGCGGATACAGGCATTGCCAAAGCCCGTGAGATCCTCTCCCGGTACTCCCGGGAGGAGCCCGAAGAAAAGCGCGGCATACGGGCTTTTTCAAGAGAGGTTGCTTCCGGCACTTCCCCATCCATAAGCGACCGCTTGAAGAGAAATGAGGGAACGCTCGAGAGCCTGGAGAACCAGATCAGGGATATCGACCAGGCGCGCACGGCACTGGCCTCGATGCTGGAAAATCCCGACCCGGACACCCGTATTCACGCGATTCAGACTCTGACAAAGGATGGGAATTCGTTCCTGGCCCCCCAATTATGCCAGCAGCTGGGGAAAGAGAAGGATGTCGGGGTCCTCGCCAAGATCCTGATAACCCTGGGGAGGATGCAATTCCAGAAGGCCCTTCCGGATTTCAAGAGGTGCCTGGGGAACCCGGACGCCAGATGCCGGGCGAATGCCGTGGAAGCCGTTCGGCTCTTGGGGAACAAAGATGCCCTGAAGGAGATTCCCCCCCTGTTGCTTGATTCGAACAACCGGGTGAAGGCAAATGCCATCCTGGCCCTTCAGCACGAGCGTCAGATCGATCTGAAAAAGCCCCTGGAGGAGATGGTCTCTTCCGCAGATATCCTGATGCAGCTTTCGGCGATTTTCGTCATTTCCTGGCTGGAGGAGAACCAGTATTTCCCTTTTTTGAAAAGACTCACCGGATCGTCATTCCCCGCCGTTCGGGAAAAGGCCCTGGGAGAGTGGACCCGGCTGGAGAAGGGCGGATTCCTTCAGGTTCCCTCCCCCGGCGTTCCCGCACCCAACATTCCTTGCCCGGACTGCCAATCCCCCATGGCCGAATTTGCCGATCCCGAAACCCAGGAAGCCCTGTGGTTCTGCCTGAAGTGTGGCCGACCCGCCCCGATCACCCGAATCATCCATGCCGAGGCGGGGTCATTCGTCCATCTCGGGAACCTCCCGGGAATACTGGCCATTCCACTCAAGGAGTATATCGGGGAGGGCCGGCCGGTCAACAAGATGTGGTGCATGGTGGATGTGATCGAAGTCATGATCCGGTTTCTGGTGGTCATTGGGGTGGCGGACTGCCGCCGGTCGGGAGCCCTTCCTCCCCAGATGTTGGAAGAGTTCCGCAACCGGATCGAGAGGCCCTTCCTGGGAAAATGGCTGGGGATGGTGATTTCCGTAAAAAACCATCTCGGACCGGATTCCTGGATTCCCGGACTGAAAAACTTCCTGGAAAGGGATTTCATTCCCTTCCTGGACAAGACGGGAACCAATTTCCTCGAGATCCGGAATCAGCTTGCCCATGGCGGGGGGATGACCAGGGGCGCCGCCGAAAGGGAACTCAGGGATTGGCAGCCCCGGTTCGAGAGTTTGATGGGAAAAGGGGAACGTGTCCTACATGGTTTTTCTCTGTTGGTGAGGGTTTCGCCGGATTCCCTGGGAATTCTCCAGGGACCGGACCCAAAGCCGCAGCCGTATTCGGGGGGAAATTCCCTGGGCCAGGAGCATCCTGGGAAGGACCAGGCAGTGGTTCTCGTCGGTCCGTGGGGACCGCTGCCTCTCTGGCCGCTCACGCTGTACGGCATTCCTCGCAGCTTCGACGATCGTTGCCCGGCCTTCAAACCGGCCCCCCAGATCTACTCCCGCACCGCTTCCTCGCGGGACCTTGAAATGCGCCCAGTTGGATCGGGGGAATTGGGCCGCTGTCTTTCGGATGCGAAAGAGGAGGGTTTGAAGGAGTTTTTGAAGATCTTTGGCCTGAATCTTCCACGACACGCGGAAGAGCCCCTGACGTTTTCCTATGAACAGGAGCTCCTGGACGATGCGGGGCGTCTGGTTGGTCGGAAGGAGGAGCTGGCGGAGCTCGACCGGAACCTGGCGGCCACGGAAAACGGGGTCATCTGGGTGAGGGGAAAACCGGGAATCGGGAAATCCTATTTCATCGCCAAAATTGCCCAGGACCAGATGGAAAAGCACAAGCCCAGGAAGGAACAGGAAATTCCGGAAACGCTGGTCGTTCCTTTCCGGTTCCGAAGCCAGGAAAGCCACCTCTGTACGCGTGGAGCTTTTTTGGCGTTCACGTATGAACGCCTGGTCAAGCACTTTGGAAACCGGGAAGAAAAGGACGAACTAGCCCGGACATTGGGGAAGTCTCCAGGTGAACTCTGGCTGGCGACCAAAAAATTCCTGAAAAAAGCAGGACATCGGAAGATCCTTTTCATCCTCGATGGCCTTGACGAACTGTACTGGCGCGACAAAACGTTTGTACAAGAAGTAATTTTCGATGTTTCCGGACCAGGGAGAATCCCGGAAAAGTCCGAACCGGGGCCGGGGATCATCTGGCTCTGCTCCGGCAGGCCGGAAGGGTACAAGGACGAGGTATCGCTGGCCACCTGCAGGGTGATCAAGGACCTGGGGCCGATGCTGAAGGAGGACATCGGGGAAATCCTCCGCAAGGAGCTGTCGGAGAAAGACCGCCAGAAAATCCTGCAATTCGACTCCGAGGAGGATGACGGCAAGGGCGGGAAACGGACCCGGAATTCCTTCGTCGAGAACGTCCAGAAGTGCTCGGGCGGGTTTCCCATGTACATCCACTTCCTCGTTCACGATATTTCCCAAAACATCATCCGGCCTTCAGAGACGGGTTCGGAACTCCCCACCGGCCTGGATAAATATTATGAATCCATGATCGGCCGGCACAGCCTCGGGGAGGAGATGCCCATCCGGACAGCCATTGCGGCCCACCTCGCCATTGCCCGCGAACCCCTCAACGAAGAGGAGCTGGGGGCATTGCTGTTGGAGCGAAAACGGTTCATTCCACCCGGGAAGGACCCTGTCCAGCTCGTGAAGAACGGCCTGGCCGCGCTCCAGTCCTGGATACGCCTGGCTCCAAAACCGGGAGGGGGGGAGGGGTTCGCCATGTTCCACCTTTCCCTCCGCGAGTATCTCCTGACGGCTGCATCCATGCGTCAGGCCATCCGGACAGCCCGGAAGGCCCTGGGGGATCTGGTCGGTCGACCGGAGCTCTGGAACGGCAAAGCAGGGTTCTACCTTCTCCGGTGGGGCATCCGTCACCTGATCGACGAAAAGCGGTGGGGGGAAATCGAACATCTCCTCCTGAATCTCCTCTTTTTGGAGGAAAAGGCCCAGGCGGGAATGGTGGAAAGCCTCTGCGAAGACTTCCAGATCGTCTGCCCCCCTGGAGAAGGTATCCAGGAATCCTGGCAAAAACCCCGGAAACATCAGGGCCATTTCGGTCTGTTCTGCCCCGGTTGCCGGGCCTGGTTTCGCATGGCCGGGGTACCAGCCTCCGAAGGTGAGGGCTTTGCGGTCGCGGGAATTCCCCCGGAAAAATGTCCGCACTGTCAGCGGGAAATACGGGTGACGCCGGGGTTCGTGTCCGGAGAGTGGCAGGTTTCCCCTCCCCCGCCAACTTCAGAGATAATGCTGGAACAAGAGTTTGTTCGACCGCTCTTTCCCCGCCGGAAGTTCATAGAGTTGATCGGGGTCGCCCTGGCCCGCACCAGGGTTTTCCTGTCTGACCATCCGCGTTCTCTCTTCCAATGCTTGTGGAACCTTTGCTGGTGGCATGATGCACCGGAAACGGCAGGACATTGCCATGTGGAGAGGCAGGAAGTCGGGAGCGGGCAGGAGCCGTGGGCGATTCCGGGGCCCAAAGTGTCCGGACTGCTGCAGGAATGGCGTGGGCAGAAGGAGAAGAGGGTTTCCCGCGAATTGCAGGACAAGCCGGGCTTTCTGGACAAACTCCTGGTTGAGCCGGACTTGGATATGGCCTCGACCCCGGGCGGGAAAATCCGGGTCAAGGAAGGGAAGTTCGGGGCGGATCTGCTGGCCGATACCGGGAAGGTTGATGCGCTGGTCAAAAAAGGAGAGGGACAGGATCTCAGCCCATATTTCTGGGCGCGGTCCCTTCGTCCCCCAGCCGAAATGCTGGAGGGCCCCCTGGCCTGGGAAGCCCGGGAACATCAAGCCAATGTCTGGTCTCTCGACCGATCGTTCCAGAACTCGCAGTGCTTTCTGTCCTCGAGCTGGGATGGCACGGTCCGGGAATGGTCCGCAACCTCGGGAAGCTCCAAGGAATTTTACCGTTCCGACCGGGTTCTGGAGGAATCCCCGGTCATGGCGGTCCATTTCCTTCCCGATGGGAAACGGGTTGCGTTGGGCAACGGGCAGACGGTCCGGATCATCAATCTGCTTTCCAGGCGGGAGGAAACCTCCTTCCCCGGGAATGCGCTCAACATCGTTCACCTCGATTCCTCCATCCCGGGGAAGAAGCTCGTTTCCTGTGGATATGATGACTTCCTGCGGGTTTTCGATGGCGGGTCCTTCACCCAGGAAAGGCAGATTCCAACGGGACACCAGCGGATATGCGCCATGCAATGTTCGGGCAGGCTGCCGCAGGTGGTCACGGGGGGGGCGGATGGAAGCATCCGCATCTGGGACCTTGCCTCCGGAGAAAAAGTGGGGGAATTCGATGGCGCCCATTCCGGGAACGTCAGTTTTGTCCAATTCGATCCCACGGAGAGATTCTTGGTTTCCGGGGGGGAAAATGAAGGAAGGGTCTGCGTCTGGAACCTGACGTCCAAGAAGAGGGAATACCTCATAATCGTCCGCACCTGTCCGAGTTCGGTCGATTTTTTCCCGGACGGGTCACGGTTCGTGGTCGGCTGCGGCCGGGTCGATCTGAGCTTTTCCTGGAAGCTGGCTTTTTTCCGCTTTGGGGAAAATCGGCCCTACAAGGAATTTGAAAGCGCCCAGGGGGCGGTCCTGGCGGTCCGGGTTTCACCGGACGGGACGAAAGTCTTTTCCGGCCATGGAAACGGGGCAGTATGCTGCTGGAACGCGGAGGCAAAGGCACGGTCGGCTTCCTCCTTTCATGGTCTCATGCCGGTCACCCATCTTCAATTTTCCAAAGACGGGGAGCAGTTTTGCAGCGGAGGAGGGGCCGCCGAGAAGGCTTTCCGGAGCAAAACCGAATGGGTTCCCTGTGCCCAGGGGTTCTTCTGCAAACCGCTGGATCCGCTGAACGGGTACTTTCTCTGGGATACCGGTCGCCCCGCTCCTCCGGGCATTTTCCATGGCCACACGGATTATCTCTC
Source organism: uncultured bacterium (assembly GCA_964428355.1). Taxonomy (GTDB): domain Bacteria; phylum Muiribacteriota; class Ozemobacteria; order Ozemobacterales; family Ozemobacteraceae; genus CAYRYU01. Next base: position 6,182 of record CAYRYU010000109.1, read on the forward strand.
GCACGTCGAGTTTTCCCCCGACGGCCGGTTCCTCCTCTCATCCTCGTGGGATGAGAACATCCACATCAGGGATGTGGAAACGGGGGAACTGGTATATGTCATTTCTGGTACGAAGCGGACGAATATGGCAACCTTGTCCGCAGACCAGAAGTGGCTGCTTCTTGTCAATGGGACCCTGACCTTGACCCAGGGGCAGTATGATGCAATCAGAGAGAATACCAAGAAAATCCACGGGGATGATGTGTATTCACAGGAGTTCCTGGAGAAGTTCAACTTCGGGGAGGTCAGGAATTTCCGCTCCGGGAAGACGGTGAAGAAAATCCCTACTCCCGAGGAAGGCTGGCGTTCCGGCGCAATTTCCCCTGAGGGCGACCGCATTGCCTCCGTTTCCTTCTTTCAGAAAGTCCCGGGAGTGGGGTTACTGTCGCATTGTTTCGTCCGGATCCGGGATGCGGAAAGCGGCAATGAGATCGCGTCGTTGTGGCATTACTGGCCGGTGAGTCGCGTTGAGTTTTCCCCTTCCGGGCGGTATCTGGTGTCAATCGGGGCCATCACTGTATTTTGGGACCTGGAAACCATGGAGATCGTCAAAATGGAAAAGGGCATCCTGGACCCCAAAACAGCTTTTCTTCGGGGATGTCAGGTGATCGGCCGGGATTGCTCATGCATCAAGGCCTCTTCCGGGGATATCCTGGCCTTCCTCCCGGAAGCACCCGACTGCGTTGCCAACCATCCCCGGCTCCCCATGTTCGCCCTTGGAGAGGGGCCCCAGGTTTCTCTGGTGAAGCTGGAGTGTTTTTCCAGCGGATGGCGGGGATTCCCCGAGCGGAAGATCTCGGATCCCTCAGGGGTTCAAAGGGTCGACATCAGTCCGCAAGCCATTTTGGAGGAATGCCGGGACGCCATGGATACCTTCAACCGTGTGGGGCTCAAGGTGTGGAAAAAGCATCCCCTCGAAGCCGCGAAGGAGCTTGAACTTTTCTTCGCCGCCTTGGAAACGAAGGAAGCACAGATCCTTCTGAACCACCCCCCGGTCCGATTCGGGGCCGGTGATTTGCTGTTCTGGATCTGCAATGATCTCTGGATGAACAAGGACTTCAAAGTGATCGAGAGCCTGCTGGAAAAGGTGAGAGCGCTGTTCGGCGACTTCAACTGGCTCTATTTTAGGGGTTGCCTGGAAGAAGTGAGGGTGGACCAGGATATTCCCCGGGCCATGGACTATTTTCGCCTGGCGATCCAGATGGCGGCATATTATGGAAACGTCGATCCGGACAGGCTCTTCCCCTGTGTGCAGAAGTATTTCGTGGAAATGGCCGCCATCGGCAGGGAGAGGGAACTCCCGCCATTCCTGGAATTTGTGGAAACGTTTTTCCCCTGGCGGGAAAAGCACCTCGAGTTCTTCCCGACGTTCCGGAAGGAAATTTTCCGGCAGGATTCGCGGATTCGTCCGGAGGGGAATCATCCACCAACTCCGACGGAATATCTGGGGGCATCACGGGCTTTTCAGGCTCTGACCGGCCTTCCCCTGAAAATTTCATCGGCGACCGGATCTCTGGGGCACCCCGGGGAGGAAGTGCCCGTCTTCTTTTTCAAGGACCGACCCGGACAACGGCTCTACGCACTTCTTGGAAAGCCAGGATGGGTGGAAATCTTCGAAACGACGGGCGAGATCTCCGAATTCTACTCCAAAGGACTGAAGCAGGTGACGAAGGTCTGGAGCGATGAAAAGACCCCCCAGGTCAACAACTCCATCGTGGCACTTTTTGGCTTGTACGAATTACTTGAGGAATGCAACATCCTGCACCGGGCACCGGTCGATCTGTCCGGGTTGAAAAACCTTTCCCTGGGGTTTGTCTGCGAAATCCAGGAGGTGGCAACCGATATCCGGCGGAAAGTTTTCAATTCCTCGGTGGGGAGAATCATCTCGCATTCCCGGAAAGTTGGGGAAATCGTGGAGATTGTGGTGGAGATAGTGGATAAGAAGTGCTTCATTTCCCGTTCAATCATCATAGGGAAGGAACTCCTCTCCCTGGATTTCGCCCCCTCCCTTCCGTTCTGAGGGAGCCCATGAATGCCTTGAGGCAAGAGTCCCGGGAACAGGAATCACTGGTACAGGATAGATGATGATGGTAATAGCGGAAGAGTCCGAGACATCGCTCCCCGTGGACCCGGCGGTGGCCCCAATTCTGGACGTCGACCGCCTGCCCGCTTTTTTGGCGGTTCCCCTGGGCCAATATGAAGCCGAAAGGGAGAATCCGGTCCTGAAACTGTGGTCGATGTGTGAAACGGTGGAACTCCTGCTGCGCTTCTTTTTTTCGGCCGGGTATGCGGAATTACACCGGCGGAAGGCATGGGATCAGATCAGGGATTGCACCACCGAGGTGGATAAGAAGAGAAACCTGGCGATCAAGGGTTTTTTTGAAAAACGGATCATCCCTGATCTGCCGATGCCCCTTTTTGAAAAATGGCGAAACCTGGTGGTCGGCCTGGCGAGTTTCTTCCCGGGAGCGGGCGGCTCCCAGGAAAACCCTCTCTGGGGGAAAATGTTTGGGTTTATCCCCGGCATCAGCCGGATCATGGTCAGCGTGGCCAGGGGAAAAGCGAAGAAAGACCGAGCCCAAAGCAGGCCATTGGAGGAAAGAGATTCCCTCGAGAAACTTCGGAACCAGTTGGCGCATGGATCCATTCCGCGGGAAAATGCCAGGACCCTGCTGGAAGAATGGCAGAAGGAATTCCGGGAGCTGCTTGCCCCCCAGACCTGGCTGTATGACATCGTCCTAGTTTGCCGGGCGGGGGGGAGGTACCTGCATCTGCGCGGGGCGTCCCCGGAATTCTCCGAGTATCATCCCTCCGGGGAATCGGAGAGAGGCAACCTGGAAGCCCTTGCCGGGAATTCCGAAGCGGTCGCCCTGGTTGTCGGTGGCCAGGTTCTCGATCTCTGGCCGATGTTCACCTTTGGGATGCCACGTGGCATGCATCCCGAAAAGACGGGGACCATACCCGTATTGCAGGTGTATTCCCGCCAGGGGCCGTGGCTCCTGGAGTACACTCCCCTCGGTTCTCCCGAAGTCGCCCACGCGATCGGGACCCCGGAAGGTTTGGATGCCTTCCGCAGGCTGTTTCGGTGGGGGGAGTATTCCGGCCTGGGAAATCTGCGTGAACCACTGGCCAACTGTATCGGCCGCCGGAACGAGATCGAAAGGCTTCTGAATCTCCTGAAGAGCAGCCGGGAAGGGGTTTTCTGGCTTTCGGGAAATGCCGGCATCGGCAAGACAACATTGATTGGCCATCTTTCCCGCCATTTCGCCGAGCATCCCCTGCCCCAAACCCTGGTCCTCCCCTATTACTTCAAGAGTCACTCCGATTCCTGTTCCACTCCTCAGTTCCTGGCATACGCTGTTCGGAGCGTGGCCGCATTCCTGAATCAGGAAGTCCTGCATCCGGGAGCATCCGAAGGCGAGTTGAAGCTGAAGCTGAAAAAACTCCTGTCGGAAATCCAGGAGGAACGGGTCATCTTTCTGGTGGACGGGGTCGATGAAATCTGCCAGAGCGATTCCTCCTTTCCCCAGGAGATTCCCCTGGAGATGAATTTTCCGGGAGTCGTCTGGTTTTGCGCCGGCCGGGAATACGAGCGGTTGAAACAGATTTTTTCCAGGAGCCCCTGTCGGCGTCTGTATGAGAAGGGGCTGCCTGCTCTTGCCAACGAGGATATCCGGGAGATCATCCTGGAGAACATTGGGTTCATTCGCCACAAAATTCTTTCCCAGGACCGAGACAGCGACGGAAAAGTGGAAAATGCCTTCATCGAAAAGGTGGCCCATTTGGCCGGGGGTTTGCCGCTGTTTGTCAATTGCGTCGTTCAGGATATAAAGAGCGAACGGAGGTTTTCCGTATTCGATGAAAGCGAGCGCATTCCTGCCAGTCTGGAGGATTATTATCAGGAACTGCTTGACACCACCAACGTCGGAACGGTCCACCAGATCCTGACTCCTGTCGTCTGCGCTTTGGGCTTGGCACGGGAACCCCTATCCCTCGGCGCAATTTCCGACATTCTGGTTTTCCAGGGGTTGCTGGTTGCCTCGGACCAACCCCTCGAAAGCGTTCGGGAAGTGGTGGAGGGGCCCATCGGTTTCTTCCAGGGAACGGATCATCCTGGTCTCCCGCCGGTGACGGACCCGGGGACTGGTCCCGCCGGGGAGAACGTGGGTTATTCCCTTTTCCATCCGGCGTTCGGGGAAACTCTGTGGAGGCAGGAGAGCACTCGGGGATACATGGAGCTGGCCCTGGAGGCGTTTGGTGAAATGGCCCTCAGTGAGGATTTTCGTGTCTCGCCTGGCGGGGACTATTTTGCCCGGTGGGGGATTTTCCATCTGACCCAGGGCCAGCGTTGGTATGAGCTGGAGCAGCTTTTGTCCAATCCCCAGGTTTGCGGGCACGTCGATGACCTGGCGCTTGCGGCTTCCCTTGAGGAGATTGGGCGGGCTTTGCTCCCCCCGGGAGTGCCGGGAATTGTCGGACCCGGTCTGGGAAAACCCGTTTCCGACCCTGAAGGAATGCGGAGAATCCGGGTTCTCTTCCAGGAGATTCAACGGGGAAGAAAATCTCCTGGGATCCCGTGATTCCTGCATATCGAAAAACCACCGAAAGGGTGAGAGAACCGCGGGGTACCAACCCCCTCCTCATTGCCGGGTGTTTTTTCCGATGTGAAGAGGAGGAACCACCATGGCCGCGAAAGTGTTCGCCATCGAGAAGCCCGAGGAGTTCCGGAAAGCTTGCGGAACGGACCTGATCCGGTCCTTGTCTTCCCGGGGAAGAAACCGGCTGTTCATCCCGAAGTGGCTGCTGCGTACCCTCGTCAGTGGGGTCGCCACCGGAGGGATGATCGACCTCAGCGGTCCGAGCGGGAGCCCCAAGACCTCTCTAGTCGAAGACCTGTCCCTGGTACCCGAGAGCTTCTGTGCCATCCTGGCCTCGATCCCGAACCTTTCCTCGAACCCATCGTTACGACGTACCGACTTTTTTGAGGAGGGGGATTTTTTAGCCCATCTGATCCGCATTATCACTGGCATTGTGCTTCTGGCTCCCCTGGCGTATGCTTGATTAGCGAATTCCAGAGGGAGAATATGCCTGTGGCCGATTCCGCAAGACCACCTCGGATCGTCCCGGAGGTCCTGGGAGCGATTCCCCATTTCAAGGAGTATTGGATCGCCTCAAGATCATTGAATCTGTCGACACCGTTATTCCCAAAGTCCGGGTTCCCTCGGTGAGCGCGTGGTCGCCCTCTTGATCAACTTTCTTCATGGAGACCACCGGATCGGCTATATTGACGAGAAACTCCAGGATGCTGACCCGGAGAAACTGTTTGGGCGCAAGGTAATCGCCCCCGCCCATTTCAATGACATTCGAATCGGCGTGACCCTGGACGCTCTTTTCTCGCACACCGGAAGGATCTACGGGAACATCGTCTCCGGAGCCCTTCGGATGTTCGGCATCAGCCCCAGGAGGCTTCACCTGGAAACGACGACGATAGTCCAACATGGTCTTTTCCAGGTCCAGGAAGCTCTTCCCTCTCTCCGAGAGGGACCACCAATCCTTGCCCAGGGGTTCAGCAAAGATCATCGGATCGACCTTCTTCAGGTCATGTTCGGGCTGGCCAATTCGGATGAAGGAATTCCGATCATGGGTCGCTTCGAAAATGGGAACGCCGCAGACACCCCAAAGGGAGTTAAACAGGGGCCATCCCCAGAGAATCAACCCGATCACAAATCCAACCTGGGCAACCTCGTTGGCTAACGTTCCGAGGGTTCCGTTTTCGCCCACCTCGGCGAACAAAGGGGGAATGAGATGGCCTGATGCAAAAAAAGAACACGATCAGGCATTTGGGAGCCCTGAAAAGAGATTCCTCTTTCACTGCCCTCTCCTCCTGCTTTTCCTCAGGGTTGGATGAAAACTCAAGCAGAGACCTAGGATTAGTATCAGGACCCCGACCATGCAGGCCACCCCGAGCCTGCTTGGTCCCGGATCTCCCAGGAGTCCATTTTATATTCCTGCCAATGCAAATCCCGCTGAAACAAAGACCAGAAGGACCTTCTGGAAATCTCTTGACATCCTTGTTCATCTCCTTTCAGGCGGGGATGCTTCAGGGTCTTTCTGCCCCCCGATCACCTGCAGGTTCCCGAAGTGGGCCCACGCATGGAAAACCTTGTCGCTCTGCACCTGCTCGAGGTGTGCAATTCCGGGACGTATTGCTTCATGTTGAGTTACCCTCATTTTCGTCAGAAACCGGGACCGGCAGGAGGCCTTATCTCAACTGCGAATGGAGCGCGAGCAGGGCCCTGTCTGTCGCGGAAAGGTAATCGCGACCGAAGGTCCCGTTTTCGAGGTTGTCGTAAAGAATGGCTGGAAGATCGCTCCTGATTTCCCCGCAGCAGGATCCCGCGGCAAGAGCGATGGTGGCGACCGTGTCCACATCCCCGGAAAAGGCGATGCAGGCTTTCAGAAGAGATGACAGTGAATCGGAATTCCGGATGGCCGTGATCGCGGCCCTGACCGCCTGAAAAGCCAGGGGCCCGACGTTCCCGGTCCAGGGCAGACTCCATTCGCCGGGGACATTCTCTTCCAGGAACGCTCCGAGGTCTTCCTTCCTGCCGAGCGAATTCAGGAAGTAATGTGTCATCAGCGAGACGGCAATCGCCGCGTTCGTTCCAATTTCCGTATCGTGGGTGATTCGGGCCTGAATGGACGACTTTTCGATGACCTCGGCGATCGTTGGCAGCACACCAATGGGGGCCGATCTCATAGCGGCTCCGTTTTTTTCGCTGTGGGAGCGAATTCCCCGCAGGAATTGCGACCCATCCCTGATCTCCCTGATGAAACCATCGTATCCCTTGGCATATCCGGGCCTTTTGTCGCGGTGAAAAACTTCCACGAACTTTTGCGCAAGGTTTTCGGGAGTCCAGGGTTTTTCCGAGATCAGCAGTTCCGCGATCCCGAGACTCATCTGCGTGTCATCCGTATAGCATCCGGGTTTCAGGTCATGATGCCAGCTGTGCTGGATGTACCCTTTCCCGATGTCATTGTACTTTTCGACAAACCCGGGATCGGCGTATTCGAAACCCGCGCCGTAAGCATCTCCGATAGCAGCTTCGATCAACATTCCAAGCCTCCGCTTTCCTTCATTCCGCTACTCGGGACGGGGCTTTGAAGGAGTGGAGCGGATGAAGTCTACCCAGCCCGCCAGGAAGTCCTGGAGGTCGCTCGACAGGCCCTTCGATTCGGAGGCGATGTCGAAGTCCCGGATGCGGTGGCGGTGATTCTCGGCCTCGAAGACGCCTTCCCTGAAGAGCTTGTTTTCCCTCAAAATAAGGAGTGGGAGCTGCATCGCCGAAGCGATCGCTCCCTCGATCTGGTTCCAGGCGGTGGGGATGAACTGGTCGGGGAAGACCTTCTCCTGATCGGATTTTTCCCTGACGAAAACGGTGTAGGCGTGAACGCGCTCGAGGCCGACGACCAGGGCGCCGCGGCAGGATTTCATGAGATCCGTGATCTGGTCGATGGGCTTGAGACTGGAGTAATTCGCCGAGGTCAGGGTGAGGAGTTCGACGCCCATTCCCCGGAGGTCCGAGCGGAGGTGCTGGAGAAACTGCTCCTGTTCGAGCCTATGGGGAGAGCCCACGCTCAGGAAAACGGGAAGAAGATCCGGAACCGGTTGCGAACCCGCTTTCCCCGGAACGTTCTCGCGCATCCAGTTGACCACCAGTGCGAGGATGTTGAGGATCTGGAGGGAATCGCCTTCGGTGACCTGGTTGAGAGGAGAGGATTTCTGGTGCGGACCGCGGTTCCTTATCACGTTGGCTTCATTGAGCCGTTCAAGAAACTCGCCCGGAGCTTTCTCCGTTTTCCGCAGTGCCCCGATCAAGGGCCCCAGAGTCTGACCGGAATCAGCCTCGAAACCCCAGGTCCGGAGGAGCCCTTTGAGAATGCCTTCCAGGAAAGCCCCCGACTTGACGACGGCAAGAGGGAACTTCCGCTCCTCGTGCGCGGAAAGTGCTTCGTCGGCGATCCTGACGAGCTCCTCACCCAGCCAATCCGCGCTCCTGTGGATCTGTATCCCGATCCTCAACGTGCTTCCCATAACCCCTCCCTGATGTCGGTTCTCTTCTGGCAGTCGAAATCCGACCACTTCCGGGACAAGGATACCTCAATTCCCCCTGTTCCTCCAGATCGGGAAATGCGTTGAGTTCAGCCGAAAGAAAACGGATCTCAGAGGAGGACTATCCCTCGGGAAGCTTCTCTTTCTTTGTCCGAGTTCGCTCCGGAGAAACCGCGTGGCATGGGAGGTGGTGTGGGAAGAAGGTTTTGAGATTTTCTCCGATCGCCTCCTTGAACCGGAGGAGGAAGACCAGATCCCGGTGGCGGAGCCACAGGTCGCAACAGTCGGCAAGGACCTTGCATTCGCCGCGGCTTCCCAGGTCTGCCTGGACGTCCGGGTTTCTCGCACCTTCGTTGCCCTCGCGGGGGGGGAATGTTCCAATGGAAAGGGCGTGAAACGGTGGGAAGGAAAACACGACGGAAGATGCGTTTGCCCTGCTCCCTTTGTGGCCATTCCTTCGCGGAACAGGAAGCCTTCAAGGTCGAATCGGCGGAGCGGTCGTTTTCCGCACGACCCGACCCGCAGGATGCGGGAAGTGGGCGTTTGCAGCCATGGATGGCGCTTCGCAAACGACCCGACCCGCAGGATGCGGGAAGTGGGCGTTTGCAGCCATGGATGGCGCTTCGCAAACGACCCGTCTGGCACCATCGACCTGGAGCTGAACCTCAACGCAAGGTCCGATCAGGAAAACGGCGAATGCCTCGAACAAGGTCCTTGGTGGAGCATTTGGAGTTCGCGGCGCCATCCCTCGTTACCTGAGCAGCAGTAAATGCAGGCAGGCGAGGCCGGTTGATGGCTTGTGATCGTGAGTTGAGCAGAGGATAAAAGCCGCCAACGGAAGGCAAAGAGAGTGCCCTGGTGAAAATTTCACCTCTAATGCAAAATTTATGGTATATTTTGCAGTAGAGGTGCATTTTATGATTCCCCGCCTGTTGAATCTCGACAAACTCATCGAACGGAAAAGTTGTTTTCTCTTTGGCCCCCGAGGAACGGGAAAAACATTCCTTATCCGGCAACAAAAGCGGCCGTCGCACGTTTCGATCGATCTTCTCAAAAGCGACCTGTATCTCCGCTTGAAGGCAAACCCCAGCCTTCTGGAAGGCATTATCGACCTCGAATCGGCGCAAAAGGTGTTGATTGACGAGATTCAGCGCGAACCTCTGTTGCTCAACGAGGTTCATCGACTGATCGAGGAAAAGAACCTGCATTTTCTCCTGACTGGTTCGAGTGCACGAAAACTGAAAAAGGAGCACGGGAACATGCTCGGCGGCCGGGCTAGCCTTGCGCAACTGTTCCCTCTCACGTGGAAAGAACTTTTTGACGCGAAGAGATTCGATCTCGGCCGTATTTTGCGGTATGGAAGTCTTCCGCGGGTCTACCTTTCCGAGGATCCACAGCAAGAACTGTTTGATTACATCGATTCATACCTTCGTGAGGAAATCCAGTCGGAAGCCTTGGTGAGAAATCTTCCGGTGTTCAACAACTTCCTTCGTTTGGCCGCCATCTGTTCCAACCAGCTCATCAACTATTCCAACATCGCAAGCGATCTCGGTGTAGCGGTGAACACCGTGAAAGAGTATTTCCAGATTTTGGACGACACGCTTGTCGGTTTCCGACTCGAGCCATGGCGCAACGGAAAGAAGCGCAAAAGCGTAGCGACCTCGAAGTATTTTCTTTTCGACATGGGGGTTTGTCAGACATTGCAGAATCTTGCGGAGGAAATCCCATCTCAAGCTGGGACTTCTTTCGAACAGTTTGTCATCAACGAAGTCAGGGCCTATGTTTCGTATTCCAGAATTCGCACCGGCCTGGCGTTTTGGCGTACCCAGAATCAGGACGAGGTTGATCTCATCGTCGGCGATCACACGGCAATAGAGATCAAGTCGGCGAAAAAGGCCTCGGAGCGGTTTCTACGTGGTCTCACGAAAATCAAGGATGAGCATTCCTGGAAAAACCGCATCCTGGTCAGCAACGACCCAATGAATGCCAGACATGCTTCAGGTATCCTTTTGCAGCATTGGGAAACATTTTTCCGGAATTTGTGGGCCGGAAAATACTTTTGAAGCCATCAAGGGAATTTGCTCCCAGACCTTGGGCAAACGGAGTCGCGACGGAATCTGCACGAAGAAGGTGACCGTTCACCGGCGAAGGCCGAAGGAAAGTTGGAATCCGCAGGAATCATTGATGGCGATTCTGAAGTGGAACTTCACCGGCTGATGGAAATGGGCTGAAACCGTTGCTCTCAAGCCCTTTTCCGCATGGCTTCGCTTTTTCGACGGGCGGCTTCCACGGGGGGGAGGGCCCGGCGGCGGAGGGACCCGGAAGGGGAGAGCTCCCGGGTTGCCAGGTATTCGAGCGCTTGGGCTTTATCGGCGAGCTTGCGGGAGAACTGGAGGTCGAGGAGTTGGTCCTTCACCTTGGCGATCCATGGCCCAGCCTCCCGCCCGAAAAGTCGCTGAAGCTCTTCGCCGTCCACGAAAGGGACGGCGGAAAGGATTGCTTTCACGTCGGTCCCCCTGACCCTCTGGTACAGTTCTGAAAACTCTGCCATCGCAGCATCCCTCGCCGAGGGTGCGTAACCCCTGATGTCGGCTTCCCGAAGCGTCAGGAGGTCGTCGAGCTCCGCCGTCGTTCGGGCTATCTTCCTGAGCCAACGGAAGAAGCGTAGCTGCGTCCATTTCGAAGGCGAATGGGGAAACGTATGGAGCCCGACGAGTCTCGAAACCAGGTCGGTAGTGGCTTTCGGATACCTCATCCTCCTGAGGATTCTCTGCGCCATCCTCTTCCCCTCCAGGTCGTGACCGATGAACGACAAGCCGCCTTCCTTGTTTGTTGCGGCGGTGAGGGGCTTGGCGACGTCCTTGAAAAGGGCGGTCAGTTTCAGGGGAAGATTCTCCGGAGCGGTCCGGTGGATGTGCTCGAGGATGTTCAATGTGAAATCGAGAACGGTTTTGTCGTGGTACTTCGACTTCTGGTCCATCTTCATCGGAGCGAGTTCAGGGATCAGGATATCGCCCAGGCCGCTCTGCATCAGAAGTCGGATCGCGCGACAGGGGTCCATGGTCAGTGCCCCGTTGAGCTCCTTGAGAATCCTTTCGGGGGCGATCTTGGTTCTGAATGCCGCCTGGACGTCCTGATGGGATATGGCCAGCATGGTTTCCTGCGCGATCTCGAAACCGAATCTGACCGCGAACCTGATCACACGCAAAGTCCGCAGCGGGTCGTCAAGGAAGGTCTGGATTCCCGGAAGGGGGGCCCTGATGATTCCGTTCCGGAGGTCGGAAATCCCCTTGCCTGTGAAATCCTCCACTTCCCCGGAATGGATGTTGAAGAAAAGGGAATTGAAAGTCAGGTCGCGACGAAAGGCGTCTTCGAGAGGAGTTCCCATGGTCATTTCGGGAATCCTGGAATTCTCCGCGTAGGTTTCGCTCCGGAGGTTGACCATATCGATGGGAAGGCCTTCGATCACCATCGTCACGGTCTCGAGATGTTTCGACTGGTCGGGATTGGCCTTGATTACCCCGATACAGGTTTCAGGGATTCCGATCTCCGAAACTAGCTGCATGGCAAACTGGGCGCCGGTCATCTTTTCGAGGCAGATGTCGATATCCTCGCTCTCTTTTCCCAGAAGCTTGTCGCGGACCCAACCACCCGCCACCCGGACGACGGTCCCGCATCTCTCCGCCACCCGCTTCAGGATGGAAAAGATCCTCGCTTCCCGCTCGTCAAGCAAAATCCCTTTCATCGGTTCTTCCCTCTTCGGAATCGTTTGCCCCCGGTTTCGGGGTTGCCTCATTCTATCATTCATCTTTTTGTGATTCTCCAGGCCTTTTGGGAAGTTGGTTCCCGCCCCCCGTCAGGCCTCGAGCAGGAGGGGAACCGTTGCGGGGTTTTCCCCAGCCGGCCTGAGCTTGGTGAGGAACCGGTCGAAAGCCTCGGTGGCCTCGCGGACGAGGAATTCGGAGCGGTGGTCCTCCAGGAACTGATGCCGGATTTCTGGATCATCGATGACCTTCCCCGAATCGTCGACCACTTCGAGCAGAGTCTCGATGTCGGTGTCGCTCCAGAAAAAGCCGGGGGTGGGGCCCCGGCCAGGATTTCCCTCCCCCCCCGGACTTCCCTGGCCGCCCAGGCCGCCCGGAACGTGGCCCCGCGCCGCGGGATTCAGGACGTGAACCAGCCTTCCACCGCCGGTGACGAGGTACAACCGAAAGCACTCCAGGAGATCCCGGTCGAAAAATCCGATGTAGTCCGGGAAAACCACAGCCAGACGGTCGGTCTTCGGATCATGCCTCATTCCCCGGGCATCCGTTATCGGCTTCCAGAACGAGCTGGCGATTGCGAACCCCTCCCCGAATGTGAAGATCCAGATCCTGTCGTCGGTCCAGGCGGCAAGGCGTCGTCCGCTCATGCGACAGGCCCCTCTGGGGATCCCGGAAATCCCGAGTTCTACCGACAGCGGGTCGGGGGCCGCGGTCAACTTGATCTTTCCGTCGGGAAGCGTCTCTGCGGCGAACCCCTTGGGATCGAAGATGTTCAACCGGCCGGACTCGAGAAGGAAAACCGCCATCCCGTCCATTTCGACCGCGGCGACCGCACGCGCAGGCATCGGAATGGAGAAGATCTCCCACTTCACTCGGAGGTTGTCCGCTGGAAACTTCCGGACCGAATCGGGGGGTGATTGGAAACCACCTTCGGAGCCGCTGCTTCCCCGATTTCCACCCTCGGCCTGCCCCTGGATCATCCTCTCCCGTTCCGCCTTTTGGACGAACCTGCATGCACTGGGTGCTGAGCCTGCCTTTGAGGGCACTGGATCCGCCTCGATCAGACGCCCGTCCAGGAAAAGGACACCCAAAGTGTCCCGGACGAGAAACGTGCTCCGGACAACCTCATCAGCGGGAATCAGGAGATGCACTCGCCGTGAATCGGGCTCGACAGGCTTTCCATCGACCGGGTTGTAGCTACGGGAAAAAGCCCCCTCATGCGAATGGAAGTGGATCAGGTAATGGGAGGAGGTCGCGATAGTGAACAGCCCGTCCTCTCCCCGTCCCGCGATCTCCTCGATTCCACCCCAGTCTCCTTGGGCAACGCGGGCTTCCACGAGGCCCTTTTCGAAGAACTGGACTGCCCCGGTCCGGTCCCCCACCAGGAGGCTTCCGGTCGGAGAGAAGGCCAGTCCCTGCGGCCGCGGTCGTTCGAGCCTCCCAGGTTGCGAGAGGGTCTTTTGGACATCCCATGTGATGGTGTCGACCAGGGCGAGATCGTAGGATTCCGGATGCCGGATCAGAACGATTGCCGAAAGATTGTCCAAGTGCCAGATTCCAAGAAGCAGACCCAGTTTCCGCAAACGGATCACCCAAGTGTCTTCTGACAATTCATGCACCTGCCCATTCCCGTAGATCAGGATCTGGTTTCCGTCGGGGGAAATGGAACCGTGGACCCCGACCCGCCCCTCGCGCGAGTTTTGGGGAAAACCTCTCAGTTCGGTGTGATCCGGCGCCCTCAGGGAAAGTCCGCTGGTTCCCCCGAGAAGGTAGTTTCCCTGGTCGGAGAGAAAGGAAATGCTCAAATGGAAAAGGGATTGGTGCACCCTCTTTACGGTCATTTCTTCCAGGGAAAGGATCTCGGCATTCTTCATCCAGCCCGAAACATCATCTGCCAGGATCAGGAGTTCCTTCCCGGAAGGGGTGAACTGGATATGGGTCGGAAATCCGGGGAGTTTTCCACCGGGAATGACCCGCTCGTTCTCCAGCCTCAGTTCGCTCCCGCTCCCCGCGAGGTCGTAGAGCCTGAGCTCGAGGGATCTGTTCCCTCTTTCCGGTTGGCCGCTTTCCGGGAGGATGGAGACCGCAAGCCGTTTTCCGTCTGAGCCGAGTGCCCCCACTTTCGGGCCCAACGAGGCATTCATGACGACTCTTCCGCTCTTGATGTCCAGAACCACGAGTTGTCCGGTCGAAGTTCCGAGGGCCATTTGATGAGAATTCAGGAGGCAGAAACCTTCGACCGCGCCCAGCCCGGGGGTTGCGGGGTCACCGGCCGCAAAAGTGAAGGTCCGCAATCTCTCCAGCGTTCTCGTTCTCCAGAGATCGACACGGACGGCGGCGGATTGCCCTTCCTGCCCGGTCCCAAATCCGTGGATCACCCCGAAGACATTGCGGTCCGGGCTGAGCATGATGGGCACCCTTCCGGAATCCATTGCAGGAAGGTTCTGGAAAGCCGCTTTCGCCGGTCGGAAAGAGCCCGGCCGGGGAAGACCCGCTTTCTGGAGGATTCCGGAAACTCCCTCGATGGCCTGGGAGGAATGGATGGCGAGTTCACCGATCTTGCCGGGGAAGCCGGTCGTTTCCTTCATGGTAGTCTCCTTTCATCCCCGTTTCCGTCAATTGGCCGAAACAGGGGTGGGATGAGGGACATCCGCCGTTGAAGCTCTACCCTCGAGCAGCGCTTCGCGCTCTTCCCTGAGTTCTTTCGCCCGCGCCTCGATGACCTCGATCTGGGAACAGAGGTTCTTCCGAAAGGTTTCGTGAAGCTCCGGTCGGTTTAGGCAGGCGCGGATCTCGCCCATGAACGGGTCCCGTCTCAACTGCTCGAGCCGGTAGTTCGCGTTGCGTATGCCGCTCTCGAGCCGGTGGACTTCCTTCTCGAGCCAGGCCACGCGGTCCGCGATCGACCCCGGGGGAGGGAGGAGTTCGGCATCCAGGTCGATTCCCGCGTTCTGAAGGGTCTTTTCGACCTTTTGCGCCATCGCTTCGACCATCTCCAAAAACTCGTGGCGGGAGTCCTCCGAAAGAGTGGCTCCCGAAAGATCGGTCGACTTCATCTGGCTGAGCCTGTGCCTGAGATCCTCGATCTGTCGGAGCTGTCCCTGGGACAATCTTGCGAACCTGGGATGGCGCTCCAGGACATCGGGATGGATGATCTTCCAGACGCGGAAAAGGGCTTTCTTCATCTTGCTTTCCCACTCTGCAATTTCGGCTGGAGGAAGCGTGGGCAGGGGGTTCTTTCGGAGGAAGATCCCAAGACTGGTCTCGATCTCGATCGTCCGAAGGTGTTGTTGCGTAGCCTTCCGCTGCTCCGCGGTCCTTTCCTCGAGCTGTTGCTCGGTCAGGCCGGGATCGGTCTCGAGAAGCCCGATCTGGATCTCCAGTTCTTTCAGCTCTTCGGAAGCCCGTTCCCGCTGTTTGTACTCTTCGCCGAAGATTGCCATCCAGCGCGCACGGAGAATCTGGTCACGGATCCGGCGCTTTTCCAGGGTGAACAGGGAGCGCTCCAGATTCCACCGGCAGGTGACCTGAAGATTTCGGAGTCCACGATGGCGGGCCACCATATCGGGCGGCGAATGAGCCTCGAGCCGCCATTCCTCCTCGGCCAACGAGATATACCGTTCGGTTTCCGGGCTGAACAAACCTGCACGGTGAAGGTCGTTGAGGATGATCTCCCGGCAAAGGCGGAGTAGTGTTTCGGGGTCAGCAGGAAACCCGGCATTCGGGGCGGCTCGGGACACGGAAAGCAGTTGTCCGGGATCGGGGATGAATTCGAACCTTTGCCCGTCCTTCGATCGCTTTTCAGAAGCAAGGTCCGGGTCCTCCTTTTCGGGTTCAGCCAGGAACCGTTCCCACATCGCCTTCAATACAAATGCCAACGCCCGGGGCCCCGTCAGATGGAACTGGCTGATGATCGCGCCCAGCAATTCCGGACCGGCCTGAGAACAGAGCCTGGCGATGGGTTCGTCGCACGGAAAACGGCTTTCCGGCGTTCGTTCTACCAGTTCCCCCATGGTTTCCTCGAGATTCCTTCCGTTCATGCCGACCTCCTTTCAGGGGATTGTTTCCAACGCGGTCCGATGGATGTCGCTTAGCGTTGTCGTGGCCTTGTGGTTTCGTGCCTTTCATGATCATATGGATTCTCCGCGAAGGTTCTCGCACCTTCGAAAACGGGGACACCCAACCAGTTTCGGAAACTGGTCGGGTGTCCCCCCATTCAAGACGGGTTGGGAGTTCAGTCTTTCCAGTTCCCGTGGTAATCTTTTCCCGGATGGCGCGAGAACTGGTTCCGATCCGTCATTTTCCTATGGCGGAGGGAAGCCAGTTTGGAAACGGGGGAGGGGAGATGAAAAGGGAAATACGGCGAAGGATACGTTTGACCTGCTCGTTTTGCCGGCATTTCTTCGCCGAACAGGAAGCCAATCGGGCCGAATCTGCTGAACGCCTCTATTCGGCGTGGGCACGAATGATCGTTGACCGCTGGGAAAAGGTGATCGGATGCCCTGATTGCGGAGTCCCCTTCATACTGACTCCTGATCCTGACGACCCTGCCGGCACGGTTGCAATGGAACTGAACTTCCTCCGGTACAATGCCTGGGAATCCCGGATGCCCGAGTGTCTCCATGAGCGCAAATGGTTGCTCGATTTCGTCGAAGCCGAAGCGGCGGGAAGGTCCCTTCCCCCCAGGTCAGCTTTCCCGATGAGGGTGGAAACGGTCACCGCGACCCCCGTTTCGTGGTCGGTCTTCGGTCTCGCTTCTTTTCTTGGTGTTCCATTCCGCGGGTCCATCCTGGAGAAGGCCTTCCGGTGGGAGGTGCCTCCGCGGGCGTCTCCGGACTGGCGGCGTTGCACTTGGTATGACGGTGGGCTAGCCACTTTTCGCATCGCTCCGACCGCGGGGCTCGAGTTGCACCTGACCCCTCAGGATGAGGTGGATTCGATCACGATCGCCTTCGCAGGTTCCGAGGCCGATCGAGGCAGGGTGACCCTTTGGGAAGGCCTGGATAGATCCTCGGACTGGAAGAAAGTGCGGTCGGTCATGGGAAAACCTTCTGATGTGCGGCTTCAGAGCCCCAGGGAAATCCGCCCATTGGCGGATTCCTTTGAATCATCGGACTTGCGGATCCTTTTCCAGTATGATCCCCGCCAGGGCGTCATCGATCATGTCACACTCGAAAAAACTGGGGACACCCGACCGGTTTAAAACCGGTCGGGTGTCCCCAATTTTCTCAATCCTGCGGAAGTGCTGTGGAACCC
>CAYRYU010000110.1:0-23144 GCA_964428355.1 uncultured bacterium
TTTTTGGGGTAAGTTGGAATGGCATGAAAAAGATCAACCTTCATAATCATACCACGCATTCCGACGGGAGGCACACGGTGGCGGAAATTGTCAAAGGTGCCTCCGATGCAGGCTTGGAAGGAGTGGGAATCAGCGACCATTTTTTCACTAGCAAGGTCTACCGACGGACCGATCCGGGGAAGTACCTTCGCGAGAACTGGCCCGTCTACCTTTCGGACACGAGAAAGGCCCGGGCCAACCCGCCTCCCGGAATCGCCGTATGGCAGGGCATAGAGATCGACACTTGCTTCAGCCGGGTCGGGATGACCCTTTCGGAGCTTCCCTGGGAGGACCTGAACTCCCTGGATTACATCCTGATCGAGTATGCCGGGGAGACCGACAGAGGTGGGATGGCTCTCGAAAGGATCGGGGAATTTCGCGAACATTGCCGGGTTCCGTTGATTCTTGCCCATCCCGACATCGATTTTTTTGCGGAAAACGAGCAGCTTGGAAAATTGTCTGATATACTTGAGCGGTTCGAAATCGCCCTGGAAATCCCCGGCGGCTCCCGAAATCCCTGGTACTGGTCTCGGAACGACCCTGGGATCCTTGCCCGGGTCGCCTTGACGATCGGGACCGACACCCACGAACGGGTCGAGGATATCGGGGCGATCGGAAAAGCCCTCCGATTCCTGGAGGCGAAGGGATTATCCGCGCGAATAGCGGATCCCGTTGAGCTCAAGGGCCGGCTGGACCGGTTCCAAAGGCCGGGGGGCGGATGAGCGAAAGGCGTCGGAACGGCGCCGCGACAAAGGGGAGCATATGGATCGAAATCGGGAACGAGTCGTGATAACTGTTCTGGGGGCGAACAAACCGGGGATTCTCGCGGGAATCACCCAGATCGTCGCCCAGGCCAACGTCAACGTCGACGACGTCAGCCAGAAAATCATGCAGGATCTGTTCGCCCTGATGATGGTGACCGATTTCACCAACGCCAACTGTCGGTTCGACGAGTTCCAGGCCCGTATGCAGAAGGCGGGGGAGGATCTGAAGGTGAAGATCATCGTTCAGCACGAGGACGTCTTCAAGTTCATGCATCGGCTTTGAACCAGGGGGTTGGGTATGCCGTTTTCTATCGAGGAAGTAATCGAAACCGTAGCTGCCGTAGGGGTCGAGACGTTCGATATCCGGACGGTGACCCTCGGAATTTCCCTGCAAAGCTGTGCCGACGAAGATGTGGGGCGTTGCGCGGACAAGATCTACGAAAAGGTCAGCAGGATCGGCCAGAACCTAGTTCCTGTCGCGAAGATGATCGAGGGGAAGTATGGAATCCCCATCATCAACAAAAGGATTTCAGTCACTCCCATTGCCCAGGTGGGCGCGGCATGCCGCGGGGATACGCTGGTACCTCTTGCCCTCTCCCTGGACAAAGCCGCACACGAGCTCGGAGTCGACTTCATCGGCGGATTCACGGCCCATGTTCAGAAGGGTTTCCACAGGGGTGACCAGCTCCTGGTCAACTCGATACCGGACGCGCTATGCACAACGAAGAGGGTGTGTTCGAGTGTAAACCTCGCCAGCACCCCCGCTGGAATCAACATGGACGCCGTTTTCCGGATGGCCCAGATCATCAAGGAAGCCGCGGAACGAACGCGTGACCGAGACGGGATAGCTTGCGCCAAGCTGGTGGTTTTCGCCAACCAGCCGGAAGACAACCCGTTCATGGCGGGAGCATGTCATGGGGCCGGGGAGGCGGAAGCCATTCTTCACGTCGGGATTTCCGGGCCGGGAGTCGTCCGTGCCGCCCTTTCGAATGCGGCGGGCCTCAACCTGGGAGAGCTGTCGGAGTTGATCAAGAAGATCAGTTTCAAGATCACGCGGGTGGGCGAACTGGTCGGGCGGGAAGCTTCCAAGATGCTCGGAATCCCGTTTGGAATCATCGATCTTGCCCTGGCCCCCACTCCCGCGGAGGGGGACTCCATTGCCGATATCCTCGAGTTGATGGGGCTCGAGCGGACGGGTTGCCATGGTACCACCGCTGCTTTGGCGATGCTGACCGATGCGGTCAAGAAGGGCGGGGTCATGGCATGCGCGTATGCGGGCGGGCTGTCAGGTGCTTTCATCCCGGTTACCGAAGATGCCAGCATGTGCCGTGCGGTCAGCGAGGGAGTCCTCAACATCCACAAGCTCGAAGCGATGACCTCCGTCTGTTCTGTGGGGTTGGACATGGTAGCGATTCCAGGCGACACGAGCGTGGACGTCATCGCAGGAATCATCGCTGACGAGATGGCGATCGGCGTGGTCAATCACAAGACCACGGCTTGCCGCCTGATTCCGGTTCCAGGGAAGAAGGCGGGGGAGGAAGTCGACTTCGGAGGCCTTCTCGGGAAGGGTCCGATCATGGATGTCCTGAAACAGTCTCCTGCCGCCTTCATCAGGCGAGGGGGTCGGATCCCGGCTCCCATCCACAGCATGCGGAACTGATCGAAGCCATCCGCAGACCCATTTCCCCAAGGCGCTCCCCCCGCAGCGGGGGCCCGGGGCGGGGGGAGCGGGGTTTACTTCTTCCAATCCGTCCTGAGTTCGAACTCTTCCTTGGTGACCCACCCTTGAAGGGTCTTCCCGTCCGAATCGGGGAGCGATTGGACAAGGAACGAGTCTCCGACATTCTCCAGGATCTTTACCCTCTGGTCACGCTTGACGCGATATCGGCGTGGTTTGAAGAAAAGGTTCTTCTTGAGAATGTCCTTTTCGTCCCCGCGTTTTTCATAGATGTACATGTCGGTCTTGACCCTGTATGTGGAGCCCTTCACAGTGTCTGAGGAAGACCCCGGACCGGAAGTGGAAGTCGAAGTGGAGGTCGCGGTTACGACGGGTTTCTTCGTGGGAGCGGGAGGGTTCGCGGGAGGCTTGGTCTTGGCACCGCACTGGGAACAGAACTTCGCGGTGTCGGCAAGTTGCGCTCCGCATTCGCTGCAGAAGATTGCGAAAGCCGTGCCGGAAAGCAAGAGGCAGAACAAAACGGCAGAAAGAAGTATCCTCATCATATGATCCTCCTTTTGAAAGGGAATTGCGGTGGTCCGTGTCAGACCACGAGAACCACGCGGAATCCGAAAACGTTCATCCTCAGGCCAGGATCGGCCCGGCCACGCGTTGCGCTCCGGCAATCCTCGGCTCCGTCGCTCCAGGAGCCTCCCCTCAGGACCCGGCTGGAACCCGATGCCGGCCCTTTGGGGTCCCTGGTGCTGTCGGTCTGGTACGGTCCATACCAGTCCTCGCACCATTCCCAGACATTCCCGCACATGTCATAGAGCCCGGCAGGGTTGGGAACCCGCGTTCCAACGTCGTGGGTCTCCTTCCCGCTGTTGGACGAGTGCCAGCAGTGGGCCGGGTCGATCTTGTCCCCCCACGGGTACTCGGTCCCGGTCCCGGAGCGGCAGGCAAACTCCCATTCGGCTTCGGTCGGAAGACGGTATTCCTTGAGCTCGTGTTCGGAAAGGCGGCGGCAGAACTCCTTCGCTTCGTCCCACGTCACGTTTTCAACGGGCCTGTTGGGCCACTTGAAATATGATGGGTTGACCCCCATTACCTTCTCGTATTGGGCTTGAGTGACCTGGTGGATGCCGAGGTAGAAGGAGTTCGAAATCGTGACAGGATGGACGGGGCCTTCATGGGCTCCCCCCTTGATCGATCCGACCTTCCCCTCTCCGGGTTGGACGAGTTGCAGGACCATCTTCAGGGAGTTGGTCACCTGAGGTTCGAGTCTAACTTTTGACGAGCCCGGGGAGCCCGCGGGGGAGGATTCCACGATCGATACAGCCGGAGATGCCGAGGGCGGGCGGGGAACGGGTGACTGAGGAATCACCGCGGGTTGAATGGTCGTGCGTTTCCGGCTCATGACCTCGCCATACAGTGACTGGAAGGCCTTTACAAGATTGTCTGCGTTGTTGAAACGGTCTTCGGGTTTCTTGGCAAGACACCGCTTGAGAATGGCATCCAGATGGTCATCGAGGCCCCTCAGCTTGGGGACGGGGGTTTCCAGGTGCTTTTGCCGGAGATCCTGGGGAGATCCGTCGAAAGGGGGTTTCCCATGGGGGTCGAGGATCTCGAAAAGGATGATGCCGAGAGAATAGATGTCGCTGGCGGGAGTGATCTCCTCCTGGCGCGCCGCGACGAACTGTTCAGGGCTCTTGTAGGCGAATGTTCCCCAACCCGCGGGGAGGGGGAATGCCTGGTTCATGATCCGTTGTTCTGCGTTGGGAGAGAGTTCGAAATCGGAAACCTTGACGCAACACGAAGACGGGTCGCCGACCAGAAGCAGGTTCTCGGGCTTGAGGTCGAGGTGGACAAGTCCGCTCGAGTGAAGCGTTTTCACCCCCATGCAGGCTTGGATGAAGAGCTCTACGCCGTGGGTTCTCCGAAAATCTATGTCGGTCCGGTTCTCCAGGAGCCATTTCCTCATGCTTCCGAGGGGGGCGTGCTCCATTGCGATCAGCAGGAGGAACTGGCCACGAAAGCTGGAAACGGTGAAAAAACCATAGGTTCGCAGGACATTCGCGAAATCGTTCACCTTGTCGCGGAGTACAAGCTCCCGGCGGACCTCCTCGAATGCAGCGGGGCCCGAGATCGGATCGAAGGAGACAACCTTCAATGCGATCATCTTCTGCTCAACGTGATCGAGAGCGGTGTAAACCTCTCCGCATCCGCCTCTGCCTATCATGGCTTCGATCCGGAAACGTTCGGCGAGGATCGTTCCCGGGGGGATGTTCAGCCCTCCCGAGGACGGGAGCGAACCGAAATTGTCCCCCGAAAATGATTGGTAGAGGCCTCCCTGGGGTTGAATCTGCTCCGGAATCTGAGGGACCTCCATACCCGGCTGGTTCATCGGAATCTTCCCAGGGATGATGCGGGTTGGCGATTCGGGAGGACGCGGAGCTCCAGGAACGAAGGCCATGGGAGCTTGGGCGCTGGAGGGGAAAACTGAATGACAATAGGCGCAGTTCCTGGCATTATCCGGGAGTTGCGCTCCGCATTTGAAGCAGAACATCTCGGTTTCCTTTCCGGAGTCCACGTTGAGCCGGGACTTGGATTCCAATGATACAGAAACTCCCCGATCTTCCGCAAGTTGAAGTTTGTGATAGACTCGGAAGGAAAACGGGATTTTCTTCCCCGGAGGAAACGGAATGTTTGAAGTCGGGCTCATATCTGGGTTTGTGCTGCTTGTCGTAATGGTTCTCGGACGGTCCGTCTACACTGTCGATCAAAACGAAAGGGCGGTAAAGACGGTTTTCGGGCGGGCCCAGAGGATCGAGGGAAAAAACACCCTCCAATCCTCGATTTCGATCGGGATGATCGAGGAGGAACGTGAAAGATACCGGTACCCGCAGTTGCATGTCATCCCGCCCGGGGGGCCCTATTTCAAGCTGCCTTGGGAGGACGTCCACAAGATCTCCATCGCCACCCAGACCCTCAACATGGCTCACGATCCCGAAGTTCCCGGTGCCAACAGCGGCGGGAAGTATCTGGAGGCGGTCACGAAGGACCAGCTCGATACGAGCCTTACCGGCCAGATCCGTTTTCGGGTGAGCGATTCAAACCTCTATGCCTTCCTTTTTGGAGTCAAGAACCCGATTGCCCATGTCATGGGGTATTTCATCTCCATCCTCCGTGAGCGTATAGCCAACTTTGAGGCCAAGAAGGGCGTTCCCACAGTTTCTTCAAAGGGACCTACCCCGGAATCGAGCGGTGTCTCGATCAACGATCTGAGGAAAAACCTTCACGAGATCAACGAACACATGATGCGCGAGTGCGCCTCGTCTTCGGCAAGGTACGGAATCACGCTGGAAGCGTCTCTCATCACCAGCATCGATCCTCCCCCCGAGGTCGAGAAAGCCCTTGCCGCAATCAATACGGCGCACAACGAAGTCTCCTCCGACATCAGTCTTGCCCAGGCTTCCGCAGACCAGAAGATCGTCCTGTCGAAGCGTGCAACCGAGATCGAGACCCTGAAGGCGCAATCCGAGGTCGAGCCCCTTCTGAGTCTTGCCATCCAGCTTCGGGACCTGAAACAGAGCGGCCCCGAGGTCCTCGAAACCTATGTCCGCAACGTGAAGCAACAGCTCTTCACAAAAGCCCACCAGGCTTTCGTGGAGGTGAAGAAATGAACGACTTCTGGGCAGGTTTCTTCCTTTCCCTTCTGGGATTTCCGATCGGTCTTTCGATAATCCTCCAGTTGATGCAGCTGATCGGGTTTTTCGACATCGTCCACGAAGGCGAGTCGAAGGTTTACGTCCTTTTCGGGAAGGTCATCGCCGTCCTGAACGAACCCGGTCTCTATTTCCTCTGGTGGCATCTCGGATGGAAGGCCCCTTTCGTCCATTGGGCGGGCCATTGTCACAGCGTCGACATGCGCCTGGACCAGGAATACCTCCGGAGCCAGCCGGTCAACTCCGAAGAAGGAGCCCCCATGGGCCTGGGTATCTGGTTCGAAATGGGGATCAAGGATCCCGTGGCCTTTCTTTTCAAGAACACTGAACCCCGGGCGTCCCTTTCTGCCAACGTCCGAAGTGCCTCGGTAAGGTGCCTGAGCAACATGAAGCTGGAATCGATGCTCGAGGACCGGCATACAATGAGCCTCGCGGTCAGGAACGAGGTCACCTCCCATTCCCAGGAGTGGGGATACCAGGTCGGGTCGGTGTACATCCGCAAGGTCCATTTTCGTGATCGACAGATGATCGAACAGATCGAAGAGAAGGTCGTGAACCGGCTCCGGCAGGTGACTTCAGCGATCAAACAGGACGGAGCGAACCAGGTCAGCATCATCACCAACACGGCCGAGAAACAGGCTGCGACAGAGTTTGCCCGTGCCGCCGCGGTGAAGCCGGCAATTGTGGGGGCGGCTCTCAAGGAGATCTGCAAGGATCCCGACATCTCAAAAGCGCTTTTCGAGATCCTCGAAACCCAGAGACTCCTTGCCGGACCCGCCAGGATAACCCTGCTTCCAGCCGGACATCCGCTTCTTCAACAACTTCTTGCCGCCAACGAACCGGAAGAAACCGCCCCCGAGGAGCTGCGGGCGAAGCCTAAGAGCCAAACCTGAGATGAAACGCTCCAGCAAGGGAGATCTTTTCGGGGCCAACATGCGGGTCCTGAGGAGGCACCATCCCGAGCTCGCGCGCCGGATCGAGGAAAATCCGCCCCCGGCTTACGATTACCAGGTCGAACCCGCCCGAAACGGCTCCCCCACGCTGAGCCTTCTGTCCGGGGGAAAGACGATCCAGATCCACAGCCGCTACGACCCCGAGAAAGAGGCAACGCAGCAGCTCGACGGTGCAAAGCTCCGAAACCCGAAACTGCTCCTGATACTCGGCCTCGGCCTTGGATACCATCTCAGAGCCTGTCTGAGCCGCCTCGAAAGGGAGACCCATTTCATCGTAGTCATGGAACGCGACCTGCAGGCTCTCCGGCTGGCGATGGAGAGCCTGGATTTGAACGATGTCCTGACTTCGAAGAAGGTCCTTTTCGCGGTCGGGATCGATCCCGCCGAATCGTTTGCTTTTTTTGCCGAGCTGATCCGGCAGGCGGGAATCTCCCTCCAGCTCTTCCTCAAGACCGCGGTTGCCTTCGAGCATCCGGTCCTTGCCACACTGAACTCCGAGTACCACCGTATGGCGATGAGGAGTTTTCGCCAGGCGGCCGAGATGACGATCGTGAACTACGGAAACTGCCCCAGGGATTCGATGACCGGGGTTCGGAACATCATGGGGAACCTTGGGACAATCATTCGCAATCCGGGGATAAAAGAAGTCTTCGGAGCCTTCCGGGGGGTTCCGGGAATCCTCGTTTCCACCGGTCCATCGCTGGACGGAAACATCTCCGCCCTCCCCGCAGCGTCGGGAAAGTGCATCATGATCTGCGCCGACTCGGCACTTCGGGCCCTGTACAAAAAGGGGATCCGCCCCGACGCGGTGGCTTCGCTCGAGCGGATAATCGGCGTGGTGAAGCTGTTCGAAGATATTCCACCCGAGGAGATGAAGAACATCTGGTTGGCAGGGACCCCGGTAATCATGCCCGAGGTCTACGAGGTGTGGAAGGGGCCCACGGCGATCGTCTATCGCGATTTCGCGCATTTCGATTGGCTCGGGATCCCCAAAGGAACTCTCGAAGTCGGGGCATCCTGTTCCAATATGGCGTTCAAGATCCTCGAGGCACTGGGGTGCGACCCGATCATTCTCGTCGGGCAGGACTGCTCGTTTCCGAGCACGGAAAAGACCCACGCGGATGAGGCCCACACCCAGACCCGGCTGAACCTTTCCCCTGAAAACCTCTACCGGATCAGGGGAAACACCCAGGAGTGGGTCTTCACGAACCACATCTTCGACCTCTTCCGGAAACACTTCGTGAAGGACGTCGGGACCTTCAAGGGTACCTGCATCAATTCGACCGAAGGGGGGGCGCTGATCGAAGGGACCACGGTGATGCCCCTGGCGGAAGCCATCGGAAGATTCTGCACCGCTACCGTCGACGTTTCCGGAACTCTCGGGAGGCTTTTGAAACCCACCCCGGATCAAGAGATCAGGAGGATATGGAAGGAGTTCCGCGAGAACATCCTCGTCACCCAACGGGAGGTTAAGGATGTCATCGCCCTGTGCGAAGCTGCCGACAAGGTTGTTGCCGATTTCGAGAACCAGATCGCGGCGGCCCGGTTCACCAGCCTGCAGGATTTTCTGGAGCGGTTTCCCACGGAGAGCCTCGAGCAGGCGATGAAAGAGCTCCAGAGGCTCAAGGGAAAGGTCCTCAGGTCGGGAAGGGCATTCGAGAAATATCTCCTGCACATCGTCCAGATGGTTTTCGTGCAATACGAGATGGACCTCAACGAGCTCCCCTCGCTCTACGAGGATCCCCGGCAGTGGAAGACCCAGGCGGTCCGGAAGATGAAGGAGTGGTTCGGGAAGACGGGCGATATCTGCCGGCTTTCTCTTGGGCTTCTGGAAGATTCCCGCGACCGTCTCGAGAAGGAGTTCGGACCTTGAGGAACCCCTGAAAACCTGCTTGTCAAGCCGGGAAGATGGGGCCTGGGATGTTTGAAAAAAGCCCCTTCCCATGTTATTCTCTCCGGGCAGGAAATCCACCGAATAGAGGAAAAACGATGAAAACCGTAACTGTCGCCCACGGAGGGCGATGTGCACGATTTTCGCCCGGATGGCGAAGTTTTTTCGGGCCTCTCCGGACCGGCTTTGTTCTGTGCTTGATGATCATGTTTGGGTTCGGGGTGTCCGAAGGGGCTCCGCTCCACCTCGAGACTCCATCGTTCGTCCTCTCGGGCGGGGATTTTTCGGTCTCGGTCCCGAATTGCGGGGATGACCCTGCGTCGGTTCCTTTTTCGGTCTCGGTAAACGGGGTCCAGGTCAATGCGGGTGAAAAGCCCGGCTCTGAACTGGGTTCCCTTTCCGTTCCGGCTTCCGCCGCGGGGACCCTCGAGGTGATCGTCAAGATCGGAGATCGGCAGGGGAAGGCGAAGGTGAGGGTCATATCGGGCTGGTTGTCTATTCTACCCCCCCTCGTCGCCATCATTCTCGCCCTCATTACGCGTGAGGTCCTGACCTCTCTTTTCCTCGGCATCCTGATCGGAGCGACAATCATCCACGACGGGAACATCCTGATCGGGTTTCTGAGGGCCGTCGACAACTATCTTCTGAACGGTCTTGCCGATTCGGGGCATGCTGCTATCATCATCTTCTCCGTCACGATCGGCGGAATGATCGGGGTCATAAACCGAACCGGCGGGATGCAGGGAATAGTCGGCATCATCTCCCGCATGGTGGTGGGCCCCCGTACCGCCCAACTGGCAGCCTGGATCATGGGGGTGGTCATATTCTTCGATGATTATGCGAACACCCTGATCGTGGGAAACTCGATGCGACCGATCACCGACCAGAACAGGGTCTCCCGGGAGAAACTCAGTTACATCGTGGATTCGACATCGGCCCCTGTGGCAGGAGTTGCGCTCCTCTCCACCTGGATCGGCTACGAAATCGGCCTGATCCGCCAGGCCTTCACCGACCTTTCCATCCCCGAGACCAACTTCTACGGGGTTTTCATCCAGACCATCCCTTTCCGGTTCTACTGCATCCTGTCGCTGTTCTTCGGCCTCATGATCTGCCTCACGAAGAAGGAGTTCGGCCCGATGTTCACGGCGGAGAAACGGGCGAGGGTTGAGGGGAAACCCATCGCCGACGGGGCGAACCCGATCAGCTCGCCCGAATCGGCGATGCCGGTCCTTCCGGAAGAGATGCCCAAACGGTGGTACAACGCCGCGATTCCCATTGCCGTAGTCATTTTTGGAACAATGGCCGGGTTGATTTACAGCGGTGGCGGATTCGACCTGCACCAGGATGCGACCGCGGTTTATGTGAGCCAGGCCGACGCGAGCGCAGAGGAGTTCGTCCTCGATCGTGTCCAACCGGATGTACAGCTTCTTATCGGGAGATCCGACGAGCGTGGACCGATGAAGGTCCGGTATGGAGACCAGACCCCGGTCGACGGGATAACCGGAACCGATTCGGTCAAGGTTCTCGAAGGGCTCCAGAAAGGGAAGATTCTTCAGGTCAAAACCGGCCCCGCGACTCTCACCACATCGGAAAAACTCCGGGCCGCTTTCTGTGATGCCAATTCGAGCATGGTGCTGATCTGGGTCGCTTTTTCGGGGTCGATCCTGGCCATCTTCCTCGGATGGATCCAGGGCCTCGTCAACCTCGAGAAAGGGGTCGCCGCATGGGTCAACGGCGCAAAGAGCATGGTGCTCGCGATGTGCGTTCTCCTTATGGCATGGTGCATCAACGGCGTGTGCAAGGACCTGCATACCGCGGAGTTCATCGTCAACATGACGAAGGGAATCCTGACCCCCCAGATCGTTCCTGCAATGGTTTTCATTATCGCCTGTCTCATCTCCTTCGCGACGGGGACGAGTTGGGGAACCATGGCGATCCTGCTTCCGATCTCGATTCCCCTGGCCTACCACCTGAACGTGGAGTATTACAACTCCCATCTCGCAGGGCAACCCGGAGCGCTTCCCATGATGGTCTACATCAAGCAGATGCTGTTCGTTTCGATAGGAGCGGTGTTGGAAGGATCGATCTTCGGTGACCACTGCAGCCCGATCTCGGATACGACGATCATGTCCTCCATGGCATCGGGTTCCGACCACATCGATCACGTAAGGACACAGATGCCCTACGCGATGGCCCCTGCTTCCGCCGCGCTTCTTTTCGGCTACATCCCCGCCGCCATGGGTTTCAACCCGTTCTATCTCATCCCCCTGTGCATGATCTACCTGATCGTCCTTCTTCAGGTTCTGGGCCGGGACGTTCCCGACGCCCCTTCCGCGGCATGAACCGTAAGGTTGGGGGGCCTGCCGCCGGCCGGGTCAATCGGACCCGGGGCGGAGAGCCCTGGAGCCCGGTTTTCGTCGAAGCGATCGACCGGGACCGATGCACTGACTGCGGTTTCTGCATCAAGGTATGTCCCGCTGGAGTTTTCCAAACCTCGGCCGACAGGAAGGTGATCATCGCCCGTCCTGACGACTGTCGGGGTTGCGGGGTTTGCATGAAGATGTGCAAGGAGAAAGCCCTGTCCGAGGCCAAAGCCGGGGGTTCCGCAACATGATCGGCTCGATCGGAATCGACCTGGGTTCCCGTCGGACCAAGATGGTCCTGTTCCACGGCGACCGGATCGAAAAAAGGCATGTAACGGGTTCCTGGACCTTCGATCGCGAGGAGATAAAGGGAAAGGTAGGGGAATTCGATGCCGGGGTGGGGTTTCCCATCGGAACGACCGGTTACGGGCGGCAGGAGGGGGCAACGGTTTTCCACGGAACGGCCGTGACCGAGATCAGGGCTTTCGCCCACGGTGTCCGGAAACTGCTTCCCGCGGTCCGGACGATCGTCGATGTCGGAGGGCAGGATTCCAAAACCATCCATCTCGACGAGCGCGGCAGGGTGACCGGTTTCGAGATGAACGACAAATGCGCGGCGGGAACGGGGAAATTCTTCGAAATGCTTGCGGGAACCCTCCGCGTCGGCTTTGATGAGCTTCCCCGACTCGCTCTCGGAGCGGGAAAAGCCTTTCCCGTTTCGAGTACATGTGCGGTTTTCGCCGAATCGGAGATCATCGGCCATCTTCACGATGGGGTTGATCCGGCCATGATCGCGCGGGGGGTTTTTCGCTCGGTCGCGGAGCGGCTACACGCGATGCTCCGGCGGTCGGGATTTTCTTCCCCGGCTGTCCTGGTCGGGGGCGGGGCAAACGCCTGCCTTGCCGCGGAACTTGCATCCCTCCTGGGATCGGAGTTCACGCTTCCCGAGGAAGGAATCTGGTTCGGCGCGGTTGGTGCCGCGGTCCTGGCGCAATCATCCAAGGGGGAATCGAAATGATCAAACTCGACGGGGGAAGCCTTTCTCCCGAATCACTTCGGAGCATCGCTCTGGGGGAAAAGGTCGAAATCGCGGCCGAAGCCATCGAGAGGCTGAAACGGTCCCGAAGCCTTGTCGAAAAGCTGGTTTCGGAGGATCGTGTCGTTTACGGGATCACGACCGGGTTCGGGCATCTCTGCAACACCCGGATCGGGAGGACCGATCTCGAGAGGCTCCAGACGAATCTTGTCAGGAGCCACGCCACCGGTGTGGGAGAGCCGTTTTCACGCGAGGAAGTCCGGGCTATGATAACGATCCGGATCAACTCGTTGCTGCATGGGGTCAGTGGAATCAGGCCGGAAGTCGCCGAAGCTCTTGTACAAATGCTGAATCTTGGCATCGTTCCGTGGGTTCCCCAGCAAGGGTCGGTGGGAAGCTCCGGCGACCTTGCGCCCCTTTCGCATATCATGCTCGTTCTGATGGGTGAAGGCGAAGTCCTTTCCAAGGATGGCGGCCGCCTTCCGGCGGAACAGGCGATCAGGGGAACTGGTTTCACCCCTGTCAGGCTCCAGGCCAAGGAAGGTCTGGCACTGATCAATGGCACATCGGTGATGACCGGGGTTCTGGGGTTGGCGCTCGAGCGGGCGTTCCTGGTCGCCCGATCCGCCGACATCGTTGCCGCGCTTTCCCTTGAAGTGCTGATGGGTTCCACGAGTCCTTTCGACGAGGAGTTCATCGCCCTCCGGCCCTATCCCGGGATCAGGCAGGTGGCCGCCAACCTCCGGTCCTGCACGGACGACAGCCAGGTCCGGGCCAGCCACGTCGCCTGCTCGAAGGTCCAGGACGCGTACAGCCTGAGATGTATCCCCCAGGTTCACGGGGCATCCCGGGAGGCTCTCAACCACCTCAGGAGCCAGGTGACAATCGAGATGAACTCGGTCACCGACAATCCCATCATCCTGACAAGCGAGAAGATCATCTCCGGGGGGCATTTTCATGGCCAGCCGATGGCCCTTGCGGCCGATTATTTCGGAATCGCCCTGAGCGAGCTCGCGAACATCAGCGAGAGGCGCATCGACCGGCTTCTCAACCCCCTGGTGAGCGGGATGCCGCCTTTTCTTGCCCGGGATCCAGGAGTCAACTCGGGGTTGATGATCGTCCAGTATACCGCTGCCGCGCTGGTCAGCGAGAACAAGGTCCTCGCACATCCCGCTTCGGTGGATTCGATTCCCACCTCGGCCTACCAGGAAGACCACGTCAGCATGGGAACCATCGCTGCCCGAAAAGCAGCCCGGATACTCGAGAATGCAGCCCAGGTCATAGCGATCGAGTGGCTCTGCGCCGCACAGGCCTACGAATTCATCAAACCCCTCCGCCTCGGGAAAGGCACGGCCCCTGCGGTCGAGATCCTTCGCCAGCACGTTCCTGCGCTGGACGAGGACCGGGTCATGTACCAGGACCTGGCGGTCGCCAAGGGACTCATGTTGAAAGGAGAGCTTCTGGAACATGTCGCCAAGCAAGTCGAAATCGAATAGGGTCGTCCATCCCCCCACCGGGACCTCGCTCAACTGCAAGGGTTGGCTCCAGGAAGCCGCTTTCCGGATGGTGCAGCACAACCTGGATCCCGAGGTTGCCGAGAAACCGGAGGAGTTGATCGTCTACGGGGGAATCGGGAAAGCCGCCCGGAACTGGGAGGCCTTCGATGCGATCCTGGCCACCCTGAAAAGGCTCGAGAGCGACGAGACCCTTCTCGTCCAGTCAGGGAAGCCCGTTGCCGTTTTCAAGAGCCACGAGGATGCCCCGCGGGTTCTTCTCGTGAACTCGATGATCGTTCCGCGCTGGGCGAACTGGGACCATTTCCACGAACTCGACAAGAAGGGCCTGATGATGTACGGGCAGATGACCGCGGGTTCATGGATCTACATCGGAACCCAGGGCATCCTCCAGGGGACCTATGAAACACTCGCCTCTGTCGGCGAAAAGCATTTCAAGGGAAGCCTGGCGGGCACGATAACCCTGACCGGCGGCCTTGGGGGGATGGGTGGTGCCCAGCCTCTCGCGGTTACCATGAACGACGGTGTCTGCATCGCGATCGAGGTGGATCCCGCACGCATCAGGAGGCGGATCGATCACCGTTATTGCGACATCATGGTCGAATCGATCGAAGAGGCCATCGAGAAAGCCGAGGAGGCGAAGAAGTCCCGGAAACCTCTTTCCATCGGACTTCTCGGGAATTGCGCCGAAGTGCTTCCCAGGATGGCGAAGATGGGGTTCAGACCCGATATCCTCACCGACCAGACGTCGGCCCACGACCCGCTCAACGGCTATGTTCCAGCGGGAATGCCTCTCGCCAAGGCTCTCGAGCTGCGCAAGACCGACCCGGCACGGTATCAGGAACTGGCCAAGGATTCGATCAGGACGCACGTCGAAGCGATGCTCGCCCTCAAGGACGGTGGCGCCATCACTTTCGATTACGGTAACAACATCCGGACCGTCGCTTTCGACCGGGGTTTGAAAAGGGCCTTCGACTTCCCGGGATTCGTTCCGGCCTACATCAGGCCCCTGTTCTGCGAGGGGAAGGGGCCGTTCCGCTGGGTCGCCCTTTCGGGAGATCCGGCGGACATCCATGTCACGGACAAGGAGATCTGCCGCCTTTTCCCCAAGAACGCCGCTCTCCACCGTTGGATCGACAAGGCTCAGAAGCTCGTGCACTTCCAGGGGCTTCCCTCGCGCATCTGCTGGCTTGGATACGGCGAGCGCGAAAAGGCCGGGGTCCTCTTCAACGACCTTGTCAGGAGCGGAAAGGTCAAAGCCCCGATCGTCATCGGCCGTGACCATCTCGATTCCGGGTCGGTCGCCTCCCCATTCCGGGAAACCGAAGGAATGAAGGACGGTTCCGATACCGTCGCCGACTGGCCGATCCTGAATGCCCTGATCAACGCGGTCAACGGGGCGACCTGGATCAGCGTCCATCACGGTGGCGGGGTCGGGATGGGAAACTCGATACATGCCGGGATGGTCATCGTCGCCGACGGAACCCCGGAGGCGGAAAAAAGGCTGCGTCGGGTTCTGACCAGCGACCCGGGGATGGGGGTCGTCAGGCATTTCGATGCCGGCTATGATTCCGCGAAGGTTTGCGCGAAGAAGTTCAAGATCGACATTCCGCTGGGGTGACCCGGCGTCCGCAAAAATAAGGAGACAACCATGGAAATCATCGAAAGTATCATCAACATCAGCGAAGGGCAGAACAAGGAGACCGTGGAGTTCGTGGTGGATGCCATCCGGCAGACCCCGGGCTGCTTTCTTCTCGATTATTCATCAGACGCCGACCACAACAGGTCCGTGATCACGTTCATCGGGAACCGGCAGACCCTTCTTCCCGCCGTAAAGGAGCTTTGCAAGCGGGCTTTCGAGCGTATCGACCTCCGGAACCACAAGGGTGAACACCCCCGGATCGGAGCGGTGGACGTGATTCCTTTCGTCCCGATCCAGGACATCACCATGGAAGAGACCGTGGCCTTCAGCCGGGAGGTGGCTTCGGCCATCAGCTCGGGCTTCGGGGTCCCGGTCTACCTTTATGAAGAGAGCCAACCCGTCGCCGACCGTAAGAACCTCGCAAGCATCCGCAAGGGGGAGTTCGAGAAGCTCCCGGAAAAGATGAAGCAGCCCGAGTGGAAGCCCGATTTTGGCGAACCAGCTCCACATCAGAGCCTCGGAGCCACCGTTGTCGGTGCCCGCATGCCCCTGATCGCGTTCAACGTGAACCTCGGAACCTCCGATATGCGCATCGCCAACACGATTGCCAAAGCGGTCCGGGGAAGCTCGGGGGGAATGACCTCGGTCAAGGCCATGGGCGTCGAGTTGAAGGAGCGCAAGATCGTACAGATCTCGATGAACATGGTCAACTACAAGAGATCACCCCTGTTTCGGGTGTTCGAGATGATCCGCTCCGAAGCCGGGCGGTACGGTGTTCCCATCGTGGGGTCCGAGATCATCGGCCTCGTTCCGCAGGATGCGCTGTTCGAAACCGCGGAATTCTACCTCCGGTGCGAGAACTACTCCCCCGCCTGCGTGCTGGAAAACAAGATCAACAACGTCCTCCACACGACCAAGAAATGACGAAGCCGACCCCTCACCGCGGCCGAAAGGCAGGAGTCGAACGGGTTGTCGCCGATTTCATCGTCCACGGCCTTTCCTCGGCGGTCCTCTTCCCAAAACCCTACCGGGGTTTCGGAACCCCGGTGGGTTGGGACATCGAAGAACTCCCCAACGCCTCGATCGCTTCCCGGGACGGCATGATAATCTGGATCGGCCCATCGACGCGCCTGTCGGAGGAAGTGAAACTCGATCCGGACTGCCGTTTCCTCGATGGCCACGGTCTGGTGGCGATTCCTGGGTTCGTGGATTCGCACACGCACCTGGTCTACTCAGGTGATCGCAGTGACGAGTTCGAGATGAGAGTTGGCGGGCGGCCTTACCTAGAGATTCTCGCCGCCGGGGGCGGGATCCTGAGGACCGTCAATGCTGTCGCAGCGGCATCGGAGGATGAGATCTTCCAAGAATCGGCCATGCGCCTCCGGTCCCTTATCCGATCCGGGGTGACGACGGTGGAGATCAAGAGCGGTTACGGGCTGTCCCTTCCGCTCGAAAGGAAACTCTTGAAGGTCATCTCCCGGCTTGGGGAAAGCTTCCCGATAAGGGTGGTTTCGACCTTCATGGGGGCCCATGCAGTTCCGGCAAGGTTCAAGACCGATCCTGACCGCTTCGTGGATGAGCTTTGCGAGGAATGGATTCCCGCCATCGCATCGGAAGGGCTTGCCGAGTTCAACGACGTTTTCACGGAGAAGAAAGCGTTCTCGGTGGAACAGTCACGCCGGGTCTTGAAAGCCGGTCTCGAGCATGGTTTGAAACCCAAGATCCACGCCGATGAAATCAACGTCATCGGAGGGATCGACCTTGCGGTAGAAGTTGGGGCGATAAGCGCCGACCACCTTCTCATGACCGGCCCCACCGGAATCAGGAAGCTCGCGGGTTCGCCGGTCATTCCCACTCTTCTGCCGGGGACCTCCACGTATCTCATGGAGGCCCATCACGCTTCCGCGAGGAAGATGATCGAGGCGGGGCTTCCGGTCGCGGTTGCTTCCGATCACAACCCCGGCAGCTGCCAGTTCCTTGGGGCAAACCTGATCCAGACGCTTTCCATGCTCCAGTTGCGGATGACGGCTTCCGAAGCCCTCATCGCGGGTACCCTGCACGCCGCGCACGCCCTTGACCTGGGAGCCCACGCTGGTGCGCTCGAGGTCAACCGGAGCATGGACGTAACCCTGATCGACGCTCCTTCGTTCAGGCACATCGGGTACCGGGCGGGTGAGTGCTTTGTCCGGGCTGTGATCTGTCGAGGAATTCCCGCTTTCGTGAAGGAGTGAAACCCTGCAGGCTTGATTTTGGTTTTTTTTTTCTATAAGGTTTATCGGGTTCGTCCGATAAATGTAAAGATTTGACAGCCTTGGAAATGGAAGGGAAGAACGAATGATCATCGTGATGGCTCCCTGGGCGACACGGGAACACAAGGAGAGCCTTCTTGCCCACGTCCGGAAAATGGGAATGGATGGTCATCTTCTCGAAGACGACAATCGCACCATCATTGCCGTGATGGGGGACGAGAGAGCCAACGAGGAGCGGCCGCCACTGGAAAGCTCCTTCGAAACGTGGCCTGGGGTGGAAAAGGTCCTTCCGGTTCTCCAACCCTTCCTCCTCGCATCGAGGGAGTATCACGAGAGCGATACCCAGATCAGGATCGGCCCTGCCAGGAAGGGTGAAGCTCCTGTCATCATCGGCGGAAAGGATATCCACGTCATCGCCGGTCCCTGTGCCGTCGAGATCGAGGAAACCACGATGGAAATCGCCCGGCACGTGAAGAAAGCCGGCTGCCGGATGTTCAGAGGAGGGGCTTTCAAACCCCGGACCTCCCCCTACTCGTTCCAGGGTTTCGGTGAGGACGGCCTGCGGATTCTAAAGAAGGTCAGGAAAGAGGTTGGCCTTCTGATCGTCACCGAGGTCCTTGATGTCCACGAGGTCGACATGGTTGCCGAAGTTGCCGATGTCCTCCAGATCGGCACCCGGAACATGACCAACTTCCGTCTTCTCAAAAGCCTCGGGGGGGTGAAGAAACCGATCCTGCTCAAGCGCGGCATGAGCTCGACGATAAAAGAGTTTCTCATGGCCGCGGAGTACATCCTTTCGAGCGGCAATCCCAACGTCCTCCTCTGCGAGCGGGGAATCCGGACCTTCGAATCGCACACGCGGTTCAACCTGGATATCAACGCAATTCCGGCCATCAAGCAACTTTCACACCTTCCCATCCTCGTCGACCCCAGCCATGCAACAGGTTTGTGGCGGCTGGTCGAACCCGTCGCGCTCGCCGGAGTCGCGGCTGGCGCGGACGGTCTTCTGGTCGAAGTTCACACCGACCCGCAGAACGCGCTTTCCGACGGCGGTCAGGCGATCAAGCCCGAGAAGCTTCCCGTTTTGATCAAGAAAGCCCGTCAGATCGCCAGGGTCGTCAACCGGAAACTCCCCTGAACCAGGGTTAGATACCAATTAAAAAAAGCCCCGGAACCTCGTTCCGGGGCTTTTGTGAAGTTGATGGCGGGCCGAAGAACCAGGGAAAAAGTCAGCGGTTGGATTCCAGGTAACCCGAGAGAGCTTCGTTCCCGTTCTGGATGACCTCGAAGCGGACGGATTCGAGAACCTTCTTCTTCAAAGGCGCCAACCGGCACTTTTCCCCATCGGTTGCGGTCTGGTAGAAGCTGAGGAACCCATCGAGCAGATCGGTTTTCCCGAGGCTGATAGAAGACCGTATCGAATTGAAAACGGTCTTTTCGGCATCCCGGACGTCGCTCAAACGTCGCTCGGAGCCAGTGGCTCCCTTTTTGGCTGCCTGGGCGTTCAGATCGGTGTTGGAGTTGGCCAGCTTTTTGAGGACCGAACCAAGGCTCCGGCCGCTCATGCCTTTCTTTTCGGCGGGTCCCTGGGAGATCGTCGGGGGAATCTCCGAACTGGGTGTGATTTCCAGCTTGAGGGCATACGTCGCGGGATCGGAATACTGCGCGTAGTACTGTTCCAAGAAATCCTTGTCGGTATCCGGACCGAGATTGCACAGGAGGACCACCATGGAGTTGTGCTTTCCGGCATTGAAAGGCAACATCTCCTCGGCCGTATTCGCCTTCATTCCCAACCATTTCACCTGGGGAGGATTCTTAACGAGTGACAACTCGTCGTCGAAGAGGGCCGCTCCAACGGTGAAATAATTCCGGCAGGAGTTCCTGCCCTGGATCGAACCGGTGAAGGAGACCTTGATCGATCCGGAAATGTCGCCCAGGTCGACCAGGAAGGCTCCCGAAGACCACACCTTCGCGGTTCCGGTGGCGGAGAAAACGAGGCCCGTCCCCGATGCATCCTGGGTCGGTTCGAGTATTCCCAGATAGAGAGGTTTCCGGATGTTCCTTCCCTTGAAGCTGTAGATCCCGTTTTCGATCGAAGGGTCATTCAAGTAGCAGGCCATGTTGAAGTTCCGGAAGAGACTTCCGAAATTGACCGGATTTCCATTCTCGGAAAGGGCTTTCACCACGCCCTTGATTCCCCTTTCCTTGCTCTGGACTATTCTTCTCGAGATTTCCCCGGCCGCCTCGGCGTCCTTGGCATACTGGCGCAGGACGTAGAACATGAAATAGAAGGTCTGGCCGTAGTTCGCGACCCCCCCCTCACTGAGCCAGCCGCAGAGGTTGTTGTCGGGGTTCTTGACAAATGAAGGCCAGTGCTGGTCTCCAGCCTTGTTGATGATCTGGGCGAGGCATGCCATTCCCTCGTCGACCCAGGTGGCCTCATCGGGATCATAGTTCCAGTGGATCAGGTGCTGGAATTCGTGGGCAAGGGTTCCGATCTTCATGGGATCGCTCGGATTGATGTCCAGGATGATCATTTCCCTTTCATTGCTGGTGGGCAAAACCGATTTCGGGAGCTCGTTGTTCGCGGAAAAGTACCCTCCCGTATAGGTGTCCTTTTTCGGTTCGCCTTCTCCGAAACCGTCGACGACGTCCATGTAGAGCAGGGTTACCCTGGTGTCATCGTCGATCCCGGGGCTCCATTCAGAGCCGAAGAACAGGTGGTTGTTCGGGTAGATCTTCGTATCGAAGGTCTCCTGAATCTTCTGAATGTTGGAATCGGACATCTCGCGGCCCTTTTCGAGGTAGATCAGGCAGTGCTCACCGACTGCTTTCAACACGGCGGTGGTAGTGGCCGACTTTTTAGTGGTGAAATCCCGGGTGAAGAAGACGGTTTCCTCGCCGATCGAGGGGGTTGGCTCAGCCTTTTCCGGCTTGTCCGCGGGGTCTTGCGGCGACTGGGGCGAGTCTGCCAGCTGTCGTTGCGGGGCGGAAACCCTTGGGATCAGGTGCGTCCCGTCGATCATTTTCGGTTCGGCGAAGGCGGAATTGGAAATCAACCCCGCAAGGGAGATCAGAAACATATTCCGGAGAAGAGTGAAGCGCTTCATTTGCCCTCCTCTTGATAGCCTATCTGCTTATTATACCAGATGAAAAGGGGGGACCGGGGGAAAGGCAGGTGAAAGTTTGAACGACCTTCGGAATTCGGGTACATTGTTCGGGATATGCCGAACCATTTCCGAACGGAGGAACCCATGCGGAAATTCCAGCGCCTTCTTTTCGTGACTCTCGTGATTTTCGTGACTTTCTTCCTGGCATTGATTGGCCGACCCGGCTGGTCACTTCAAGGGGAAAGTCATGAACCGGATGTTGAGTTGGGAAATCCCACCAAGGTTTGGGAAGATCCGCTTTCCGTCGATGTCCGGAAAACCCTCGATACGCTGTCGCGGGACGAAGATACGAACGGAGATCGTAGGATCACAATCGAAGATCCGGTTCTCGAGGAGGGGCGGGGGGATCGGCGATTTCGTTTGGTTGGAACGGACGGGCGGGAAGCCGTTGTCAAGGGGACTCGGTTTCTTTCGGCCTTGATGCAGGAATTGTTCCTCGCTTTGGAAGCGGGGAAAAGTGAGACACTTCTGCGATTCGACCGGATCGCCGAAAACCCGGTCAAAAGGCTTTCCCGGCAGATACGCGAACTTTTCTGGGACGGGCTGACCCGTCGTATCGACGCGGAAAATCTAGGGAAGATTCTGGGAGACAGCAAAGCTGCTGCTGGCGACGGCAAAAGGTACCTGTACGTTCCCTTCTCCGATGTTGAAGGATGGGATTACTTTTCCGGCCTCGTTCCACGTTTCCGGGAAATGGGGCTCGAGGTCGTCAGGCTTCCCGAAAGGGTGACTCCCGAATTCGTCCGGGCACTCGACGGTCGTCACGGACTTCTGAGCCTGGGTCTTCGAAAGGACCCGGCCGGAAGGATCGGGGGAATCCCTTTCGTGGTTCCGGGGGGAAGGTTCAACGAGATGTACGGGTGGGACTGTTACTTCGAAGCCCTGGGCCTTCTCCAGGACGGCCGGGTCGATCTGGCAAAAGCGATGGTGGACCAGTTCGCTTACCAGATCAGACATTACGGGAAGATCCTCAACGCCAACCGGACGTACTATCTCACCCGCTCGCAGCCTCCGTTCCTGGTTCCGATGATGATGGCGGTCAGGGATCGCCTTCCCTGGGGACCCGAACGCCGGGAGTGGCTTTCCAAGGTCGCCGCGGCTGCCATCGAGGAGTATGGGAATGTCTGGTGCGGCCCTGCGAGGCTCACCTGGACCGGCCTGAGCCGGTACCATGGCGAGGGGCTCAGGGAACCTCCGGAAGTCGAGCCCGGACACTTCGACGTCGATTTTGCCCGTTTTGCGAGGGATTCCGGCCTGCCGGGGAAAATCTTCGAAGCCGAGTACCGGACGGGAAAGCTTCGGGTTCCGGCTCTCGATCTCTTTTTCACACACGATCGAAGCCTCCGGGAATCCGGGCATGACAAGACGTATCGATGGCACGACCGGTGTTCCGACTTCGTGACCGTCGATCTCAATTCACTCTTGTACAAGACAGAAACCGAGATGGCCAGGTTGATCCGATACGAATTCGATGGAAAGCTAATTCTGCCCGATGGTCGCTCCACGACCGCGGTGGAATGGACCGCTCGTGCTGAACGCAGACGTGAGGCAATGAACCGGTATCTGTGGGACCCGGACACCGGGCTTTTCCTCGATTTCGATTTCGTGAAAAGGGAGCGGGAATTCTATCCAACACCGGTTCTTTTCTACCCCTTGTGGGCGGGACTGGCAACTCCTGACCAGGCCAGGTCGATCGTTGCGAGGGCAATTCCCCTTCTTCTCCAGCCAGGAGGCCTGGCGGCCTCATCCGAAGCGGCCAGCGGAAAAGTGACCTCCGAGCATCCCCAGCGGCAGTGGGATTATCCGAATGGCTGGGCCCCCCACCAGATGATGGCCTGGGAAGGGTTGCGGGTTTCCGGTTTCGAGGAATTGCGGCAGGAGCTGATCTATCGTTGGCTGTACATGATCGTGCGGAATGCCGCAGACCATCACGGGACGGTTCCCGAGAAGTTCGACGTCGTTTCACGGTCCCATCGTGTCTTCGCGGAATACGGCAACGTGGGAACCGATTTCGCCTACATCACGCGCGAGGGGTTCGGCTGGATGAACGCAAGTTTCCAGGTCGGACTCGCGGCCCTGAAACCCGGCCTCCGAAGGCGTCTCGAACAGCTCGTCCCCCCCGAATACCTTTTTCGATAGGG
>CAYRYU010000111.1:0-13361 GCA_964428355.1 uncultured bacterium
AGCTGCTTCGAGGCAGACATCCGCCGTTTTCCAGTCAACCTTCAGCTTGGGAGGGAAAACTTCGGGTCTTGGGTGTACCTCTCGGCTTCGCTGAATACGCAGCCGCAATACCTCTGCCGGTACAAGCTGTTTTCTCGGGCAAAAACCCGTGTTTCGGGAAACCCGGGGCGTATGTCCCGATAATGGAAGAGA
Organism: uncultured bacterium; assembly: GCA_964428355.1. Classification (GTDB taxonomy): domain Bacteria; phylum Muiribacteriota; class Ozemobacteria; order Ozemobacterales; family Ozemobacteraceae; genus CAYRYU01. The sequence goes on from CAYRYU010000111.1 coordinate 193, forward strand.
ACGCCGGCCTCCTTCCCCACGGTTTGCCCGGTTTCCTTGAGCATTTCGTGGTGCTGGTAGGGTGATACCAGGAGTGTCGTAGTAAAGGCGTCAATGTTGTTCGCCTGGGCCGCCTTCGCCGCTGCCTGGAGACGCAGCCGGTAACATTCCGCACATCGTTCCCGTCCCGATCGCAGACCCACCGCCCGTAGGAATCTTTCCAGCCCATACTCCGCTTCCCCAGAGAGGATTGGGAGCCCAAGGATTTCTGCGGCTCGAAGAAACGAAATGAAACGCGACCGATATTCCACGAAAGGGTGGATGTTGGGGTTTTCCCAGAACAAAACCGGTTCCATTCCAGGGTCGAGCTGTCGGAAGGCCGGGACTGCTCCCCCAGTGCACGGCCCGCAACATGCGTGGATCAACAGCTTCATGTTTCCTCCCCAGGGACCATCTTCCCGGAAAGGGTCCAGATCCGGGCCCGCTCGACCAGAACGTGGCGGAAATCACCGGGTTTCAGGTCCTCCCGGGGGAAATCTATCACCCTGCCGCTCGCACTCTTTCCGAGAAGGTTGCCCGGGTCGCGCGAAGATGGCCCCTCAACAAGAACCTCGAGGGCACGACCGACAAGCTTGCGGCTCTCTTCCAACGCGATTTTGTTCTGAACCTCAATCAGGCGGGAAAGGCGGCTTTTCCGCTCGGATTCCGGGACCATTCCAGGCAGAGAGGCAGCGGGGGTTTCCTTCCGCGGGGAATAGAAATAGGTGTAAGCCGCTTCGAACCGGACCTCCTGGATCAGTTCGAGGGTCTGTCCGAACTCCTCTTCAGTTTCCGAGGGGAAACCGCAAATGATGTCGGTGGTCAGGCAGACTTCCGGAATTGTCCGCCGGACAAAATCTGCGAGCCCCAGGAAATCTGAACGCGTGTATCCCCGGTTCATGAGCGCAAGGATGCGGTCGGAACCGGCTTGAACGGGAAGATGGAACTGGGGACAGACTTTCCCGAGGGCTCCGAGCCGAGAAATGGCTTCCCGGGAGAAATCCCGGGGATGGGAAGTCAGGAACCGGATCCAATGGATTCCCTCCACCTGGGCAACAGATTCGCACAACTCGGCAAAACCTTCCTTCAGGCCGAGATCCTTTCCGAAAACATTCACGTTCTGCCCAAGGAGAGTGACCTCCTTTACCCCGCGGGAGGCGAGATCCCGAATGAATCGGATGATCTCATCCGGGTTTCGGGACACCTCTGGCCCGCGAACGTATGGTACTATGCAGTAGGAGCAGTGATTTGTACAACCCCGGACGATATTCACGAACGCGGAGAACGGCTTGTCAAGGACAATTCCGTCGGCGGTTTCTCCATCGAAGGCTCCTAGACCCAGGAAGCCCCCCGCGGATTTTCCTTTCGCAGCCTTTTCAAGGATCTCGGGAAGTCGCTCAATATCGTTCGGCCCCAAAACGAAATCAAGGATTGGAAGGTCGGAAAAAAGCTTTTCACGATCCTTCTGGGGGACGCAACCGGCAATCCCGATAAGGAGGCGCGGGTTCTCCCCCTTCAGCCCGGCCAATGCCCTGACGCGGCTGAAGAGGCGCTGCTCGGCGTGTTCCCTGACACAACAACTATTGAACAGGATGAGATCCGCTTCCCGCTCATCGAGAGCCTCTGAAAAACCCTCCGAGGCCAGGATTCCCCGGATCCGTTGTCCGTCAGCCTGGTTCATCTGGCACCCGAAAATGGTCAGGTGGTATTTCCGCATTCCACGCTCCGACTCGATTTTACCAAAGAACTCGGTGTCATGTTGCAGAATTTTCACGGGCTCTGGAGGAAAGTGTGCGGTGGGGACCCTTTTTCCAGGGACAGGTAACCCCTCGGAGAAAGCGTCCCCTGGCTCAAGGAAAAATCAGTAATGTGGCACCGATTTTTACGGCACCGATTTTTCAACGGAAGGGGAGTGGGGGTCGTTAAATGGGTGCCCGAATTGGGGGAAGTTTCGTGGGAGGTTTCGAGGTGAAGGATCAGGCAGAAGTCGGAATCAAGCCGGAGGAAACAGTTTTCTCCGAGGGCGGGGGGCAGGCTCTTGAACCGGAAATCAGGGAACACCGATTCCGTTTGGGGGGAATTCTCTCCATTTTCGTGGCAGTAATGGGTTTTGGTTGCCCGTTCCTACGTGGGCAGGGTTCCTTGTCGCTGGACATCTGGTTCCTGGGTGAAGGCGAGGCCATCGGCGCCCTCTGGTTTCTTGCTGCCGCGGCCTTCTTCTTCTTCCTCAGGTCCTATTTCGCCTCACTAACCTGCCTGGTTTTCGCGAACCTCGTCCTTTCCGATGTCACCGGAAAGTTGACCTGGTCCAAAGGCCATCTGATCCTGGGAAAGCGATTCTCCCAGTCGACGCATCTTTCCGATCTCGTGGGAAAGAGCCTTGACCTGGGATACGGGTTCTACATAATCAAAGCCGGGCTGTTCATCGCCATCATCGCGACATTGGTTTCGGGCCTCTCCTCAAAAACCACTGGCCAGCCCCCTGATGACGACTGAGAAAATATTTGCGGCCCCGAGGGTCGGGAAATCGCAAAAACCAGGGCAGCCCCCCCCACTTTTACGGGAAGGCCGCCCTCAAAGGTCATTTTCGGGTCAGAGCTCTCCCCAAACTTCGTCAATATCGTGATAGGCTTCGTCGATCACGGCGTGAAAAGCCTTGTGCATAACCTGCCAGTCGAAACCACCCTTCCGGATAACCCGGAGACTCGTTTCCACATTGCGGACAAGCAGATGGTTGATCTTGGCGAGTTTCTGCTGGGAATCCTGAGGAAGGGCGTTCCGGTTTGAAACGACGTATTCGATCATCTTTGCTCCGATATGAAGAACCTGGGAGTGCAGAACCGCGACCCTTTTCAGCTCCTCCGGCCGGGGGCAGGCAACCTCCTTTGGAGTGGGAGTCCAGCGGTGGTCTTCATCCTGGTTAACCAGGAATGCGGAAATGATCCTGAGTTCATCCCGGATGACCTCCCGCTCGAAGTCGGGGGAAAGCCTGATTCTGGGACATTTCAACCCATTGAAAACCGCCGTCGCATCAGCGGTCCCCTTCTTGATGATCTCGCCCATCTGTTGTTCGCCTTTTTTCCAGATCGCGATATCGGGGCTGTTGCAAAACCCGATGGAGAGGTCGAACCCTTCCAACCTGGCATGGACGGCGTCCAAGGCCGACTCGACTTCCCGACCAAGGAACTTCTTCTCGGGACGGATGACCCAGCGCGCAAGAGCGGGAGCAGCGACATTGCTAACCTGGCGGCAGAAATACGAAAGCCCCGCCCGGGAATCGTTCCCGCCCTCAAACTCGGGGTTCCACAGCTCATCCAGGATTATCTTCACCACCCCCCATTTGGCGCAGGCGGCAACCAAATGCTCTGCGGTTTCCTTCTGGGGATCGTCGGCCCAGGTAGGGGTCGATCCGAAGGAGGAAAGAACGGAAACGAAAAGGCCAACAAGAACGAGGAACCGGAATCTGGATTTCATTTTTCCCCCCATCAAGAGAATTCACAGGTAAATCTTACCACGGCAAACCCCCGATTGCCCATCTCGAGACGGGGGGAAAAAAAGGAGCCCGCCTAAAAGGCGGGCCGAACATCAAATTGGAGGTATTAGAACTGGAGGATTACGAGAACTGAAATCGACAGGGTCCGTTGGTTACCGATTATTGGTTTCCTAATCCGAGGATCACCTTGTTCCGCTACTGATCTGGTGCATGAAAGCGTCCCACTCAGCCCCGTTGTTGGGGCCGAGGTTCCCGGGACCGACGGTGTAGATCCCTTCCTTTTTGGCGACATCGGCATCATCCGCTCCGCAACCGGTCAAAGCCGCGGGCAGGAAGATGAGGGACAGAATGACGAACATCCACGTAAGAGTCCGAGCGTTCATGAAATTTCTCCAGAAATTGAATTCCATACATCCATTCGGCAGATTCACGCGGATTCCTTAGCCCGGATCAGTAAAACTTAACCAGTTTGCTACCGGGAAAATAATGAAGGAGGATGGGCTCGAACCCCATACCCTTTTTGGCGAGCGCTTGGGCCCCCGTCTGGCACATTCCAACCCCATGGCCCCACCCGGCACCCGTGAACTTCGCTCCAGAAAGGAAGCCATGATTGTCCCAGGTCCAGGCGACGATGAAACATGCGCTCCGCAACCCTCCGAACAACTTCCGGATGTTGAGCTCCTTCATGATCGTCCGGGTGCCTTTTTCCCCGGTCAACGTCAACCTGTAGATCCGGCCGGATTTTCCCCGGACGAAATCCGAGACTTTCTTCAATCGTCCAACCCCAGCCGCTTCAACCACGGCTTTCCACTCGGCATCCGAGAGGGTTTTCGACCATCGGAACTTGTCTCCACCCTCGACGGTAGGGTCTTTGCAGTAGCAAGGTGGAGGCTTGAGAATGAAGGAAACCGCATCCTTTTCCTTTGTCAGGTCGAGATTCGGGGGATTGTCGCAGTCCCAGACACCCTGAAGAACCGGGTCCTCGGTGGTGGTCCAGACGAGGTGGTTCGCCTCCCCGTGACCGCCACAGTTGGCGGCATATACCGCATCGACGATTGCGCCGTCCGGGCTGGTGAGCACCAATCCACGTGTGGGTGCGATCTTTCTTCCCACAGCAACGGATTCCGCGGATTCCCCGGAAAAAACCTGGCAGTGCTGCTCGGAACAGAATTCGAACCCTTCATTGATGTGGCGCAGTCCCGCTTTCGAGAGGATCTCTCCGCGGGCGGCGACGGCCTGGGCGCACAACGCCGCGGGGGCGGCCTTCGAGGATATCTCCGCGGGGACAACCCCCGCAAGTATCGTTTCCATACCAGTTTCAAGCACGCAATCGATCGAATCGTCCGCGCCCCATTGGCATGTCAGTTTTCCCCGGAACTCCCTGTCCGCATACCCATGCCAGCTGTAACCCTTGGCATGCTCGACCTTGAGCAGCCGGACAAGACCCACGGGTTTCAGGAGGAGGGAATTCCCCATCGCGACATCCCTGGCCCCTACCCGGAGGGATATTCCTCCCTCCGACCTCCGGACCACCTCTACGTAGATCCAGCTGGAGCTCGAGCCGGCAGCGAGCTCATCCACGAGTGCCTGGGCCTGAGCCTCCGATGCGAAGACCCCGACCCCGATCATCACGATCCTTCCGTCCCAGATCACGGTCCGGCCATCCTCCGAGAAGGATTGGCTTCCGATTTCCATCGTATGGAGAGGGCGACCGGTGGCTTTCCACTTTTCCATCGCGGCGGCCACTTTTTGAGGTTCGCGCAGGGGAACCGATTCGACCATGACGTGATACTTCTTGACTGCATGGTTCATGAGTTTTCCAGTAACCTTGAAAACCCCCTTGTTCGGAATCCGTCCTGATCTGCCGCCAAGCTCCCATTCCCCGCCCTGGGGGAAGCTGCCCTCGAATGTCCAGGGATACTCGGCCACCCGAACGCGAAGCCGTTTCTCTCCCTCGGCGAAGGAAGGGGGAAGAGAAAAAAAAGCGAGTATCACAAGGGGAAGAACTACGCAAAAAGCGGCCTTTCGAAGGCCGCCCAAAGAATTTCTGTTTGAACGATTCATGGGTCCTCCTGCCTTTCAGTCCTGGGATTCGCCAAGGGCCTTGTAGAGGAAACCGCCCGCAGCGTTGAGAGCAGCCATGGCTTCCTCCCGTGTTCCGCCCTTCCGGGCGATGTAGATTGCCAGTTTGGCTTCGCCTCCCGCTTTTGCGAGGCACTCCTCCGCCTGCTCCGGAAGGACCTCTCCACCCTCGGAGACGATCCTGGCGGCCCTTTTCCGAAGCTTCTCGTTGGTTGCCCTCACGTCCACCATCAGGTTCTGGTACACCTTTCCGATCCTTATCATCGATGCGGTCGTGAGCATGTTCAGGACGATTTTACACGCCGTGCCGCTCTTGAGGCGGGTGGACCCCGCGACGATCTCGGGACCGACGACGGGGTTGATAAGGACATCGGTCCTGGGGAGTTCTCCGTAGGGATTACAGGTCAGCAAAACCGTCCTGCAGCCGAGCCCGGACGCGAACTCGAGCCCCGCCACGACGTAAGGGGTGAAACCTGATGCGGTGATTCCCACCACCACATCGCGTTCGGCGAGACGGATTCCCTTGAGATCCCTGGGTGCAGCCTGGCGATCGTCCTCGGCACCCTCTGCGGCATGGGTCACGGCGTTGGTTCCCCCCGCGATCAGGGCGACCACCTGCCCCGGATCCACACCGAATGTCGGAGGGCATTCCGAGGCATCGAGAACGCCCAGGCGTCCGGACGTCCCCGCCCCGACATAGACAAGACGTCCGCCCTTGCGGAACGCTTCCACCACCAGGTCCACCGCCTGCCTTACAGGCTCGGCCACGGCTTCAATCGCGGTGGAAACTGCTTTGTCTTCCTGGATCATGAGTCTCACGAGATCGCGGGTTCCCAACCGGTCGATGAAAATCGTCCGGGGGTTGCGCGACTCGGTCAAAGAAGCTGGGCGTTCCTTACGGGAATCGCCGACGGTCATGGTTCCTTCCTCCTGGTCGTTTTCTTGTTTCCGCGGCCCAGGCCACGAAATCTGGTTCATCTGGTGCTACCTGGAAATCCTTTCGAGGGCGGGTTCCCATTCGGAAGAGGGGATTCCCCGTTCGAGCAGTGACAGGATGAGCGGGCCGAATTCCGGGGAAAAGCGCGCCGTTGCCAGGGAAAGCCGGGAGCCAAGTCCTTTTTCGAGCTCCTCACCCGCCAACCGGGGAAATTCCGGCCATTTCTCCCAAAGCCCACCGACCCCGGTGAGCGAAAGGGGATCGGGGTGGGAGAACATCCCCGAGAGGGATGCAAGGGCTTTCTTCCATTCTGCGAACGAGTGCCGGATTTTTCCGATTGCAAAGGGACATTTCATGTCAAAAGCAGAAGCGAGGAGCGGAGCGAATTCTCCCAGAAGCCTTTGGGGTGTCGAGGAAGAGTAGACGAGATCGATCAGGTCGGATTTGTCCCGGGGGGCATCGGGAAAACCCTGTCGATACAGCTTCAGGAGGACCTCCCCCTCGGGGTAACCCTCGAACCCAGAAAGAACTCCCTGAAGAGCCCAACGCCCAAAAGCCGCTCCGGATGGCATTTCATCGAAATGGAAACCCCATCCTCCGCGTCTGATCGCTTTTCCAAGCGAGCGGGCAAAAAGGACGGACCCAGTCCCGTTCACCGAAAGGACCCCATCCCCCCCCCCAAAGGCGGCGGCATGGTTTGCCTCAAAATCGCGGTAGATGCGGATTCCAGAGCATGGAAGGGAAAGATCCGCGGCGAGAATCCCGATTCGCCTGGCATCGGGCTCGAGTCTCGCCCCTGCGGCTCCGAGATACCAGACTCCGGAGTTGCCCGTTCCGGCGGCTTTCACCTCCCCACCGAGCTTGAGAAGGAATTCCGCCAGCTCCAGATCGACCATCGCCCTGAAGTTCTTCGATTGGATCGAGAACCGACGAAGCAGGCGGGACGGCCACGAAACCACGACCCCACGGGCCTTGGATCCCCCGATGTCGACGGAAACGACAACCTCATCCTGGTTCATTTGACCGCTCCTCCCCGCATTCCCTCGAGCAGATGCCGCGAAAAGGCCAGGAAAACGGCGACCATCGGTAGAGCCGCAAGGGTCGCCCCGGCCATGAGAAGTCCGTAGTCCATCAGCTGCTGTTCCTGAAGAGTGGAAAGACCAACCGTCAGCGTATAGTTCGCTTCCGAGTTGAGCGTGATCAAAGGCCAGAGGAAGGCGTTCCAGTGGGTGATGAAAACGAAGATCCCGGAAGTGGCCAGAATCGGCCGGGAAAGAGGGGCATAGATGTGGCGGTAGACGTCCCATTCGGAAGCCCCGTCCATCCGCGCCGACTCTGCGATCTGGATGGGTATGGAGTCCATGTACTGGCGGATCAGGTAGATACCGTATGGGGCGGTAAGGGCGGGCAGAATGACCGCCCACAGGTTGTCCAGGAGGCCCCACTTGGCGATGAAGAGAAACAACGGCAGCATCACGATCTGGCCGGGAACCATCATCGCCCCGAGAATTCCCAGGAACAGCCATTCCCTTCCCTTGAAGTTGCCCACAGCGAACCCGAAAGCCGCGAGCGAATTGAAGAACAACTGGGCCGCGGTGATAGCTCCTGCCACGAGAAAGGAGTTCAGGGTCCACCCGAGGATCTTCCCGCTCGACAGAAGCACCCTGAAGTTCTCGAGCGAAAAGACCCCGTAGCGGGGCGGACTCTTGGCAAGCTCTTCGGGTGAGGAAAACGCGGTCAGGAGCATCCACGCAAGCGGCCCAACGGTTAGTATCAGGCCGGCGAAAAGCACCAGGATCACCAGGAATTTCGTCCGGCGGGCACGGAACCACGCCAATCCGGGTATTCTCATCCCAGGAACTCCGAATCGGTGCCGGCCCACTTGCGCTGGATGAGGGTTACCGCCAAAATCGCCACGAAGAGCAAAAGGGCCATGGCTGAGGAAACGCCGAAGTTGAAATCCCGGAAGGCGCACGTGTAGATCCGGTGGACGACCACGCTGGTGGAAATCCCCGGTCCGCCATCGGTAAGCATCAACACCTGGGCGAAAACCTGCAGTGCATCGATCGTTCCGGTGATGATAAGGAACATCGTCGTTCCCTTCATGAGCGGGACCGTGATGTTCCACCATTTCTGAAACCCGCTCGCACCCTCGAGATCGGCCGCCTCGTACAGAGAGGTCGGAATATTGGCCATTGCTGCGAGATAGACGAGCATTGCGCCGCCCGGGGACCGGACGATCCCCGTGAGTATGATCGACCAGAAGGCCATGTCCGGGTCGGTCAACCACTTGACGGGCTCGAAGTGATGTCCGGCCAGAACGGTGTTGAAGAGACCGGCCTCGTAATTGAACAACCACTTCCACACCATGGTCAGAACAACGACGGAAGCGACCCCGGGAAGGTAGTACATGGCCCGGAAAAAACTCTTCCATCTGGCGGAAAGCGAGGCGATCAGTGTGGCCGCTATCAGGGCGGTCATGACATTTGCGGGAACGACGGTACAGGTGTAAAGGATCGTGTTTTTGCAGGCCCGGAGGAACTTTTCATCGGAGAAAGCCTGGGTGAAATTGGCAAGGGTGTAGTCCCCGACCGATCCGATGCTGAACTCGCGGAAGGCCAGCACCAGAGCGTCTCCGAGGGGATAGAAAAGGAAAAGCGCAAGCACCGAAAGTGCCGGCGCGATGAACCACAGATGGATCTGCTTCGAGTGCCAGGCCCAGGCGAGAAAGACAACGAACATCCAGAGGAAAAGGGTTCCCGCGATCGACCCTTTCTGGAGGTCCTTCCTGATCGAGCCGGACTGCCGCGTGATGATTGCCTTTACCTTCTCTCCGACGACGGTCATGGTTTGCGGAGCCTCGGCCTTTCCCAGAAGGATGCTCTGGACACCGGTCTGGATCTCTTCGTCCATCTGTGGCCACCGCGAGTCGGGCAGTACGTTCCGGCCGTTCTGCAGGATCTCCCAGGCCCTCGTCATGTGCGGGTTTCCGGGATACAGGTTTCCAACACTCCTCCGGGTGGGGAACTGGGTGTGGCGCACCAGGTCCTTCTGGGAATCAGGCGAGGTAAGGAACCGGGCAAGCTTCATGGCGGCCTTGACCCGGGCCTGATCCGGCCGCGAGAAAACGTAGAATCCCGAAATCGCGATATGCGATGGGGAGGATTTCCCCTCGGGAGCAGGATAGGCCGCCACCTCGAAATCCATGGGATACTTCTCCGTCAGGTTCCGGACTCCCCACAGACCTGCCGCCGCAGCGGCAAGCCGGTGGTCCCGGGAGAATGCGCTCCAGACATCATCTTCGGTCTTTCCTCCCGTGTCGGGAGGCAGGACACCGCGGGCGATCAGGTCCTTCACCCATGCCAGGCCCTTCCCGATTTCGGGAGAATCGCCCCGGAACATCAAATCGGGGCCCACCCAGGTTCCGCCGAAAGCGAAAAGGAAGGGGAAGTTGGCGGTCTTTTCCTTCTGAAAGTACATTCCCATCGGAAAGTGGCCAACCTGGCCCAGTTGGGTTTTCTGGTAATCCCGAATCTTTTCCATCGAGGAGGTGAATTCGTCGGTGGTCCACCTTCCGTTGACGGGAAGAACCGCTCCCGCACTTGCGAAGATCGACCGGTTGAGATACATCAGCTCCCCCGCCATGTAGAATGGCCATCCATATGTCTGGCCATCGATGGTGTAAGCCCCCATCGCGCTGGGAAGGTAATCGTCGGCGTCCCCAGGCTCGAGGAAGGGATTGATGGGCTCGATCAGGCCCTCCTTGATGAAGAGCAGGGGGATGGTCCCGGGAGCGACGTCGGGATAACGGTTTCCGAGTGCCGCGATCTTGAGTTTCTCCTGCCCACTGTTCCAAGAGAGCTGTGCGAGTTTGACCTTTATCCCGGGCTCCAGTTCTTCGAAACGCCGGATTCGTTTCTTGATCCATGCGAACCGGTCGGTCTTCTCGCCTGGTTCAAGCCACCGCGGGAAGTCCCAGATCTCGATCTCCATGGCATGAACTGGAGCGGGGGCGGCGGCAAGGAAGAACGCAGCTGCCGCAATCAGGAGGGTCCGAAGCAGACTGTACAACCTGGAAAAAAGGGGAAATTCCTTGGCGCGGGATATTGTCATGCCCGGGTAAATGGTTTACAATGCCCAAAGAAAAATACTTTTGGCAAGGAAGGCACCATGGCTGAAGAAGAAGTCGTCACCAAAGCGCAGAAATCCGGAAAACCCGAAATGGAGCCCGAGATCCGGGCGGAGTTCGATTCCCTGATCGCCAAGGTCAGGGCCAATCCGTCGAATCCAGAGTTACACAAGGAAGTTGGCAATTTCTTTTTCCGTCAGAACCGTTTTGATGAGGCTGTCGAACATTACCAGAAAGCCCTCGAGGTCGATCCGGGGTATTACAAGGCTCTCTATAATCTGGGTAATACTTACCACAAACTCGACCAACATGAAAAGGCTGTTCATTATTGGCATCTTGCGATCGAGGCAAAACCCGATTTCGACCATGCATATTTCAACCTCGGGTACCATTACTACCAGAAGGGTTTCCTGAGGGAGGCCATCCGGTCACTTCTCGAGGCGGCCCGGATCGATTCGAACCAACCCGATACCCACCATTATCTGGGGTTGGCCTACCACCAGACCAACCAGTTCGAAAAGGCGATAAGTGAATTCCGGAAGGCAATCGCCCTTGCCCCGGAAGACCCTGATTACCACTATAACCTTGCGAATACCAGCTACGACAATGGAGACTTCCAGACGGCGGCCGAGGAATGGGCGGTTACCCTGAAATTCCGTCCCAAGGATTCCAAGGCCCGCAACAATTATTGCGATGCGTTGCTGAAGCTGAACCGGGTCGAGGAAGCCCTGGCCGAGATCGAACGGGTTCTCGAGGAGGATGGCGCATATCCGCCGGCACTCTGCACCAAGGGTGAGATCCTGGAAAAGCTCAACCGGATCGAGGAAGCCCGCTCATTCTTCAAGAAGGTCGTCGAGATCATCCGGGGCCAGGAATCCTGGGAGCTGCTTTTCAAATACGTCGAAGAAAAGCTCAAAGCACTGCCCCCCTCCACCGCGAACTGAGGAATGACCCCGAACCCTCGGGGCCAGGGATCCGGCGAAACCAGCGCTCCATGCGAGGGTTGCGGGAAGGTTTTTCCTGCGGGTGTTCCCGTTTGTCCATTCTGCAACCGGGCGCGGCCGGGTTTCCAGCCCCCGCCGCCTGACCACGCCAGTGGATCGTTCCCGGCCAACTCACGCGATCCTGATCCAGGAGCCATACTCGCCAAGGCCCAGCTGATACTCGAGCATACCTGTCCGAAGTGCGGAGCTGACCTGGGTCTGGAACCAGTTCTCGTCGAGGGATGGGAGGACCACGGGATCTCGTTCACCGGAAAACAGACATGGACGGTCCGTTCGATGAGCGTCGCGGGTTATTGCCCTGCATGTTCGAAAGGGCTGTTCGCGAAGCGCCTCGGCGCAACCGCGCTCCTTGCCCTCCCCTTCTGGTTCTGTGCCTTCGCGTCAACGGCATGGGACTCCAAAGGGTGGGTAGTTCCAGGGCTCTTCCTGTTCCTGTACTGTTTCAAGAGGTTGGGTTATTGCTGGTCCGACTGGCTCCTGTACGGAATGGAACTCGAGGTCCACCTGGCAGGAAGGATCGCTGCAGTAAGGGTCAACAGCGCTTCCGTGAGGTTCCCCCTCGGATGGCTTGGAACCACGGTCAGATTGATTTTCCTTCTCGTTACCATCTTTCTTTCGTCCGTCCTAGGCGAACTTTCGCGAGGAACGGCCGGCGGGCAACATCTCCCCTCCACGAACGGCCAGGAAACCCACCCGCCCCTGCAGACCCGGACGGGCGCATCACAGAAACTCACCGGAAGCGGAGCCTCTTCTTCCACCATCGAGGAAGCGGTCAATTCAGCGGACCTGGACTACCTCCGAAAGAACCTCCCCAAAGTCCGGGAAACTCTGGACAAACTGGATTCGAAAGGGAGGACTCTGCTGCATCATGCTTCCGAGCGAGGAAACCCCGAGGTGGTCGCCTTGCTCATCCAGAGCGGGGCGGATCCGAATCTTCCCGACCGGAAACCGGGAAACACCCCGCTCCACATAGCCGCCATCTATGGAAAGACCGAAGCGTTGAAGAAGCTCATCGAAAGCGGGGCCAAGCTCGACGTTCCCAGGAAAGCCGACGGGATGACCGCTCTCCAATCTGCGGCCGGGTTCGACAAAGCGGAAGCCGTCGAAGCCCTCATCGCTGCCGGAGCAGACAGGAAGCGCCCTTCCCCTGGGGGAAGGACGCTCCTCGAGTTCGCCCGCAAAAACAACGCCCAGAAAGTGGTCATGCTTCTGGAAAAAATCGGCGAGAACTGAACCCGGGCCACCCCGACCGGTCCGGGTCGTTTCAGTCCTTTTCTATCCACCAGGGCTGGGGAGTATCCTGGGGTCGATATTCTTCCATGGGTCCGGGGATTTTTTTCTGCCCGGAATCATCGGTGGTGGGTTCAGCCCCATCTTCTCCGCCTGTTTTCTTTCCTTCCGCCTGCGCGGGTTGATTGAGAGGATCATTCTTCGGATCTACCGTGAGGGACGTGCTTTCGGCGGGAGCACCGCGCCCGGAAAGCACCAAAACCTGCCTGCCCTCGA
>CAYRYU010000111.1:13461-22615 GCA_964428355.1 uncultured bacterium
GTGCTTTCGGCGGGAGCACCGCGCCCGGAAAGCACCAAAACCTGCCTGCCCTCGATGATCCGGTAGGAAACGGCATCCAGCCAGGGATGATAAGGTAGTTTCTCCCGGAGTTCCTTCCCGGCTTCATCCATGATCGAATCGGCAGCCGCAAAATGCAGGTAGTTGAAAAGGAACATCGGTTCATGCGCCCTTCCATCCGCCAGCATCAGGCTGACAAGGAAACCCAACCGGCCCTTCGAAGGGTGAAGGGTGGCGAGAACGGAAACCAGGTGGCCGCCAAGACCTTTCCCCGAAACATGGATTCCGCAATGGTCACCCGTGTTTTCTATCTGACATCCGTTTCCGGTAAGGACCTTGCCTTTGCCAATAATGAAATCGGTGTCGTCGGAAAGCCTATTCGTGATAGTGGCGCTGTCAGCTGACCAATCACAGGGGAAAGAGAATGGCTCACCCGGGAGAACGAGGGACAATTCCATTCCCGCGGCCTTCGAACCCTTTCCAAGGTCTTTTCTGACCCTTTCGATATCGTAGACCCAATGGAACCGTTCCAGCCTTGAAGCGGAAAAAACTGTGGGGTGACTTGCGACTCCGTCTTCACCCGAACGGTCCAGCCGAGAAACCGGACACCCGCGAAAATGGAATTCACCTGCCATTACCGTGAAGGGACCAAAGGACTTCTTCTTGAAGGGGATGGGCCACTCGTGAAGAAGGGCATGGATGTCTATGGTTTCGGAACCTGCCATCCCAACCTCGAGGCGAACCGGTCCATGCCCGGGGAATGCCTGACCGGCCTGCCTGGAAAGTTCCTTTCGGCGGAAAGGGGTCAGCAAAGGCTCGGCATCAGATGCGACCACAAGACGGATGGAATTGTCCTGCTCCCTTTCCATCAACGGAACAAGGGCTTCCCTTCCTCCGGGAGTCAGGTGGAAGTCGATCCGGACCCTTCCGTCCTCGCAAGAGAAGGACAGCAGAGCTTTGATTTCATCGATGCTTTCCTCGAGGCTGTTTCCCCAGACCTCCATCGTCCAGGGGTATTTCCCCCTCTTGGCCACGAGCCTTTCCAGCGCAACGCCGAAGAACTTGTCGATTACCGCCCGGCCAGCCAGCCTGTCCCTGCACCGGGATGCCAGATATCCAAGCGTGCTGACGGGGTCGGCATCATCCCTTTCCAGTTCGGTTTCCATCCGGTCGAGAATTCTCTGAAGCTTTTCCCGGATTTCAGGTCTCTCGAGAGGTCTGCTTTCCCGACCGGCCATTTTCAGCAGGTCCGAAAATCCTCCCGTCAGGCCGCTTTCTCCCTGGGCTTCCCCGGTGCAGGGAGCCAGGACGAGGATCAGGGCCACGCCAAGGAGAAGCATTCGAATCCCCGAAAGTGGGATTGCCAGGTTCTCCATTCCCGTTTGGATCTTTTCTCTTCGGTCCATACCGGAATCTCCTTCCGGAACGTGCATCAACATTTTCAGTACATCACAGACCCGCTCAAAACGGAAGGGAATTTCCTTGCCTGCCCGGAAATTCCGAATTACCATTTCCGGAAGGTACACCGTGGGAAAAAATCGAAACGGTTTAGGGGAGGATCAATCAGGATGGGTTTCCGCTGCCAAGGTTTCGTTCTTCTTGTCGCCATCGGGCTTTTCAGCATTTCTGTCGCCGCCTTCGGATCCGGGTTCGCCCTGAAAGAACAGTCCGTTGCCGGCCTGGGGTGCTCATTCGCAGGCTCAACCACTGGCGCACATGATCTCGGGGATATGTTCTTCAATCCCGCAACCCTGGTACTTCACGAGGGGAGAAACGCCCAGATTTCGGGAACCCAGATCCGGATGTCGACCCGTTTCACCTTTCGGGGCGCGACCAACGTGGCAAACGGCCCCATCCTGGGGGATCGGGGCGGGGCTGACATAGCAAACGATCCCGTCATTCCCGCGTTCTATTTCGGATGGGAGGGTAGAAAGAAGGACTTCTTCGGCCTCTCGATCAATGCACCTTGGGGAATGGAATCCATCAACCCTCCAGGCTGGGTCGGACGCTACTACGCCCTGGAATCGCGGACGAAGTCGTTGAACATCAGCCCGGTTTATGCCAAGAAGATATCCCCATCCACCGCTTTGGCCTTCGGATTGCAGGCTCAGCAGTTCACTGCCCGCCTGTCGGCGGCAATCGACTTCGGGATGATCGGTGCCGCCGCCAAGCTCGCCGGCTCGGTTCCCGGACAGCAGGACGGATTGTCCATAGTGCAGGGCGAAGATTGGGGATACGGATTCACGGTCGGGGTTCTTCATGAGCCTTCTCCGAAGAACCGGTTTGGATTCTCATATCGGTCCCGGGTCGTTCACCGGCTTACGGGAAACACCGATTTCCAGCTTGACCCGACCGGAACCGGGGCGAAACTCTCTGCCTTTACGGGCGGTTTCAGAAACTGTGGTGACCGCGCCGACCTAACGACTCCCGAGGTGATTTCCGCGGGATGGAAACACAGCCTCTCCCCAAAATGGGCCGTGGTTGCCGACGTAAGCCGAACGGGCTGGAGTTGTCTCAAGGAGCTTCGCGTGAAGTTCGACAATCCGGCCCAGCCAGATTCCGCCACCGATGAGAAGTGGCATGACACATGGTGCACTTCATTCGGGGTTTTGTACAACCCCGACACCAGGTGGACCTGGAGGATGGGACTGGCACAGGATGCGTCCCCCATCCCTGACGAAACCCGCCATCCCAGGATTCCGGATTCTGATCGCCGTTGGTTTTCCCTTGGGGTAGGTTACCATCCGAGTTCCAGGTTTTCTCTCGAGCTCGGATGGGCGAGGATCGCCTTTGATGATGCTCCGATCCAGCTTCTTTCCTCAAATCCCCTCAACACCTTCAGGGGAAATCTACTTGGGAACTTCGACAGCAAGCTCAGCTTGTGGGGACTGCAGGCGGAATGGCATTTCTGATACCTGCTACCGGTGACGGAACTGGGGGACACCCGCCCAGTTTCGGAAACTGGTCGGGTGTCCCCCAGTTTCAAGGTTGAACCGGGATACAAAGGGTGAAGGTCGACCCGTTCCCGGGGGAACTTTCCACTTCGACTCGTCCGGCATGGATCCGGGCGATTTCCCCGACCAGAACGAGGCCCAGTCCCGTTCCCCCCGCCTGCTTGACGAGGTCGTTCTCTGCCCGGAAGAATTTGGTGAAGAGTTTCTCCCGGTCGATGGGCGACATCCCGATCCCGGTGTCCCGGACTGCGAAACGGATCTCACCATCCCGCTGATCGACTGAAATCGTGATGGTTCCACCGTCGGGAGTGTACTTCACGGAATTGCTCAGGAGGTTCAACAGTGCCTGTTCCAATAGATCCCGATCCGCATTGAGGGAATCGACCTTCTCGCCGACCGAGACCTTCAGCGAATGGCCCTTGGATGAGGCCCACCGGTTCATCGTTCGCGACGCGATACCGACGATTTCCGCGGGATTCACCACGGTCTTCCGGACGACCTGACGCCCCGATTCGATACGGGAAAGATCGAGGACATCGTTTATCAACCTGGTAAGCCGCTGAGTTTCCGAGAGGATGATCTCCAGATACTCCTTACCTTTGGCTGGATCGTCCGTTTCCCCGTCGATCAGCATCTCCGCGCATGCCTGGATCGACGTGAGAGGTGTCCGAAGCTCGTGGCTGACGTTGGAAACGAACTCGCTCTTCATCCGGTCGATTTCGTGTTCGAGAGTGAAGTCATGTTCGACAACGACGCTTCCGAAGCACTTCCCGGAGGAATCAAGGAGAGGGGTGGAAATCACCTTGTACCAGGCCCCCCCGGTTGGATCCTGGAAACGGCCCGCTTCGCCGGGACCTTGGCGCGAAAGCCTTTCCCAGAGCGCTTTCCGGCACTCGACGAGGGGGAGTCCCTCGGGGGGAAGCCCGGAAATAGCCATGCGCCGCGATGCGACGGGGTTGGCCATCACCAGCCGGTCCTGGGGATCGAGAACGTAGATTCCATCTGGAACGCTGTCGATCAGGGCTCCGAGTTTCTGGTGCCGGTCCGACAGTTTTCGGTTGGTCTCATCGAGATCCGCAAGCAAACGATCGGTTTTCCCCTTCTCGTCCAGGAGGAGGTTGTTGCTCGTCTGGAGTTCGGAGGTCCTCTCCTTGACCTTGAGTTCGAGCTCGTCGTTCAGGGTTTCGAGATTCCCTATCGCCTCGGAGAGTTGGGTTGCCATCTTGTTGGAAATGTCCGCGATCGTCCCGAATTCTTCGGAGGATGCAAGAACGATCTTTTCGGAAAATCTCCTGTTCGCGAAGTTCTTGAGGCCCTCCATGAGGACATTAACGGGCCTCAGGATCAAGATCCGGTTCACGACGGAGAAAACTGCGGCGAGCACGGTGAACAGAACCGCAAAGAGGATGATGAGGTTGGAGAAGAGTTTCTCCGACGAGGCGGCGACTTCGCGGCCAATCTCGTCGATAAGGTTCCCGTGCATCTGCTCGACATCCCGAACCGTCTTTTGGAATTCCTCCACGAAAATGGTGTATTCAACGACCATGTCGATGCCATGGAATTTTCCCCAGTGCTGATAGGCGAACTTCCTCCGGAAGTTGGGGGGAAGTCCGGGCGGCCTCATCTTCTCGGTCTGCTCGTAATAGATCCCCCCCGATTCGTGTTTCATCCAATGGGAAACGAACAGGTCGATCTGCTGTTTCTGCCTTTCCCTTTCATCGAGGCCGGCGATGATGTCGAAGAGGTTTTTCCCAAGAGCGGCCTTGTTCGCATGGGCGAGAAGGACGAGCTTCCCATCGAAGAAAACCGATGCGTTGGCATTCCCGTATTCCGAGAAGGGGACCCGCTCCCCGAAGAATCTCTGGTACTCCTGACTGTTGTTGCAGAATTCGACCAACTGCTCCCCGAAAGTGATCTTTGAAGCTTCAGGAGATCCTTCTAGGAAAGCCAGTTGGCGGGAAAAGAGGTTTTCCACCAGAAGCTTGATGGTCTGCTCCCCCTGGATGTTCAGGGTTTCGGATATCTTCGTGCAGGTCGCGTTGACTTTCCCGGTGAAGGTTCCCGCAATTCTCTTTTCGAACTCCGAAAGCATCTCCTTTTCAAGCGCAAAAAGAAACGCAAACACTCCAAGGAAAAGGATCAGGACAAGGAAGAACAACTTCGAAGAAAGCTTCTTCATCCAACCTTCCAGACCCGAGGCAATGGGAACGCCCCAATGAAGCCCTGCTTGGAACCTCCCCTCATCGAGCGGGGAGGCCAACGAACGAATTTTCCCCGGCGAACCCTCTTTTCCGGGTAAATCTTACAATGCCCGATCTGTCCGAGTCAAAGCGAATCGCTTCCCGGGAGTTGCCCAACCCCTTCATCTTGACCCTGGGATTCCCGCTCCTGTATCTTCATGGAAAGTCCGTTCCATTCAAATCGGTGAAAGGGTCGACCATGAAAATTTTCCCAGGTCCCAATTCTTCGCCTCCCGGCTTTCGCTTTTTCACCCGACTCCTGCGGGGCTCGGTCCTTGCGGTTTCTTTCCTCGTTGCAACCGTCTTTCCCCTTTGGGCAGGTTCGGAAGATTTCAAGGAGGACCCGGGGAAGAACGTCCAGGCTCTCGAGGCTGCCATAGCGCAGCTGGACAGGGGAGACAAAGAGGGGCTGTCGATCATCCAGGGGTTGGCCGATCAGGGTGATCCCACGGCCCAGGAAGCTCTACTAAAGCTGTTTCTCAACCCCCAGGCCGGTTTCCGGAACCCGGAAAAGGCTTTCGAGTATGGAAGCAAGGCTTATGGCTTCTGGAGAAGCCAGTTGACCCCGCCTCCCGACAAGGAGTTCGAGGAGGGCATGGCGGCCGGGAAACAAAAAGACCTGAAAACCGCGGTCGAAAAGATAAGCGCTTCGGCCGAGCGAGGATACGGTGACGCCTGTTTCCAGCTTTCCAAACAGCATATGAAGGGCCTGGGTGTCGAAAAGGACCCTGAAAAGGCAGGGAAATACATGCTGAAGGCGATGGAATACATAGGCAAGTGCATCCGTGCGCTCCGGGATGATGCCCGAAAAAAGGCATGCTGCGCAAACATGCGGGTCATCCAGGGAGCCATCGAATTGTACAACATGGATCACACCGACAAAATGATCACGCAACTGGACCCCGCCGCGATCGGCCCTGACGGGATGCTCATCACTGAAAAGTATCTGAAAGCAGCGATCCCCAAACCGGATCCCCAGTGCTCGTATTCAAGCGAAGGGGATCTCACCGGAGATGGCGTCATCCGATGCGGATTCCACGGCACCGTCGATGAGGCAGTTGCCAAAAAGGTTGAGCTCCCCGTAACCATGAACCCCAGGGAGGGAATGGGGAAGGTGTCCGCTGAAAAGAACTGCATGGTCAACCTCAGGATCCTGCAGGCCGCTATCGAAATGTACAATATGGATCACGAGCAGATGATCACGTCCTACGATGAAGCCATGGGCGATGCCGGCGGAATCCTCGTCACGGGCCATTATCTGAAAGGCCCTGTCAAGAAGCCCGATCCGGGTTGCCGCTACGAAAGCGATGGCGACCTTTCCAAGAGCGGACTCCTCCGCTGCACCCTCCACGGGTCTCCGAAGTGAACAGGCCATTGAAACCGGTCCGAGCCATCTCAGGAGACCAAAGATGAGGAACCTCCTCCTGCTAGGCATTGCCCTGATGATCGTTGCGGCCCCCCACCTCGATGCCGATTCGCCCAAACCCCCGTTTCCGTTTATCGTGACCGCGGCAGACGGGACCTTCTTTTTCAAGATGCTCCCAGGGCCTTCCGGAGCCGGTCTCGGCATCGCCTGCCGGCTGTTGCAGGACGGATCCAGCGAAGAACTCTGGCGAACCGAGGGCTGGTACTCCTTCGAGGTTTTTCTGAGCCGGGAAGCAACATTCCTCGTCGCAATGGGACCATGGAACGACGGGCAGGAACCGAAGAAGGAAGACCTTGCCGTTAGCTTCTTCCACCAGGGAAAGCTCCTGAAGCGGTATTCGACCCTTGACCTGGTCAAGGACAAGTCGAAGGTCAAGGCCTCGAAGAGCCACTACCGGTGGCTTGCCCGCGACCTGGAAGAGATTCCGGGCCAGGACCCGGAGGCAAGACCCAGGTTGTGCGGCGATGGTACGTTCCGGCTCAAGACTTGCGACGGGATCCTCTATGTTTTCGACCTTTCGACGGGGGAAATCCGGAAGTAGAACCTGGCCAGGGACAGGCTTTTTCGCCGAAAAGGAGGGAGGTCACGGGCATGGCGGACGTTCCATTCGTGGTTCGGGAACAGAACGGCGTTGTTGTCTTCGGGATCAGGGGATACTTCACCGGAAAGGTGGGGGAAGCCTTGAAGCTAAGTGTGGAAGACCATCTGAAGACCTCGCATGACCGATTCATCTTCGATTTCTCGGCATGCGACACGGTCAACAGTCCTGGCATCACCATGCTCTTCGAGATATCCATTCGGATCACCGAGGAGATGATGGGAACCCTGGTCTTCTGCGCGGTTTCCCCGCTCCTGGTCGAGGTGTTCACGATGGCGGGAGTTTTTCCAATGGCAGGTCAAGCATCGGATCTGGCTTCGGCTTTTTCCCTGACGGGAAAAAGGACCTGACTTCTATCCCCTTTTCCAAGGCCTGCCACGCCTGGCCTGCGTTCTCACCCGTTCCGGATCCGTGATTTGAAAATCAGGGGTTCTTGACCACCTGGGCATGGATTTCCCGGCCCCTGACGACCATCTGGACGCGGAGCTTCAATGCGAGTTTTGCCCCGATTCGGCGTTCCGCCTCGGAAACATCACGCGGGGAAATGACGAAGACGGTTCCGATGTCCGTGCGAAGACTGAGTTCGTCGGTCTTTTCATCGACCGCGAGGACCTCCCCGCGGACCAGTATCGTCCGGCTGACCACCGGGCGGGCAAACGTTGCACCCTGCTGGGAAGGATTGCCAACGAAGAGTATCAGATTGCCGACAACCAGTACAAGGATGATGACGATGATTCCCCAACCATTCCCGAGGACCTCGGGGATCAATCCCTGCGGGGAGATCGGCGGCCCCGGATGAAAATCCCCCCGGGCCTTCCGGATAGCTGCCAGCGCGTAGGGGGGAGTGGGGCCCGCAATTGTCCGAAGCTCTTCCCTCCATCGGTTTTCCATCGTCCCGAGGTGGTCCTCGACCTCCTTCGAGGTCATCCGGCCGAACTGGATCAGAACCTGCTCGCAGCGGAGCCGGGTCTCCTGGACAGGTTCGACGCCGAGCGGAGGAAGGAGCTTTTCCAATCGGAAAAGCGCGTAGAGATTGTCCGGATCGGGGTTGGCTTCGAAAAGGCAGAGTACCGGTCTCAGGAGTTCCGCGGGCTTTCGCTCGACGAGAAGCTGGCAAAGAGGTTCCCTGATCAGGGGGAAGTCGAACTGGGTGAGGCAATTGCATACGGATAGATGATTTCCAGGCTCGCGCAACATCGCAATCAGTGACCCGATGGCCTGTTGGGGGTCCTCTCGCCTGAGAAGCCCCAGCGCGTTGCTCCTGACCCGCGGTTCGGGATGCTTGAGAAACTTGCCCAGCAAGGGAAGGACGGAATCGAAATCGGTTTTCCCCAGGTAATCGAGGGCCGCGGAAACCAATCCCGTTTTCGTGCTTGCCAGGGCTTCTTTTGCCGGGGCGGAAAACCCCGGAATTCCGAGTCGTGCCGCAGCCCGGAAACCCGCCGCCTTGAGCTCGGGGGGGAACTCCTTTCCGTTCATCAAAACGGAGAGAAACGCTTCCGCATCACCCTTTTGGGACTCATCCCAGGAAGCCATGGTCGTGATCTGTTCCTCATGGGAAAGACTTTCCATGCGGGGCAGAGCCGGCGGGCGGGGGGGGACGTTTCCCAGATCGAGGAGTCTCCTGACATGCTCCCTCAGGTCCTCGGTGAGCGGCCACTCGAGCGCCCGGGACAGTGCCTCGCGAACCTCGGGGCGATCGAGCCTTCCCCCGAGAAGGTTCAGCATCTCCACAATCTCCTGGCCTTCCCCCTGCGAAAGTCCCAATAGACTCTGTTGGACGAACCGGTCGGCTTTCCGTCTCGTGATCCAGGCCTGCAACCTCTGAAAGTACTCTCCGGATTTCTCCCCCAGGACTCCGGAGGCCTCGAGAACCCGACAGGTTTTCTGGATCAGTTCTTTGAGAACGACCTCCTTT
>CAYRYU010000112.1:0-22364 GCA_964428355.1 uncultured bacterium
TGTCGTAATCCCCGTTTCATTGGGGTTTTGGTTTGTTCCTACCCATATTCTAACCTTGATGTGGTGCGATTGACAAGGGGGGTTTTCGAGCTACCGGGGGAGATTTCCCACGAATTTTCGCCGGGCATACTAGAACCTTGTCCGGGAGCCGTTTTGGAGCCGCGAGCAAGTCGACGAAGAATCAGGGTTTCCCAAAGTTGGCCGACCTGCTCGCGGCGGGGGAAAATCGCAGAAAATCTGATTTGAAGCTGAAGCGGCGCCAAGATCTTCTTCGCGAGATAGTTCCCATGAGGCTTTCATGGGGGGGCATCCGTGTTCCTTATAGGGTTGTCAAAGACCACACCCGGCATTCTACCAGAGAATGTGGAAAAATCAATCACAGCCATGCCGGGAGTTCGCCTGTTTCTTCGTCTTCCCCGATAACTTCCGGAGGGGTGGTTCTCCCATCCCCTATGACGAAATGGTCAGGATCCTGAAGAAGGCCCGGAAATCCTATCAGCTTCATCTCCCTCTGTGATTCCCGGGTCATGGAATAGATCCTCACGCTGTCCACCGAGGGATCTACCAGGTTTCCGATTCTCTTCAGCATTTCCTCGAAGCGGGTTCCCTCGAGAAATGTTTCAAAAACGCTCTTCTGCACTGCGACCGCGTAGTTTTTCAGCATCCTGTGGAGCTTCCTCCTGCGCCGGTCGGACGGAGTATCATAGCAAATGATGAAGAACATCTTTCCTTCCCCTCATCTTGTCACGATCGGTTGGTATTCCTCTCTTTCCCCCAGGACAACCGACTTGTACTGCCAGGCCTGGCGCACAAGGAGGTCCCGGAAGGGGAAGCTCCTCCCTTCGATCGGGTGAGAGTATTCGTCGGCCAAGCGGTTCTGGAATGCCTTGACCAAACGGCCAATCGCCTGCTCCGACATCCGGACCCCTTTTTCGGGGATACGGAAGAAATCCCCAGGCCCCACATCCATCCGGTTAACAAGACCGGCAACCACGGAATCGACGAGGATCGGCCGGAACTCCTCCATCAGGTCGAGGGCCAGGGAAGCCCGACGATCCTCGGGGGAATGAAGATTGGCGAGAGCCGGATCGAGCCCTGCTTGTTCGACCGCTGCCTGCACCCGATTGAACAAAAGAGTGTATCCAAAACTCAGCATGGCGTTAACAGGGTCTGTGGGCGGTCTTCTCACCCGCCCGGCAAACCCGAGATCCTGCTTCAGAAGAAGACGATACGCTTCGAAGTGGTAACGGGCGCCGGTTCCCTCGAGGCCGAGGATCTCCTCAACCCCCACGGCCCTTTCCAGGAGATCGAGACATGTCCGGATTCCCACTACCTGCTTGGAAACGGAGTCCTCACGGGTTCGGTTCTGTCGCATCAACCAGGTCCGACTGTTGAGGATCTTCCCCTTGACGAAAGCCTTTGCCAGGCGAACCCGGAAAGCCTGATCGGTCTGCCGCTCATACTGCCGCATCCGGCATACCACCGCCCTGGGTTGGAGGTTCGATAGGCGACATTTGAAGCGGCCGTCCACCGTGAGAAATGCCACGTCGATGTTCCGTCGCATCAAAACGGTCAACGCCGCCCCGGAAATCTCGACCGAACCGAAACAGACGACCTGAATCAGCCTGAAAAATGGGATATCCGAGAGGATTCTTCCATCGCTTCCCCTGACCAGGAGGCGTTCGCCGACCCGCGACAAGCGGGCGCCCTGAGCCGTAACGTAAAGAACCGCATCTTCCATGGCTCACTCCTCTTTTTCCCGATGGGGCCCGAGAGAATTGCCCACGGAGTCCACCGACGATGGAACCGGTGGAGTACCAAGAGTATCGGTTTCGGCCTGCCGATTTGGAGCGGTGAGCGAAGGTGAAGATTCCACCGGGGGAATCCGTCGGTACTCCCCGAGCTCCGTCCGTATGACGTCCGTTCCAGCTTCCCCGAACAAGCGGTCGATATGGGATCTGAGAACCTTCTCTCTGGCCAGGAGACGGTCCAGGGTCGCCCGAACCTCAGAATACTCCCGGAAAACCCGGTCGATTCCAGCGCTGGTTCCAAGGATTTCCTCTCCTGGACCGAGGGCGGGGGGCAAGCGGTCAGGCCGCTGGGGAGCAATCGTCCCGCCTGTCGGTATCAGACCTGCGAATACGGCCGGAGAGGGGTAGGCCCCTTCAGGGAGTCTGAATGCGCACGAGCATCGATCCGGGACCGCCAGGCCTGGAAGGTTCCGCCGCACTTTCGAACAACTCATCGGTTGGGGTGGAACCGCCCGAATTTCCCGGTTAACCTGGTCAGGCGAGTATCCAGGTGCCTGGTTGAGAATCTGATGGAGACATACATGCCCTTCCTCGCCTAGGGCGGCCAGGACGTAGACAAGTACGTGGCGCTCCGGCCCGGTGGGGGATCTGCCCGACATCGCCGTCTGGGCAATCTCCCAAAGAACATGGCAACCGGAAAGGAGATTCTCGATCCCCGGTGGAAACCTTTTTGGAAGCGGGATTTTCACAGCGAGTTCAAGGGGGGGAAGCGGTTCATCGCCCTCCTTGGAAATGCCCTGAGCCTCAGAACCTTCCGCGGTGGTTTCACGCGGGGGGTTATCCGGGGAAGGCCCCGCCGCGGAGCGCTCACCTGCCCAGACGGAAGCCTCCGCCAGGGTCAGTCTTCCGAGCAGCTCCTTGAACTCCTCACTTCCCATAGCCGGGTGACCTAGGAAAACCCCTTCCTGCTCCGGAACGGGCTTCAGGGTGACCGGATGGACGAACCAGGAGCGACGGCCCGATCTTTTGTGGACGCCGAGAGGGATCTTTACGAGGTTTCCAAGCCCTTCGGCATCCACCGAGTCCTGCTTCGGGAAAAGCTCCCAGTGAAGCCCAGGCGGGGGGGAAGGCATCCGGGAGAGGAGCCAGGTGCCGAGCGCCCGCCAATGGCGGGCGGCCACCGGGTCGGCCGAAAACGCCCAGAGGTGGAAACCCTTGAAACCCGAAAACTCAGGAAGGAGGGGCAACCCGATCTCGGCCGCATTCCCCAGAAGCCGGCGGGCTTCTTCCTCCAGAAGAAGTAAAAGCCTTCGGCGTTCCAGGGGGTCTTTTTCGAAGCGGGTTGCGAGCCTGCCCTCTACGTCGAGGTCGAACACCATCAACGAGGTTGAGTTGTCGCGCTTGACGAGGTAGGTTCCCAGAGTCTGGTCCCCCGCCAGATGGCGCTTGAGGAGATCCTTGTCCAGGCTTTTCCGAATCGGTCGGTAACCCCAACCCGACTTGCACCGGCATTGAAGGGCGTGAACACCTTCGCGCCCCGCGAACCGCCGAAGGAACTCCGCAAGGAATTCCTCCCCGATCGGGAGCCTGGGAGACGCGGCCAGTTCCTCGTGCGCTTCCCTGAGAGACGCACCGGCAATCCTGACGGGGGAGGCGGCGGGCCGCAGGCGGGCCTTTCTCTCCAGCAGCGCGGGGCTGTCGGGTCTTTCTTGCAGGAGGCGTGCCAGCAGGTCCTCCGCGCCAACGGGATTGCCCATCAACTCCAAAGCATCGACTGCCGGTGGCCCCCAACCGGTCTGGTCAGGAAATCTGCGATGGATCTCCTCCCCGGCTTCCCAAGCCAGTTCAGGGAAGCCGGCGTCAAGGAGCATCTGCATATGGATCACCCAGATGTCACTCCGGTCGGGATTGGCCACAAGAATCTCCTGGATTCTTCCAACTCCTTCGGCCGGGCTTTCCATCTGCCCGATCACGCGAGCAAGCCACGCGGCAACGAGGGGATCTTCGCTTCCGCTTTTCAACTCCGTTTCAAGGGTTTCCCTGGCGGCCTCCGGGTTTCCTGAAGAGAGAAACGCGCAAGCCCTTGCCACAACGTCGGTGTAATCATTCGTCTGGGTCATGGGTCAGCTCCTTTCTCCATTTTCGAGGCGGGGTGCGAACCCCGGTTCAAAAAATCTCCTGAAAGAAATCTGAACCATCACAGACGGGAGACCTTTCCGAATTCGAGGAGCACTGATGGATCCTGCGGAAGCGTGACAATGATGGGCAGGAATCGGTCACCTTCGAGAAAGTGAGGAAACCGACATGACCGGGCAACTAGAACGTGTTTTGGCCTGGAAGAAGGCCGAAGACCAAAGGAAGAGCGGAAAGATCGAAGAAGCCCTGGCGTTCTTTTCGGATGAGTTCCGTGTCCGACCAACGGCGGACTGCGGGTGGCGGTCCGCCTGGTGCCTTCGGAGACTGGGCCGTTTCGAAGAGGCCCGCGCGATGCTGGACAATCTTGGGAGCCGGTTTCCCGATGATTCCCTGGTAAGGTCGGAATCGGCCTGGCTGATCTACGACACCGTCGTCAGGCCCGCCCGGGACAGCCAGGACTACGTCGCCCTTCTCGAAGGGGCAAGACGGATGATGGAAACCGGAGCCGACGGCCTCGCTCGTCAGCAGGCTGTTTTCGCTGGAATCAAGGCTGCCCGGGGGCTTCAGGTCTGGGAGGAGGTTCTGGCCCTTTGCGAAAAACTCGTTCCCTCGAACCTGCAGAAGAGTCCGCGGGTCTTGAACGGCAAGCGATTGCCCTCGGAGCGCGAGCAATGGTATTTCGCGCGGATCAAGGCGGAGCTTGCCCTGAAGGATTTTCCCTCGGCAAGACGCCATGCCAAGGAAGCGGCACAGGAGTTCCCCGGCAGGATCGATTTCGGCCGTTGGGCTGCACTTGCCTTGGAAGGCGAAGGAGACCGCGCCGGGGCGATTTCCGAAGTCGAGTCTCTAATCGGACGGGGCCGGGCACCGTGGTATCTTCACGCGGACCTTGCCCGGATGCGCGTGGCGATCGAGGATCTGAACGGGGCCTGGGAAGCCGCGTGCAGGTCGGCGGAGATTCCCGGCGGGGAACTTTCCGCCCGGGTGAACCTGTTCCTGCTCCTTGCGCGAATCTCCGAGGCGCGTGGGGACCGGGAGGGGGCGGTTTTCCACGCCCTTCTCTCCGCGCGCCTAAGGGAGGAGCAAGGCTGGAAACTACCGGATGACCTGACTTCCCTTTTGATGCGACTTCCGGTTCCGGATGCGGCACCGACGAGGCAGGAACTCGAAAGACTTGCCCGGGACCACCGAAGCGGGGCTTCGGCGCAACCGCACCCATCCGGGAATGGGCCTTCCAAATCCGCGATATTCCCTCGGGAAGGGGCCGCCCCCGAATCCCCTGACGGAAAAAAGCCTTCCGAGAACGAGGAACCGGCTGAAGGGGTCGTAGTCCTGCGTTTCCCTGAGGCTCCCTTCGCTTTCATCAATTCTCCGTCTTTTCAGGAACCGGTTTTCGTGGCGATGAAGGATCTCCCGATCGAGCTCCGCCGGGACGGGGCGGAAGTGCGCTTCCTTCCAGTCCGAAGTTTCGACCGGAAGAAGAACCGGGAGGGGGTTCGGGCGGTTTCGGTGTCCCCGCTTTCCGCGGCAGCCTGATCGTAAGTTCGAGCAAGGGGTCCCCGATGTCGTTGTCAATCATGATTGGTTGCGTTATCATCCCTCTGATCGAAAGTCGGAGGGGATTCGACGATGTCTTGGATCGGATTTTTAACGGCCCGGGCTCTGCTAGAGACAGAGGACTTTCCCGCCTTCGGCGAAGTCGGCTTCATGAAAAACGCTTTTTGGCGACAGAGCCTGGAGTTTTCGACGCTGAAAAGAAAAAATTCCGGAAGCCATCCTGGCATCGGGACCGGTGGGGGGTTCATAGCTTTCGGGACGACTTCCCTGCAAGGGATGGATGGAAAGCCCGATTCCCAGCTTCTCGTGGACAGAGAGGATTGCCCAGTTCTTCGGGAACTGACCCTGTTTCTTCTGAAATCCAGGATCCCCGCCATCCCCTGGCTCCTGGATTCCACCGTAAAGGAGCCAGAACGCGTTTCTTCACGCATTCAGGTGATACTTCGCTCCAAGCTTCAGCGTCTGGCGCAGGGTTCTTCGGATGGTGGAAAGGAGCGGCCGGAATGACCCCGACCGCAGGGGAAATGTGGGTCGGACTTCTCGAACTCCTCCGGGAGTTGGGAAGGACTTCCGAGAGAGCCCCTTTGCGAAAGGCCGATCTGGAGCGCCGGATTTTCCAGGGAATCGGTCGGGCCATCCGGTCGACCATGAGGAAACGCTTTTCGGGAGACGATCTCGAGGAAAGGGCTGGGGAAGTCCAGCAGGCCTTTTTCAGCGGGTTTCCCCCAAAAAGGGGGGGAGGTGAGGCATGGACCCGGCCTCCATTCGAAAACCTTCTTGCTTTCGTTCTTCAGGAGCCTGTCCCCGGGAAGATCGCCAGTTTTTTCCAGAAATGCGTCTTATCGATCTGTCGGCGGTTCGAGCAAGACCGGCAATGGATGGATTACGGTCTCGAAGGTTCGATCCGGAAGAGGTTGAAACGTTTTGCTGGCGCGACCCCAAAGGAGCTGGAAATCGTCGAAACGACCAAAACCCTGAGGGGAAGGAAAACCTCCTTTTTCCTGAGGGAAGGAGTCCCCTTGGCCGAACTGCAGTTCGATCCCGCGGAGGAACTCGTTCGGGTCGGTATCGGGCGGCTGGTGGCCCGGCACCCTCCGGGGCGGAGAAACAGGAAGGTCCAGGACAATTCCTTCCTTGATCCGCTTTTGAGGGAAATCTTCCTGGAACCCGGTTTCCGCCTTTTCGCATGGTCGGCAGGGGGCCTTGCAAGACAAATCCAAAGGCACATCGATTCGGGAGGAGGGATGTTGCCCCTGGATCAGCCTCTTGAATCTGACGAGGCCGGGGGCGCAGTTACATTGGAGCACCTGATCCCGGATTTCGACCCCTCTCCTTGCTTTCAGGAAAGCGAAATGGGCCAATGGTGTGATGAGAGCCTGAGGGAGTTTCAGTCCATCGGAAAGTGGGAGGTTAAGGGACAGGTCTTCCTCCATTTCCACGCGCACGAAACCCCGGGCCTGGTCGATATCGTTCCGGGTTTGGGAATCTGGCGCGATGTAAGCGAGGCGGAAGGGCTGGCGATCACGAAGTTCATCGAGGGACGAATGGAAATCGCCTACGGATTGGTGACGAACTACCACCGCGAGGTCGAAAATTTTCTCCGAAGGCGATTCCTCCAGCTCGAGAACGGGCACGGGAAAGGGCTGAGAATGTTTATCGAAGGTTTGATCGGTCTTTTAAGGGAGCCGGCTCGGGGAGTCCGACATGAAAAATGATGTTTGTCCCACCCGGGAAACACTTCTTGCCTACCTGGAGCGGCCTTCCTCCGCTCCGACGGATGAGACGCTGGAGCGCCACTTGAAAAAATGTGCGGACTGCCGGAAGATCGTGGGCCTCGGTCGGGCAATCCCCCGCGATATCCGGGAGCAGTTTTCAGCCATCGGAAAGGCGTTGACCCGTTCGGTTCCTCAGGAATACCGGTTCGGCCAGATCTGGCGTGCCCGACGGGGACGCGACGGGAATTCCGAAGGAATTCTTGCGATCATCACGGCTGGAACGGATGATTCCCTGGATCCCACGGATCCCGATGTTCGATTGGTTCCCTTTTCCTTCGGCGTCCCCGAGGATCTTTGCCGGCGGGCGGATGATATCCGTCTCGGAAAATCCCACTCCGATCTCCGTCTTTCCGGAGTTGCGGAGGCATGGAACGACCGGCCGGTCCTTGTCAGGGATCTCGAGGCTTTTCTCGGGGAGCTGACACCATCGGGCTGCAGACTCCTCCGAAACGGCCTTGCGGCTTTTTCCGAACTTGCGGGGAAGAAACCGGACCTGACTGATCGCGAGCGGCTCTACAGGTTTTCCCGGATCGAGAGATCCGCGGTCCTGTCGGCGGGGTATCTGGAACGTCTTGCCGAGGGTGCCCCGGCCCGGGCGGTTGAGGCCGGGCCTTCGCCTGAAGCCGACCGGCGGATGAAGGGGAAGGTGGGAAAATCCGGATGGCGGAACTGGGCCTGGCGGCTGATAACGAATCTCCTGCCTTCGGAAGGGGGGTTCGCGTTCCAGGCCGAGGGTTCCGAACCTCCATTCGAGCGTTTTCGGGCGCGTTGCCGGGAGCTTTGCAGCCTTCGCCAAGTTTTCCTGGAGTACAACACCCTGGGCAAGGAAGGCTTCGTGCTGACCTTGACTGAAGACGTGCCCGCGAAGGCTCTTGTATTCTTCGATGCCGGCAGGAAGTTGGGCATACGGCCGCTCGAGAACGGTAGAGCGACCTTTCGGCCAAAAGAACCATTCGACGACATCTCGGGGTTCGACGAGGTCCGGCTGAGTTGACCGGGGGGGGAAAAGCCGGCTCCCCGGAGTCGGCTTTGCGGAAGCTTTTTGCCTCCGCGTTCGGGGGGGGGCCGGGAAGGGCTGTTTCCCAGGAACCCGATGAATTCGAAACCCTTCTCGACCGGGCAGGATGGCCGGAACAAGCGAAGACATTCCTCGGGACCCAGTGGGAGTTCCGTCCAAGCCGCCTTTCCCACTTCCTCGAGCGCTGGTTGAAGAACGGGAGTCTGGATCGGGACAAGGAGTTTCTGAGAGGCTTCAGCTGTGAGGTCGAACGCATCGAGGCTTTTCCATGGGCAATGTGCGAGAAAGCTTCCACTCTGGAAGATCTTTTCCTCAGGGTCGAAGCAGCATCTCCTTCAGCCGCTATCCGGTATGGTGCAGGATTGCTTCATGAAGAGGCAATCCGAAGGCAAGGGCCTGCCGGCCTCGGTGCTGGAACGAGGGGCCTTCGGGGGTTCGCGGGCTCTTTGAATCCAGGTGTTCCGCTTGTAGTTAGGGGTTCCAGGCAGGTTGTGCTTGCCGGGTGGTCGGAGGCCTTCGTGGGGACCCCGGGGAAAGCGACCCGGTTCAGGGCCCGCAGCACCCGGGAGACCTGCGAAGCGGTCCTCGATTTCGCGAAAAAGCTTGGCTGGAAATTCGACGGGCGGCCGGCCCTTCCGTTGCGGGATTGGCTGGGGATGCGGGTGGACGGGGCCTCGCTCGGACTATCTCTCTGGATTTTCCTTCTTCTTCGAGAGGGAGGCATCCGTCTTCCATTTCCGGTTGCCGCCACCGGGGAGGTGACGGGCGATGGCCGCCTGAAAGCGGTTTCCTGGGAAAACTTCGACTCGAAAGTCGAGATAGCACTTGCGGCGGGTTACGAACGGGTTCTCGTTCCACGGGAAAACCTCACTGGGAGTTCCTGGGCGGATCACCCCGGGGTCCGGGGTTTCCACGATCTGCAAGAAGTCAGGAACTGGGTTTTTTCCCATGCCGCCGTGGGGCGCGTCCGAAATCTGGTCAAGGGTTTCCTCGCGGGACGGTGGGAGACACATCTCGGCGCAGAGCCCGTCCCGGGGCTGGAAAGCCACCTTGTGAAGCGGTTGGAAACCCGAAGACTCCGAGAAACGCTTCGGGACTGGCGGCGGGAGGCCGTATCGCTGGCGGATCCGGGTGCGGCACCCAGGTTGAGGAGCCTACACGATTTCGTCGCGAAGGTGCTCCGAGATGAGGCACGCGCGGCAAGCCACCATCCGGCTTCAGCCCTGAATCTGTGGGAGGGGGTTTGGCCGGAGCGGTTGTTTCTTGCCCGGCTTCCGCGACTGCTCGAGGTTCTTTCGGGCTCGAGGTCGGGGACGGCGGAAACCCTCTACCTTTCTTTCATCGAGCGGCTCAACGACCATGATCCCGACCTCGTTCTGGCAGGAAGCTTTCTGGGGGCAGATTTCGAGAGCTGGCTGGCCGACCGGCCCAGGTTCCGGGCCCGATTTCCCGCGCTGATGTGGCTTCGTCTGAACGAGCCGATGGCGGCCATGGAATGGCTGACCCGGCTGGAAAACCCGACCTCGGATGAAAAACGCATCATGGACCTTCTTCTGGAAGGAGTTGGCCGGATCGATCCCGAAGCCTGCGCGGGGCAGGGAATTCAGGTCATGGACAGTCATGCAGATCTGATGAGGGCTGTCGCCGCTTCCTTCCAGCCGGGTTTCAGGCCGGAGGTGATTTCCAGGTCGACATTTCCGGGAAGAATCGCGGACCTCTGGGCCGCATGGTTCCGTCTGACGAGTCGGGCCAGAGTGGGCGGCCGGAGCGGGCCCTTATGGAAGCATCTCGAAGCTCACCTTCGGGCTCCAAGAGTCCACCGCCGGGTTCCCCCGCTCGCGGAGCAATTTCCCGAGTTGCTTTCCGTCCTGCGATCCTCTCCTCATCTTTCCTCCGAGGAGTTGGCCCGGTCGGGGCGGGAAATTGCAAAATGGGCATGCAATGCCGAATTCGGCCAAGTCCTCGACGAACTTGCCAGGGCATTCGGCAAGGAAGCGGAAAGGGCGAGGCCCCGCGGCAACCCGGATCCGGCGCGGGGGGAAAAGGTCGGGGGGAAATGGGGCAAGGCCGATTCCGCGATCAGATCAGGCATCTCGATTTCCCATTTCTTCCTGTGGGGGGATTTCCGTGCCTTGGAACGAAGAGAGTGGAAGACCGTCGTTCATGGCCAACCTGGACTATCCCTTGCGGTGCTTTTGGGGGACGATCGCCGGTCGGCGAAGGATGAGAAATGGTTTCTCGATGTTTTGGGCCAGGGACAAGGGGGGCAACAGCATTCGGAGGTCATCTCCCAATGCGTCGCCCATCGATTCGGAAGGTTTGCCGGGGCGAGGGATTCGGGGCGGCGCTTGATCGGACGCGGAAGCAGACCCGCATGGTGGGAGGTTCCCTTCCTGGCGGGCCTCCAAAGCGTCGATGGGGCGTGTCCCGGAGACGCATGTCCCTGGCGGAAGCGGTCCCCGATTTCGGAGGCAACCGGGAACCTGACCCTCGCGTGGATGGCGTTTCTCCCCGATTCCTGCCGTGGATGCATCGTGAGGAAATCGGCGGGGTTGTTCGAAAAGGTATCCGAAGAGATGAATGGAAGGGTTGCCTTCCAAAAGAGCAAGCTGGAACTGCGCCTTGCCATCCTTGGCTTGCTCGGATGGGAGGCCGGCGGCGGGCCGTCGGGCAGGGCCATGATGAGGGGAATCCTCAGGGAATGGACCGTTCACCCGGACAAGCCTTTGCGACATGAATGGGAAGCGGTTTTGCCCCTTCTGGCAATGGCCGCGACCCAGGGCCCGAACCGAAGCCGTTTCAGGACGATCTTCAGGGATCTAGCGACCGACCCGGCGGGATTTTCGGATTTGCTCGTCCGACGGCATTCTCCGATCAGCGGTGCCCGGTTCCTGGTCCGATTTCTGGATCTCGCCTATCCTGCCACCGTTTGGGCGGAGGAATCCCTGCCCTCATGGGATGCAGACCGTCTGAGAGCCTTCCTCAGGTCGACGACCGATGTCGAGATCCTCCAGTCGCTCGCGGCAAATGAATTGCTTCGATGCAAAGCCACCTCTCGCCTGGAAAACTTCCTGGCCTTCTGCGTGGAAGACCCCCCGAACCTTCTTTTCTTCTCGAGGAGCCTCACGCCTTGACCCGAGAGTGAAAATGGGGTTTCCCAGTCTCAGGTTTTCGTCCGCTTCGAGGGTTGCCGTTTTGATTTCCCCCGCGCCGGGTCTCCGATCTCGACGATACCCTCACCACTTTCAAGCAGTCTCACGACCTTGGGGAAAGCCCTGGAAAAAGCGATCCGCAATTTCCGGTTGGTGACGTTTCCGCAGGTTACCCAGATCAGTTGAGGAGGGGATCCCAAGCGGGAAATCAGGTCGACGAAATCGCTGTCCTTGGAAATGAGGACCACGTTTTGAAGCCTTGCCAAATCGAAGATCGCGCGGTCCTGGGAGTCGCAAAGACCGACATCCCGGATCGAAAAGGCTTCGACCCTGAATTCCTCACGTAACCATGTTGCGAGGGATGGGGGGAGCTGGGCGTCAACCCAGAATTTCATGCCGCCAAAGTTCCGAAATCGGTTCTCCGGGCGGCAAACAAAAGGCAAGCCTTGATATCATCGCCCTCGAGATCGGGAAAATCGGCGAGGATCTCCTTCTGCGAAACCCCTTCAGCAAGCATTTCCAGAACATCGCTCACCCGGATCCGCATTCCCCGGATGCAGGGTTTCCCGCCGCATTTCCCTGGGGTCATCGTGATTCTTTCCAGAATCGCAAGGTTCCTGGTCACTATCCTTCCTCCCGATCATGTTCGAAGGTCTCGTTCGATTCTACCATGGAAAAGGCGGTGGGAATAAGGCGCTAAACCGGGTCTTTTTCAAGTTCGAGGATTCCAGCCTTGAACTCCTTTTTCCGCTCCGTTTTTGTCGGGGTACCCCACTTCATGGTTTCGGCCATGAGTCTCGAAGCCTCCTTGCGGGCTTCAGGGTCTTTCCAGGAAAGGGCTTCTTTCAGGAAGCCGATCCTGCGTTCGTCGAAGGGCCCCCCCGGCTTGTAGGGGTTGCTCTTCTCCTTCTCGAAGGCAGTCCTGAACTCCTCGATCCTGGTCTGCTCGGGCGAAAGGGAGGCCAGCCTGGCCCGTTCCCGGGCCTTTTTGAACCTTTCCTCGGCCGCCTTCTCGAGTTTCCCCATTTCCGCTTCATCGAGTGAGAAAGCGCCGTAGCCGATGGCGGTCTTCGCCCCGAACCCCTGCCATTTGTTGGAAAAGGTGAAGATGTCCTTCAACTGGGGCTTCCATTCGAAAGATGAGGGAAGCCGGGCGGTGTCGCACTGAACGGTGATCCGGATCGAGGAACCCTCGGGAACCGCCAGGAAAGGAATCGGATTGGGTTGGCCGGAATCGTGGGGCTGCCGATCTTCCTGGTAATAGTGGTTATAATGGGGAGTCATGATCTCGACGGCCATCTTTTCGCAGTCGGGGAAGCCATCCCAGAAAGTCAGGGCGCCGCGGCTGTGAAGGCTCTGCCTGAACTCAGGATTCTGGCGGGACAGTTCAGCCAGGAATTCCCGAGGATCTGATTTGAAACGCGCTTTCTGCTTGTCCGGAATCCCGAGGATCCCGATGAAATGGGCCAGGTCCTTTCGCTCGAGGATGACTTCCATGTGACGGGCCCAGGCTTGCAGCCAGGGGTTCTCGCCTCCTCCATCGTTGCGGTTTCCCGGCCAGATCGAACAGCCCGCGCCTTCGAATCCGAAAAGCCACCAGACGTCCAGGAGGGTGATCGCGGCGGTTCCAGCCGACGGATATTCCTCCGGAAAGAGCGCCATCAACTCGGCAGCATGGCGCAGGACCCCTTTGATTCCGGATCCCGCAAGGTAGGGAAGGCCGTAGGGGGTGAGAAAGGAAAAACCGTTCACGATGGGGTGCTCGTTCCCCAACCCGGTAATGAAAGGCGAAACCAACCGACAGGGGAAGATCAGGGCTCTTTCACCGAACTTGGAAGCAAGTTCCTCCTGCCTCTTGATGAGGGCTCTGAGAAGCTTTTTCGAGCAGTCCGGCATCGCACAAACCTTTTTCAGGGTCTCGGTCTTGTTCGAACTCTCTGCTTCCCATCCGTTGTTCCAGTATGGGAAAAAGAGATTGAACCGATGGCCCGGGGGCATTTCGATGGCTTCAGTAATGTGGCGCGAGATGTATCCCGGAACGGCGGCAATTCCCATATCAATTCCCCCTAATCGAGGCAGCTGCGAACTGCCGCAGCCATTTCAGAAAATCCAGGGTTTCCCCGGTCACCAACATGTACTTTTCCGAATTCAGTCTTTGGAGCTGGGTCATTCCTCCGGGAAAATCCGTGGGGATCTCCGGAAACCGCTCGTGCAACCAGGCAAGAACGGCTCCCAAAACGGCATTCGATGGGTCGTTTCCCTCGCCCTTTCCCCGGGATTGCCAGAATGCGAGGGTGGCCATCAAACCATTCCCCATTATCAGGGCGGGAGCAGCTTTGGCCGTGTTGACGAAGCGATCTCCCAAGGCCTGGTTGGCTTGGACCTTTTCCCAGGCGGTTCTTGCGCGTCGTTGTTCCAGCGTCATGTCAGTTCTCCTTTCCCGAGGGTTGGACGAGAACCAGGCCACGTCCGGTGGTGGCATCTCCGCCCATCTGGACGATGGTTCCTCCGATGCCGGGCATTCCGCCTTGGTTGCCTGCGAAAAGCAGTTTCAATGCGTCTTCGGCCGAGCGACGATCCCCGGACGCCTTGTCCTTCGTTCTCTCGATGCTTGCCAGCACGAGACCCGCAAGAATACTTTCGGGGGGAAGGTTTTCGGTGTAGAACAAAGCCCCATCGGCGGCTGTTCCCGAATTGTCGTCGATCCTGACATGGGGTTCGACCACGGTCGCGTGCCTGACGAAATACGCGAAATCGGTATCGTTGATGATGAAGAGGTCGTTGTTGGCTTTTTCCCTGAAGAAGGCGTTTTCCGACGTATCAGGGAAGCATCTCCCCGCGATCCAGGCGGCGATGGCCCTGGCTTCGCCGCCCGCTGTTTTGGAAAACTCAAAAGCCTCGAGAAACAACTTGTCCCCGGAGAGGGCCATCTCGCCCGAGCCCATGGTCTGCCCCTGTTTCACGGAGGGAATCGACCAGTCGGCCTTTTCCCCCGCCCCGACCGCAAGTCTTTTCAACCGGCCCAGAGCATAAGGGCATGTCACATACACGAAGGTCTCCTTGAGCGACCGGACGGGGAAAGCCACGAGCTGGGCATCGGTGAACGAGACCGCCCCGGCATGAAGCTCGTCGGCTCCAGATTCGGCACCGAAAAGTTCCTTCAAAACGGATTGGGCGGAATCGCCCCAGGAATGAAGCAGATGATGGCGGACCGCGCCCTTGATCCCCGAGCCGTTGATCACGGGATGGTTGCTGTGCACTTCCCGCTGGATGGGGTTGTCGATCGCCCCCACCGCGGTCCCCGCGCCCATGTGAAGGGGGGTGGTGCAGTAATAGAAGGTCAGGCGTTTCTTTTCGAACATTTCATTTCCTCCAATTTTGCTCTGCAAAAAGATTTCGGTTCACACGGCGCGGGGGTTCCAGCTCGCCAAAAAGGCTTGGTTGAAACCCTCGGCCCTTCTCTGGGCATCGGGGGAAGGCCCCCACAAACCGTAATCGACCCATTCCTGAAGCTTCACCGGATCGCCTTCGAACCCATCGAACCAGAACACCGAACCCGAGGGAGCGACCCGCATCGCCGGTTTGGGGGCCGCCAGAACGAGGTTCCAGCCTGAGACCGTCTCCGTCCGGGGGATCGCGGCGCAGGCCAGACGCGCGGTGAAGCCCCGTCCCTCCAAGATCCGGGCTCCTTCCTTTTCGACGACCAGTTCGGGAAGCCAGCCTTTCGAGAAGATTCCGGGGGTAGACAAGATCAGGCGGAAAGCCCTGTTTTCGGAAACCTTCTTCAGGTCAGGAAATCCCAACTTCCATTCGACCTCCTCGAAATGTGCCCCCCGGCCGTCCCCACCGAGGCGGAGCTCGCCCGAACGCGGAAACCCTTCATCCAGGCCGTCCAGACTAACCAGGAAGCCGGCGCTCCCGTCGAACGAAACTGCCTCGGTCGAATACAGCCGGCCATCGGAGGCCGAGCGGGTCTGCCCGTCGAGGCCTATTCCAATGCGTGTCTCGGTTTTCCAGACGGTCTTTTTTTCAACCAGATCCTTCCCTTCG
The DNA here is from genome assembly GCA_964428355.1 of uncultured bacterium. Lineage (GTDB taxonomy): Bacteria > Muiribacteriota > Ozemobacteria > Ozemobacterales > Ozemobacteraceae > CAYRYU01. The sequence continues at coordinate 15,440 of CAYRYU010000112.1, forward strand.
GGGGCGCCTCCATCCAGATAGGCTTCGAACCCCCGCTGGTTCAAAAAAAGATTCCCCAACGGCTTTTTTTGCGGACCTTTGAGAACCGGGAGCATCGGCAAAGGCAGACCGGCCTGGATTCCGGCGGGAACCGGCGAAGGTTTTACCCGAATCGGGCAAGGACTCCCATCCCGGTCGAAAACCTGGATGTCGGCAGGAAGAGGAAAAACAGCTCGTGAGGATTTGTCCTCCCCTCTCTTGCATAGAGCAACCCCCGAAACCCTAAAGGTGCCCGGTTCCCGGAATGACCCCAGAACCGCTCTCAATGCCGGATTTGTCGGGAAACCACCTTTCTCGATCGCGACGAGGGTTTCGGGGTCGGACGCCGCCAGCATGCTTCGGAACGCGCCGGCGAAGAGCGATGGGCTTGGAGGGATCGAGATTTCCCCAAACTCCGAGGCCGAGTTGCCGAAGCCGCGGTTGCCTCGCGGCAGGAGGACATCGTAGGCTGAAACGAAGAAGTGTCTTCTCATTTGGACTCCTCCTTGGCTCTTTTGGGGGACCCTGATCGGGTCTCCCTGGCGAGGAATTCGGCCACGAACAGGAGATCGGTCAACCTGTCCCTCGGTTCGAACCGAACGGCGGGATTCCCGGGTTTTTCACCCCAAAGGACCTCGACCAACTTCCGGGCGAGCTCCGGTTCTCCGCCGTGGCGGGAGAACTGCTGGGCAAGAAGCGCGGCGGCCATTTCTTTCGATTGCCCTGCATCATTGGCGGCTTGGGGGGGAACGTCCTTCAACCATTCGCTCGAGGCATAGACAACTCGTCTCGACAACTCCTCGTGTTTCGACAACTCGGCGACCACCATTTTCAGCACCCCCAACCCCGAGTTCCGCCGGATCTCTTCCGATGGGATGACACCGTCTCCATTCGCCCACCAGGAGTCGGTAAAGGAGACCTCACCCCCTCCTCGCTTCAGGATCCGAAGGCAGAAGGCGTCTCTCCCGAACAGTTTCGCCTGCCGTTCGGCTTCACGCAAAGACTCGAGCGCAATGGCGAGGGGGGTTTGATGATGGACGACCACAGCTCCGATCGAAGCGGTTGCCTTTTCCCCCATCACCCGCATCAGCCGGCCCCGAAGCCGGGCGAACCCCCCGCCAAGCCTCAGATTTTCAGACCCCGGGCCCAGTTCCCCGGAAATCCCGCCGTATGCAAGGCGGAGACGGGTCATGGCATCGAGCAGATCGCCGGTTGAAACCATCGCAAGGACATCGTCGCCGCCCGAATAAAGGAGCTTTCCGTTTACCGTTTCCTCCAGGATGAATGGGGCGAGGATACTGGAAAAAGAGTTCAGTGCCTGCGAGATCGCAGAGTGGCGTCCAGGGGAGGGCGGTCTATACGAGTCGAGGTAAGCGCCCAAAAGAGGGAAGCGGGCTTGCTGTTCCCGGGTGACTTTTTCCACTTGGGGATGCCAGGAGGCGCGGAAAGGGATCTGGTATTTCTTCTCGTTTCCCGCGAGCCATGCGCCCATATTGTCGCCGTCCATCAGAAGAAGCGCGTAATAGTTTTCGATTCCGCCCACGGAATACCCATGCAGGATCTTTTTGATTCCGGCGATTTCCTTTTCGGATTCCTGCGTTCCGGAGTCTTTCAGTGAATCCAGGATGGCCGGGAGCTTTTTTACCGAATCGGACAGCCTGGGGCTGTTCGCCTTGAAGGCCTTTTTGAAAAGTTTTGCCGGAAGGGCAACGGGTTCGACATCGTAACGGTCGACGAGGTCCAGGAGCTTCCCGAGACTCTCAGCGCCCATCTGGCGATCGATCAGCGAGTCGAGGGTGGTCGCCAATGCCATGGTATGGGTTGAGACGACGAACCTGGGGAGTTTTCCTGTTTCGATGATCCTTCCGACCCGGTCGGTGAACAGCCTTGGCCAGAACCGCTTCAAGGCGCAGACGGCGCAGAGATGTTCGCCTTTCTTGATGCCGTTGGTTCCGGCTTTTCCGGTCCAACGGGTTTCGTTTCTGATACGTTGGCCCGGTGCCCATTCCAACTGGTCGGGGGAGTCCGCGAGCCACTCCCGCTCCCCGCAAAGCGTGCATCGGAACCCTTTCTGGGAAAGCTGGCCGAAGGGCTGGACCGTCTTCGCTGCGCTCAGAGCACGTTCGGCGAGGCTGAAAACGGCGGGATATAGGATACCCGGGTTGGGGTCGTAGAACTTCAACCCCTCGAAGCAGACCTCCTTATTGAGGGTTTCCCATACGGGTTGTCGGAAAAAATTCTCGGGTGAATCGGTTTCCACGAACGAGTTGTATGCCTCGGAAAGCCGGTTCGCGGCATCTCCTTTCAGCGTGGAGGGCCAATCGGCCGCCGCCCAATGGATTCTCGGGAAGTCGGCCAGTTGGGCTTCGATCTGCCGCGCGTGGTGTCCTTCGTTGGAATCGAAAAGGAACCTGGCAGCCTCCTCAGCCCATTGCATCGCTGAACCGCGGACCGCTTCCCGTGCTTGCCGCGCAAGGTCCCCGGCTTTCGAACGCGGAACCAGCGCCAGGAGTTTATTGGGAAGGCATGCGGCGAACAAGGGGTTCCCATCGGTGGCTTTCTCCATCCAGGCTTCGCCCTTGAAGCGGACTTTCCATTCCTTGCCCAACCCGGCCTTTTCGGCAAGCTCGAGGAGCCAGGAGTCGACGATGGGAAGGCCTCTGACCTGGGGAAACAGAAAAGCATCGGGCCCCAGTTCAGCGGCAATGGGCTTCATCGCTTCCCAAACGAGCGAGGAAAGGAGGTGCGACCCTGCCCAGAGATCCGAGGTCGAGCGGGATTGGGCGATGAAACTCTGGACGGGGCCAATGCTCATGGAAAGCAGTGCAGGACATTCACCGTCTTCAAAAGCCCCGGCGAAAGCCGAGACCGTATCGAGGTGGTTCCAGATCGTATGGTCGGGGACCCTGGTGTCAGCCGGAAGCTGCTGCCAGAGGGCTTCGAACCCCTTCACCCCCACCTCGGGGCCGAATCGCCAGAGTGCGAGAAATTTCATGCGAAGGTCCGAACCCCCAAGTTCGAGAAGCTTCCTGAAGTGCTCGAGGCTGACCGCTTTGACCTGTTTGAAGTCGATCTCGGAAAGGGTCTTCAGATCGAATCCGGCCCCGGTCAGCGGGTGTATCAACACCGGTTGTTTCGCGAACTCGACCTGCGTCCAGGGGGCGAACCGGCCGTCATCGGCATTCCGGGGCCACTGTGGCCTGTCGGCGGCAGAGGCCCACCAATCGGCCCTTTTTACGAGGTCGTCTTCATCGCCAAGTCCCAGATCCTTGCGAAGCGTCCGGACCGTTCCGCCCGTGTGGCCTGCGGGGTCCTGGAGGAGAACGAACGCCTTTTCGGCGGGGTCGTGAAGCCAGGCAGAAAGTTTCTGTCTCCAGATCTTGTCGCTCATCGTCAGCCTCCTCACTTCAACCGGGAAAGGTCGGGATTCCCGTCAAGAATTCCGTGGATTTCCCGCCAGACCGCAGGTTCCATTTCCCGAAAAGCAGTATTGTTTCGGTCCAAAGCATCCACCAACTCTTCGGGTGCCTTCGTGGGAAGGTGGAAAACCAGTCCGACGAATTTCCCGTTTTGGGGTGCCACCTTGAACCGGATTTGATTGGAAAGCCTCTTTTGGCCGCCCCAGGCACCAAGGAAGTGTTTGGTAATCGGATAGGCGATAACATGACGCGGTTGCGGTTGCTGATGGGGGCCTCCGGAGCTGAAACGAAAATGGGTCCGAAAACCGATCTTCACCTCGGCGAGCTTGGTCACGACGTCTTTCCACGAGGCCATCGGTTTCGTTTGCCAAACCAAGGGGCCGACCCGGTCTTTGCCGATCGCGTGGGCCCATTCCTTGCCCAGGCATTCCTGCCAAGGCCTGGTGAAGGGTTCCAGAGAAGAAGATGAAAGAGGCGATAATGTAAGAGGTGATGCATCATTGAGAATCAGCGACCCCCACCCGTTCCTGGATCTCCCGCCGAGAGTGCCGAACCAGCCGATCAGGTCGATGGTCCTTTTCAATTCGTCGTAGAACTCATCCGGGAACCCCAACCACAACTCGGTCATCTCATTTTGTGTTTGAATGGCAGGGGCTTTCTTCATAATCGTCTGCCCCGCACCGAAGGTGAGCGGACCATACCCGAGAAAAAGCTGGGCTCCTATGGGCCGGGCTATTCCTTGAGGATTCTTCACCTCAGGATGAGTGATCCTTTTATCGCCTTCCCATTGGGAAAGGGTTCCCCTTCTCCAATTCCCCAACCTGATTCTCAAGGCGGAGCGGGAACCGGTTACCTCATGGCTATCGTTTTCGGCGGGAGCCTGGCCGAAGAGACGGTTCTCCTTTTGGAGCAGCCGGGAATGGTCGTAACCGCACTCCCGGGCTTTGACCACGCGCCACCATTGGCGAAGAAGTGCCTTGAAGGGCGGGGTGCGCCATTGGGATACCTGCTCCGCGTTTCCAAGAAACGCCGGGGTCGCGAAGGACACATTCACTTTGATTTCTTTCATCGATCCGTTCTCCATTTCAAGAACAATTCCGATTCGCCCAGAACTCGTTCGAGAGAGGGCAACTTCGGGGAATCGTCTTCTTTCGTGATGGAAGGCCGGGAAACCCGGTCGGTTCAGAATTTCTCGTCATTTTTCCGCGGCGGCCGGGTTCCCCTTCTCCGACCGGCCTGATACGGAAGAACCGTCGATCGGGATCATCTCCCCAAGGACGAAAGGATTCTTCTGTTGCTCCTGGGTGGTGCGTCGATCGACGAAAGCGACCCGTCTGACGGCGGCCCCCAGCTCACGGGCTTTTTCGAAAACGGCCTGCATGACCCATTGCATGCAGGTGGTTCCACCTGTCAGGTTAACCACCACTTCCGATGCGTTTTTCAAAAATGGCTCGAGTGCCTTGACCATGCCACCGGTTTCCGAGAAGCCGGTGAACGGTTCCTGCAGAATCAAGGCTTTCACATGCTCGGAGGGGTATCCTCCGGCGGATTTAAGCACCTCGGGAAGCTTGGGTTCGACCTCCTTACTGGTTATCACAACCGTCCGGTCGGGTTTCAAGGAGGACAAAGCCGAAAAGAGGAGACCGACCGAGGATCCGAGACCTGAAACCAGCAACAATCCATCATTCCCGGAGAGAGATGGAACCCGCCAGAAATCCTCATTCTCCAGGTTATCCAAACAGATCCGGAGAAACTCCGAGGCTTTTTTCAGAGCGGATTGAACATTGACTTCCGTTTTTTTGAAACCTGCATGACCGAATTCGTTCCTGAAGTTGGACAGCTTATCCCATGTTTTGGACAAGGATACTTCAGTGGGTTTGTCCTTGGCGGATTCTTCCCTCTTCCGGAGAGCAAGCTTTCCCAGCTTACTCTCGATTTCGGAAACGCGGACACCCTTTTCCAACCAGGATTCGTGCTTCCCTTCGGAAAAACAAACCCGGGAGATGATCCATTCCCTGAGAAGGATTATGGCTTGTGAGGCATCCCCGTGGAGGATCTTGCCTTCTATAAACTTCAACTGTCGGGCCAACTCCTGCATGTCAAGGTGGAATCTGGTTTTCCAATTGTCTCCATTGGGGGTCTCGAGTGCGATTCGTCTGAAATGATCCCGAAGCTTTTCTCGAAGCTCAAACCCGGCGGTGAGGTTTTCGACCCCGATTGTCAGGCTCGGAAACTTCTTCAGAATCTCTTCGGCCTCGCTTCCGGCTTCGAGGGGAAGCCCGGCCGAATAGATCCGTTGGAATTCCGAAAGGCTTTGCGTCAGCTTAACTGCGGTCCGGGGGTCGACTCCGGGCAAGGAACCCAGGAAGCTCCCCAGGGGACCCATCGCCCCTGTTTCCATGAAGGACTTGACCGCGAAGCCGCCTTTGACGAGGTTGACCATGGGAGTAAGGTCGAACACCGGAGTGATGTTGCTCTCATTCTTTGCATCGTATGCTCCGTAATACACGCCCTTCATTCCAGCTTTTCCCGCGCTCTCCAGATATGAGAGCGACGTAAAGAACAACAGGGGCAGATGGCGAAAGCTGTTGGTGATGTCCAATAGGACTTCCATGCTCGGATGCGAGGAAACCTTCTCGACCAGCGCATCGAAAACCTTCCATACTTCCTGGATGGTTTTTCCCGAAGAGATCGGCAGGATTTCGATGCTCAGATTCAGATCTCGACATTCATTAGAAAGGGCCTCCTCGTGCTTTTTTCTCGCCTCGGGTGTCAGAAGAACCAACAATCTGGATGGCGGTTTCGAGAGGATCTGGGAAAGAGCGATGCTGCAGAACCTGGTCGGGTGCCTGCGGCCCTCGAACTCATATTCGGTTTCATTCAGGAAGTTGTCGCCCAGGGCGGAAATGATTATTTTGCTCATGCCTTTCCTCCGGATGGGGGGATTTTGTCGTTGCCCGAGGTCGGAGGAACGACCTCTGACGAAGCCTGGAAGCCGGAACTCCGGATTCGGATCCGGCCCTGGCCGAAAGTAGTTCCGCGACCGACGCGGACGATCTCGCCGGCCCGCAAGACCGGCAGGAAGGGGGTGATGTCTCCTTCGAACCAGGCCGTCCCGACCACCCCGCCCCAAAAAACCCGTTGCCGCTGACGAGCGGAAAACCGCTCCCAGTGTGAGGTAAAAAGCTCGGACCGGACCAGCCGGACCTTCTCCGCGCGCGAAAAAATTGCCCCGAAATCCCATTTCGGGGTTGGGCGGCGATCGGCGGCCTGAAAGGAGCTGCATCGCTTCAAGATCGATCTGATCACCCTATGGAATTCAGGAAGATTCACCACCCCTCCCGTTTCTTTCGATTTGAAGGACGTGGGAGACAAGAACTCGATTCCGACCGACGTTTGGGGGCCTTCGGGAACCAGGTTGGGGTCATCGAGGCAGAGCTCGAGCGGCTCGATTTTTTCGAGGGACTTCTTTCCTGCGCCGTATGATA
>CAYRYU010000113.1:0-21743 GCA_964428355.1 uncultured bacterium
CCTAAAACAAAATCTGCCGCCCGAAAGCGGCAGATTTCGTTTCGGTAATCTCAGGGCGTAAAGAGGGTAACACCGAAGGGATTCGAGATCCCGAGCGGATTCCCCAGCTCGAACATCCGGAATTCATAGTTGCCCGCGGCAATCCCGGACAACTGGAAACCCACGGTGGTATCCGACCAGGTTGCGGACGTGTTCAGGACTTCACGAACGACCGTCGGAGGAAGGACCGTCATGTTCAGAAGCCGGAGTGCCCGGGTCGCGGATGCCACCTGGGGGCCGAACCCGGATCCGAAAACCGGGACATCCTGGTTGTTGGGGAGGTTCGCCGGGGGGGAGGCCTGCCCGTAGACATTGATGATCACCGGGGCGGTGGCGGAAGGGAGGGTGGGATTCGATGGCTGATCGAGCAGATCGAGCCAGGCGTCGTCGTAGTAGGAGTCGGCCTCGCCCATGCCCACGAGCATGCTCGTCACGCTGGTAGGAATGTTATGGGTGCTTGTGTAGACGAGGTTTCCTTCGACGTAGAACTTCACGATCCGGTCGGGCTGGACGACGATCTTTCCGCAGTGCCAGTTGTCGCCGTCGGGCAACCCTGTCGGGATGGAGAGGGCACCGCTGTCCTCGGTGGTGAGGGTTCCGCCGTTGTCCCAGACCACGCAGGCCTGAACCTTGTTCGCCATCGTCGGGTGGGTGGTTCCGTAGATCCGGAGCCAGGCATATCGGTGGGAGGGGAGCATCGGCATCTGGCCGACGAACATCTGGGAGTATTTCGAGGTGTCACCGTTGTGCTTCATGCTGGACTTGAACTCGAAATACTTGCTGCCCACGGCGAAGGGCCCGGTCGCCGTGTAGAGGAAGGAGGGGCTGGCCACCACGGCTCCGGGAGCGGGGTTGCCCACTCCGCCATCGTTGATCGCGCTCCCGCCGGCATCGGTGTTGATCGACCACTTGTTCAGGGTGCCGTCGGAGAAGTCGTCGAAGAACAGGTGGCCCGTGGGAGTTGCGGTTCCGGCGATGATGTTCAGGGCCAGCATCTGGCTCGCCGTCGCGCCGTCGGCATCGGTCACCATCAGGTTCACGTTGAAGTTCCCGGTGGAGGTCGGAGTCCCAACGATCAGGTTCCCCGAGGCCACGAGAGGAGTGGGAAGCGGGCTGGCCATGAACGTATAGGGGGTGGTCCCGCCGGTGGCGATGGTTGCATAGACGAACGGTGTTCCGACCGTCGCGGTTGCGATCGCGGGGGATGTGATCGTCAGCGCCCCTGCAGCCGAGATACTGAGGGCCAGCATCTGGCTCGCCGTCGCGCCGTCGGCATCGGTCACCATCAGGTTCACGTTGAAGTTCCCGGTGGAGGTCGGAGTCCCAACGATCAGGTTCCCCGAGGCCACGAGAGGAGTGGGAAGCGGGCTGGCCATGAACGTATAGGGGGTGGTCCCGCCGGTGGCGGTGATGGCATAGACGAAGGGTGACCCGACGGTGGCATTCGCCAACTGCGGTGAGGTGATGGTCAGGGCGCCACCTCCGCCGGGAAGGATGGTGAGGGCCATCATCTTGCTGGCTGTGGCTCCGTTCGCATCGGTCACCATCAGGTTGATGTTGAAGACCCCGGGATCGGTGGGGGTTCCCATGAGGTGGCTCCCGGTGGCAACCAACCACGCGGGAAGCGGAGAGGCGAAGAAGACGTAAGGTGGTGTCCCACCCGTGGCTGCCATGTCGTAGGTGAAGGGCGTCCCGACTGTGGCGGTGGCGCAATCCGGGGAGGTGATCGAGAGGGGGGCTACCCACCCCTGGAGGGCGACGGTGCTGAAGCTGGGGGGAACCCCGGGCTCGCTCGAGCCGTCGACGAATGCGTGGCCGAACATGTTGCCGTCGGCTCGGTTGCCTTCGATGCTGAACTCCCACCAGGGATTGGCCCGCAGGTTGGTTGTCCTGATCAGGAACTTCGCGAGGCCGCTGGGAGTGATGAACATATGACCGCCCCTCAAGCCCGTGACCTGGGGGGAGGTAACGGAGGTGACCTGGCCGAGGGCATTTACCTCGAAGCTCACATTCGTCGAGGCGGAGGAAGGCGCGGAGGTGTTGTAATCAAGATAGTTCACGTTGACCGTTCCCTGCCAGGTTCCCTGGGCTGCGCCCACATCGGAAACTCTTTCGAGCGTTCCGGTCACGTCACCCCAGGCGAAGACACCGGCGTTCGGCCCCGTAAGGGCCCCGGTGATCGTCGCCGGATCCAAGGTTCCGTCGCTTCCGTAGAGCGTCGAGATGGTGAATGAGCCGTTGGTTTGGACGGAATAGGTTCCCGACGCCATGGAAACCGCGCCGAAATCCAGGATGTTGCCGTTCCCGTCGGGAAGGACGTAGAAGATCCGCATCCCGCTCGAGGCGCTTCCACCCTGCATAAGCCAGGGTCCATTGAAGGAACCGTTGGTGAATCCGCCGGCACCCGTTACTCCGATGTAGAAGGTCTTCACAGCGGTTGCTCCGAGGTTGTCGGTGACGCGAACCTCGAAGGTGAAGGTTCCCGGGGTTCCGGGAGTCCCTGTGACCATTCCTGCGGTGTGATTCAACCAGGCGGGCGGAGTCCCGAGGGTCTGCCAGGTATAGGGCATGGTTCCACCATCCGCCAGGAGGGTCATATTGAACATCGTTCCGACCTCGGCGGCCTGAACCTGTCCGTTGGTGATCTGGAGCGCACCGCCGGTGCCGGAGATGGCGATGTAGAGGTTCCTGGTGGCACTTGCACCCAGGCTATCGGTCACATCGACCTGGATGGCGAAGGTGGCGATCGTATCAGGAGTTCCTGTGATCATACCCAGATTGTGGATTAGCCACTCGGTTCCGGCACCCATAGGGGTAACCACCCATGTATAGGGCGCGACGCCGCCCGATGCAAGCAGGGTCATGTTGAACGGGGTTCCTACCTGACCGGTCGTGATCTGCTGGTTCACGATCGAAAGAGCGGGGGGTTGGACTCCCTGCTGGATCGTGATGTTGAACGGATTGGAGATCATTTCCCCAGCGGGATTATAGATGCAGACCTCATAGGTTCCCGCAACGGTGATTCCCTCGAGGGAAACCGGGATCGAGGTGTTGGTCCAGGGAGTCACCGAGTTCGGCAGGGAGAGAACTTCCGCCGGGGTAGCATAATGGACGTCCACGATCTTGAGGAACCTCGTGGGAGACGCACCCATCATGGAGGCTCCGAAATTCGTTCCCTCGACGTTGATGAAGGCACCGAAGGGAACCACCACGTTACCCTCGGTCAGGCCGTTGATGGTCTGGATGAGGGGCGGGGGAGGAAGGGTCACGAACACGTTGAAGGTGTTGGACAGAAGTGCGCCCGTGACTGCGTTGTAGATTCCGAGGGTGTAGGTGCCGACCGGAACGCCCACGATGTTCAGCTCGATGTTTCCTGGGAACCAGTTTGTAGTGGCATTTCCGATCAGCCGGACGGTCATGGTTCCGTTCATCAGCTTCAGTTGCTTCGTGACGGTTGTGTCGAGGGGCCCGAACCCGCTTCCGGAAACCATCATCGGAATGTGGTTGGGAACCGCCGAGCCGGAAACCATGTTGTTGACAGCCTGGATGCTGGGAATCTCGGTGACCGGGGCTTCCACGACGACCCAGCCGAGGACCGTTCCGGTGCTCCGCTGGACGATCTCGACGCGGGCTCCGGAGGGAATCGGGATCGAGAACGGCATGGTCGCAACGAGCGGACCGACCGAGGTAGTCAGGTTGGGAAGGAGGACGACGCAGCCCTGGATAGTCGTCTGGGTCACGGATTTCTCGAAAGCCACGGGACCCGCATTCACGAACATCGTTGCGGAGCCGGTGTAGCCGGTATCGATATTACGTATGTAGACTGCCACGTCGGAGAGGATCGTGGAGCTGAGATCGACCGGGGGCGTGAACACCACGTGGTCCCTGAAGATCGGGGTTACGGGGATCTCGCCGCCCACCTCGACCTTGATCGCCCTGGCCAGGACGGCGGAATCCGATCCGTTAACGCGGACCGGAACAGGGTTTCCACTCAAGGCATTGGCATACTGGGGGAATGCCCAGCCCCAGACGTCGTTGGAGACATCGGTGTTTGCTCCCACGTCGCAGGCGAGAAGCTCATCGACGGTGGTGAAGGGGTTTCCGCCAAGGATCGGGATCCAGTAGACTCCGGTCGCGGCGGGAACAGCCGTATTGATGGTGATCGTCTTGCTCCAGGTTCCCGTCGCGAGGTTGGAATAGATCGAATTCTTGACCTGGTTGTTCCATGAATAGGTGTAGCCGACGGGGAAAACCTCGGTGTTGGGCCCGAAGCGATAGATCCGCAAGGTAACCGACCCCACGAGGTTCCCGCCATTGGGAACGCGAATCACCGGGGCCACGGGATCGAGGGGTGCCCCGTTGAGCATGACCGATTCGAAGTTGATGATCGAACCGTTGGCAGGGAGATTCACGACCGGGGGAGGCTCGACGTTCCCGGCCGGGACAACCTGGACTTTGATCGCACGGGCCAGAATCAGCGACGGGCTTGCGTTAACGACGCAGCCGACCGGCATATTGTCGAAGGCCTGGCCCAACTGGTTCTGGGTCCAGTTCCAGACGTCATTGGTGGTATCGGCCATGAAGGTTCCGGTATCGCAGCCGAAAAGCTCGTCCAGGTTCCTGAACGGTGCGCCCGCGAGGATCGTGATCCAGTATTCGCCCGTAGTAGTGGGAGCCCGGAAGACCAGCGGGGTCCGGATCACATGCACCCCGGGGGGCAGGTTCACATTGATGGGCCGTTTGGCCGTGTTGTCCCAGGAGAAGGTGAAACCGACGGGGAAGGTGGCAAGGGCCGGGCCCTTCCGTTCCATCGTGAGGTCGAACTCCGCGGTAACGGTCGCACCGGCCTCGGCCTGGATGATGGGGTGGTATGGATCGATCGGTAGTCCGTTATGGGAGAAAGCGTTGAACTGCATGATCGAGCCGAACGCGGCAACGGGAGGAGCGGCGTTGGAGCCGACATGGATCTTGATCACCCTTGCCAGGACGCGGCGGGGATTTCCGCCGAAGACGACCTCGACGGGGTACCCGAGCCAGGCCTGGTTGATCTGGGAAAGAGCCCAATCCCAGACATCGTTGCCGTTCCCGAAGATCGGGGTTCCGGCAATCGCGGGATCGCAACCGAGAAGCTCGGCGAGTCCACCCGCCTTGACCGGACCGGCCAGGATGAAGATCTCGTAATCCCCCGGAAGAGCGGGGGCGGTGAAATCGATCGGAACATTGAACGAGTGCTGGCCGACTCCCAGGCTGGGGGAGATGATCTGTCGGAAATCCCTGTCCCATTTGATTGCTGCGACGACGGGGAACGTGGCCACTCCTTCCATCCGGTCGATGAGAACATTCAGGTAACCCGTGATCGAGGCGCCGGGAGCGACCGCCATTTCGGGTTGGGCGGGATCGAGAACCATGTCGTTCAGCATAATGTTGGTGAAGTTGATCTTCGACCCGAATGCGGGGAGCTGGAAGTTGGGGTCGACAACGATCACCTTGATCGCGCGGACGATCGGCGCAACCTGGAACCCGTTGAAGTTCCACTGGATCGGGAAGCCGTGAACCGCCTGGCTGAACTGCATTTCAGTCCAATTCCAGATGTCGTTCCCGTTTCCGAGAGTCCCGTCCTGGTCGCACGAAAGAAGCTGTCCGAGGTTCGCCCCGGGGCCGGTGATGACCGGAATCCAGTAGATGCCGGGAGTGACGGGTGCGGTGGCGACGATTCCCATTGCCACAGTGGAGGTTCCCAACGCGGCATTCGCGGAAAGCGGGAACCGGGCAGCGGGATCCCAGGAAAGGGCGCCGCCCAACGGGAAAGTCACCGTCGCCGGGCCATTTCGAACCAGCTCGACGCCCAGGGTCGCGATGATGCTTTCTCCGGGGAGAACGGTGAAGTTGGGTTCGGGAACCAGATCGAGGGGGTTGCCGTTTACGTGCCCGCCCATGAAGCGAATACGGGAACCGAAGGCCGGAGGAGCAACCTCGGGATCGAACACGATGACCTGGATCGCACGGGCAAGGAAGGTTCCTTTGTGGCCGTCGATCTGCCCCTCGACGGGAGCGCCATGCAGTGCCTGGCCGAACTGGTTGAGGGACCAATCCCAGACGTCGTTGAGGTTGCCGAAGATCCCCGCGGCGGGCCCGCCCCGCGAAACATCGTGGTCGCAGCCGAGCAGCTCGTCAATGGTGCTCATCGGACCCGCGATGATGGGAATCCAGTAGATACCGGGAATGTTCGGGGCAGTGTCGACGATATTGAACGGGATGTCGTGCGATCCCGGAATCACGTGGTCGCGAATCGCGTGTTTTGTATCACGCATCCAGGAAACGGTTCCCGCGACGGGGAAGACTTCGGTTGCGGGCCCGAGGCGCTCGAGGTGGATCGAGAAGGAGCCCATGATCGAAGCGCCCTTGGCGACTTCCAGAACCGGGTTCGTCCGATCGAGGAGTTTCCCGTTGAGGTTGATCCAGTTGAAGTTCATCGTGGAACCGAAGGCCGGGGGCCCCTGGTTCTCGTCGATCACGACGATCTTGATCGCCCTGGCGAGGAAGCGGGCGTTTGCGCCGTTGAGGATTCCGTTGACCGGGTTCCCCATGAAGGCGTTCGTGAACTGCTCGGCGGTCCACTTCCAGACGTCATTTCCGTTGCCGACGGTTCCGTCGGAATCGCAGGCGAGGATCTTGAGCGCCGAGTTCTGGGTCCCGGCGAGGATCACGATGTAATACTCGCCCGGCGTTGTCGGAGCGTTTTTGGTGAATTCGTACTTCTTGGTGAAGCTTCCTACCCCGAGGTTCATTCCGAGATCTGCAATCTCGGTGTCATCCCAGGAAAGGGTTCCGGCAACTCCGAAGAGCGTCGCGGGATCGCCCATCCTGTTGACCATGAATTCGATCGAGCCGGCAACCGCGCCGCCGGGAGCGACCGTTACCACCGGGGCATCGAGCGCCCGGTCGAGGCCGTTCACGGTGACCTTCGAAAGCGCGATTCCAGACTGCTGCATCACGACGGGGAGATCGGGCAGATCGATCACCTCGACCCCGGCATTGTCGAAGAAGCTCTTGGCATCGCCGAGAAGGACCCTGACAGGAACCGTGATCTCGGGAATCGCATGGGTGCTGAGGTAGATCACCTGACCGTCGAGCAGGAACTCGATGCGGCGGTCGGGCCGGACAACGATGTTTCCATGGTGCCATCCGTCGCCGGTCGGAACCCGCAGCGGGGGGCTGATCTCAACGTCACCCGAGGCGGTGCCGTATCGGACCCTGGCTACGACGGCGTTGGCCAGGTCGGGATGGCCGCTTCCATGAACCGCCATCTCGGCGATGCGTTCCCACTCGCCGTTGTTTTCCTTGACGATCGCCATTGCGGCGAGTTTCTGAAGGGCCAGGTTGGCATTTCCCTGCTTGATGTCGGCCCCGAAGTTCAGGGCTTTCTTCTGGAGGGAGAACGTCTGATTGGAAATCAGGAAGAGCTTCCCCATGGTAAAATTGAAGTAGTCGAGGGCGACACAGGGGAAAGGCTTTCCGTCGTTGGGCGTGATCTCGATCTTCGCGCCCGTGATCTCGTTCACCTGCAGCCATTTCCCGAGGTTTTCGGAGAAATCGTCGAAGAAGGTCATGTTTCCGACGATCTCGGACGAGGGCTTCACGAGGATGCTGACGCCCTGGGAGAAGGACATTCCGCCGTTGTTGTCGTATGCCTTCGCGCTGAAAACGTATGCTCCGGCGTTGTCCAGGGTCTGGTACATGCTGTAGGGGGCGGTTGCGCACTCGCCGACCTTGACGCCGTTCAGGTAGAACTCGACCCTGGCGACGGCACCGTCGGTGTCGGTGGCGGTCGCGAGGACCCTGACCGCGGCGGGAGCCTTGAAGATGGCTCCCTGGGTGGGAGATGCGATCTCGACCTGCGGGGGAACGTTCTGCCAGGCGGCGAACAACTGGTCGAAGAACTCGCCGGCCTCCAGGAACCGTCCGCCGAAACGCTTGTCTTCAGTGCCGTCGGGTTTCAGGATCAGGAATGCGGGAACCCTTGTTACCGCATACTTGGTAAAGAAAGTGGGATGGGTCAGCCGTCCGAGCTTGACCGGGATGAACAGCTGGTTGAGGTTTTCGATGATCCGGAAGTCCTTGAACGTTACGTCTTCGAACCTCTGGCAGTCGAGGGTTTCGGAAGCAACCCCCTGGCCACCGGCGGAGAAGTATACGAAAACCCGCTTCATCTCGGTCTTCCCACGCGAAATGGCGAAGGTCAGATCATCGCCCCAGTCGATCGAGGTCTGCGTGGGGGGAAGGATCTTCACGGGAACGCTCGTTGCGACCCCGACCCCTCCGAGGTTGTCGAAAACCACGGCGTGGATCATGAAGGTTCCCGAGGCCATCGGACGCCAGGTGAAGGAATACGGATAGCTGGTGTCTTCACCCATCCGGTAGCCGCCGTTGAAGAACTCGACGCGGGAGACGGTCCCATCGACATCGACCGCATTGGCTTCGATGACGACATCCTTGCCAAGCACCGACTCGGCTCCCGACGCCGGGGCCGTGATCTCGACCGCGGGAAGGATGTTGGTGGTGGAAGCGGGAATCGGGGGAGGAACATCGAGGTCCTTGCCGTCAACGGGGTTGACCCTGAAGAAGCGGGACCAGCCGCTGGTGGGGTCCTGGACACTGACCAGGAAGGCATCGACGCCGTTGTACTGAACGCTTTCGACCGTGGGGTTCGGAACCGCCGAGGTCGGGGTGATCTCCTTGTTGAACCTTCTGACCCAGACCAGGCCGTTTCCTTCGGCATCCTTGGAGGAAATGCTATTCGCTCCGTCCCAGGCGAACAGGATCGGGCAATGGTTCTCCTCGTCGGTGCCGCCTACGATGATTCGGCCGGTGCTCATGAAGAAGATGGTGCCGCAGAATCCGGGGTTGTAGCACTTGGCCATTACCTTGCCATCGGGATCGATCTTGGTGATTCCGAAGTGCGACCCGGTGAGGTGCTTCCAGCTCACGAGACCGTAGCCTCCGAACACCTGCCGCAGAACCTTCTGGGCGAGCATGTCCCCGGCGGTGAAAGCGGCCTGGCCGGCCCACGCGTCGGTGTTCTTGAGCTGCCATTTCGGCTCCCCGTCCTGGTAACCGACGACCTTTAGCCGGTCGAAATCGATTCCGAGGTAGATCAGACTTGCGGGTTTCAGGACGTCGCGGACGAACTTGTTGATGACCTCGAGTACCGCGGAAACCTGCTCCAGATCGACCTGGTTGACCACCAACTGAGCCTGGGTGACGGGCTCGGGAGGCAGTTTCTTGAACATTTCGTCATCCTGCAGCGCCGTCTGCAGGGTGTTGGCCAGAATGTCCTGGGGCATGCCGGAACCGGCGGGGGCCAGCTCGACGGTGTTACTTCCGCCGGAAAGGTCCTTGGCGCCCTGGAAGTCCTTGTAGCCCTGGATGCTTCCGTTCTCGATGCTGATCTGGCCGATTACCGGCCGCTCGGGCATTCCGGGGAAACTGACATGGGCCTCACCACTGGCATTGACCGGAACCCTCTGGATCAAAATCTGGGATTTGTTGTTGACATCCCCCGGATTGAGGAGGACGAGCCGGAAGGTTACGTAGGCACTGCTCGTGCCCACATCGGGCCTGATCGACATCGTCGGGGCAAGCTTCCGCTTCGTCGGAAAAACGAGCGCGAAATTCACATCGGCGGGCTCACCGTTGGTGACGGGGGTCAGCAGATTCGTTGAATCCGAACCGCCTCCACCAAAGGGGTTGAGACTACAACCCGCCTGGAAAAAAAGGACCCCAACAATCGAAGCGACAAAACAAACGTAAAGGAACTTCTTCACCCGAAACCTCCCGAAAAACTGATAAGGTAAAATCCAACCCCGTTAAATTAACAGATTCTTCACAAGAATGCAAAGCCCCGGAAACGCTCCGAAATACGCGCTGAGGGACCATCGAATTCCATGCATCCGGCTTCAGAAAATGGATGATCAAGATACCGAGAAAGGTACCTTGGGGAGGTTCAGATGCCTCCCCTACGGATATCCATTACCTCCCTGGATTCGATTCCCTCGTAAGGGAGGGGCCCCAGTCTGTACAACTCACCGACCGCGGCGGAAGTTTCGGGGCAAAGAACGATCCCTTTCCCTTTCGCTTTTTTCGAGGCTTTCTCCATGCGGGTGGCAAGGTTCACTGTGGCCCCGGTGACTGTGAAGTCCTGACGCTCCCCTTTCCCGCCGAGAGAAGCGAGGAGGGTCTCCCCCGTCCCGATTCCGATGCCGGTCTGGATGGTGAACAATCCCTCCCGGGTCCGCTCTGCATTGAACTCACCGAGAGCTCCTCTCATTTCCCAGGCGGCTCCCACGGCGCGTTCGGGGGAGGGCGCACGTCCGTGGACAGGAAGGAAGACAGCCAGGATGGCATCGCCGATGAACTTCTCGATCTTCCCTCCATGTTTTTCGATAACCTGTTCCATCCGGGTGAAATAGGAGTTGAGCATTCCGACGATGACTTCGGGATCATGGGTTTCGGAGAGCGTCGTGAACCCCCTGATATCGGTACACATCACGGTGGCGGGAATCCTGGTCGCGCGTGTTTCCCGACCTGACGAGATCGCTTCACGAGTGAGATCGGAAAGGAACCTCTGGAGGAACTCCATCTCCCGAAGGCTGTCCGCCATCTTGTTGAAAGCCTGGCAGGCTTCGCCGATTTCGTCGTTGGTGGTGACGGGGAGTTGCGTCGAATAGCTTCCTCCCGCGATGGCCCGTACACCCTCGTTCAGCTTGACCACGGGATCCAGGAAGAACCGGTGGAACAAAAGTATCATTCCCACTGCGACCGCCAGGGGATAAACGACCGAGGCGTTCGCAACCAGCTCCCCGAGGGAAACCGGATCCTCTTCCGGGTGGGGGCGCAGGATCGCGGCTCCGTAGTGGAATCCCACGAGGGGCCGGATCAGGAAAAGGAATCGCTTCCCGTTGATGACGGTCGTTCCGCGCAGTTCCCCCTCCTCCTTGCAGAGGGTTCGCTGGAGTGTCTGGAACCCTGGCTGCAACTCCATCCATCGCGGGTGAATCGCCTGGAAGCTCTCGAAAACCGATGAAAGGAAAGAGACTTCCGGAACCCCGAAGTTCACTTTCTGGTTCCCGCCGAGGAAGTTGAGGACTTCGATATCGTCGACGAGTTTCGAGCGGAATATCGCCAGGAAGGCCATCAGGGGCTCGAAAGTGGAGGAATACGAAAGATTGAAATAAGCCCAGATCGCTTCGTGCATGATGGCCATCGGAACGATCCGGCCCTGCAGGAGAAGCAGCTTGTAGAAGGTTCCCGGGGGAAGGGTCTTTGCGAGAATATCGTACACCATATCTCCTGACACCCCATCCCTCAGACTTGCGCCAAGGTTGGGCTTTCCTCGTTGATCCAGCTTGAAAGTTGCGGATAGCTTGGCGAGAAAGTTAATGAAAATGGGTATCGTTTTCACCGAGGTTCTTTCACGATTGGAATAATCCTTGAACACCTCGCGGTGAATCGGAGAGGAATTCCGGGGAAGAACGAACAGATCATTCATCTGGACCCTTCCCATTTCTTTCTGAAGGGAATCGATGTCAGCGGGCTGGTTTTTCCTGCTCTTCCACCTGGAACTCATTATCAACTGCTTCATGAGTGCGACCCGATCACCCTGGGTCTTCTCCCGGAGGCTCTCGACGCTACCGCAGATCCCCTCCATCTCGAGGAACCTTTTCAGGATGAGCGAATGCATGTTCCATGATGACCACTGGACGAAAACGCAGAGAAGCCCAATGAGGGGAAAAAGGATCGTTCCGAGACTGATCTGGGAAAACTTCGAAAGAATGGGGGTCTTCCAGCCCTCCCCCACCAGGCCCCCTTTTCGCAACAGGGAGAGGGACGCCCCGATAACCGCCAGGTAGAGGATCAGGAAGGGCGTTGATTCCAGCGGATCCACGTTTTGGGGGAATTCCCTCCAGGCGACGAAAATCTGGTCTGAATCAACTCCCATGCTGACGAAAGCCCCACCTCCATCCCGGATCACGAATTCCCCCGCCAGGCTATCCGTTCCCTGATCTAGAACGGCTTCGGCCAGCTTTGGAGGAAGCGCGCTCCCACCGCGTAGAGCCGATCGGGAACCGACCCAGAATGAGATGGGGAACAAAGTCCGGTTCTGGGGAAGGTTTCTCAGGAACCACTCCCGATCGTTGGCAACTGCTTCCGGGATGAATATCGCGAACTTTCCAAGGTTGACCCCCAATCGCTGTCTCGCTTCTTCGAGGCTGTGCTTTTCATCGATCGCGAAATCGGATGGGGCGTCGAGGGGGGTTAGAAAAGTCCCCCAGGCAACCAGGTTCTCCGAGCCATGAAAAGACGTCCGGAAAGTGTTAACGCTGGGCCGCCCCAACCTCTCCCCAAATGAACCCCGGATGATCGTTCTCAACGATTCCATATAGATTTCTTCCGAGTCCGACGCGGGAGGGGTTCGAAAGGCCTTGAAATCGAGGATGAACCTGATCGAATCCAGCTCCGCGCATGAAAGCCCCTTTGAGAGGACAAGCTCCCCATCGGGGTTCCAGAAAGCGTATTCCGCCCTCCCACCGAAAATCTCATCCAAGCGGTGGGAAACCAGTTTCGCGGTCGGAGTTCCCATGGGAATCGCCCCTTGGAGCGAGTGTATCAGGCCCTCCTGCATGAGAACCCAAGGATCAAGGCGTTGCCGAAGGAGCGGCAGGATGAACTGGACCTCGTTCCTCAGGCGGGAAACCTCGATCTCGGAAAAGTCCTTTTCCCACCCCTTCAGGAAAAAGAGCTCGACAAGGCAGAGGATCGTTCCAATCAGCCCGAGGAACAGGGCCTTCCCCGATCTTGGAATCATGAAGGACCCCTCACATCCAATGTCCAGACATCTATCCTGCCGGAGCGACCCCGAACGGACCGGATCTGGGTTGGGACAAGCCCGATACTTTTTTCCGAACCCTCCGGGAAATCGCCCGAAATCAGGAGGCTCGGAAAATCCGACGACCCGGCGAGTTTTTCCAGCCTCGCGGCCAGGTTGACATAGTCGCCGATCACGGTGAAATCCAACCTTCGGGCCAGGGAACCGATGTTCCCCGCGAGAACCGTACCGATCGACAGGCCGATCCCGAACCGGGGAGCGGGTTGGCCACGTTCCCGCCTTTCCAAAACCCATGCGTCCAGTTCACGGTTGAGGCGGACACCGGTTTCGGCAACCGTCTGCTCGAGCGGCCTCCCTTCCTTGGCCGGAAAAACCGCCATCACGGTGTCCCCGATCAGCTTGTCCACTTCCCCCCCGCCCCTGTTGATTTCGGCCTGGCAGCGTTCATGAAAGGTGTTCATCACCTCGACGGCCGCTTCCGGGGTCAACCCGGATTCGACCTTCCTGAACTCCCGCAACCCCGCGAAAAGGATTCCCATCCGCTGCCGGCGGACCGCGGCATCCGGAGACGTCGAAGCTTGCTGGATCAGCTCCGGGCGGAGGAAGGAACTCATCTTCACTCGCTGCCGGAGCCCTTCGAGCAGCGAATCGAGGCTCCCCGCGATGGCCCCGAATTCATCCGAGGCAGCCTTCCCCTCGATTGGCCTATAGTCGCCCTCCCGAACCCTTCGGATCGCCTGGATCATCTCCAGAAGTGGGAGGAGAAGATAGGAATGCATCAGGCCCGCGGAAACCCAGGCCATTCCGATGGCCAACCCGAAAAGGACCCCGAAGAAGGAGTAGAAGTTCAGGAACATGGGGGCGGACCCCTCGAGCGGAAGGACCGCGGTCCCCACCGCCTCGATTCCGCGCAGGAACCGCGAAAGCACGATGTAGCCCTTCCCTCGGTGTTCGATCTTCAGCATGAGCGGTTTCCGGGTTTTCCAGACTGCATCGACGAGACCCTTGACCAGCCGGTTCGAGGGGGTCCGGCTCCGCCCTTCGGTGGCCCGGAGGAACAAACCGCATCCAGGTCCGGCCTTTCGAAGGACATCCTCGTAACTCCGGGCAGCCATTGCCAGAAAATCGTATAGGACGCCCAGCAGTCCGGTCTTCTCCCCCGCGGCATCGAGCAGGAAACCCACGAAAAAGAACTCCTGGCGTGGCCCGACCTTGATCTTCTGGAAACGGTCCATCATCGCGAAGGTATGCCGTCCCTGGATCTTGGATGCCGATGTGGACGAAACCCTCATTTCAATGGGAATCCCCAGATTCTTTTCGGCTTTCTCCACGTCGAACTTCTCGCGGGCGAGGTAGTCCCTGGCGATCGGAAAGAAGACCGCGTTCTGGGAAAACGACCGCGCCTTGCCAAGGGTGGTTTCCTCGAGGACATCCCCGTTCCTTTGGATCAGCAGGAATTTCTGGACCTTTTGAAGCCGGTACTTTTCGGCAATCCTCTGCAGATCTTCGCGGGAGGTCAGAGGTTCCCCACCGCGTTTCATCGTGATCCCTACGAGCTTCAACTCCTCCTCCGAAACCATGTTTCCGAGGTTCCTCTCGAAAAGGCCGATCCGTTCCTCGAGACGGCGCTCGATCTCGGTCCGGAAAGCTCGTTCCATGTGCAGGGATTGGTCGAAGCCCTTCAAACCCAGCACCAGCAAGGGAACCACGGTCAGGAGGATCACGCCGACGCGGAACTTTTCCGCCAGCGAAAAGTCCCTTTCAGGAAGCCTTTGAGGAATCAAAAGCACCAGGATGCCCAGCCCCCCCGCCGAAAACCACAGAAGGAGCCTCAGGAATCCGGCAATTTTCTCAGGAGCGTACCATTTGGACGACTGGCGCGGGACACCCACGGTCAGTATCAGATCCGAATCGGTCTTCCAGAAACGGCTCAGGTAGAAGTAGTCGGAGGCGCGGTAATGGGGGTTCCCCTCCTTGAGGTTGTTCAAGAGGCCGTGCTGGAGCCCGCCCGATATGTTCCCCGCGCCCAGGTTTTCCCCGGAAGACTGCCAGAACCCCCCGAACTGGGTTTCCCCATCGCCGAGGCCGGAAATGATGCGACTCACCTCCCAGCCATGAACGGCCCGGTAGAGCGGCACCAACATCATTATTGAACCGAGATTCCCCCTTTTACGGTCAGCCAGCGGGATATGGTAGAGCACGTTGAGCCGCCCATCGTAAAGGACTTCCAGCGGGCTTTCGAGACAGTGCCGGAAGTAGCTCAACCCGACCAGATCGCCGAAATGCTGGAGTGCGAAATTCCGGGCCAACTTGCGGTCGGTTTCCGAAATGCGGAGGTCCGGCCGGAGTGCTGCGAAAAAGGCTTCCCAGACCTTCGTCCCTTCCAGACGTCTGGACGATCCACTTCTAATGAGCTTCCCCTGCGGAGTGAAAAAGAGGAATACGGTGGTCCGCGGCAACTTCCGTCCCAGATCGGATTGCAGACCTCGGGCGAGCGCTTCCGGAAGGGTTCTCCCAGCCATCCTCTTCAGTATCCGGGGGGCGAGACCCCGGAGAAATCCCGAAAGGATCGCCTTCCGGTCGGCCCCTCCGATCACCTCCGCCATCTTCAGGCTGGCCCGTTCGAGGTCGTTCTCGTCCGCCGCCTGCCGGAGGCTCTCGGAAATCCGTGTCAGCGGAGAGTCGATGAAATAGACGGGGATGATGACGAGCAGGATGAAGAACAGGATCCGAAGGCGAAGCGGAACCTGCCCAAGGGCTCCAGGTCCGTTCCGGTTGGAAGGAAAAATCATGGCAGCCCATCTTAGCATATCGACCCGGGAATCCTCAGCAACCCCGCCCTTCTTTCTTGAACCTCGCAGATGTAAACTGATATACTCCTCGCGGCAGGAACCGAATCCAAGTTGCCGGAGATCACGATGTCTTTGAAGAAAATCCATTTTCTCGGGGGCCACAACTTTCTCGGATTGCCCCCCGAAGATGCCCGCTACGACGATGCTCACGCCGTCATTCTTCCCGTCCCCTATGACGGGACGACCTCATACCGGCCCGGAACCCGGGACGGTCCGGGGGCGATCATCTCGGCATCCAGACAGGTCGAACTGTTCGACCCCGAACTGGATTGCGAGCCGCTTTCGTCCGGAATCCACACGCTCCCGGAGCTCGAGCCCGTCGCCTCGGGCCCGGAAGCCATGGTCAGGTCGGTCGAAAAGGCGGTCAGGGAACTGCTGGCCGATGGGAAGTTCCCGGTCATGCTGGGGGGAGAGCACAGTCTGACCACGGGTCCGGTCCGGGCCTTCAAGGATACCCACGGGAAGCCTTTCAGCGTGCTCCAGCTGGATGCCCATGCCGACCTCCGGGATTCCTACGAGGGAACCCCGTTCAACCATGCATGCGTCATGCGACGGATCTTCCCCCTGGCCAAGCTCACGCAGGTCGGAATCCGCAACATCTCACGGGGCGAGGTCGATTTCGTCCGGAAGGAAAAGCATCGCGGGATTTTCTGGGCGCAGGACCTCCAGGGCCCCGCCCAGTCATGGATCCACGACATCCTGGAACGCATCTCACCATCGGTCTACATCACGATCGACCTGGACGTCTTCGACCCGTCGATCATGCCCGCGGTCGGAACACCGGAACCCGGGGGCCTGCTCTGGTATCCCGTCCTGGAGCTGTTGAAAGAGGTTGTACAAAAACGCACCGTCATAGGATTCGACGTCAACGAGCTCGCCCCGATCCCGGGAAACATCGCCCCCGACTTCATGGCCGCGAAGCTGGTTTTCAAGCTCCTGGCCTACATCTTCAAGAAGAACCGCTGGATCGGGAGGAACGACTGAGTGTCGGCCCCACTCATCCTGGCGGCACTGGCCGCCGGCATTCTCGGCTGGTTGGCAGGCGGTCACATCGTCTGGGCCATCCGGTCCTGGCCCGGCCACGAGAAGCTCGTTGACCGCTACCTTGCCTGTCCGGACTGCGCGGGCGGTCTCGCGAGGGGCTGCTACAACGCGGGCTCCGGCCAGGACCGGGCATGCGCCGTTTTCTCCGCCGTCGCCGCCGCCCTCGCGGTCGGATGGTGGGGACCGGGAACCAAGGCCGTTGTCGGCTGGATCTTCTTCGTTTCGTGCATGATAATCACCGTGGTGGACATCCGGTATCTGATAATCCCCGACTCCCTCTCCATCAACGGGATCTACGCGGGATTCGCCTACGTCCTGGCGACCAACCTGGCCGTTTTCCTCGGGGCGCCTCAAACCCAGCATTTCGTCACTATCAAGGGGAGCGTTCTGGGTTTCCTCCTCGGAGGCGGGTTCCTCTGGGGTCTCGGATGGCTCGCCTGGATCCTCCTGAAAAAGGAGGGGATGGGCGGCGGCGACGTCAAGCTCCTCGCGGCAGTGGGAGCCTGGATGGGTTGGGAGGCGGTCGTCGGGACCGTCATCCTGGCGAGTTTCCTCGGTTCGATCGGCGGAATCGGAGGGATACTGTACCAGAGGATTCGTCATGGCCGTCAGTACAAGCCACTCACGCACATGATCCCTTTCGGCCCGTACCTGTGCGTGGGATTCCTCTTCATCTACGTTTTCGGAACCGACCCTTTGCTCAGAGTCCTGGACATCTATCAGAACTGGCTCGACAGCAGGTTTCACGGGCCCAACTGAAAGGAGCTGAGAATGGACCCTTCTTCTTGCCTTTACCTGGACTCCTTTGTCTCGCTTGGGCAGAACATCATCGAGGGCGCACGGTACCTCAACGAGACGATCTGGGAAACGGCAGGCGGCAAAGTCCGTTTTTCGGCCGGGATGGTCCCCCACCTGACGCTTTTCATGGGTTTGTACCCCCCGGAAAACGCCGACCGGATCCGAAGCGAGGTTGCCAGGATCGCCCGCGAAACCAGGCCGTTCGAAATGACGCTCGACGGGGTGACCTGTACGGGGGAGGGCTACATTTTCTGGAATGTCCTCTCTTCACCCGGACTGCAGGGATTGCACGAGAAGCTCGTCCTCGCGCTCAACCCTCTCCGGAAAAACCTGGTGAGGGAAAAGTTCCTCTCCGAAATCCACCGGTATTCGCCGCCGGAGGCCGAGAACATCCGCACCTACGGGTTCCCCTGGGTCATGGAAAGGTTCGGCCCCCACATCACGATCGGCGTGGTCGATCCTGAAAAGGCGCCTTCGGTGACCAAGCTTCTCGGGCATCCGTCCTCGACGATGACCGTTGATGAAATCGGGCTCGGGGAAGTCGGCGAATGGGGAGCAGTCCTCCGCGCCGCCGGCCATTTCCCGCTAGGCTGACCGGATGCGCGGCCTGATCCGTTTCTTCTCATCTCTCAGGGTCGCATTCCTGCTTCTGGTTTCGCTCGGGGTCCTTTCGATCCTGGGGACCATCATCCCACAAAAAAGGGAGATCCCCGAATACTTCGGTCTTTTTCCCCGTTTCGCGGGCGCCATCCATTCCTTCGGGCTGGATGACCTGTTCCATGGCCCCGTCTTCATCGCCCTCCTTTCCCTTCTCTGCCTTTCGACGCTCGTCTGCACATCCCTCAGGATCCGCCTCCTGACAAGACGCTGGTCCGCGCGCCTCGAGACCGCTTCTCCGCATGAGGTCCTTTCCTACCCCACAAGGGTAGTCCTCGGATCGGCCATCTCACTTCCCCACGGAAACGGCTGGCGATCGTTGGAAGCGAACCCTGGATATTCTCTCGCCCTGCGTACATCGGGTAAGTCGTCACTCCTGGGTGGAGTCCTGATTCACCTCGGGATCCTGGTCTTCTTCCTGGGCGGCCTCTGGGGATTCCATTCAGGAGTGGAGTTCACCATCCACGGGAAAAGGGGGGAAAAGATCCGCATCCCGTCGTTCCTGGGTGCAAGAGCCCTCTGGGAAAGGGAGGAACTTTCGCGGCAGATGCGTGGATTGATGCATGTCGTGGGCCCGAAGGGCCAGGGGCTTCCCGCCATTGTGGAGCTGGACAACAGGATCGCCTCCTGGGACGCCGTCTACCGAAAGGAACAGGCCACTCCCCTTTTCAGGCTGGAATTCACGCGCCTCTGGGTCGAGCACGGCCTCCTTGCCCCTCCCGCCGACAACCCTGACGGAATGGTCTCCACCACCACGGTGAACTGGAACAGCGAAGTCCTGGTCCACGATCCGGGAGTGGCCTCGACACAGGGTGTGATCCGGGTCAACTCCCCTTTCAGCTACGGGGGTTACATGTTCTACCAATCGGATTGGGATCAGCAGTTCGACTCGGTGAACCTCGAGATCACGGCGCTTGAGGGGCCGGCCTCGGGGACGGTCCTCTCGCTCGTCGCGACGATGGGAATGCGGCTCAAGTTCGACATCTGCTCGTTCACCTTCGTGATGAGAAGTTTCTTTCCCGACTTCGGAATGGATCATGGGGAGTATTTTTCCCGATCGAACCAGTTGAACTGTCCGGTCGCCCTGCTGGATGTCCTGGACGAGGCGGGAAAGCCGCAGGGCCACGCCTGGGCATTCCCTCCCCGGCTTTCGGGAATGGGCGGCATGCATGATTCGGGGCTTCCCATCCGGTTCACCGTGGTCGGGGCCGACCCCACCATAGAAACCGTGATCCAGGTCGCCTACGACCCGGGGACCCCGCTCGTCTGGCTCGGCTCCGTGTTTCTCGTGGCGGGGATGTTCCTGTCGTTCTTCGTGCGGTATCTCGAGCATTGGGTGGTCCGTTCCCCTGATGGTGTCGTCACCCTTGTCGTGAACGGAAACCGTGCTCCCTTTCTCCTCGAGGGCGACCTCGATGGGCTAAGGGCCGAGCTGGCCGAAGAAGGGTCGTATGCGGGGCGCGAAGCGGCTGTTTCGCGCCGCCATCCGGGCTGCAAACCCCCACTTCCCGCCTCGAGCGGGTCGGATTCGCCGGAAAGGTGAACTGATGACTGTCGCGACTCTGTTCCTGGTAACCATGGTCGCCTTCCTGGCGGCCTTCGTCTTCTTCACGATGAGCTCCGGCACGGGGAGGGCAGGGCTCTACGGCATCGCGCGAAAAACCTGCTGGGTGGCCTTTTTCCTGGCCATCGCGGGGATTTTGCTGAGATGGATGGAGGTTGGGCATCCGCCGCTGTCGAACATGTTCGAGTCGCTCGTCACCCTTGGGACCTTCCTGGGCGGGGCGACGTTGTTCTTCACCTGGAACCGCCCACTTCCGCTCGTGGAGGCAGCGGCCTCGGCCATCGTCGTGCTGATGATCGGCATCTCGTCGCTGTTCCCGGATGAAACGGGGCCGCTCGTCCCGGTGCTCCAGTCGTACTGGCTTCCCATACACGTCTCGATTGCCTTCCTCGGGGAGGCATGCTTCACTCTTGCATTCGCCCTCGGGTATCTTTTCTTCCTGAGGTGTTTCCTTTGCCGAAAGGGACTTTCGAGGGTTGGAACACCGGGCGAGAAAGATGAGGTCTTGATCAGGGAAGGGAAGAGCGCCATCGAGGGCGATGGCACGATCGAAGGTGATGTCGCGCTGGAGCCTTTCGCGGGCCTGGTTGTTTTCGGACTCCCGCTGCTGCTTTCCGTTCTGCTTGTCTGGGCCGCGTTCTGGAGCCTTTCCCGGGGTGGGTTGTCCCTGAGGTCGGGTCTTCTTCTGGGTGCGGCCGTTCCGCTCGTGATCGCCAGCCTGTCCCTCATGGGAGGGATCTTGTTCCGGAGGGAGGCGATGGCGTCGTGGGTGGGAAGGGTACTTCCTCCCGAAGAGCACCTGGACGAGTACATCTACCGCGCCATTTCGCTCGGCTATCCCCTTTTCACGGTCGGGGGGCTGATCTTCGGTATGGTCTGGGCGCACAGGGCCTGGGGACGCTACTGGGGCTGGGATCCGAAGGAGACATGGTCGCTGATCACTTTCCTGGTCTACTCGGCCTATCTCCACCTCCGGCTCGGGAAGGGTTGGCGAGGGCTTTGGCTGGCGGGAATGGCGGTCCTGGGATTTCTCGTGACCATGTTCACGCTTTTCGGAGTGAACCTCCTTCTTTCGGGTCTTCACTCCTACGCGATGGGCGGCTGATTTCGGCCTTCGGGGATTCCAAAAAGGTTGACAAACGCGGGCCTCCCCGATAACTTGATCGGATCAGGTCATTCCCGCCCGCACCGGGCATTTGTGCGGGCGGACATGCAAGGGGAGTCCCGATGAAAAAGCCGATTTCCGCAGCGTTGTGCGCCGCCGCGGTCGCACTGGTGGTGGGAGGGTTCCTCACCGCCTATTCCGCCGAGCCTCCGGTTGCCGGGATCGAGACGAAGCGCGTGGAACCCGGCACCCCGACGGGCCCGGGGGAGACCCTCGAGGCATCCGGACCCCTCGCGTCGGGGCCGGTCGGGCCGGGCACCGTTGCATCCGGGTCGGCGGAGCAGGCCAAACCGGTCGAGCCGACGCGGATTCTCGTCTTCACGCGCACCGGATCGGCGGGCAAGGTTTCCTTCAACCACGATTTCCACATCCGGAATGGGAAGTGCGAGTCCTGTCATGCGGGGAATCCGCCGTTGTTCTCAGACAAGAAGCGTTCGGAAACGCAGTTTCTGATGAAGGACATGTACGCCGGGGGAAGCTGCGGGGCCTGCCACGACGGGAAGAAGAGTTTCGACGCGGTCTCGGGCTGCAAGAAGTGCCACGAGTAGCCTCCCCTTTCGAGATGCTGGTCCAGCAGGTTCCTCACGTCGCCTTCGAGGTCGATGACCTCGAGAGGGCGATGGAGGGCAGGAAGGTCATTTCCCCGCCAGGTTCTCCGTCTGGAGGTGTCAGGGTGGCCATGATCGAGGACAACGGCTGCCCGATCGAACTGATCGAGTTTTCGAAGCCCGGAAGGCC
>CAYRYU010000114.1:0-21691 GCA_964428355.1 uncultured bacterium
GACTCGGAGTCTGGCGGTTTCCCAACAGGGGATCGCTTTCTTTCCGCTTCTCGGGGGAATCCAGTGCGGCGACTGCATCCTTCAACATACGACGATGACCATGGGCGACCGTCTTCGCGGAAATCTTTCCATACAAGCCTGTGACCGAATACCTTTGGCAGAAATCGAGGATCTCGGCCTGCTCCATCCGGCTGTGGTCGGCGAGGTGGTCCGCCAGCATCAACAAAAGCGACTTTTCCGTTTCCAGGATCTTCAAAGCGTTCCCGTAGGCATGGAGCAACCACTCCCTGGCTTCCTCTTCAACCCCGGCAAAATGGAGCTCACCTTCATTCTGCCTTTCGGGAAGCCCGAAAGACATCTGGTACTTCCCAAACCCGAAATTCTTGACTGCCTGGTTGATCGCATCTGTAGCTCGTTCGATGTCCTCTTTCGAACCCGAGGTAACTCCGCTTTCCCCGAAAACCATCTTCTCCGCTGCGATTCCCCCGAGCAGGATGGTTGCCTGGAAGTCGATGAACTCCCTGGAAGCGATCGGAGGGACGGAATCCCGTTCGACCCTCCCGATTGCCAGGTCGGAACTGCTGACGGAGAGGATTGCCTGGGGAAGGACGCCCTCCAGCACCATATGGACGACGGCGTGGCCTGCCTCATGAACCGCTGTCGATGCCTGCAAATCGTCGGCGCGAGGTTTCCTCAAGTCGGAAACATGCGTCGGGACTTCAACCTTCCGGGAAAAAAGTTGACCGGCAGCGGAGAAGTAGGTTCCCATGAGGGCATTTCCCTCAAACCGGAGAAAGATGGTCTCCACGCCTGCTGTCCACGATTTCCCTTCCGAAAGGAAGAAGCCGATGTTACTCGAAAGGAGGTTGTGGATGGTCGAAAAGAGCGGCCGGAAACCCTGGGTGGGAAGCACTCCTTCGGAATAGACAAGACGATTGACCGATTGATCGAACTCCAGGCCGATCCCGAAAGCCTTCCGGACCCTGGACGCAAGCCGGGCCAATTCCTTTTCGATGACCTTTTCAAAGGACTCCCCGCGAATAGCAGGGAAGATGATGTGGATGTTCCCGAATCGCGCAACCTGCTCGTGACGAAAACGGCTCTGAAGAGCACGCTTGATCTGTGGAAGGCCGATCTTGAGCGATTCCTTGTAGAACCTGTCGGGATTGCGGTCGGCATCGAGATCCTGGGCCATGGTATAGGCTTCGTCAAGGTTTCCCATGACAAAGACCAGGAGCTTGGAGAACCTTTTCTGGGTGGTTCGCGAACCAATTTCGACCACTCTTCGGAGGAAACGCACAGCCTGGTTCCCGGACAGGGTTCTCAAGAAGGTCTCCAATTCGCGTTTGAGAGAGAGGTTCAGCTCCTTGCCGGCAAGCTCGAGGATGATGTCCTCCTGATAGTCCGTGACGAACAGGTGATCATCTTCAGCTTCCTCATCTGACGGGCCCCCAGGAAGGGTGACCTTTTCACCATCCGGAAGGGCCACCCGGATACCGTTGTTACCCTTCTCCCGCCTCAACTCCCGCGCGGCAACGTCCCACCCCTTCGCGATGACCCCGCTCTGGATTTCAACTCCGATTTCAAGGCAGCGGGCGAGCGTGTCTGCAAGATCCCGCAGGGCTTCGATGGAACGACTCCACCGATAGAAATGGACCGTCCCTGAAGCCATCATCTCCCAGAGATTCCGATTTCGATCGCTTTCGATTTCCTTTCCCATCTGGTCGATGGTCCGAACGTGCTGGAACTCGTCGAACGCAGTGATCAAAGGGAGTTCCTCATCCTGTTGGACCATCGTGGCGAAATTCTCGCGGAAGGAAAATGAGCTTTCCTTGTCTCCCAGGTCGAACCGGAAGAATTTGTCCTGGAAGTTCAGCAGCTCAACCAGACGTTCGACCAACGCGGTCTTTCCGACGCCGGTCATCCCCCAAAGGTTGATGACGATGGGTCGCTCCTGGATCTGGGGGAAGCAGAACCAGGGGCTGACGTTTCTTATCAGGGTGTCAATGATCCCATCGATCCCGACGAACTCCTCCTTGAGCTTGTGGCGAGCCGCTTCGAGGACCACTTGCTTCTCGGCAAGGGTCTGTGAGATGAGTGCGCGGTCAGTGACCATGGCATGCCTCCCCGTCCCTCGATGAGGGGTTTCCTCAAAGGGGTTGAGTTCCTTCGTCGATGATCCGGAAATTCCTTCGATAGAGGAAAAGGCGGTTTCGCTGCTTTCCGGTGATTTCGTCAACGATCCCGAGCTTCTGCAGGGTCGCGAAAGCCGTCGCGGCTGTTGGCTTTCTCGATGAGATCAAAATGCCTGGCTGACAGATTCAAGGGGGGAACGGGAGGAAGAGCGGGTGGAATGAAAGCTCTTACCTTCTCTCCGCCAGCGGAGGTCTCGAAAAAGGCGCCCTGCCGTGGATTCATGGCCGAATTCCCATTATAAGGAAAGGATCCTTTACTTGAAGATTCCGCAAGGAAAGAATAAGCCCTCAAGATTTACTTGTCAAACGGAATCGCTGAATGGATCTTCATGTCCAACAGTTGGGAACTCAGGGGCGGAAGCCCAGGCGGGCTTTCCAGGCATCGAGGGCGGCTTGCAGAACTTCCAGATCACGTTTCCTGCCGACCGAATTCCGGGTCCGGGCTATCAGGCGCGCCGCATCTTGCGGGGAGGCCCAGCGGATTTCGGCGGTTTCGGCGGGGTCGGGGTCGGTCTTCCGCGCAATCGGGATCATCAGGAAATACTCGTTGCTTCCGGTTGCGCCCATGAAGCTCCCGGGGACTTTCCCGATGATCTCCCCTTCGAACCCGGTTTCCTCGAGAACCTCACGTTTTGCCGTGACCTCGGGATCGGCGGGCCCTTCACGCTTTCCCTTGGGAAAGGTCCAGACATAGCCGTCGAACTCGTTCGTCGGCTTCCGGAGCAGGACTTCGCCCTTCTCGTTGAAAACGACCCCGCCGTAGGAAACCTCCGCTCCGGAGACCTCATGAACCACCGAACCGGCTTTTCCCGCCATTTCCTGGGAATGAAGCTGTTTGAGCACGTTCCAGACCCCCTCGTAGATCTGCTCGCGGGCGCCCCCCTGGCGCTCATGGACCGCGCTCTTGAAGTTCGGGTAATCGATTCCATCGGCCAGTTTCCCGGCTGCGTCCGCCCAGGCACCCTTCGGAATCCGGAGACGGTAGGGATAATCGGTCCCCCCCTTGCCAATGATTTCGGCCTTTCCTCCAAGGAACTCCACGTTCAGCTTCTCGAGATCCGCTCGGACCCGCGACCGGACGGTGACCATCCCGTCGGCCTTGTCTTCAATCTTCTCGACCACCGAAAAGAAGCCAATAGTCGTTATCATCCACATGGTTCGTTCAGATCTCCTTTTGCAGCCTGGTGAAACCAGCTCGGCCTATCGAGAACGCCGGCAGGAAGAGGTTTGCCATTCCCCGAAATGGATTGTATCATCACGGGAAAATACGGTCCACGTGAAGGATCCTCGATGCAGGAACTGTTCGTCGGCAAGCAACTGGGGGGCAGCCATTTCCGGAGCCTTGTCATCCTCACCATTTTCCTCGGATTTCTTTCCTTTTATTATGCACAAGAGGGCCCACCCCACCTCGCGGGTTGGTTCCGAAAAGGCACTCTATGCACCCTCGTTTTGTCCGTTGCAGTCTGGCTCCATGTGAAGATGAACTGGCGAAAGCTGACGATTCTTCCCGATGGCTTCGCCGTGAAGGATCGACAGGGCCTCCGAAAGGTCAAGGACGACGAGGTGGTGGATTTCGCGACCGCCTCTGCCACCGGCTTCCGGGAAGGGCTCCCGGCATCCGTCGTGAAGCAGTCTTCCTACTGGATTGGAAGTGGAGGCAGGATCGACCGGATCGATTTCGATCTCGAGTTCCCGATCGGTGAGACCGATCCGACCAAAGAACTCGAGGACCGTCTGACCGAACGGCTCTCCGGACTATGGGAGGCTTCACTCCTCAAGGGTTCCGTGCTCCAAGGCGGAGGGTGGGAACTCGAAACGGATGCCCTCACGGCCCCTGGCCCGGAAGGGCCTCTCCGACTTCTTCTCGAGAAGATCACTTTCCTCGCCAGATCCGACAGAAGCCTTTGTATCTGGCGGGGAAACGAAGAAAGCCCGGTTTTCCGGATCCCCGAAGGCTCGATGAACTGCCGCATCCTCGACTTTCTGCTTCGCAAACGGCTTGGGAAGAAGATTTTTCAGCCACCCCCAACCTCGGGAAACCTCGGCAGGGTTTTGTTCGAACGAAAGGACGCACCGGGAAGCTTCAGGAATTGGTTCCTGGGAACGGCATTTTTCCTTTTCCTGGGTTTTCTTGCGCTGGCCAATGGAGAGCTCTTTGGGGCCCTTTTCGTCTCTCCAGGAGTGATGGTAATGGCCTTGATGGCGCTCAGAAGCACCCGCATCCGGTTCCGGGGCCACCAGCTGGGGGTCAGCCAGCGGGGGTTGTCGTCCGAAGATTCTCTGGGGTTCGCGGAAATCTGCTCCTTCACCTACAACTACACCCGCCTGTTCGTCAATTTCCGGTATCGGGACAGCACGCTGAAAATGTGGATCGTACCCTTTCCCGGCCTTTACAAACCTACGATTTACTACAGGGCCACCCTGGAGGGTGAGGATGAGGAGCTGAAAAGCCTTCGCGACCGGTTAAGCCGCGTCCTCGCATTCCGTATGGGGAAACAACTCGAGACAGGAGAACCCGTCGTCTGGACCCGACGCCTGAAGTTCCTTCCTGATAGGAAGCTCGAGTTTCGGCCATCCACACTTTTTGGGGGGGCTGGTGAAGCGAAGGTTTTCCCGCTCGACCGGATCTCTTCCGAATTCGAGGTGGAGGAGGGAACACTGAAAATCTGGCTCCGAGGCGAGTGCCACCCGGTGATCGAGGATGACGCGAGTGGTGAAAACTTCTGGCCGGGTTTGCAACTCCTGTCCAACCTTCTTTCCTCACCCCCGGAAACGGAATCCTGACAGGACTCGCTGCGATGAAGACCATACCCGGTGTGAACTCCGGGAATCCTCCCTCCGAAGAGCCTTCGGGAAAGGATTTCCCAGGAAACGGCTTCACAGGGGCCGGCCTTTCCGAGGGAACCTGGCGCGGGTGGAAGATCCTGAGCCAGTTTCCGGCCGGGGGCGGCGAGGCGGACATCTTCCTCGTGCGACAGGGCGAGACCGAACGCATCCTGAAACTCTACAGGCAAGGGATAAAGCCCGACCCGAAGGCGATCGAAACGATCACCCGCGTCGGGATCTGCTTTCCGGAGCACCTCGTCAGAATCCTTGAGTCGGGCACCGACCCCGAATCGGACCGGTTCTTCGAGATCGAGGAGTTTCTTTCCGGGGGAACCCTCGGCGAACTGATTGCTGGAAAACCGCTCGAAGACAAGACAATCAGGGAAATCCTCGGACAAATGGGAAAGATTCTGGCCACTCTGCACGAGGAGGGAATCGTCCACTCCGATCTGAAACCGGCCAATCTGCTCATCCGCCAGCGGGATCCTCTTCTGGTGGCGGTTTCCGACTTCGGCTGTTCCTCGCTATTCGATGCCGCGCTTTCAAAGAGGTTCACCCAGGCGAAAGGGACGAGCCTGTACCAGTCCCCCGAAGCCTCCCTGGGAGCGGTCCTTCCACAATCGGACTGGTGGTCGCTCGGAATGATCATACTCGAGTGCCTTCTCGGCCGCCATCCCCTTGCAGGGCTCAACAACCAGGTCGTCATGTACCAGTTGGCGACCCGGGGAATCGAGATCCCTGGAAACATCGATCCGGGGTGGAGGGCACTTCTAGAGGGGCTCCTTGCGCGGAACCCCGAGTCCCGGTGGGGAAGGGACGAAGTGAAGCGCTGGCTCCGTGGGGAAAACGTTCCCCCGCCGCCGCCCGAGGAGAACTCCCGAGAAGCTTCGCGGGCTGAGGCGCCCCCATCCGGGCGAAAACTTGACTTCGGTGTCCCCGACACGCCGCCATCCATGGGCGACAGGCCCCGGGGAGCCGACCTTCAGGCTGATGAAGGGGGGGAAACCTCTTCCCCGCCCCCCCGCCAGTTTGGCGAAACCCTTTCCCTTGGTGGGGAACCGTGCGGCTCACCCGAAGAGTTCCTTGCCCGTGCCTTCCATTCCCCGCCGACATGGGACGAGGCGGCAAGATTGTTGGAATCGGGTGGGTTCAGGGAGTGGATGATTCGAAACGGTGATCCCGACCGGGCTGCCCTGCTCGAAACACACGTCGGATCCGGGGCGGGTTCCGGACCCCGTTCCGATCCTGACCCTGATCCTGATACACTTCTCTTCAGGACCGGCATCTTCTTGGTGCCGACCCTGCCTTTTTGCTGGCTTGGAAGAAAGGTCGACGAAAAACACCTTCTTTCATTGCTTGAAACCGCTGATTCCGGAAAACATGGAGGCCCTGGAGAGCGCGAGCTGAAGCTGGTCAGCGGATTGTTCTCGGGAGAGCCGTTCAGGTCCTTCGCCAGGTTTTCCAAGACTGGCCTTGGCCGCATGGACCCGCTGTTCCGTTGCGCCCAAACACTCATGGGAAGCCCATTGCGGGAACTTCCGCTCGAAGAACGCAGCAGGCTTCTTTTCCTTGCAGCCACGGGCTCCGCGACCCCAAGCCGAGTCCTGGAAACGTTGGAAAGGGCATTTGACGGTGAAGAGAGGGCATCCAAGGACTGCGCCCTGCTGTTCCAGCCAGGGGCAGCCGAGTTCCTGTCACAGTCGAGAGCGATCGAAGGGGATGACCGCGGCCTGATGGCGATGTGCGCCAGAATCCGGGAAAACGCGGACAAGTTGCATGGAACCCCGGTCGGCGGTTTCTTCCCCAGGATCCGCGAAGCGCTCCCCATACTGAGGAAGGATGCTTCCCTCCGGGAGGTCCTTGCGAGGATTTTCTCGAGATCCAATGTCGAAATCGCGCTCGCGGAAAAGATCAGGTCCTTCCTGCCCCAGTTTCCCTGGCTCGAGGAGCTGATCCGTCTCATCTACCGCTTCCCCCCCGATCTTTCCCTGGAAAAGGGTTACTCGTTCCTTTTCCTGGCCCGTACCATCGATTCCCGGTGGGCCGAGTGGTCCCGGAAATACATCCTCCCCGACTACCTCATCGCCTACCACGGAGGGAAACAGGTTTCGTCGAGGGCTTTGGATACCATCCAGAAGATAGTCCAGAATCCCGGTCTCCTGACGGACGCCGATGAGGCTTATCCGACCTGGGGGGAGCTCCTTGCCTCGGTTCCGAAGCCTGAGGGAGCCCACCCCGAATCGTTGGAACTCCTCGGCCATCTGAAGCGCCAGTCGCCGATCTTTCGCGAAGCCGCGCTCCAGGAGAGGATGATAGCCCGAAGGCGAAAGGAACCGCCCCCCGAAGGGTTCCCGAAGCTTGCCCGCTTCATCCTTGCCATCCCTCTCATGCCCGCATTCGGGGTGGAGGATGCCCAGCTTCGCGTCGAGGTTCTGGGAGGGCTCCTCGAGGTCATCCGCTTCGTCATCTTCCTTCCCCTCCTCCCCGTGGCGGTGATCTGGGGGGTCCTTTTCCGGTTTTTGGGAATCAACATCCTCGTCGTTTGGGCGGTTATCTCCCTTCTGGCCGGGATCGGCGGCCCCAATCAGAGATTCTTCGCCGAGGCCTCCCTCCGTCGCCAATGCAGGGAGCGAGCCGCCGCAACAAACAGGGCAGTCCAGGTATATGATAGGACTCACCCGGGTGCGCTGGGCGGGCTCCAACCGGAGGATTTCCAGGAGGGCGGACGGCTGGTCAGGCTGAACGTGATCGCACAACCTGTCCGGGCTGCGCCTCCTTCGATCCTCTGGCGCTTTCAGCCAGGGTTTCCGGGATGCCGCTATATCCGCGAGGCGGAAGTTGCCGATGTCGCCTGCGAATTCCACGACCGTCAGGCCCGCCAAGACCCACCCGGGAACCAGAGAGCCTTGGAAGCATCCTGGTTGGGAACCCTTCTCGGCACTCTCCTGATCTTTCCAATGCTGATCTCGTTCGGGATTTTCATCATCATCATGGAATGGGCTCCCGGCTTCATCGGGGTCTATTCCCTCGCCTTCGTCCTGACGGCTTTGGCGATCGGGATCAACCGATGGTGGAGAGAATTCCGGGCCCGCCCCTGACCGTTCCGCGCTCCTGAGGGTCCCTGGGCGGGGACAATTTCGAACCCATCGCTTTCGCCCCGCTCGATCAGCCGTTCTTCCAGGCTGCGTTGAGTCCGGGAGCCGTGATACCATGAATCCTGAACCCATCGGCGGGCCGTCGAATGAATCGGTTCAGGGAGCGTGCAATGGGACATTCGCACGGGTCCCCCGCGGAAAAGGAAGGATGCGGCGGGGCTCTGGTGGTGATGCTTCTTGTCGGTGCGGGGCAGCTTGCGGAGGGAAACACCCTGCTCGGAGCTTTGATCCTCGTCCCGCTCGCACTGGTCGTCATCTACGTTCTGGCGGTGAATTCCTTGGCGGTCCTCCGGGAGACCACGACCTTCGGCCCGTTCATCGACCGGATTGACCATCTTCTTGTCGCCTGGGAACTCGATTCCAAGCTCCGAAAAGACCCGCCCCCCTACCAGGTGGAACAGCTTTTAAGGAAACTTCCCCAATTCTCGACGTTCTACGTTCGGAGTGTGATCGGGCGGCTCATGCACCACCCGGACGCCCTTGTCCGGGTCGTTGGAATTGAGGCCATATTGGTTCGCGGGTCCACGGACGAGCGGAAACTCGTGGCGGGCCGGTTCCCCGATGAAACTTCAGAAAATCGACTGACAATGATAACCCTGCTGCCCACGACGACCGATTTTCTTCCCGTTATAAAGCAAGCGCTTTCCGCACGTGAACAAAGAATCAGGCTGGCAGGCCTGAAAAAGATTTCCAAAATGAGCGCGGTTCCCCAGGGCGAAGCGGTGCTTCCGCTTGCGGGAGACCCTGACCCGGACGTCCGGGAAGCCGCACTGGATCTGCTGACCGCGCTGAAATTTCCTCCCGCCGAGCCATTCTTCCGAAGTGAGGTTGCTTCCCGGGGAAGGCATTTCGTGCGCGGGTTGAAGGGCCTTCTGGTGCTGGGTTCCACCACGCTGGCGGAACTGAGGTCGATTCTGGGGGACCCGTCGGGGATAAGCCCGGAACTCCGCCAGATCGTCGCCCAGCAACCATCTCCGGTCGTCCGGATGATGCTTCTCGGATGGCTCGGGGATGCGAAAACCCCCTCGGATCGGCAGTCGGCGGGGGAAGCCCTATGGATCCACGACTCCGTCACCCGCCCCCGGGACGGCGAGGCAGCTCCTCTTCTTGCACTTCTTCGCAGGGATCCGCATCCCCCCACCCGGACGATGGCCGCGCGGCTGCTTGGATTGCATCCCTTCCAGGCGGTGGTGGCGGCCCTGATCAGGGCAGTCTTCGAGGATGAATCCGATCAGGTGACTCTTGGCGCGGCGGCTTCACTGGCCCGGTTGGCCCTGAAGCTTCCCGGTGTCGCAACCACGCTGGCACAGGCTCCCGCCTTCCAGGCCGGGAATAGCGGTCGGGGGGGTGCCATGACCGAGTTCCTGCGTCTCGAGATCCTAGCGGGCACGAGCCCCACGATGGGGCGAATGTGCCCGAAAAGCCAGGATGGCGAAGTCCTTGAGGGCACGAGCCCCACGATGGGGCGGTTGTGCCCGAAAAGCCAGGATGGCGCAGTCCCCGAAGGCAGCCCACCAAGAAACCCCGAGCCCGGAACCATACCCGCGCCCGAGTCCAAAGATTTCCCGGGGAGTTCCGAAATCGACCTTTCGCGATTGGATCTGCTTCGACTCCGCTTCCGGGCTGGAGCGCGAAGGGAAACGGTTCTGCAGGCTCTTTCCATGATCCTGAAACTTCCCGAGTCCGAAATGGTTCCACTTCTGGAGGAACGCCTGCACTGGGAAACCGACGCCGATATCGCGGGAATGGTCGTCAGAGCGCTCATCCAGACCGAGGTCCCCCGACCGACCCTGAAGGTGACCCTTTCCGGACTTGTCCTCAGTCACCCTTCCGGAGCGGTCCAGGAGACCATTCGGTCCGGAATGGGACTTCTGGAGCCCCCGCCAGTCCCACGGTCGGGCGGCACTTCCGACGGTTCCCGTCTTTCATCGATCAGCATCGATGATGACAGCTTCTATTGAGAGGAGAGTGGAGAATCGTGATACCATTGGAACGGTCTTCAGACCGTCGATCATCACGAGGAGACGCGCCATGATGCCACTACCGATTGCCCAATCCGAATCAACTCCCGGGTCCAGCTCCATCCGAAGGGCGGGCGGATTGATCCTGCCGCTCATAATCTTCGTTGCGTTGGCAGGTGCGGTCGTTCTGGCTGCCACCAGGCACTTCGTGAAGACCGGGGAAGGGCTCCGGACCTACCCGAAGGCTTCCATTGGGCTCAAGGACACCTACGTCGATCTGACAACGATGAAATATGGGGAGCTCGGCCAGCACACCGAGGTGATCGACGCGATGGTCAAGGCCGGAGACTGGCGGTTCCTCCCCGGAGGGGAGCTTTGGAAGGTTCTTCAGGACGGCAAGCACAGCACGGCCGAAGTGCTTCAATCCGTCCAGTCGCAACTGGAGATGGCCGACAAGTTGGAAGGAATCGCCCAGAAGGGGGCCGAGAAGCTACAAAGGCTCAAGGACGTGGGAAAACAGGCGAAGGAAGACCTCGAAAAGGCCGCCGGGGAAGTCAAGAAGATCCTGGGAAAATAGGAGGAACCATGAAAAGCCATTCCAGATTTTTTCTCGGAGTCCTGCTGATCATCTCTCTCGCAACACCGGCAACCGCCGCGGACTGGAACCCTTTCCAGCGGAAACACAAGCGAAGCGGTGAGGAAAACTGTCAGCTGACGATTCAGAGGATGAAAAGCATCGACCCCGACCTGGAAAAGACCTTCAAGGGCTCCGTGGGGTGGGCCGTCTTCCCCGAGATCGGAAAAGCCGGAGTGGGTATCGGGGGCGCGGCCGGCAATGGAAGGGTTTACCGCAAGGGCGTCTTCATCGGGACGACTACCATGACCCAGGTTTCGATCGGCTTCCAGTTCGGCGGGCAGACCTACAGCGAGATCATTCTTTTCCAGAACGAGCAAACCCTGGAGAAGTTCAAGAAAGGCCAGTTCGAGCTCGGGGCCAACATCTCGGCGATAATCGTGGACACCGGGGCCGCAAAGAAGGCCGGTTTCAAGGATGGAACGATCGTCCTGGTCATGCCGCGGAAAGGCCTGATGTACGAGGCGACCATTTCCGGCCAGAAGTTCACCTTCAAGGCGGCCCGCTGACGCGAAGAGCACGCGGCGGCTTGGGATTGGCCGCCGCACACGGGCACGCGGATGCGGGCAGGATTGTGGGCAGCAGCCACCGAGTCATTTGCCCATCTGCACCTCGAACCTCGAGTCGCAGGAGTTGGCGACGTCTTTCACCACCCCGTCCGCTTCGTGCAGATCGCGCAGGGTGTAGCCGACCGTGATGTGCGGGTAGAAGTGGTTCGGATCCCAGGCGTCGGCGCGGCCCCCGTTCGTCACGAACGCCTCGTGGATGGCGCGCCTAACGGCAAACAACGGCTCTGCCTTCACGATCAGGAAGAACGTTTCCTCGAGTTTCCCGTCGAGCAGCTTTTTGCCGCTGCCCATCGAGACGATCTCGAGCGACGACTGCTGCAGCTTATGCTGTCGGGCGATTGCCCCGATCTGGTCCATGGTCAGGATCGGGTGCTGCGCATCTGGCCCGCGCAGCACGTCGTAGAATTCGACTGGCGTGATGACGGTCACGTGCGCTTCGCCGTCAGGCTGCCATTGTTTGAAGAAGGTAAGGGGACGGCCGATGACTCCGCCGATCAGTTCCCGCAGCTGGGGCATCTGCCCTGCCCAGACGTTCATGGCCAGCGCGCAGTCGAAGCGTCCCTCGCCCTTCTTCACGACCTGGTCGAGGTCGGCATTGGCGAGGATGCGGGGATCGAGCGTGATCGTCATCGCCGGCTTGCTGTCGTCATGTGCCTTGGCGAATCCGTTCCCAGCCTCGACAATACCGGCGGAAACCAGCACCACAAGGGTGCAGGCAATGATGATAATGCGCATACAGGCTCCTTGTACAGTAGATTGATCAGGATCGCGATGGACATCGGAAGTCATTGTGAACCAAACCGGTCGAAAATTCCAATGCCTTCTGGCACACCGCGCTATGAGGGCGCTGTTGGCCTATCTGAAAACCCCGCGCGCAAATGCCCGGGAACATCGTGTCAAAACGTCTTCAGCGCCTTGAGCAGTTCCAGCGCCCGGCGTTCGCGGGCTTGAAGATCGGGCGTCGTGGCACTGGCCAAGGCGGCCTCGTGCGTGCGGCGGCAGGCGTCGAAGCCGGCGGCATCGGTGGCGACGAGCCCCGTCACGTTGATCGATTCGATGTTGCCATATGAGCCGGAGGCGGGAACGGTGATTACACCCTCGCGCAGCAACCGTTCGACGATCTTGCGCTCCCGGTCGAGAGCCGGATCGAACCCGGTCAGCGACCAGTTTCGGTCGCAGGTCGCCTCGACGACGCCGCGCTTCACCTCACGAATATAGCGGATGATGAGCCCACGCACCGAACCGTCCTCTTCCCCGAAACGTGCCTTGGTGTCGGCCAGCGGCGCGAACGTCCT
Source organism: uncultured bacterium (assembly GCA_964428355.1). Taxonomy (GTDB): domain Bacteria; phylum Muiribacteriota; class Ozemobacteria; order Ozemobacterales; family Ozemobacteraceae; genus CAYRYU01. Next base: position 12,636 of record CAYRYU010000114.1, read on the forward strand.
GCCCTCGAGACAGCCCCCCCTGGCAACCAGCTGGTTCAGCCGGTAGGCGTTGAGACCGATCACGAGCGTCTGCCCGGGCCTCAGTGGGCCGCCGCCGCTGCGGCGCAGATCGCGCACCCGCTCGCCGGGGGGACGCGAAAGGTCGAGGGTGTAATCGATGCCGCCGAACTGGTCATTGGTGCAGTATTTGCTTGCGCGCCGTGCAGGGTTGAAACTGCAGGTCACGTCGCCCGGCCGCAAGGTGTTGAAGAAAGCCCCCGACCACTCGAGATAGGCCTTCAGGTCTTCGGTCGTGAACCGGTAGGTCGTGATCTCGCCAAGAGCGTAGGTGTAGTTGCGGGCGACGTCGACGCGCCGGATCTCGCCCTGGTCCATGCGGGCGGCGTCATTGTCGGTATGCAACGCGACTACATCGGCCTGGGTCCAGTGCCGGCAGGCCTCGTGGAAGAGGGTCATCAGAGGAGAATCGCTGACCTGTACGGTGGGGATGCCGGGAACCGCTCCGCTGGCAACCATGTCACCGCCTACCACCCGGCCGATGACCTCGTTGGCGGCAGCACGCAACCGGTGGTGATAAGGTTCGTAGAAGCTGGTCAGCGCGGGGTCGGCGGCTTCATCGGCCAGCCCCAGCAGTTGGGCGCTCTTGCCTGTCAGTTGCCAACCGCGGGCCGTTTTGGTGAACACCAGATCGACCCGGCTGAGGTTCTGGGCATTTACGTAAGGCTCGACCACGAGAGCGCCCCGGATCTCCTTGCCTGCCAGACGTTGGTGATTATGCCCCGCAACCACCACATCGAGCCCCGGCGCGGCCGACAAAAGATCGGTAACACCCGTCTCGGGCACATTGTTTTCGTTGCCCTCGCCCATGTGCATGACCCCGACCAGCGCGTCGACCCGGCCTTTCAGCTCCCCGATCGCGGCCCGCAACTCGGGGACCGGACTCCTGATCTCGAGACCATCCAGATTGTGGGTACCGGCTTCGAAAGTCTGGATCATGGGGGTCGTCAGGCCGACGATGCCCAGACGGACCCCTTCGCGCTCGATGATCGCCGTCGCCGGCAGCAGGCGGGCGGCTGGACTGGCCGTGTAGATATTGCCGCCCAGGGCCTGCCCCCGAAACCCGGACAACGCGCGGAGCAACACCTCCGGTCCGAAGTTGAACTCGTGGTTGCCGGGCACCCAGAAGTCGTAACCGATCAGATTGAGCGCACACACGAGCGGGTTCACCGCCTCGTTGCGGAAGGTCTCAGCGGCGTTTCCCTGGATCAGATCGCCCGCATCCACGACGAGGAGAACAGCTCCGGAGGCGCGCAGCCGCTTGACAACCGTTGCCACTTTCGCCAGACCACCCGGAAAAGCCGTATCAGTCGAGTAATCCCATGGCACGCAGAACCCATGCACGTCGGAGGTGCCAAGCAAGGTGATAGTCTTCGTCTCGGCGGCTTCCGCAGCGGCCAGGCCGGCAAGCAGAACCAGGATCAGCAGTGCCCGCAGCACCGCTGGTTTCGACAGACGAAAGCGACCGTAGCCGAGGCCCGTCGTGAGGGGTCCAGGCATCGTTGCGGACAACGGGATGGGCAACATGACGAGAAACCTCCTGGACTGGAAAGGTTGACCACCGAGGCTTCTGGTGCAACTCCAGGAACGGGAACCAGGTTCCTGGCGGGGACTGACTGCAACCAGATAAGCCGCATTGACGATACCCATTCCCCAACGGCAACACAAGCAAAAGGTTTTCGGCCAATAACCTCCCGAACCCCCGGTTCAATTCAGCCCCTTGCGTCCCCGTCAGATGCTCCGGGAGATGGCAAGGACGGTCACGTCGTCGGTGTTGGGATGTCCGGCCATGTGTTCCCCGACCCGCCGGAAGCAGGCCTCGACGATCGCTTCCGGATCCCCCGCCGGAGCCTTTCCGACGGTCTCCTGGAGGCCCTCGAACCCGAACATCTTCTGCGTGTCGTTGATCGCCTCGGTGACCCCGTCGGTGTAGCAGACGACGGTATCTCCCGGTGCCAGTGGCTGGACGGCCAGCTTCCACTCGGCTTTCTTCCGGCTCCCGATCGGATAGTTGATCAGTTTGACATACTCGGGCCCTTTACCACCCAGGCAGAAGAGCGGGGCCGGATGCCCGGCCGAGGTCCATGTCAGGGTGTGGTTCCTCCCGTCCAAAATCCCCGCGACCATCGTTGCAAGCTTCTTCTTCTTCACCACGGAGTACAACATCGCGTTCATCCGGTCCAGAAAACGCGGCAGCCCGTCGTTCTTCCGGGCCGAGATGAGCGCAACGGTCTTGGCCATGGTGGTCAGGAGAGCCGCGCTGACGCCGTGACCGGTCACGTCGCCCAGGACAAGCAGCAGCCTCTGGTCTGGAAGGGGTAAAAGATCGAGATAGTCACCCCCCACCTCGACCATGCTCTGGTACCGGAAGGCGATACGGTATCCCGGGAAATCCGGAGGTCTGGAAGGAATGATCCGTTGCTGGACCACCCTGGCCATGTCGAGATCCTGGCGCTCCGCAAGCATGGCGTTGAAGGCTTTCCCCAGGCGTCCGAACTCGTCCTGGCCCAGGTCGGGGAGCCGGAAGGCGAGGTTCCCACCTTCCAGCGCCTGGATTCCCGAGGTGATCTCCCGCACGGGCCGAAGTAGAGCATGCGAAGTCAGCCGTGCAACCAGGAGCGAAAGGACCAACGCCAGGGCGACTCCTCCCCAGAAAAGGAGCCTGACCTGGCCTATGGCCTTTCGCACAGGTTCGAGATCGTACCATGTCAGGTAAGCCACATCCTGCAACAATCCGCTTGGAAATGCGGAAACCAGCAACGAACGACCTTTCGATCTCGCGTGTCCGGCAACCGACTGGTTCCCTGCAATGGCTTCCGAAACGAGCTTCTTCAACCCTGGAACCGCAGGGGGTGCGGGAAACCACTGACCCAGCGACTTGTCGAAGGCATACACGCCGGAAGCCAACGATCCGCTGAGGAAGAAGAATTTGTCAGTCTCGCGTCCCTGGCCGGTCAGAAAAAAGACAGCCTTCCGCTTCTGCGAGGGGGGCTGGATGTCCCAGAAGATGAAATTCCGCTCCTTTCCAGCCTGAAGGAACCTGAGATGGTCCGGATGATCCTGAAGGAGCCCGAACCCGAGCCTACGGCTGGAAAAAACAGCCTTGGAAAGCGACTCGAGGGGGGACCTTGAGGGCGGGGGCTCGATTCCCAGGAACCGCTCCATCGCAAGGGTCGAGATGGTTCCGGCATACTCCGCCAGGAGATCCTCGGGAGGCCACCGAGAAAGGATCCGGTTCTCGATGTCACGGGTTCCGAGGTTGGCTATCCGCCTGGTATCCCACAGCCGGCGGCACAACCGGTCACTGGCCTCGCTCTTCCCCGCCTGGATCGAGGGATGGTCGCGGAGCTTCCGGAAAAAGTTCTGAAGACGCTCGGTCCGCCAACGGACCGCATCGTCCATTTCTTGAAGGCGGGATAGATTCCTTTCGTGGGCCTCCCTTTCGAGGAGGGTGGCCCGCTCCCCGAATGAGCGGACTCCGACCGCAAGCAGCAACCCCGCCGGAACAAGCAACGCGAGCGAGAAGAGCAGGGAGAGCCTCACGGGAAGCGGGGATCTTTGGAGCGGCGACCAGAACCCGGTCTGCCATAAGCCCCATCCCGCCAGGAGGACGACCAACCCCATGATCGACACTCGCTCCCGAAACCTTTGGTATCGGTCACCCGCCCGCGGCAAAGCTCTCATGATCCAGGTACCACCGGGAAGGCGGAAGAGCCGGCAGAGATGACCGTTTGCATCGAAGGCGTTGAGGCCCGACCGGCCGGCGGAAACCAGCGCCTTGCGCCAATCCTCCCATTTCCCCTTCCCCCGGACCATCCAACGGTGGGATTGGGGGGAGAACAGGATCCAGGTTCCAGACCGGCCGACTCCTCGGAGAAACTCGACTAGGTTTTCGAATTCGTCAGGTGGACGTAGAATGTAGGCAAGAAGGCCGCTCCTCCCCGGACCTCTCTTCCAGATGACGATTCCATCGGTGTTTCCCGGGCCAATTTCGTAGGGAGCGGCAGGCCGGCTTCGCAGGGTGTTAACGGTGAACCGTTTCCCGAAGATACGCTGATAGATCGGCTTGGGCCTGGAATCCGAACTTTCCACGAGCAGTTCCTCCCAGAGTCGTGTCAGGACCGATCTCGATTCCACGCGGATCCCCGGGGGAAGATGAAGGACCCCATCTGTGGAGAAGAAAACCACCTTCACCCCCAGGCTCTTTGGAAACGTCACCGGCAGGCTTCCCCCGCGGCTCGGACGGAAACCGTTCCGTTCGAGCCCCCGGAAACACTGTCTGAACGCGTGAGAAAAGCGTTCTTCCGGATCGGAAGCGAACCGCACGAGCTGCAGGTGCCGGTCGAGAGCATCCGTCTGACGCGTGACGGTCTCCTGTTCCTGGTCGAGGAGAACACGGTCCACTGCGAACCAGGGAACGAGTATGGGAAGAACCATGAGCAAGAGAAAAGAGACTCCCCGGGTGGCGGAATCCGCCCACCGGGAAACGGAGCGAGACAGGACGCTGCTCATGCTTTCCTCCCGCTGTCCCGCGACAGAGCGCAAAGGGAAACGTCATCCGGAAGTGGGGTGGAACCCCGGAAACTCTCCAGCTCTCTTTCAACCCGCTCCAGCATCGCCTCGGGACTTTCCCGAGAAGCCCCGCTCAGGATCTGCTCCACGCGGTCGTATCCGAATCTGGCACTTCCTCCGTCGTGTGCCTGGGCCAGCCCGTCAGAGAAGGAGAAAAGGAAATCACCCGGCTGAAGAACGATGCTTTGCGGGGAAAGTTGCAGATTCCGGCGGGTTCCGAGGGGGTAGTTGGGTTTTCCAACCCTTTTCAGGAAGCCCGCAGAGGGCCGTCCCCAAACGGGGAACGGGTTCCCGGCGAGGGATACTTCGACCCGCCCCTCCCCGGGAGTCAGCAACAGGAAAGCGCAAGAGAAGCGGTTCGGGCGGGCCACCTCCTGGACCATCCGGTTCAGCTCGCCTAGGAATTCCTCGGGTTTTCCCCTCTCCTCGAGGAACAAGGTGACCGCGGCCTTCACCATGGCGACCACCAATGCTCCGCTCGTTCCGGTCCCCGACACGTCTCCCAGGAGGATTCCGAACCGACCGTCGGGAAAAGCGAGCACCTCGCCGTAATCACCGCCGACGCCTGCGCTCCGCCGGATCCGAAGATCAAAACGGTATCCCGGGATTTGGGGCCAGGTCATAGGCATGATGGTGTCCTGGATGTCCTTGGCCACATCGAATTCGTGGACATTTTCGAGCATCCTGTTGAATGCCCCCGCCACCCGGCCCAGCTCATCGGGTGCCCGGACGGGGATCTCGTAATCCCGCTCCCGGCGGCGCATAGCCTCGATACCGTCGGAGAGATCGCTGATGGGCAGGAGAAGGCCGTTGGCGAGCAGCCAGGTTGCACTCACCCCGACGAGGATCGCGATGAGGATTCCCCATCCAACCCTGTTTCGGAGCGGTTTCCCCTGGAACTCCCAGGCGGCCTCGGGAATCATGGCAACCAGGACTAGGTTCCCCATCTTCCGGCTGCCGTAACCCAACGCGAGGAAGGGGGTTCCTGCGATCGACAGGCTCGAGGTCTGCTCCCCGCCGCCCCGGATCACGGCCGCGGTAAGTGCTTTCATCGTCCGGCCCGGGCGCCGCAGGCCGAACCACTGACCCGTCTGGCCGTCAAATGCCACGATCCGGAACTCCCGATTTCGGATGAGGTTCCGCTGGATGTATGTTTCCACCGCGCTTTCCCTGCTCCGCATGATGTTGACGAAAGCCGCGGGCCGGCTCCTGTCGTTGCCCAGGTCCCAGAACCAGAACAGGATCGTGTTTCCCGCCTCGAAGGGAACCAACCTGCCCGGTTTTCGGAGGTGCTCGTGGAACGCCATATACGGATGCTCGAACAGCTCCTGCATGACCATCAGAAGAGGGGATTTCCGGGTCGGTTCCCCGCCCCCGCCGCTTACACGGCTTCCGAACTCCACGATTACGTATTCCGACAGGGATGAAAACAGCCGGTTCATCCCGTCGTCGCTGAACCCGTCCTCGAGGTGGAGCCAGACTTCCTTTTTCCAGTCCCGGATTTCCAGCCGGTCGACGAGTTTCCGCTCCAGAACCCGGACTGCGACGCGGCGGAAGGACTCACGATCCTCCGGAGTCCGGCGGCTCTTGAAGGCGAGGCGGGTGAGCCTTCGGCAGGTTCGTTCGGTACGCGCGGTTTCGCGGCGAAATTCGTCGTCGAACTCCATCAACATCGAGCGGGCCCGCTGGATCACCTCTCCCCTTCGCAGGCTCGCTCCGTCGGCCAGGACTCCGAAGGTTAGAACCCCGACCCCCACGAGAGGAAGCACGATGACATATCCGAACATTCCCAGAAGGCGGACTGCCAGAGGCGAGCCCTGGATAGATCTCTGGAGAGGGAAGAAGAGGAGGATCCCGCCAAGGATGAGGAACGGAACCCCCACTGACCTGACCCGCGAGGTTTCCCATCCCCTCACGTGGAGGAGATCCTTTTCCATTACCAACCACCCATGCCCCGCAAGCCGCTCAACAAGCGTGATCTTCGCTTCAACCGGTTGTTCGGGGGATTGCCCTCGCCTGAATCCACGGATCAGACTTCCGACCCTTCCCGACTCCCAGGTTTTTGTCCCGATGAACCGGCGGGTTCCGGGGAAAACCACCGCGGCCCGGAGACCCTGCCTCGAAACGGAGGCCCAGGAACGGAAAGCCTCCTTCAGACGCCACCCCGGGTCGGGCGGGATTGCCAGGATCAGGTCGACCGGGGCGGAGGCTTTCCTTTCCCAGAGCAACCAGGCGGAATTCCGCCCCCAGATGACGGGATAGGGATACCCTGGCTGGGACCGGAACGCCCGGGGATCGAAGCTCACCCCGAACGCGTGTTCCCACAGGCGGATGTCTTCCGGTTCCGGGTCACTGCCGGCGTCAAGAACCACCGCCAACCGTTCGAGAGCTTCCTGAGCACCTGACGCGAGAGGAGGATGGAAGAGGCCGTCAGGGGCCAGGGGGCGTCCATTCCTCACCCATGCCGATCCCTCCGGCCAAAGTGAAGTCCCGCTCCCCGAGGAAAAGCCGGCCTCCCCTGGAGCGCATGCTGGACGTTGGTCCCCTTGCGGGTCGGAAACCGCGCTCGACTCATCCGGTGAGGCAAAGTCTTTGCGTTCACTCTGGAAACGCGCCAGAATGACCTCTTCGGGGGTAGCGAAGGCCAGGATGTTCCGGGCCTCCTGGGCAAGATCGAGCCTGGCCTCCCTCGCCTCCATTTCCCCCAGGAAACGGAAGGCGCGGTCGGCCGCCGCCACGCCCAGGACCGCTGGAATGACGACAAACAGCAGGATTCCCGCGATCGAAGCCAGCGAAGGTCTGATCATGAAACCCCTGTTCCCGGCCCGAAAAGACCATGGGAAAACCTTGACTCCCGCCCCCTGGGCGCGCGCCCGTCCCACATCCCGTCCCGGGAAACCTTTCGCAGGTCGGTTTTCGTCGAATATACCATAAGTTCCATCCTGCACGAGAGACCCGGAGTCGTGATCCTGAACTTCGGGGAAAGTTTCCTGGTACTTTGTTCTAACCCTTTGACCTGGATGGGAAGGCGTGATATCGTTCAGCTTCCACCGGAATCCGCCCGGGGTACCGGTCACGGAGGAAGGGGAATCTCAAAATTGGAGGGAGAAAAATGAAACGAATCCTTTTGGTGGCAGTCTGTTCGATCCTTTGCATGTTGTTGGCGGGACCATCCTTCGCCGCGGGAACCACTTTTGTCTATCCTGACGAGAAGAACCCGATGTTCGAGCTCACCTTCCCCGAGAAGTGGAAGACCGAGATGGCCGATGACGGAGTTCTTCACGCCTACCCCGAAAACTGGGAAGTGTACTGGATCATGTCCGTTGTGGAAGGCAGCGAGAAAGACAATGCCAAAGAGGAAGAGGCCATGGAAAAGTTGATCGGCCAGTGGATCAAGGACTACAAGTATGAGGAAAAAGCTCAGGAGACCAAGATCAACGACATCGATTTCTATGTCTGGAATGGCTCCGGAATTGACAACTACAAGGACTCCAAGACCTTCGGGAAACCCGTTTCCGTCTATTATTGCGAGTTCGTTCCCAAGGAAGGCGTTACCGCGCACATCATCTCCTTCGAGGATCCCGCTAATTCTGCGAAGTACGAAGCCGACATGAAGTCCATCCTCGAATCCATCAAAAAGCCCAAGAAGTAGAAAAGCCGATTTCTGGGGACGTGATACCAGACTCAGGTTCGATAACACGTCCCCAGAACTGGTCGGAGGCCTACAACATTGGCAGTGAAACGGATCTCGGTGACCGAAAGGGCCCGGGCCGCTCGAAAAGGAAATTTTGAGCAAGTTGTCGGGCAAGGTGGAATTTTTCGATAACCATCTCCAGAAGTGTCTTACCTCCAACCGGGATCTTGTAAACTGGAGAAAGCAGGTGACGACCGGCCACCTCGACCTGGCCCGCAAGGATGGGGATCTCGTCCCGTTCGAAAAAACGGAACAGAGATTTCCCGGTGGAAACTCACGAAAGCCTGGCCATGCAAACTAGTAGACAATCCCAAAGAAGCCACAGCCACCGGAACTTCCGATGCTTTTCCTTTGGAGGAGGTCCTGCTCACCACCGAAGGAATCCAACGAGTGAAATGATCTTCCGAAGCGCTCCGGTTCAGGAGCGTGGAACCTGTTTTCTTAAGGGGGAAAGGTGTGGAGGTGAACGTATTCCTTTCCGCAACATAGTCAGGAATTTCCTCCATTTTGAGGAAAGTGCAGGGAGATTTCCCTTGGAGGCGACAATGGGCAGGTTTCACCGGGCGATATTCGCGGGAGTGCTTCTTCTGGCAGCCATCGGCACGGGAATCTCGGATAACCTTCCCAATGCTGATTTTATCTCGGTTTCAGTGGATCCCAGGGTGGAGTTGATGAGCATCATTTTCCGCCTTGCTGGAAATCAAGAGTATGGGAAATGCAAAATTCCCTCTTA